>NZ_JBFGFI010000016.1:0-50103 GCF_041579695.1 Halopseudomonas sp.
ACCGGCGGTACCCAGCGCAGCATGCCGAGACCGACCATTTCGTCCAGGGCATAGGCATTGTAGAGATTGAGTGAAGGACCGCCGATGAACTCGACTCCCCGTTGACTCAGATATTGCACTGCGGCGATATCGTTGGCCTCGACGCGAATCTCACCGTTGTCGCATAGCCTGCGCAGGGTAGACAGCTCGGAAGCCGCCTCGATCAGCGCCATGCTGGAAAGGACTATTTCCGCATCAGTTGCGGTGCGCAGGTCGCGTGCAAGGCCTAGCCAGTCATCCAGCGACAGCGCCCTGCGCTTGGAGCAGACCGTTTCACCCAGGTAGATGGCATCCAGTGGCTGAGAAGCCATGTTGGCGTAAAAATCCATGATCTCCTGGCGTGTCCAGTAGAACAGTATCGGGCCCATCGAGAGCTTCATTTGTACTGCCTCCTCATTGCCATGGCCGGTGGTAAGCGCCCAGCGTCGTCTGACTGCCTTCCGATAGTTTTTCCAGCAAGCGGTTCCAGGCCGGATCCACAGCAAATTCGCCAGGATTGGCCGTATAGCGGTCCAGCGCCTGGCGCCAGACGCCGGTCACCTGCTCGACGTAGCTGGGGCTGCGCTGGCGCCCTTCTATCTTCACGGCAGCGACACCGATCGCGGTCAACTGTGGAATCAGATCAATGGTGTTCAGGCTGGTCGGCTCTTCCAGGGCATGAAAACGTTTGCCATTGACCATGAACCGACCCTTGCACAGGGTCGGATAGCCGGCTGCTTCTCCTTCGGCATAGCGGTCGATGAGCACCTCGTTCAGTCGTGAAGTGAGCGCTTCGGGTTCCTGGCTCCAGCGCACCGCACTGGCAGGGGAGCACACCCCGCACAGGTTGGGCGACTGCCCGGTGACATAGGAAGACAAATGGCAACGACCCTCGGCCATGATGCACAGACTGCCGAAGGCAAAGACCTCTACCGGTACCGGGCTGCTGGCGGCCACCTGACGCACCTGATTGAGCGACAGCACCCGAGGCAACACAGCGCGACGGATGCCGTATTGCTGGTGATAAAAGTCCAGAGCGGCGGCATTGGTTGCCGAGCCCTGGACCGACAGATGCAGATTCAGATCGGGGTGTTGCCTGCTGGCATAGGCAAGCACGCCTGGATCGGCGGCGATCAATGCATCGACACCGAGATCGGCGGCCTGATCTACCGCTCTTTTCCAGCGTGACCAGCCATCCGGCAACGCATAGGTGTTGACCGCGATGTACAGCTGGCGACCGCGGGAGCGGATCAGTTCAAGACCGCTCTCGAGGTGTTTTTCGGAGAAATTCAGTCCAGCGAAATGGCGGGCGTTGGTGTCGTCTCGAAAGCCGGTATACACCGCATCCGCGCCACAGCGGACCGCGGCCTTGAGCGCAGGCAAACTGCCCGCGGGACATACCAGTTGCATAGAAGCTCCTTGCAGGGGACAAAGCTGATAGTTGACGACTCTGAATCATCAGCCGCCAACTCGCCTTGACCAGCGTCAAGCAAACAACATGGATCAGCCCGAACCGGCGAGGTCAATCAGCAGCGTCGGGGAGACGCCACTTGTCCATCTCTGCACTGTCCTGATCCCGCGCGTCAACCCACCGCGGGCCGGAACCGGTATCTTCCTTCTTCCAGAATGGTGCGCGGGTTTTCAGATAATCGATGATGAAATGACTCGCCTCGAAAGCGGCAGCCCGGTGCGCGGAACTGACACCGACAAACACGATGGGCTCGCCGGGCTCCAGCCGGCCCACGCGGTGCAGCACATCGACACCCAGTAGTGGCCAGCGTTGACTGGCTTCATCCACGATCATTTGCAGCGCCTTCTCGGTCATGCCCGGGTAGTGCTCAAGCAACATGCCCGCGACCTCCTCCCCGTCGTTGAAATCGCGCACGTAGCCGACAAAACCCACTACCGCGCCGACGCCCAGTTGCGCTGCATGCAGCCCGTTGAGCATGGCGCCGGGATCGAAGGTGTCAGTCTGCACCACGATAGTCATATCAACCCCCGGTTACGGGCGGGAAAAAGGCAACTTCGTCACCGTCAGCCAGGGGCGTATCCAGGCTACACATTTCCTGATTACACGCGCACATCAGGCGCGGCTCTGCGAGCACTTCCCAGGCATTGCCGCGGGCCAGCAGGCGGTCGCGCAAATCGGCAACAGTCCGAAGGCCTGCGTCCCAGGGGATCCGTTCATGGTCGGTATCCAGCAATTCCCGGTAACGGGCAAAGAGTTGCAAGGTAATCATCCGGACTCCCCTATACGGAAATGGCCACTCTTGCCACCGGTCTTTTCCAGCAGCCGGGTGGTTTCAATGACCATGCCCTTGTCGACTGCCTTGCACATGTCGTAGAGCGTCAGCGCAGCAATACTGGCCGCGGTCAACGCCTCCATTTCCACGCCCGTCTGCCCGGCCAGCTTGCAGCGTGCCTCGATCCTGACCAAGTCAGGCTCCTCGGCGGTGAGCTCGACCCGGATACCGGTGAGCAGTAGCGGATGACACAGCGGGATAAGCTCATGGGTCCGCTTGGCCGCCATGATGCCGGCAATGCGCGCCACGGCGAATACGTCGCCCTTGGGGTGGCCACCGTTCTGGATCAGGGCCAGGGTGTCGGGGCGCATCCGCACCTGGGCTTCGGCGACGGCCTCACGAAAGGTTGCGTCCTTGGCGGTAACATCGACCATGTTCGCATGGCCCTGGGCGTCCAGATGGGTAAGCATATTGCGCTCCTGTAGATCCGATGACGCCTACTTTAACCCACCGCGAAGGCCTGAGCATTACCTCCCTGGAGGCATACCTGCGCGATCTGTTTCAGCCTCCGCGCCTCAGGCTGTCCGGTGGCGTCAGATAATCGCTGCTGCTGCCACGCCGCTCGTGGCTGGCGTCGATCTCCATGCGCGCAATGCTGCGCAAATGCACCTCGTCCGGGCCGTCGGCAATCCGCAGCGCGCGGGAGCCTATCCACAGGTCGGCCAGCGGTGTGTCCGGGGTCAGACCCATCGCGCCGAATACTTGCATCGCCCGATCCACCACGCCGCCCAGCATCGATGGCACCACGGCCTTGATCATCGCAATTTCCCGGCGGGCGGCACGGGCACCGACTTCATCAATCATCCAGGCGGTCTTGAGGACCAGCAGGCGCGCCTGCTCGATCTCCATGCGCGAGCGGGCGATCCACTCGGAGATACTGCCGTGCTGATGCAGATAACGGTCAAAGGTCTTGCGTTCCTGGGCCCGGTCAACCATCAGTTCCAGCGCCAACTCGGCCATGCCGATTGCGCGCATGCAGTGATGCACGCGGCCCGGCCCCAGGCGCGCCTGGGCCATCATGAAGCCGTCGCCCTCATTACCCAGCAGATTGGCCGCAGGTACACGCACATTGCTCAACAGCAGTTCGCAGTGGCCCTCGGGCGCCACATGGTGCATCACGGGTATGTTGCGCACCAGTTCGACACCAGGGGTGTCGCAGGGAACAATGATCATGCTCTGTTGCCGGCGCGCCTCGCCTTCAGGATCGGTCTTGCCCATTACGATCAGGAAGGTGCAATCAGGGTGCGAGGCGTTGGTGATGAACCACTTGCGTCCGTTGATCACGTACTCGACACCCTCACGGCGGATCAGGGTCTGTATGTTGCTGGCATCGGACGAAGCAACATCCGGCTCGGTCATCGCGAACGCCGACCTGATGTCGCCACTCATCAACGGCTGCAGCCATTGCTCGCGTTGCGCCGGCGTAGCAAACATGTGCAGCAATTCCATATTGCCGGTATCCGGTGCGTTACAGTTGAACACCTCCGACGCCCAGCTTACCCGGCCCATGATTTCCGCCAGGGGCGCGTATTGCAGATTGGTCAGGCGGGTGCCAGGCTCGCATTCTGCCAGCGACGGCAGGAACAGATTCCACAAGCCCTCTTCGCGGGCCAGCGACTTGAGGTCAGCCATGAAGGACACCCGTTTGCCGTCAACGGCTTCCTGTTGCCATTGAGCTATTCGCGGCACGATATGATTATCGAGAAAATCGCGCACGCGGGCCTGCAGGGCTTCGGTTTCGTTGCTATAGGCAAAATCCATCGGAACGCTCCTGTGAGAAAGGGAACCACTGCCATCAAGGGTGATCTGACCTGAAGAGTTCCCTGAATTGAGGGATCAGATCGCATCGTGTTGAGAAGCCATTCTCGACTATCCGCCTTGCGGGATAATTGATTGGGGTCAATTCCCCTTTCTGCGCCTTGAAATGCCCGGCCCAAACCCCCAAATAGGCAAAAGCTATCCATGAGTTAGCTGAAATTTATTTTAGGTATTCAGGGTAAGCGCCTACTATTATCTCGCCTTCATCACCAATCGATTAATCAACAAGGAGTCAACGATGTCCGTCATCAACACCAAGATCAAACCTTTCAAGGCCCAGGCATTCAAGCAGGGCAAATTCATCGAAGTGTCGGATAAAGATATCGATGGCAAGTGGGCCGTGTTCTTCTTCTACCCAGCCGACTTCACCTTCGTTTGCCCGACCGAGCTGGGCGACGTAGCCGACTACTACGATGATTTCCAGAAGATCGGTGTCGAGATCTATTCGGTATCTACCGACACTCACTTCACGCACAAAGCGTGGCATGACAGCTCCGAGACCATCGGCAAGATCCAGTACACCATGATCGGCGACCCGACTGGCACCATCACCCGCAACTTCGACAACATGCGCGAAGAAATGGGGCTGGCTGACCGCGGTACCTTTATCGTCGACCCCGAGGGCATCATCCAGGCCGTCGAAGTGACTTCCGAAGGAATCGGCCGCAACGCCGTGGACCTGCTGCGCAAGGTCAAGGCTGCCCAGTATGTGGCTGCTCACCCGGGCGAAGTCTGCCCCGCCAAGTGGGAAGAAGGCAGCGCCACGCTGGCTCCCTCGCTTGACCTGGTAGGCAAGATCTAAGCACTACCGGATAACCTGGCCCGCCACGGAGCACTGCTCCGGGTTGGCGGGCCAGGTTTTTTTTCGACTTGAATTTGCTATTGACGAGGACGGACACGCTTATGTTGGACGCCAACCTGAAGAAACAGCTGGACACGTACCTGCAGAACATCATCACTCCGATCGAGCTCAGCGTGTCCGCAGACGAAAGCCCCAAGGGCCGTGAACTGAACGAACTGGCGACTGAAATCGCCGAGATGTCGCCGCACATCAGCCTGAACTGGAACGAGGCCAAGCGCACCCCGAGCATGAGCATTGCCCAGACCGGCGTGCCGCCGCGCATCAGCTTTGCCGGGCTGCCCATGGGCCACGAATTCACTTCGCTGGTGCTGGCCTTGCTGCATAGCGGCGGGCATCCTTCCAAGACCGATCCCGCTCTGCTGGAGCAGATCCGTCACCTGGATGGCGAATATCACTTCGAGACCTATATTTCACTGTCATGCCAGAACTGCCCGGACGTGGTCCAGGCGCTGAACCTGATGGCGACAGTCAATCCGAACATCACCCATGTGATGATCGACGGCGCCCTGTTCCAGGATGAAGTCGAAGAACGCCAGATCATGGCCGTGCCTTCGGTGTATCTGAACGGACAGCCCTTCGGCCAGGGCCGGATGACCCTGCCGGAAATCATCAACAAGGTCGACGCCAACGCGAGCAAGCGCAAGGCGGCCGAACTGAACAAGCAGGAACCCTATGAAGTCCTGATCGTCGGCGGCGGCCCGGCAGGCGCCGCAGCTGCCATCTACGCCGCACGGAAGGGCATCCGCACCGCGCTGGTAGCCGAGCGTTTCGGCGGCCAGGTAATGGATACCATGGGTATCGAGAACTTCATTTCAGTCAACTACACCGAGGGCCCCAAGCTGGTAGCCAGCCTGGAAGAGCATGTGAAGGAATACGAGGTCGATGTGTTTACCGAGCAGCAGGCTGTCAGCCTGACCGAAGGTGATTATGTGACCATCGGCCTCGAGAACGGTGCCAGCTTGTCCGGCCGCTCGGTCATTCTGGCCACCGGTGCACGCTGGAGGGAAATGAATGTCGCCGGTGAGCAGGAATACCGCGGCAAGGGCGTTGCCTATTGCCCTCATTGCGACGGCCCGCTGTTCAAGGGCAAGCGCGTGGCGGTCATCGGTGGCGGTAACTCGGGTATCGAGGCGGCCATCGACCTGGCCGGCATTGTCGAGCACGTCACCGTGCTGGAGTTTGCTGACACCCTGCGCGCCGATGAGGTACTGCAGCGTAAAGCCCGGTCCATGCCGAACATCGAGATCATCAAGAGTGCGCAGACCACCGAAGTTCGCGGTGATGGCAACAAGGTAGTAGGTTTGACCTATACCGACCGCGAGACCCAGGAAAGCAAACAAGTAGACGTGGCGGGTATCTTCGTGCAGATCGGCCTGATTCCCAACACCGATTGGCTCAAGGGCGGTCCGGTGAAGCTTAGCAAGCACGGCGAGATCGAAATCGACAACCGCGGGACCACTTCGATACCCAATGTGTTCGCTGCTGGCGACGTGACCACCGTACCCTTCAAGCAGATCATCATCGCGATGGGTGCCGGTTCGGCCGCAGCGCTGGGCGCCTTTGACCACCTGATCCGCACGCCGACTCCGGCCAAGGAGCAAGCGCAGCAGAGCGAGAAGCAAACCGAAATGGCCTGATCAGCACAAGCCGCAAACGAAAAACCACCCCTTGGGTGGTTTTTTTATGCCCGCGTCTCTGTGTCCAGCAGATCAGACCTTGAAGCGATTGACCAGCTCGTTCATCTCTACTGCCAGGCGTGACAGCTCGCGACTGGAACTGCTGGTCTGCTCGGCGCCGGCTGCCGACTGGGTCGACAAATCGCGGATATTGACCAGATTGCGATCCACTTCACGGGATACCTGAGCCTGCTCTTCGGCCGCGCTGGCAATCACCATGTTGCGCTCGTTGATCTGGGAGATTGCTTCAGTAATCTGCTTCAGCGCTTCACCAGCGGCATTGGCCTGCTCAAGGGTCGAATTGGCCATGGTGCGGCTGATGTTCATCGCCTCGACTGACTTTTCGGTACCCTGCTGCATGGTACCGATCATGTCTTCGATTTCCTTGGTCGACTGCTGCGTGCGATGAGCCAGAGCGCGCACTTCATCGGCGACCACCGCAAACCCCCTGCCCTGCTCGCCGGCCCGTGCCGCTTCGATCGCCGCATTCAATGCAAGAAGGTTGGTCTGCTCGGCAATGGCGCGGATCACGTCCAGCACGCGGCTGATGTTCTGCGCCTTGTCGGCCAGTTCCTGAACTTCGGTCGATGTGGACTCGATAGTGGCTGTCAGCTTGTCGATACTGGTAACCGTGCGCGCTACCTGCTGCTGACCCTCTGCGGCTGTGGCACTAGTCGCCTTCGACTGCTCCGAGGTGGAAACCGCATTACTCGCGACCTCATCTACCGCCGTACTCATTTCATTGACTGCGGTCGCAGCTTGCTGAATTTCGTCGTTCTGGCGCTGCAGGCCACGCGTTGCGTCTTCCGTCACTGCGTTCAACTCTTCTGCCGCCGAAGCCAGTTGAGTCGAAGAGTTGCCGATGCCCTGGATAGTTTCGCGCAGCTGATTCTGCATTGTGCTCAAAGCGCGCAACAACCGCGCAGGTTCATCCTTGCCGGTTACCGCGAAGTTGTGAGTCAGATCGCCGGATGCCACTACCTCAGTGATCTCTACCGCCTGGCGAACCGGCGTCACGATACTGCGGGTCAATATCAAGGCCAAGACGACAGTGAGAATTGCAGCAAAGACAATGAATATGATGACTGCCAGCTGCGCGCTGGCATAACTGGCTTGGGATTCGTCCCCTGCCTGCGCCACGCCCTCGCGCAACACCTTCTCGATAGCCAGCAGGTTTTGTACCAATGAGTCGCCCAGCAGGCTTAATCGCGTTTGGACCAGCTTTTCCCCCTGATCAAACTGTCCTTCCAGTGCAAGCATCGCGACCTGCTTCTGTACCACCATGAATTCTTCACGCTTGGCAATATAGGCCTCGAACGTGCGCTGCTTTTCCCCCGTGGTCAGCGTGCCGGCATAATTTGCTTCGGATCTCTTCATATCCTCGATCAATGACACAATCCGACCCTCGAGCGCCTGCCGGGCAGCAGGACTTTCCTCCATCAGCATCTGCAGAGTGAAATTGCGGATGCGCAGGATATCCTGACCGAAACCGGACACCGACAGAATGTTCGGCACCCAGACAGTTTCGACAGCGTTGGCCTGGTCGCGCATACCGCCCATTTCTCGCATTGCCAGTGTACCAAGCAACACAACCAGCAAAGCAATCAGGGCGAAGCCACCAGCGAGCCTGGCAGCAATGGAATAATTTCTCAGATTCATGCAGGTTTACTCTAGATATTGAAGTTCGTTGGGAACAGCGCCTACTTAATCTAGCGGCCGGATATGAGAAATCTTGATTGCAAGCGCGAAATATAAATCAGCCTACGGCTACCGAGCCTGCCCACAAACGGTCGAGACCAGAAAGCCCCCAGGCTACAGGGTCTTCGCGGCCGACAATGCCGTCATCACAATCATCGATCGCCAGGTCAAGCGTTTCCGGCGAAAGCCACTGACGCTTGGTGGCGCTGTAAAAAACGCGCAATCGAGGCTTGAGCAGCGAAGCCGGATTCTGCTCGATGACTATGGCAAGCCTGTCTGAGGCAAGGCGCACCAGCGAGCCTATGGGATAGATACCCAGGGTGCGCACAAATATGTGGAATAAAGATGTATCGAAATGGCCTTTCCAGCTCGCCATTCGGCTCAGCGAACTGGCCGGGTCCCCGCCAAGGTGATACGGCCGGTTAGACGTGATCGCATCATACACATCGCAGATAGCCGCCATACGGGCCATAAGACTGATATGTTCGCCAGACAGTTTGCCCGGATAGCCGGAACCATCCATTTTTTCATGGTGATGCAGACACGCATCGATAACCTCTGCCGGCATACCCGCCAGCGCGGTAAGCAGACTGGCGCCTGCTGCAGGGTGGCCGCGCATGACATCAAACTCGGCGTCGGTTAGTTTGCCCGGCTTGTTAAGAATATGATCAGGCATCGCTACCTTGCCGAGGTCGTGCAATAGCCCGGCCATGCCGGCAACCCTGATGGTGTGCTCGTCACACCCGTAACTGCGGGCGAGCGCAAGCATCAGGGCGGCGACAGCTACCGAATGCATATAAGTGTACTCGTCGCGACGCTTGATCCGTACCAGCCCCAACAGCGCATGGGCATTACGCTTTAGTGATTCGGACATGTCCGAAACCAATAACTGCAATCCTTCGCCTTCGATCACCTTACCCATTCGCACATCGGCGAACATACGTATCACATCACGTTTGCCGCGAGCCACCAGCTCCTGGGCGCGATCCAACTCCTGCGCAACCGAGCAAGAACTATTATCCGCTATCGGGTTGGGTTGCAACGACTCTTGCACCTCGGCCGGCGAATCAGTGATAACCGGTATGGGGTCTGGAACAGGCAATGGGGAAGCTATCTCTTCCGGCTTGTCAACGCCGACACCGCGTTCAAGATCAATGATCAGTTCACGTATGCCGCTATCACGGATTTTGCGCAGGACTGAGCCGTTAGCAATGAGCAGTTGGCGGCTCCAGAATGGATGATCAACCCAGGAGCCGCAGAACTGATGCACGAACATCCCTGTTGTCGCCTGCTCGACCGTAATTTTTTTCAGCATGGAAGAAACTGAACTCCCTGACTAATAAGAGCGCTCGCTGGAAAAGCCTTTAATCACGAACACCAAACCACTTCGGAAACCTGAGCCTACTATATCAAAACGCCATCAATCAGTATCAGGTTCAGGGGCGAAATCGGCACCGGAGTCTTCATTCAGAGCGAGCGGATCAAAACGGGCAAGGCAGCCGCCACCAATAACCGGCGGTGGTGGGACGGCTCCATGATTTAATGGATCGAATTCATCCGCATCATCATCCAGGCCGTGAAAGCCCTCAAGCATCATGCTCCAGGTGCTCCGTGATCATTGAAATGCTTGACTGCACGCAGGATATCGCGGCGACTGATCTGCCCGACCAGCCTCCCGTCGTCCACGACAGGAAACCGGCGACGACCGGTATGCACGAAACGTTCTGCAACAGAAACGATGTCTGCCTCAACATCGACGGTGTCCACCGAGCGGGTCATCACGTCACTTACGATGACTGCAGCCTCCTCGAAATAGCTGCCGGTCAGCGCGCCTTTCAGGCAATCGCCTTCAGACAGGATGCCAACCAACTGTTTGCGCTCGTCGATCACAGGCGCTCCGGAAATGCGATGCTGTAACAGAAGATCAATGGCCTTGGCCAGCTCCATCTCCGGTGTGAAACATACCAGGTCAGCAGTCATGTATTGGTGCGCTTTGACAATCTTCAGCATGGGTTCTCCTTGTCTGTATGAGACTGGTAATACCTTCTACCGTGCCTCCGGGTGCTAGCCAAAGACAACGGTCTTGTTGTCGTGAACCAGCACCCTGTCTTCCAAGTGATAGCGCAAACCACGCGAAAGCACCATTTTTTCCACGTCTTTTCCCAGCCGGACCATATCCTCGGCATTGTGCCGGTGGGTAATACGCACCACATCCTGTTCGATGATCGGACCCGCATCGAGCTCATCCGTAACATAGTGGCAAGTCGCACCGATCAGTTTAACTCCCCGCTGGGCAGCTTGATGATAAGGACGCGCGCCGACGAAGGAGGGGAGAAAACTGTGATGTATGTTGATCACCCGATTGGCGTAGCGTTGGCATAGTTGCGGAGGAAGTATTTGCATATAACGCGCCAGCACGATGCAGTCAGCCTGTTGATTTTCCACAAGATTGGCCACGCAGTCGAATGCGGGATTCTTGTCAGAACTGTCGACCGGGACGTGATGAAAAGGTATGCCGTGCCATTCCACCATGCTGCGCAGATCGTCATGGTTGGAAATGACACTGGTAATATCGCAAGCCAGTTCACCGCTATGCCAGCGATGTAACAGGTCTGCCAGGCAGTGCGACTCGCGACTGGCCATCAACACAACTTTCTTGCGCACGCCGGAGTCACTCACATGCCAGTCCATCGCAAACTCCCTGGCAATGGGTGCAAAGGCCGTGCGCAAACCGTCAAGATCGAAAGGAAGTGAATCAGCCCTGATTTCGTGGCGCATAAAGAACCACCCGGAAAGATTGTCCGAATGATGGTTGGCTTCGGTAATCCAGCCATTGTAAGCAGCAAGCACATTGCTGACTTTCGCAACGATTCCCACCCGATCAGGACAGGCAATGACCAAACGATAAGTGCGCATAACCCCACTCCAGCTGCGGGCCGGCTGGCTCGCTGTCAAAAGCGGTCATTCTACCTGTTCCCTTGCAGAATAATAGCAACCACGTGCAACCAAAGTTTCAGCCACCCGCGTAACAAAAGTTAATATTTCAGATACCGAGAAGTGCATATTGCTCAGCCCGAGATTGTATAAAACATGAGGCTGGATTATTATCTTCATGTTAAAAATTTAATCCGCACCGGAGACTCCATTTATGTCGGCATTACAAGAATTCCGCAGCCTGCAGCAAACCATTCGTGAACTTACAGAACGTATGAATTCATTGTCCAACGACAAGAAACTCAAGCAGGAAATCGAGTTCGAAGAAAAATTGCGCGCACTGATGGCTGAATATAACAAGTCATTGAAGGATGTCGTGATCATCCTCGACCCCGAAAACAAACTGGCCAGCAGTAAGAGCGTCAAGAGCAGTGGCACCAAGCGTGCACGCAAGGTGAAGCAATACAAAAACCCGCATACCGGTGAAGTGATCGAAACAAAGGGTGGCAATCACAAGGTTCTGAAAGAGTGGAAGGGTAAATATGGCGGTGATACCGTCGAGTCCTGGGTTACCATTCTGGGCTGATAGTTCGGAATACGTCTTCCAACGCTGATAACTAACAAGCGTAAAATAAAGCCCCGCGGGCAATCCGGCGGGGCTTTTTCATGTCTCATTCAATACCCGTATGCAGCAACCAATCTGGTCATCAGACCCCCTTCAGTCCCAGCTCAGCCGCACGCCCCACTGCATACTCCCTCCAGCGCCGAAGCAGCTCAGCCTGTGCTCCTTCGCGCCCGGACAACTCACTGTCAATCGCCCGCATGAAATCGGCCAGGGTGAGCGACGCACCCGGCAGTTCGCCCCCGAGCCGTTTGCGGCAATAATCCTGCCATTGCGCCTGCTCGGCAGCGCTGAGGCAGTCGGGAAAATTACGCGCGCGGTAGCGCGGCAGCATCTCTACCAGCCGCTGGTCGCGCAGTGGCCACTGAGTGGCCGCCAGCATACGGCCGTCTGCCTCGCGCACCATTGCCAACAGCCGGCGGTCGGCATCGCTGATGAAACCGTCATACAGCTGCGCCTCGGCATCATCCGAAGTCGGCACAGCGGCATTTTCGGGCTGGTATACCGCGTGCAGTTTTTCCACCCCGCCGTCTCGCCATGTGGCGAGACGTTTGGCGTTTTGCAGCAATGCGGGCATATCAAGACCCAGCCTGTCGATGTCTTCACCGCGCAGCACTTTCAAATCGGCGAGGAAGGGACATTTGTTGATATGCACCAGCTTCAGGCCGGGGCGCATCTGGCCTTCGGAGAGATCCTCGCGGCGCAGGTACAGACGCTCGCGCAGCTCCTGCACAGACAGGTCTGCGAGCAGATCAGGATCACTGGCCAGGTCGTAGACAACCAACGCGTTCTTGTTCTGCGGATGCCAGGCCAACGGCAATACCAAACCCAGACCCTGACGTTCGCGACCAAAACGGCCAGAGACGTGCACCAGTGGCCGGACCTCCTGCAAGTCAACAAGCGCCGACACCTGATGCTTGCTACGCAGACCAAGCAGATAGTCAAACAGACGTGGTTGCGCGGCGCGCAGCAGTCTGGCCATCGCAATGGTCGCACGGACGTCAGCCAGCGCGTCGTGCGCCTGGCCATGATCGATACCGTTGGCCGCAGTCAGCAGCTCAAGGCGCAGACTGGTAAAACCGTCCTGCTGCGGCCAGACAATGCCTTCAGGACGCAGTGCATGGGCTGCGCGAAGCCCGTCGAGCAGATCCCAACGGCTGTTTCCACTCTGCCACTCACGCGCATAGGGATCATGGAAATTGCGATACAGGGTAAAGCGCATCATCTCGTCGTCGTAGCGCAGGCTGTTGTAGCCGACACTGCAGGTGCCCGGCTCGGCCATCTGCTGGTGCAACCGATGAATGAATTCCGCCTCGGACAGGCCTGCCAGGGCCCGCTCGGGACCAATACCGGTGACCAGGCATGCCATCGGGTGCGGTAACACGTCAGCAGGCAGGCGGCAGTCAATGCACAGAGGCTCGCCGATCTCGTTCAGCTGTTCATCAGTGCGCACCCCGGCAACCTGCAGGGGGCGGTCCCGACGGGGATCAATGCCCGTGGCTTCGAAGTCGTACCAGTAGAAGGATTTGCTCATGCTGCCGCCCAGTCAGGTTCAAAGGCGCAGGGTAACGCAATGCCGCGCTTCAGGCATCCACAGGGTGCTGGAAGCTGAAATACCGCGTCAGTGAGCCGGCCAGTCCGGCGAATGCCTGCTGGTTATGCACTATGCTGAAGCCACTGTCATAGTGACCCGGGTTCTCATCAGGGCGGCACCAGTGACTCATGGCGGTAAAATCGAAAAACTCTACCGATCCGCCCGGACCGGGAAGCCTGAGTTGCAGCTCGTAGCAGCTGCCGAGCATGATCGGGAGATCGCTGATGAGCATCATGCCCTGGCGGGAAATATTGCCGAGATAACCCATGGGTCGGCCGGAATGGCGATTGAACACCCGCAGGTAACTGCTCAGTTGCTGCCGCTCTATACGGCGCTGCTCCTGCTGGACATTGCTACCCGGGTCAGACATGTCAACAGCGCTCTCTTTTCAATGTCTGCAATTTCATTTTCCGTTCCTCGACGCGCTCGGGACTGATTTCGACCTTTTTACCGCTACTATCTTCTTCGTACCAGTAAATACGCTTGTCGTAACGTGCCAATTCGTTGTTCAGACCGTCGCAGTAGGCCTGTTGCCGGGCCCGTTGCTCAGCTTGCTGCAGTTGTTCAGCTGCGCGCTCTTCGCCACGGACCTCCTGAAGGCGCCGCATGTTCGCCTCACGCTGACGTACCTGCTCGTCGCGCTGGATAACCTGTGGTTTCACCTCCACCTGCTGGGCGCCCTGGCGCGGACGTTCACTGAAATGCACCCGTCCCTGGGCATCTGTCCAGCGATAGATTTCAGCATGGGCGGTCGAAAAAAGCCCCAGCAGGGCAAGCAATATGATGGTCCGCATAATTCATCCATGATCAGGCGGCGGCGCAGCAGGCCGCAGGAAACGGCAGAATAGCCCAGTTTCAGCGAACTAAAAACCAGGCGCAGCGGCGACAGATCAAGGGGTCAGTTTCAGCTCGACATCGTAATGCCCGAGAAGCCGCAGTGTTTCAAGGCGCGCGCCGGCGCGATAGCTGTATTCGCTATGCGGATAGTGCCGTTGCAGATAGCGGTATATTTGCGCGGCATCGAGATACAGCGCCTGACGCTCGAGACACAGGCCCCGCAGAAGCGACACCTCGGGCTGATCCTGATGAGGCCGGAAGCGATTGCGACGCTCCGCGCTGGACAGATGGAGCATGACCGCGCTGCAGTCATCGCGCTGGTAGGCGCGGTATGCATTATTGATGTCCGCGTCGTGCCCCTGGGAAGCGCAACCGACAAGGGCAACTGAAAGGACGATAAGTGCGAGAGTTTTCATATCCATGCCAGTTTGTTCAGGTAACAGGTTATCGGCAACGCCGTTGCTTACTTGACCCATCCGGTCCATTTAACCGGGCGTGCATCCATGCAGTGCGGCATGTTGATCTGGGTCACTGTCGCCCTGTGCTTTTATGTTCTAGCCTTGAGGTTGAATCTTTGCGCTATTGGGCGTCCTGCAGAAGAAAGGAGCAAGCACATGAACATCACTCACATGCTGGTGGTAATCGACCCCACGAGCGAAGAGGAACAGCCCGATTTGCGCCGGGCCGCGAAGCTCGCGAGCAATTTTCCGCAGGCACGCCTTACGCTTTTTCTGTGCGACTACAATGCGGCGCTGGACGGCGGGATCTTGTTCGATACCCGCGGCCTGGAGCAGGCCCGGGAATCGTTGATTAGCCACCACGAAGAACGCCTGGAGAAACTTGCCAGGCCGTTACGTCAGGCGGGCCACAGCGTGAATGTGCAGGCAGTCTGGGGCAAGCGCCTGGATCGGCACATACTGCGGGCGGTAGAGGAACACAAGCCCGACCTGGTGCTCAAGACCACCCACCACCACAACCCGATCAAGCGGCTACTGCTGACCAATACCGACTGGCAGCTGATCCGCCACTGCGAGGTGCCGCTGTGGCTGGTCAAACGAGCAGATGAGCCACTCGCCGACATATGCGCCAGTGTCGACCCACTGCACGAAGCGGATAAACCCGCCGCGCTGGATCTGAAGCTGATCGCCGCCGCCCGCTCGCTGTCCGAGAGCGTGAACAGCCACATGCATCTGGTGCATTGCTATAACCCACTCCCGCGCACCCTCGCCTTCGATGCCAGCATCGTTGTCGACTACGACACCTATGCATCCGATGTGCGCAAGCGGCATGAGGAAGCGTTTGAAGAGCTGGCCAGCAGCAACGACGTCGCCGAGCCCTCGCGTCACCTGCTGTCGGGCTATCCGGAGGAAGCGATTCCCGAATTCGTCGAGAAGCGCGGAATCAATCTGCTGATCATGGGCGCCGTCTCGCGTTCGCGTCTGGATACCGCGCTGATCGGTCATACCGCCGAACGGTTGCTGGACGATTGCCCCTGCGATGTTATGATCATCAAGCCGACGGGCTTTGTCGATCCCAGCAAACCTGCCGACTGACGGCCGCTGCCTGACCAGTCAGAACAAGGCCGCGGATTCCTCGCCAAGGCGGCGAATCCCGGCCCAGTCACCCTGGCGAATCAATTCGCGCGGCGCCATCCAGGTACCGCCAACGCTCATTACATTGTTTAGTGCCAGATAGCCGGCGGCGCTGGCCTGTGTGATGCCCCCGGTCGGACAGAAACGCACGTCACCGAAAGGAGCCGCGAAGGCTTCGAGCAATTGCACTCCGCCGCAGGCCTGGGCCGGAAAAAGTTTGAAGCGGCGATAACCCAGGCGATAACCCGCAAGTATTTCCGAGGCCGTAGCGATACCGGGCAATAACGGGACCCGGCTGTCGAGACCCAGTTCAAGCAACTCGTCGGTGCACCCCGGTGTAACGATGAACTGCGCCTCTGCATCCACAACCGCCTGGAACTGCGCTGCGTCCAGCACGGTGCCAGCACCGACGCATAGCCCGGGCCGTTCCCGACGCAGCAGCTCTATCGCCGGCAATCCCATGGGGGTACGCAGGGTGATCTCGAACGTTTTAATTCCGCCTGCAGCGAGTGCATCGACCAGCGGCAGCACGTCCTGCATGTCCTCGATACTGATCACCGGCAACAGGCGCGAACGAGCGAATATGTCGTCGAGAATCCGTGTGCTTTCTGTCAGGGTCATATACTTTCCGTCAGCCATCAAAGTCACCGCTGTAAAAGATGTGCAGCGGTGGAGCCAGAAAAGCTGCCACCGGCATCATCTCGGAATCTGCAGAAAATGCCTCGCACAGGGTCCGATACTTATCGTCGCCGGAGATGGCCAGCAGTTGCAAGCGCGCCGACCGCAACGTAGCTGCGGTCAGTGTGACGCGTGGCGAGCCATCCGCTGCACGGACAGGCGCGCACAGCACCTGGCTGTCCCCCCGCAGGAGATCCCGCAGATTCTCCTGGCCAGCGAACAACGAAGCGCAGTGACCGTCAGCGCCCATGCCCAGCACCACGACATCCAGAGGTAGCCAGGAGGCAAGATCAAGCTCAGCCGCACGGGCGTCCCCGGCAGGAGAATCACCCCGAAACAAGGGTAGCAATGCTGTCCTTTCCAGGGCGCTGGGCAGGCATCGGCGCAGCATTCCGGCATTACTGTCGGGGTGGCTCACCGGCACCCAGCGTTCGTCAACCAGGGTGATAGCCACCCGCTCCCAGTCAAGCGGCAGCTGGTCCAGACAGCGCAAAAAAGGCTCAGGACTGCGCCCGCCGGATACTGCCAGCCGGGCAATGCCCCGCTCGCGTATCGCGCCGCGCAGCGCTTCGGCAACCTGTTCGGCCAGATTGACCGCCAGTTCCTCTGGGCTAGTGAGTGTGGTCAGTGCTAGGCCGCGCGCAGCTGCCAGCGTTTTAAGATTCAATGCTCCGGCGCTCCATCGGCCTCGCGCAGGCTGCTGGTAAAACAGCTTGCGCCCTGCTCCGCCGGGCTCGCCGCACCACGCATGAAGGCAAACAACTCCCGCCCCCAGCCGCGACGAACCGGGGCCTCGTGGAGCACCGGCTCGCGGGCGAGCCAGGCACTCGGCGCGACAGCCACTTCAAGCCGACCCGTATCCGCATCCAGGCTCACCATATCGCCGTCACGCAACCGAGACAGTGGCCCGCCGGCTGACGCCTCAGGGCAGACGTGAATGGCGGCCGGCACCTTGCCCGAGGCACCCGACATACGACCATCGGTAACCAGTGCCACCTTGAACCCCCGATCCTGCAAGACGCCCAGATAAGGCGTCAGCTTGTGCAGCTCCGGCATGCCATTGGCAGCCGGTCCCTGGAAGCGCACCACGGCCACCAGATCACGCTCCAGCTCACCGGCTTCAAAGGCCTGCACCAAGGCTTCCTGACTATGGAATATCCGGCATGGCGCACTGACCTTGCGGTGCTCGGGCGCTACTGCCGAGACCTTGATCACACCACGGCCAAGCCCACCATCAACCAGCCGCAACCCGCCGTCGGGGAAAAAGGGGTCGCGCCAACCGCGCAGGATGTCTCTGTCCAGAGTCTGGCCGGGGCCCTTACGCCAGACCAGATCCCCGTGTTCGAATATCGGCTCATCGGTATAGCGCCGCAAACCCTGTCCGGCAACCGTAGTCACATCCTCATGGAGCAGTCCGGCATCAAGTAACTGCGCAAACAGGAAAGCAGTACCACCCGCCGCCTGGAACTGATTGATATCGGCCTTTCCATTTGGATAAATGTGCGCCAGCGTGGGGACGATCTCGGACAGCGCCGACATATCTTCCCAACGCAGCTGCAGCCCGGCGCACTGTCCGATCGCCACCAGATGCAGAGTAAGATTAGTCGATCCGCCGGTCGCCAGAAGCAGGACCAGCGCATTGATCAGCGCTTTTTCGTCCAGAATCGAAGCCAGACTCCCCTGTCCCTCACGGGCCAGTTTAGCCGCGCGCTCTGCGGCATATACGGTCAGCGAATCGCGCAGCGGCGTACCCGGGTGCACGAACGAAGCGCCAGGCAGCTGCAGGCCCATGGCCTCAAGCAGAATCTGGTTGGTATTGGCAGTACCATAGAAGGTGCATGTTCCTGGGCCGTGGTAAGAGCCGCTCTCGACCTCCAGCAGCTCCTCGCGCGTCGCCTTGCCCTCGGCAAACTTCTGGCGAACCGCCGCTTTCTCCGAGTTCGCAATGCCCGATGTCATCGGCCCGGCAGGCACGAAGATCACCGGCAGATGCCCGAAACGCAGCGCGCCCATCAACAGGCCGGGTACTATCTTGTCGCATACGCCGAGACACAGCGCGGCATCGAACATGTTGTGCGACAGCGCGATCGCCGTCCCCATCGCAATCACATCCCGACTGGCCAGCGACAGTTCCATCCCCGGCTCGCCCTGGGTTACCCCGTCACACATCGCCGGCACCCCGCCGGCCACCTGACCGGTAGCACCGTAAGCGCGCAACGCCTGGCGGATCTGCTCGGGAAAGCTCTCATAGGGTTGATGGGCCGAGAGCATGTCGTTGTAGGCTGTGACAACCGCTACATTGACCTCGTCCATCATCCGCAGCCGGTCCTTGTCGGTCGGCCCGCACGCGGCCATGCCGTGCGCGAGATTGCCGCAGGACAGCTTACGCCGGCCTCGCGGCAGCGCAGCAGCCTCAGCCATCTGCCGCAGATAGGCCTGGCGCGTGGAGTGGCTGCGCTGACGCAGTCGTTCGGTAACCTCAAGCACACCCGGATGCATGTCATCCCCCTGAATCGAGCCTTACAGGGCCGCCGCAAGGCGACTTCAGCCTGTCATGGTACGCGCATATGTTCTATTGTAGTGCCCAAATACGAACCACATACCATCGATTTCCATAGGGATACACCATGACCCTGCGCCGCACCAAAATCGTCGCCACTCTGGGCCCCGCCAGCAGCACCCGCGAATGCATTGCTGCGCTGATTGACGCCGGCATGAACGTTGCTCGCATGAACTTCTCCCACGGCACCCATCAAGAGCACCGCGAGCGCGCCAGACTGGTACGCGAAATCGCCCGCGAAAAGGACGTTCACGTCGCCCTGCTGGGTGACCTGCAGGGGCCCAAGATCCGCATCGCGCGATTTACCGACAGCAAGATCTCGCTCGACCCGGGCGACCATTTCAGACTCTCGATCAGTCACCCGCTGGAAGCCGGCAACCAGGACGTGGTCGGCATAGATTATCCCGATCTGATCACCGATTGCCGAGCCGGCGACGAACTGCTGCTCGATGACGGCCGCGTTGTGCTGCGGGTCGACAGCGTCGGCAGGGACGAGGTGCGCTGCACCGTTCTCGTCGGCGGCCCACTGTCCAACCACAAGGGCATCAACCGCCGCGGCGGCGGTCTTTCAGCGGCTGCTCTCACCGACAAGGATCGCGTCGACATTACCCTGGCCGCCGAACTCGATATGGAATACGTCGCCGTCTCGTTTCCACGTGATGCGGCGGACATGCACCTTGCACGCAAGCTGCTCAAGGACTCCGAATCCCAGGCCTGGCTGGTTGCCAAGATAGAACGCGCAGAAGCCGTCGCCGACGAAGAGGCCCTGGATGGTCTGATCACCGCCAGCGACGCGGTAATGGTCGCCCGTGGTGACCTCGGAGTGGAAATAGGCGACGCTGAACTGGTGGGCATCCAGAAGCTCATCATCAGCCGCGCCCGCAAGCAGAACAAGGCCGTGATCACCGCCACCCAGATGATGGAATCGATGATCAGCAGCCCGCTGCCCACCCGCGCAGAAGTATCCGACGTCGCCAACGCCGCGCTCGACTACACCGACGCCGTGATGCTCTCTGCCGAAACGGCGGCAGGCTCCTATCCGGTCGAAGCAGTACAGGCCATGGACCGCGTCTGTCTGGGCGCCGAAAGGCAGGCGATCAGCAAGCAATCGGGACATCGCATGGGCCAGCAGTTCGAGCGCTGCGACGAAACCATTGCGCTTGCCGCAATGTACGCCGGCAATCACTTTCCCGGAGTAACTGCCGTCATCACCCTGACCGAAAGCGGCTACACGCCTCTAATCATGTCCCGCATCCGCTCGCACCTGCCCATATTCGCACTCTCCCCCAATTCCGCCACTCTCGGCCGCGTAGCCATGCTGCGCGGCGTCCAGGGCATCACCTTCAACCCAGCCGACATGCCCTCCAGCGACGTCAACCAACGGGCGGTAAGCCGTCTGCTGGAGCTCGGTCACGTAGCTCCCGGCGACTGGGTCATCCTTACCAAGGGCGATGTATACAACTCCCGCGGCGGCACCAACTCGATGAAACTGCTGATGGTCGGCGAGAGGTTGGTCTGAGGAAGTGATTTTTCGCTTTTGACCTTGGACAGCAAACCCCGCATCACTCCAAGGTCAAAATGGATTCCCGCCTTCGCGGGAATGACGAGGGTGAGGGTCGGTTGAGCGTACAGCCTGGCAGGGCGCAGAAAGTGTCTGAAACAGGTCGATAATTGCTCATGCATAATCGACACTTCCGCCACCCCTGCCGGTCGGGACTGCCTACAAGCCACCAGGGACGGATTCACAGCGACTTTCGGAACCCTGCCAGGCAGGGAGCGATAAGCCACGAACGCACCCCGAGCCAACCATAAACAACCACCCACAAAAAAGCCCCAGCTCCTATTCAGAACCGGGGCCTTTCAGACTACAACCTACAGCAGTATCAGATCTCGACCGCCAGACTATCCGCAATCTTCTTCTGCCAGATCGCCGGCCCGGTGATGTGTACCGACTCACCCTTGGTATCCACCGCCACAGTCACCGGCATATCCTTGACCTCGAACTCGTAGATAGCCTCCATACCCATTTCCGGGAACGCCAGCACCTCCGCCTTCTTGATTGCCTGGGCGACCAGATAAGCCGCACCGCCAACCGCCATCAGATAGACCGCCTTGTAATCCTTGATCGCCTCGATCGCAATCGGACCACGCTCGGACTTGCCAATCATGCCCAGCAGACCGGTCTGATCCAGAATCTGGCGGGTGAACTTGTCCATGCGGGTAGCCGTCGTCGGGCCAGCCGGCCCCACCACCTCCTCGCGCACCGGATCAACCGGCCCCACGTAGTAGATGAAGCGCCCCTTCAGATCGACCGGCAGTTCCTCGCCCTTGTTCAGCATTTCCACCATGCGCTTGTGCGCCGCATCGCGCCCAGTCAGCATCTTGCCGGACAACAGGACGGTTTCACCGGTCTTCCAGTCGAGCACATCTTCCGGCGTCAGTGTGTCCAGGTTGACCCGGCGCACACCGGTGCCCACTTCCCAGGTGATATCCGGATAGGCATCCATCGGCGGCGCCTCGAGCACCGCTGGGCCACTGCCATCGAGCACAAAATGCGCGTGACGGGTTGCCGCGCAGTTGGGGATCATGCACACCGGCAGACTGGCCGCGTGGGTCGGATAATCCTTGATCTTGATATCCAGCACTGTAGTCAGACCGCCCAGACCCTGGGCACCGATGCCCAGCGCATTGACCTTGTCCATGATCTCCAGACGCAACTCCTCGACCCGATTTTGCGGACCGCGCTTGCGCAGCTCGTGGATATCGATGGAATCCATCAATGATTCCTTGGCCAGCACAGCCGCTTTTTCCGCTGTACCGCCAATACCAATACCCAGCATACCCGGCGGACACCAGCCCGCACCCATGGTGGGAACCGTCTTCACCACCCAGTCGACAATCGAATCTGAGGGGTTGAGCATGACCATCTTCGACTTGTTCTCGGAGCCGCCGCCCTTCGCCGCCACGTGGAATTCAACCGTATCGCCGGGGACCATCTGGTAGTGGATGACCGCGGGCGTATTGTCCTTGGTATTGGTACGCTTGCCCGCAGGATCAGCAAGGATCGACGCGCGCAGCACATTCTCCGGCAGATTGTAGGCCCGGCGAACGCCCTCATTGATCATGTCATCCAGACCCATGGTTGCATCGTCCCAGCGTACACTCATGCCGACCTTGACGAATACCGTGACAATCCCGGTATCTTGGCAGATGGGCCGGTGGCCGGTGGCGCACATGCGCGAATTGATCAGAATCTGTGCCATCGCATCGCGGGCAGCCGGCGATTCTTCGCGCAGATAAGCCTCGTGCACAGCCTGAATGAAATCTACCGGGTGGTAGTAGGAGATGTACTGCAGTGCATCAGCTACGCTCTGGATCAGGTCACTCTGCTTGATTGCGGCCATGCTGGGCTGGCTCCTCTTCTAGGCGGATAGCAATGCGCCAGATTCATGAAAATCATGAACGATAGTGGCAGCGCTGCAAGTTTCACGGATGGCACCGGACAGGTTCAGACATAGACTCGTCCGTCATGGCGACCGTGGCTAATCGGGTGCAAAATTATACCCGAGCAAGGGCAAAGGAGTAATCTCCTGTGAACACTTCGCGCAATAAGCCTCACCGGCCTGTTCAAATCGCCGCGTCAGGTCTACAGTACCGTTTAGCATCAAAGCGCCACCATACAAGAATGCCAGAATAACCAACGGACGGCGTAACGGACATGGACAGCAATGTTGCCAAATTCCAGACCCTGCGACTGCAGCGGTTTTATCTTGCCCAGCTCAACTATGCGATCACCTATGCAGTCATTGGCGCAGCGTGGCTCGTCGGACAATACAACGCCAGTGGCGCGATGGCTGCGAGCCATGTGATGCTCGGCGTTACCTTGCAGGCTATTCTCTTCGGCATGTTCAAAAGTGGACTTAACCTGCGGTTCAGAGACCCGAGCCTGACAAGCCCGCAGATCGTCATCGCGATGCTGCTGCTCACTTATCTGCTGGCCTTCAGCGGAGAGTTTCGCGGCAGTCTGATCATGGTGTACCCGCTTATTCTGATGTTCGGGGTCTTCCAGCTTTCACGCCGCGCCTTCCTGGGCCATGCCAGCCTTGCGCTGATCTTGTACGGAGCCCTGATTTTCTTCAACACACTTCAGCAAACCAGCACCAAAGCGCTTTCAGTGCATTTTCTGGAATGGTTCATGCTTGCCTGTTTTACCGGATGGCTGAGTTTTTTCTGCAGTTATATCCGCGAGTTGCGAGCGCGCCTGCAGCGTCGGCACAACGTACTGCAGACCCACCAGACAACGCTCAGGGACATGATGGGGCAGTTGCAGAGTCTGGCCGATACGGACAGCCTGACCGGACTGGCCAACCGCCGCTACTTCCTCAGCGAGGCGCAGCGCCGGATCACTCTGCTCACGCCCGGCCGCAAAGTCGGAATTGCATTGATTGACCTGGACAACTTCAAGAAAATAAATGACGTGTATGGTCACGCTACCGGCGACGAGGTCCTGAAAGGCTTCGCCGAAGTGGCCCGGCAGAATCTGCGCGACGGGGACATGGTCGCTCGCTTTGGCGGTGAGGAATTTGTCGTGATGCTCAACAATGCCGACCTGGCCGCGCTGCATCAGTGCATCGAGCGGATTCGTAGCTGTTTTGCCCAGACCTGCTTCAAGTGCGCAGGCAAAGAGCTATATTGCACCCTGTCGGCCGGTTTGAATCTGGTCGGCCAGGAAGAGAACCTGGAAAAACGGCTGAATCAGGCTGACGAAGCACTGTACCGCGCCAAGGGTACTGGCCGTAACCGTTGCGAGGTGTATCAAGAGGCTTATGCCTGAGATTCGGGTCGACGATATCTGCATACAGGGAGGCAGCGGCGAGAATCTGCTCGATGTACTGCTCGCAGCTGGTCAGAAAGTACCCTGGTCGTGCCGCGCAGGACATTGTCAGACTTGCCTGGTTCAGGCCCTGGAGGGCCAACCACCAGAGCAGGCCGTTGCAGGCCTGAATCCGCAACAGCGCGAGACAGGCTGGTTACTCGCCTGCCAGTGCCCCATTGAGCAGGATATGCGCCTTAAGCTGCATGATCCCGCACGGGACGGCCTTGGCGCCAGGATCGTCGACCTGCACTTCCCCACAGAGACCGTTCTCATCCTGCGAATCAGGCCGGATAGGCCGGTACGCTTCCAGCCGGGGCAGCATGCTGTTATCTGGCTGGACTCCGAACTCGGCCGGCCATATTCCATCGCCAGCCAGCCCGGCGAAAGCGAACTGACCTTCCACCTGAAGATTCACCGCGCCGGCGCCTTTTCCAACCGGATTGTATCTCTGGCGCCTGGCGACAGACTTTATCTAGGCCAGCCCGGCGGCCACTTTCACTATGATCCCGACTGGCAGGACAAGCCCCTGTTGCTGCTAGCTCGTGGCACGGGGCTCGCGCCGCTGCAGGCCATTGCAAGACACGCGCTCGCGCAGGGCCACCAGGCGCCGATACAGCTGTATCACTGGCACGACGAGCAAGGCTGCTATCTGAAAAAGGAGCTCCGTGAGCTGGCTTCCGGCCACCCTGATCTGACCCTGCGTCTGCGCCCCGAGACCGAACTGGCGGCAGATTTGACGCAACTGCGACTTGCCTCGCGCTCGACACTGGCGCTAGTCTGCGGCCCACCCGTATTTGTCGAACAACTGCGCAAGCCATTATTCATGGCTGGCCTGCCGGGCCGCCAGATCATCGACGAAGCCTTTCTCAGCCGCCAGGGGTAATTGCCGCCGGCGGTCTCGAACTCCAGGAGCCTGAAATGAGCGAACATCTGCTAATCGACCGTAGTGAAGCTGTACTGACGCTGAGCATGCACCGTCCGGACAAGAAGAACGCCCTGACGCGTGATATGTACAGCGCGATGGCCGAGGCAATCAATGCGGCGCAGACCGACGACGGCCTGCGCGCGGTGATTATCCAGGGCGATGAAAACTGCTTCACCAGCGGCAACGACGTCGCCGACTTCATTGATGTACCGCCGGCAGGCAGCAATAGCCCGGTTTATCAGTTTCTCAAAGCCATCTGTCATGCCTCCAAGCCCCTGATCGCCGCGGTCAACGGCCCTGCGGTAGGCGTCGGCACGACCATGCTGCTGCATTGCGACCTGGTCTATGTGGCCGAAGACGCCAAATTGAAAATGCCCTTCGTCAATCTCGGGTTATGCCCGGAGGCCGGATCCAGCTTTCTGTTACCCCGCCTGCTCGGACATCTGCGGGCCGCCGAGCTGTTGCTGCTCGGCGAAACCATCAGCGGCAAACGGGCCGCCGAAATCGGCCTGGCCAACCATGCGCTGCCTGCCGGCTCCGCGGTCCACCAGGCAGCGCGCGACGCAGCACTGCGCATCGCCCAGCTTCCACCGGGTTCTATCCGGCTCAGTAAGCAATTGCTCAAGCAGGGGGTGACCCAGGTAGCCGATGAGGTAATGGATCGCGAGGGGGAGTACTTTGCCGACCTGCTCAAGGGGCCCGAGGCAAAGGAAGCGCTGAGTGCTTTCATGCAGAAGCGCAAGCCCAATTTCGCCTGAAACGCGCATGACGGATCAGCGCTTGATGTTGAACCACATGGTCACCCAGCGGTTTATCTGCCCCCACATACGGATTTTCAATCGGTGACTCAGCGGCAGACCCCGCCAGGCTTCCAACGTCCATTCATTACTGCGGGCAAAATCAGCCTCGAAGGTTTCCTGCACGCTCGCGCTAAGCGGCAAGTCGATGACGTGCTGATTGGCTTCGAGGTTCCAGTGCAGGGACCAATGATCGAAATTACAGGACCCCAGCGATACCCAGTCATCGACCAGCGCCGATTTGAGATGGAGGAAGCGTGGCTGGTATTCGAAGATGCGTATTCCAGCCCTGAGCAGGCGGCTGTAGTATCTTTGGCCGGCGTAGCGCACCGGCGGGTGGTCCATGATCTGGCCACACAGCAGCAACCGCACGTCGACACCACGCCGCGCCGCCTGCTGCAAGGCCCGGCGGACCCGCCAGGCCGGGAGAAAGTAGGGCGTGGCCAGCCATACCCTTTTTTCGGCGCCTTGTATCCGGGCCAGCAGGGCCTGCAAGACCTCATTGCTGAAACGTGAATCCAGATGGGCGACCCGAGCCCAGCCGTGAGCCCCCGATGGAGCAGGGGGCAGTCTCTCCTTGCGCTCACCCAACCGGGGTCCGGCTTTGCGCGGACCATCGGCCCGCTGCCACTGACGATCGAACAAGGCTTGCCAGTCGACGGCCACAGGGCCAGTGATCGCCAGCATCTGGTCATGCCAGAGCGTCCGCCCGTCCTCACTGGGCAAACAGAACTCATCGGACAGGCCAAAGCCGCCAGTCATCGCCAGCCGGTTATCAAACACCAGAATCTTGCGGTGATCGCGGTGGAGGTTACGCAGGCCGCGCCGCCATCTCAGCGGATTGTAGATGCGCAGCTCCACCCCACCCTCGCGCAGTTGCTCGCGCTCTGCTTCGACGAGCTCCCTGCAGCCAACATCGTCGAACAGACAGCGCACCCTGACCCCACGGCGAACAGCCGCCAGCAATGCTTCTACCGTGATCGCAGTCGCCTCTCCGGACTCCACCAGATACATCTCGATATCGATGGTGCTGCTCGCCTGCGCTATTGCTTCCAGTATCTTCGGAAAGAAATGCTCCCCATCTACCGCGAGCTCGAATGTGTTGTCTTGTCGCCAGGGGTAAATGGGTACCGTCATGTCCTGCCTCTAGTCATGGAACGCGATAATCGTCCTGGTCCAGCAGATCGAGGCCGCATTGCAGCTGGCTGATCCAGTCCAGGAATGCCTCAATCATAGCAGGCCCGACAAACGGACGACCGTGCTGCGGCACTATCATCGCAGGCTTGAGCGTGCGGATCATGTTTGCCCATAACCGACAGGCCTTGTTGCCCGCCATATAGCGGCGGTTAAAACCTTCCATGCTGGGTATGTGCGCGCGGAAGTCCTCCACCGGCTCGGCGTCGTCGACCATGGATGCGCCCATGTCACCGGAGAACAGGATCCCGCTGACCGGATCAAAGAACTGCAGATTGCCCACCGAGTGCAGAAAATGCGCCGGCAGAATCTTGATCACCGTCTCACCCAGGGCCAGATTCTGTCCACGGCCAGGTACCGCGATCATTCTCTCCGTGGTGCTGGCTCCCTGGCCACGTGTCAGAAAACCCGCCGACAGGTGAGGCAGAAAACGAGCCCAAAGCTTGGAGCAGACTACCTGGCAACGGGTATGCAGAAACCACTTGTCCAGGGACGCTATGATGTCCGGGTCCTGATGGGAGGCAAATACATAGGTCAGATCGCGCAGCGGGATATGGCGGCTGACCGCCATGGAAAGCGGCATATAAGTCAGATCACCACCGGGGTCGAGCAGTGCGTGCTGATCATGATCGATTATTAGAAATTGATTGGATTGCACCCCGTCGCCGGTTACCAGCTGATCGAAGCACAACACCTTGTGCGGACCATTGTCGAATAGAACCCTGCCTGAATTGTTCACGGTTTATACCTCAACGCTAGAAAGTGCCCGCCTTTATAAAAGAGGTCGACCGTCCGGGTACTGACTTGCATCAACCCGGCGAATGCCTGTCATGCAATCGCCATCCGCCGTTCACATCACTGACACCACGCTGCCATAGCCTCGATCAGGAAATAACCAGAGGCTGACCCGACGGAGGTGCCTGATGTCCAATACCGCGTATGCCACCGAACTGTCCCCTGCAAACCATCTGAGTGTTGAGCTGGTGCAGGACCCGAAAATGCTTGAAGCGGCGCAGGCCTTGCGCTTTCAGGTCTTTAGCGAAGAGTGCGGAGCCAAACTGGCCGATGCCGGCAGCCGCCTGGATCAGGATGCGTTCGACCTGCATTGCGAACATCTGATTGTGCGCGACCAGAACAGCGGCGAAGTGGTCGCCACTACCCGGTTGCTCGACAGCAAGGGAGCACAACGGGCGGGCGGCTTTTACAGCGAAAGCGAATTCCAGCTGATTGGTCTGCCGCAACTGCGCGGCGGAATTCTGGAAATCGGTCGTACCTGCGTACATAGCCGTTACCGCAATGGTGCGACCATTTCCGTCCTGTGGTCCGGCCTGGCGCAACTGATGAATGAACGTCGCTACGAGTACCTGATGGGCTGTGCCAGCGTAAGCATGGCCGATGGCGGCGTGCAGGTGCAGGCGGTCATGCAGCGGTTGAGAGGGCGCTATCTCAGCCGTGAATGGCTTAATGCAATCCCGCGGCTGCCGCTACCGGAAATGGATCTGCCGGATAACGTGACCGCGCAGATGCCGCCCCTGCTCAAGGCCTACATGCGGCTGGGCGCGAAGATCTGTGGCGAGCCCTGCTGGGACCCGCAATTCAACGTGGCCGATGTGTTCATTCTGCTGCGCCGCGAGCAGTTGTGCCCACGCTACGCCCGCCACTTCAAGGCAGGAGAGCAGACGGGGTCCGCCCGATGAGCGCTGTGATGGCGGCCTGGCGAAGGCTCTGGCGTATCCCGCTGGTGGTCATCTGGCTGCTGGTCGGATTACTGCTGAGCGCTGGTGTCGCTGTCGGGAGCAGGATCGCCGCGGACCAGACCCAACGCTGCAGAAACCGTCTGACTCGCCTATGGATGCGGGGCTTGATCGGCCTGTTGCCGTTGCGTATTCATCGTCATGGGCGGCCCGCGAGGCAGACCGCTCTGTTGGTCAGCAATCACGTATCATGGCTGGATATTGTTGCCATCGGCGCCCAGGCACCGGTGCATTTCCTCTCCAAGGCCGAGGTGCGCCAGTGGCCGGTGATCGGCTGGCTTGCCAATGCGGCAGGTACCCGCTTCATCCAGCGCGGCAAAGCCACCGGCGAGACGCTGCATAGCCACCTGCGTAATGCGTTGCAGCAGGGTGAGAGTCTGGTGATCTTCGCTGAAGGCACCACGACCGCTGGAGATCGGGTGCGCGCCTTTCATGGCCGACTGATGAGCTGCGCCATCGAATCGAATACGCCGGTGCAACCGGTTGCGATTGCCTACCGACGCGACGGCCAGCGTGATCTGCTGGCCCCTTTCATCGACGATGACGAGTTTTCTCGGCACCTGCTGCGCCTGCTCGGCAGCCCGGCAATCGACGTCGACGTGCATTTTCTGCCGCCGGTGCACTGCCAATCATATAATCGCAACCAGCTGGCCCGGGAGGTTCAGGGTGCGGTGGTTCAGGCGCTGGGGCTGGCCGAGACCGGAGTTGCCGCCGGGGCTCCGAGAGCCAGGTCCTGCGAGCGGGCGAACGCGATAACCTGTGGCATGAACGCGAGAAAATCGGCCTCGAACCCGGCATAGTCGCGTTCGAGTTCGTGGGCGGATCCCGGCAGCGGGTTGGCTCGGCGCACTCTAAGCGCAATATTGTCCAGCGCCCGGTGCATCACCGCCATCCGCGCATAGCTGCCCAGCCAGTCGTGCTCGGCCATACGCGAGATGACGGGCCAGGCGTTAGCCGGAATTATCGAGCGCTGGGCCAGTAGCTGAGCGTACATCTGCGCAGTAAACTCATTGATCGGCTGATCTGCAAATCGATCCCAGTGCCGGGCCAGCAGATGGTCATAGAACATATCGATCATGATCCCGGCGTAACGCCGGCGCTCGGAACTAACCCTGGTCCGGCTGGTGGCAACCAGTGAATGCGCGTCAGTGAAACTGTCGATCCGCCGATGCAACCATATTCCCTGGCGCACGCCTTCGGGTAGCTCAAGCTTGTTGACCGGCCCGCGAACGAAATCGCCGAGCAGACTGCCCAGCGCCTGCTCGGGATCGCGGGGGCCGAGAAACAGATGCGCCAGGAAGTTCATCAGGACCGCGCGAGCTGTTGCTGCAGATTGGCTATCTGCTCCTTCAGCGTAACGATGGTGCGATTGACCTGCTGGCGGAAGGCATCGATCGACTGCAGCGCCTCCTGCGTGTAGTCGTGGCGCTCCTCCATTTCCGTACGCAGTACCAGCAGCTCACGCTCGATGTCCGCTCCGGAGCTCGCTTCGGTCAGCGTCTCTACACGCCGGGTCAGGGATGTTGTGGCCTCCGCCTGGGCGCTCAACCGGCTCTCCAGCTCAGTCAAGCGTGCCAGGCTCTCGTTCAGGCCGGACACCCGGCTGGCCAGACCTTCGATCGCTGCTGCATTGTCGGCGGCCTGGGCCTCGGCCGTTGTGATCCTGCCTGCCTGCGCAGCCACCAGCTCGGCCAGTTCGCCGGTCTGGGCAGTCAGTGTCTGCTGGTTCTCGCGCTGGACCTGGAGTGCATTGGCCAGATCCTCGTCAACGGCATTGGCAGACTCGATCGCGCGGCGCTGGGCTTCTACCCTCTCGGCGAGTTCGGTCAGTTGTCTCTGCATTCCCTCAAGCCGAGTCTGGCGGGTCTGCTCCGCCACCGACATGGATGACTCGGTGGCACTGAGCTTGCCGGTAACATCCTGGATTCGCCCCGCCGCCTCTTCACTGATGCGAGCGAAACTGTTCTGCGTGGCGACCAGCTGCTGCTGCAACTGAGCCTGTTGCTGATGACTCCAGTAGCCGAAACCCAGCAAGGCCAGGGTCAGGGCTCCGCACAGTGCCCACAGTGCACCATTTCCGGAATCACGCGCCTCCATGCGCACCGGTGTGCGGATATGCTCGACATCGTTTCTTTCCTGCAGGTCGGCATCATCGGTTGCCCGGAAACCACTCAGGCCTTGATCCGGATTACGTCGTTTCATCTAGTACCTCTTGGTAAATAAGCCGGCAGACCCGAAACCCTGCGCCGAAGCGGTGCAGTGCGCCCCATACGGATGCAGCAAAAAGCCGGCATGGGCAAGCTGCGCCAACCTGTACGGTCCGCAGTCCCCGTGATTGCGGTCACCTGTCGTATTGGTACGTATTCTGCTTGTTTAGTGCCTGCTTGGCTAGAATCCCGGTATGTGCCTGGATCATCCGCGGGGGGAGCAGCATGTTCACTGAAGCGCAATTCAACCGGTCTACGCTGGAATGCATGACTGTACTGCGTCGACGCCTGAAACAGGATCTGGGGGTAACCATCCGGCTCAGCGAAGAGGGAGCTGCCGAGCAGATGATCCGTCTGAGCGCAACCAGCACAGAGAATGACATCCGCGAACTGGGTCAGCGCCTGTCGGACATGATTACGGTAACACCGGAACCGGACCAGCAGGCTGCGTTCGGCCAGGGCGCGATAGCGTCTCGGCAACGGCGGATGCAGGAAATAACTCCGCGCGAAACAGCCCCGGCCCTGACCGGGGCCCCTTCAGCTGTGCGTATCTACCGCGGGCAAGTGGTCCGCCAGTGAGGGCATGCCCGCCTGCCACCAGCTGGCAAAATTCTCGATACCCTGATCTATCGAAACCCGCGGCTGGTAGCCGAGCTGGTCCCGCGCGGCACTTATATCAAGATTGAAGTCACGCGCCATCACCGCCATGCCCAGGCGCAGCATTGCCGGCTCTGGCTGGCCAGGAGTGAGGCGCGCCCTGGTCTCGGCCAGGGCTGCCATTGCATACGCCAGGGGATAGGCGATATGCCGGTGCAATTCGGGCAGGCCCAGACGCTGGAGCAACTGGTTGAATTTCTCCCAGAACAATACCGGCTGGCCATTGCTGATGTTGTAAGCGCGCCCCAGCGCCGAATCAGGCGCTGCGAGGGCTTTGTGCATGGCCAGGTTGAGATTCTCCACCGGCGTCAGATCCACACGATTGCTACCATCGCCGATGATCCGCAGGCGGCCGCTCTGGTGGGCGCGCAGCAGGCGCGGAAAAATCGATGTGTCGCCCGCGCCAATAACGAACCGCGGGCGCAGGGCAATGACCTCGAGACCCGCCTGTCCCGCGGCGAACACCTTTTGATCCGCCAGATGCTTGGTTGCGCCGTAGTGATCGAAGAAGCGCCGCGGCAGGAAATCTTCGGTCACATCATGATGGCTCTTGCCGTCAAAATAGATCGAGGGTGACGACAGGTGCACCAGGCGGCGGGTGCCGTTACTGCCCGCAGCGGCAAGCACATTCTCGGTCGCCCGCACGTTTGCATCGTGAAAATGCCGATAACTGCCCCAGGTCCCAACCGCACCCGCGCAATGAACTATCGCCTCGCAATCGCGGCTTGCGCGCCGGGTGAAGTCCGCATCCAGAAGATCACCGGACAGGCATTCGGCACCCCTGCTGGCAAGCCAGTGCATGGCCTGTGTGTTGCGACCACAGCAGCGTACTTCCAGCCCTCTGGACAACGCATCAGCTGCAAACCGCCCACCAATGAAGCCGCTCGCGCCGGTAATCAGAATGCGCATGGTGCAATCCTTTTCAATTGTTATTGTCGACACATAGTACACACACCAACGCTCTACTGGCGTTGGGCCGTGTCAGCCGCTAACCTTTGAGCCGGCATACCCGGCACCAGGGGTTCATATTTTCAGACAGGAATAGACAATGCAGCAATGGATGATCTATGGCGCCAATGGCTATACCGGCACGCTGGTAGCGCGCGAAGCAAAAAAACAGGGCCTCGAACCCATTCTGGCCGGCCGCAACCGCGAAGCCGTGGCAAAGTTGGCCGATGAACTTGGCTTTGCGCACCGGGTATTCGATCTGCACGACAGCACCGCCGCCCAGGCGGCGCTTGAGGGTATCGATGCCGTTGCCCATTGCGCCGGGCCCTTCTCGGCCACCAGCCAGCCGATGATTGATGCCTGCCTGGCCAGTCGTTGCCATTATCTGGACATCACCGGCGAGATCGACGTTTTCGTTGCCGCGCAGAAACGACATGAGGATGCGGTTGCCGCAGGGATCGTGATCTGCCCCGGCGTCGGTTTCGATGTCATACCGACCGATTGCGTGGCAGCGACGCTCAAATCCGAATTGCCCGACGCCGACCGCCTTGCACTGGGTTTCGACACCCGCAGCGGATTCTCGCCGGGCACGGCAAAGACCTCGGTCGAGGGTCTGAAAATGGGCGGCAAGATCCGCGAGAAAGACAAGATCCGCACCGTGCCACTGGCCTGGCAAAGCCGCGAGATCGATTTCGGCAACGGCAGCAAGTTTGCCGTGACTATTCCCTGGGGCGACATCGCCACCGCCTGGTATACCACCGGCATCGACAACATCGAAGTGTTCATCCCGATGGCGCCCAGCGCTGCGGCGCGATTGAGAAATCTCGACAAGCTGCGACCCCTGCTCGGCCTGGCGCCGGTACAGGCCCTGCTCAAGCGTCTCGCCGGCAAGCGCGTCAAAGGCCCGGATGCGGATCAACGGGAGAAAGCGCGAACCTATGTGTGGGGCGAAGCGCAAAACCGCGCGGGCAAGAAAGTGACCGCGCGGATCGAGACCGCCAACGGCTATGACGTTACCGTACACGGGGTACTGATGGCAGTGAAGCACGTTCTGGAGAACGAAAATGCACCTGGCTATTTCACGCCCTCCAGGCTGATGGGAGCGCGATGCGTCGAGCGCCTTCCCGGCTCAGGCAGCATGACCATCGGCCAGCAATAACGGACCGTGGATGGCGAGATGGCGGGTCAGGGCTTCCAGCAACCGCCCGCCATGTCGCCAGCAATGCCAGTATAGCGGCACCTCAACGTGGCGGCCCGGTACGATCTCGCGAAGCTCGCCGCTGCGCAGCTGGGCCCTGATCTGCAGCTCCGGCACCATCCCCCAGCCGAGCCCCGCAGATAACATTCGCACGAAGCCTTCCGAAGATGGGCACAAATGATGGCGAAACTCTTCGGTGTAGCCGCAGGCAAGCAGAAACCGGTGCTGCAGGCGGTCATCCGGACCAAATACCACTGCCGGCAGTCTTTCCAGCACCGGACGATAATCAACCGAACCGTTAGCTGCCTCGCCCAGTGCGGCGGGACTGGCCACCGCCAGATAACGCATGCTACCCAACGGCATTGAGCGGGCGCCGGCAACCGGCTCGGCGGTCGCACATACGCAGCCCGCCACATCACCCGCCCGCATGCGCCGCAAAACCACGTCCTGGTCGTCGGTAAGCAAATCCAGCAATAACTGCTCGCGGGCGCAGAAATCGGCCACCGCAGGCGCCCACCAGGTCGCCAGACTGTCAGCATTGAGCGCGATACGCAGCCGGGTCGGACCGTCCTCGCCGCCCACCATGGGCAGATCCTGCTGCAGATCCCGCTCTAGCAGCCTGACCTGCTGGGCATGGTTGAGCAGCCGCTGCCCTGCCGGAGTGGCAGCAGGCGGGGACCCACGCAGCAATATCGGCGCGCCCACCCGCGATTCAAGCAGCTTCACCCGCTGTGAAACCGCCGATTGCGACAGGCCCAGAGCCGCAGCCGCGCGCTCGAAGCCGCCCTGCTCTATTACCGCGGCCAAGGCTTGGAGCAACTTGTAATCGAGCATCAGATATCCTTATAGACAATAAGCATTATTTGTTTCTCTTATACTAAAAGCTACGCCAGAATTCGCTCTCATTCCAGGGAGAGCGCGCATGTACATTATCGAAGGCTATCTGAACGGCCTGCTCATCAGCGCCAGCCTGATTATCGCAATTGGCGCGCAGAATGCATTCGTACTCGGCCAGAGCCTGAAACGCGAACATCATTACAGCGCCGCGCTGTTATGCGTGGCATGCGATTCGCTGCTTATCCTGGCAGGCATATTCGGTCTCGCCGCAGTACTTGAGCATTCCCCCCTGGCTACGCAACTGGCTCGCTGGGGCGGCGTAACTTTTCTGGTTGGCTACGCCATACTCGCGCTGCGGAGGGCTTTTTTTCCCGAGGTTTTGCGCGCAAAACCGCAGCCGGCTCGCTCACGCCGATCAGTACTCCTGGCGACACTGGCAGTCACTCTGCTCAACCCCCACGTTTACCTGGACACGGTGGTACTGATCGGTGCCATTGGCGCCCAGCAAAGCTCCCCCCTGCTCTTTGCCCTGGGAGCCATCAGTGCCTCGGCGCTCTGGTTCGCCAGTCTCGCGCTGGGCGGTGCCTGGCTTTCGCCGTGGCTCGCCAGACCCGTGACCTGGAGGATCATCGACGCTGCTGTCGCGGTTATGATGCTGATTGTTGCCTGGGGCCTTGCCTGGCCCTGAACAGAGCGCTGCAAGCCTGATACCCACATGGACGGTACGTGGATAGCCCCGGTTTCAGATGCTATGATCAATACAACCGTGCAATAACAGACGGGCAACGTCCGCAGACAAGAGACGTCATCGAGCAGGCAATGGCACACCAGCCTGCCGACAACAAACTGAATTCGTATTTTGGGGAATTCCTTTTTCCGTACCCTGATACCTGTAAATGGAGATAAAAAATGGCTTTTGAATTACCAGCACTGCCCTACGAGAAAAACGCTCTGGAGCCGCACATTTCGGCTGAGACCCTCGAATACCACTACGGCAAGCACCACAACACCTACGTCGGCAAGCTGAATGACCTGATCAAGGGCACCGAGTATGCCGAGAAGGATCTGGTAGAAATCGTCAAGACCTCCAGCGGTGGTGTATTCAATAACGCTGCCCAGGTATGGAACCACACTTTCTACTGGAACTGCCTGAGCCCCAACGGCGGCGGCCAACCCAGCGGCGAGCTTGCCGAAGCCATCAACAAGGCTTTCGGTTCCTTTGACAAGTTCAAGGAAGAGTTCACCAATACCGCCATCGGCACCTTCGGTTCCGGCTGGGCCTGGCTGGTGAAAAAGTCCGACGGCTCTCTCGGACTGGCCAGCACTATCGGTGCCGGTAACCCGATCACCTCCGGCGATCATCCTCTGCTGACCTGCGACGTATGGGAACACGCCTACTACATCGACTATCGCAACGCCCGCCCCAAATACATCGAGGCGTTCTGGAACCTGGTCAACTGGGACTTCGTGGCAAAAAACTACGCCGCCTGAACCAGCAACCGCCGTACCAACACACCCCGCCCCGTGCGGGGTGTGTTGTTTCTGGACTGAAAAATGGCGCCCAGGCTTTGACGCAATTACTTACATTGTGGATACTCGTTGCTTGAAAAGCAGCTCCAAGCACGGTATTAAAGTGATGTCAGGCTAATTCTGTCCTGCCAATGTATTAGTCATTCAATCAACAGATCTGGATAAAAATAAGTTGAAACTGGAGCGTCGACACAGCCTTTCGATCAAGCTTTTGCGCCTTGTATTGATGTGGGCGTTGCTTGTCGGGCTGGTATTGAGTCTCGGCCAGATTCTCTACGAGTTCCAGAAAGAGCGCGGCATGATCGACTCCACAGCCAAGCAGATTCTGGCGATGGCCCGCGATCCGGCCACCCAGGCTGTCTACAGTCTGGACCGGGAAATGGCGCTGCAGGTGGTCGAAGGCCTGTTCGAGCATGAAGCCGTGCGTTTTGCCTCGATCGGCCACCCCGATGAAACACCCCTGGCCCGTCGCGAGCGCCCCCTGATCGATTACCCCTACCGGCCACTGACCGACTGGCTGTTCGGCACTGACCAGCACTACAGCATTGAACTGCACGGCCGCGAACCCTACAACGAATACTACGGCGACCTGCGTCTGACGCTGGATACTGCCCCCTACGGCAGGGAGTTTCTCAACCGGTCGATGATCATTATGGTTTCGGGGGTACTTCGCGCCCTGGCGATGGCCCTGGTGCTGTTCCTGATCTATCACCTCCTGCTGACCCGACCCTTGGCCCAGATCATCCGGTACATTGCCGAAATCAATCCGGAACAGCCGGGCAAGATGCACATTCCGATGCTTCACGGGCAGGAAAAAAATGAACTCGGCATCTGGATCCGCAAGGCCAACGAGTTGCTTGAATCAATCGAGCGCAATACGCATAAGCGACGCGAAGCAGAGGCCAGCCTGCTGCACATGGCCCAGCACGACACGCTGACAGGCCTCCCCAATCGAGGCATGCTGCAGGAGCAGCTGGACCGGATTCTCGCCGATGCCGGCCGGCGTCAGCGCGGCGTGGCGATACTCTGTTGCGGCCTTGACGACTTCAAGGAAATCAACGAGCAATTCAGCTACCAGTCAGGCGACAGTCTGCTGGTGGCAGTGGCCGACCGGCTGCGCGCCAGCAGCGGGAGACTCGGTAGCCTGGCACGGCTGGGTGGCGATCAGTTCGCGCTGATTCAGACCGGCGTCAATGAACCCTATGAAGCCGCCGAGCTCGCGCAGACGATTCTCGACGATCTGGCCAAACCCCTGCAGCTCGGCACGCAGACCATCAGCCTGCGGGCGACTATTGGCATAACGCTATTTCCCGATGACGGCGATGATGCCGAGAAGCTGTTGCAGAAAGCCGAACAGACCATGATGCTCGCCAAGGCCCGCTCGAGGAACCGTTACCAGTTTTATATCGCCAGCCTCGACAGCGAGATGCGCGTGCGCCGCGAGCTGGAGAAGGACCTGCGCGGCGCGCTCGCTCGCAATGAGTTCTATCTGGTCTATCAGCCCCAGATCAGCTACGACACCAATGAGGTGGTGGGCGTCGAGGCGCTGCTGCGCTGGCAGCATCCCGAGCGCGGTCTGGTGCCGCCGGACCTGTTCATCCCGCTGGCCGAGCAGAATGGCTGCATTGTCGATATAGGCGAATGGGTGCTGGATCAATCCTGCCGCCAATTGCGCGAATGGCACGACAGCGGGCTTGGTCAACTGCGCATGGCTGTCAACCTGTCTACCGTGCAGTTACACCAGAGCGGGCTGTCAAAGCTGGTCAGCAATCTGATGCAGCGCTACCGTCTGCCCGCCTACAGTCTCGAGTTGGAAGTAACCGAAACCGGTCTGATGGAGGACATTTCGGCCGCCGCCGGTCACCTCAACAGCCTGAAGAAAGCCGGCGTGCTGATTGCTATCGATGACTTTGGTACTGGCTACTCCTCCCTCAGTTATCTGCGCGGCCTTCCGCTGGACAAGATCAAGATCGACAAAAGTTTCGTCCTGGATGTCCTGGAGGATGAGGATGACGCAACCATCGTGCGTGCGATTGCCCAGCTAGGACGCAGCCTGAACATGCAGGTGATTGCCGAAGGGGTGGAAACAGCAGCACAGGAAGCCTATATCGTCGCCCTTGGCTGCAATGAGGGACAGGGTTACTACTACAGCAAACCGCTAACCGCGACGGCCTTTCGCAAATGGCAGAAAGGCTACTCGGTCAGCGAGACCCGCAAGCGAACCGAACGTCTCGTTTGATCGCCTTGCACGTCAGCCAGCCATAGCCAGCCATAGCCAGCCGGTAATCCCCGCCGAAACGACCAGTCCCATCAGACTCCAGAACGACTGCCGTCGCAACCGGCGGCTCAGATGCTCTTCATGATGATCGGACAGAATGAAAGGCAGGCCTCGATGCGGTGCCTTGCCCAGCTCATGCACAGACGGCGCCTGACTTCTGGCGCGGACCTGGCGGCCCGCTTCACGATCGGCCGCGAGCCTCACTTTCTCCCACTCGGGCATATCCAGCTCGCCATCGCGATCGCGGTCAAACCGCGCCAGCAGATCATCATAGTCGGCCTTCCACTGACCGATCACCTGACGGGCTATGCTGTGTTGGTCGATGATTTCACGCCCGCCGCCATGACTCTGGAACCAGCCCAGGGCATAGAGCAACTGGCCATCCTCCAGCCATTCCTCGGTATAGCGATAACGCTTACCTATAAGCCCCGCCAGGATACCGGTACGTAATGCATGCCCGGCGGGCCAGCGCCGATGCCCCTCCCAGCGGCGCACCCTGCTGGGGTGAACCTCGGCGCCCTGCGGCGCAATCCAGCAGGAGCCGGTATCGTCACCTAGCAGAAAAGGCCGTTCCGAGCAGCCCTGCTCAACCGTGCGCCATTGGCTATTCTTGCCGCTGCGGCGGTACTCCTCGACGCGAAAGCGGTACCAGAGGCAGTCGATTTCGCCCAGTGGCGAGACGAGCGGCGTATGGCCGCCGGACCCCAGGTGCCCCTTCAATTCGACCAGACCCTGCGCCGCCGAGCGGATACGCGAGGTCGGTGTATCCTCGATCCAGCGCGCTCGCCGCAGCCGCGTGAGCATCCGGTACAGCAGTGCCAGCGTAATGCCGGTCGTCGCCGCCAGCACTAGCGCGTAATAACCCGCCGACAGCGATACGACGCCATGTACGTCGATCATGAAAACAACGCGCGCATATCAACATCAGCGGTGTCAGCTTCGGAAAACTGCAGCAACTCTGCCTTGGGAAAATCGAACATCCGCGCCACCAACACGTCTGGAAACTGCTCGATACGCACGTTATTGATATTGACCGCCTCGTTGTACAACTCGCGCCGGTCCGCGATGCCGCTTTCCAGTCCGCTGATACGCGATTGCAGATGCAGGAACGATTCGCTGGCCTTGAGTTCGGGATAGTTCTCGGCAAGGGCGAACAACTGGCCCAGACCTGTTCTGAGCGCCGTCTCTGCCCGGCCGACAGCTTTGACGTCAGCCTGTTCACGCGCTTGGGCGGCCGCATTGCGGGCTCGCACCACCTGCTCCAGGGTTTGTTGCTCATGCTGCATGTAACGTCGGCAGGCCTCGACCAGTTTGGGCAATTCATCGTGGCGTTGACGCATCAACACGTCAATATTTGCCCAGGCCTTGCTCACCGCATGCTTGATACTTACGAGCTGGTTATACAGCAGCGCTGCATAGAGAAACGTAACGATCAGAGCGGCAAGCACCGCTAACGTGATGGGGCTAGTCAGATCCATGGATCACTCTCCTTGTAGTAACTGGCCGTTACCAATAATGGCAACTGCAGTGCTCGTTATAACCCAACCTTGCCTATTATCGCAGACAATAAAAAACCCGGGTCGCCTGATCCGGGTTTCGATGACAGCCTGACGCCTACTGGAATATTGATTCTCCGCTCAGCCCGTGCTGCTCGAGAATCTCGCGCAGACGCTTGAGCGCCTCGACCTGGATCTGTCTGACGCGCTCGCGGGTCAGACCGATTTCCCGACCTACTTCCTCAAGGGTGCTGCTCTCATGGCCACGCAGCCCGAAACGCCGAGTGACTACCTCTCGCTGCTTTTCGCTCAGCTCGGACAGCCAATGGTCGATGCTGGTATTGAGATCATCATCCTGCAGCAGTTCAAAGGGGTCGGTAGCCTGGTCGTCGGTCAGGGTATCGAGCAGAGTCTTGTCCGAGTCAGGCCCAAAGGACATGTCGATCGAGGCTACCCGTTCGTTGAGACCCAGCATCCGCTTAACGTCCTCGACAGGCTTGTCGAGTAGCTGGGATATTTCTTCCGGGGACGGTTCGTGATCCAGCTTCTGGGTGAGCTCGCGCGCGGCCCGCAGGTATATGTTCAGCTCCTTGACCACATGGATTGGCAACCGGATCGTGCGGGTCTGGTTCATGATCGCCCGTTCGATGGTCTGGCGAATCCACCATGTGGCGTAGGTCGAGAAGCGGAAACCACGCTCCGGATCGAACTTTTCCACCGCCCTGATCAGGCCCAGATTACCCTCCTCGATCAGGTCCAGCAGCGTCAGGCCCCGATTGACGTAACGCCGCGCAATCTTGACCACCAGGCGCAGGTTACTCTCGATCATTCGCTTGCGGCCGGCAGGATCGCCCTTTTGCGCCAAGCGGGCAAAGTGCACTTCCTCCTCAGGGGTAAGCAGCGGGGAAAAACCGATTTCGTTCAGGTACAACTGGGTAGCGTCCAGCTGTTTGGTAAATTCAAAGGCGTTTTCGCGCTTGTGGGTGCGCGGGGTAACCGGACTCTTTCTCGTCGAGCCAGATTCGGTGGATGGCTCTTCAGCACTGCCGGCCGGTTTCTTTTCAAGCGTTGCAACGTCCTCGTCGAGAACCTGCCCGGAATCCATATTGTCATTCAACGCCATGCTTGCATGCCCCATTTCGGTTCGAATCACGTGCGGTTAGCGCTTCCGGCCTGTCGGTTGTGCGCTTAACACAATGGACAACCTTTTCGGTCTATTGTTCTGCCAAAAACGCAAACATCTGCTTTAACAGCGATGGCTACTTATTTTTTAACCTAAAGCTTCGGCAAATAGACCAGCGGATCGACCGGTTGTCCCTTGCGACGTATTTCAAAATGTAACTTTACCCGGTCGGTGCCCGTGCCGCCCATTTCGGCAATCTTCTGCCCCGATTTGACCCTGTCACCTTCCTTTACCAGCAGCCGGCTATTGTGAGCGTAGGCGCTAAGGTAGGTTTCATCATGTTTGACAATGATCATTTCGCCGTAACCCAGCAGCCCGCGCCCCGCATAAACCACTGCGCCATCGGCAGCCGCATTCACAGGCTGCCCCTGTTTACCGGCAATATCAATGCCTTTATTCAAACTCCCATTCGACTGGAAGCGCGATATCAGGGGCCCCTGGGCAGGCCAGCTCCAGCCGGACACCTTTGCCGGCAAGTTGGGGGTGGCCACAGTTTTCGTAGGGGCCTGACGGGTGACTGCCGGACTCGGTCTTGACGGAGCGGGCGCAATGACGCGAGGTGTCATTGGCCGTGATGCAGCAACGGTTGGTGAGGCTGCTCGGCTGCCGCCCCGGGGCCGCAGACTGATTTCCTGGCCCGGGTAGATAGTAAAGGGTTGCCGCAGATTATTGGCGCGAGCCAGTTCCTTCCAGTCCCAACCATAGCGGAAGGCGATCTGATAAAGGGTTTCTCCGCGCTGGACGCGGTGCGTGCCTGAGGTGACCGGCTGCATCTGCTTGCCACCACCGCGACCACGATCATCTATCGGCACCACGCCCGAAGGCCCGGCACAGGCAATGAGCAATAGCGCGAGCAGCAGCAAACCCAGTTGTTTCACTCCAAGCACGGCAATTCTCACGTCAGACACTTACGGCCCCTGGCCTGTTTGAACAACGGACGCATCAGGATGCAGACCTCATCGGGTTCGCCGTCCCAGCCATTCCAATGCCGATACTAATACCACGGCGAACAGCATCAATGCCAACCCGGCTTGCCAGTATGACGGTTCTCCGAGTAACGACTCGTATTGCGTCGGCCAGATGTTTTCCTGCATTAGCGGAACGGATTCACCCTGACTGTTCTCTCTCCGGGTGAGCGTCTGCTTCCAGGGCCAGACCATGTTCAGCGAGCCGATCAGCAGGCCGGTGAGAAAGGCCAACGTGATATGCCGCACATGGTTCAGTAACCAGCCCAGCAGACGGGAAAAGCACAGCAGGCCAGCTACACAGCCGAGCATGAAAATCCCCAGCAAGGCTACATCGAAGCCCTTAACCGCGTTGAGCACAGTGGTGTACAGCCCCAGCAACAACAGAATGAAGCTGCCCGATATACCCGGCAGGATCATTGCGCAGATGGCAATCGAGCCGGCCAGAAACAGCATCAAGGGTGTCGCCTCCCATTGCAGCGGCACCGCCACCGTAATCAGGTAAGCAAATACCGCTCCTCCTATCAGGGCAGCGACGGTACCTGCGTTCCAGCGACCGATCTGCTGCCCCACCAGCCATATCGATACCAGGATCAGGCCGAAGAAAAAAGACCAGATGAGCTCTGGCCAGGCCACTAGCAGATAGCTGATGAGCCGCGCCAGACTGGCAATACTGGTGAAAATGCCTGCCATCAGCACCAGCAGAAAGGTACCGTCAATGGCTGTCCAGGTTTCTCGCCAGCGTCCCTGGCACAGCCAGAGGAGCTTGGCTGGCGTGCATGCCGCGATGGCTGCCAGCAGACGCTCGTAAATACCACTGATAAAGGCGATGGTGCCACCGGATACCCCGGGAACCACGTCGGCAGCGCCCATCGCCAGACCTTTGCAAAACACGATAAACAGGGAACTGAAGCTGTCCGGCTTGCTCAAGATCGTATGGCTCCTGCCAACAGAGGTACAAAATTCACTGGCTCGACCTGCTGGCGGATAAATTCATCGCCCTCGCGTATTACCAGCGTCAGGTATTGTTCGTGCTGGCCGACAGGAATCACCATGCGCCCCCCATCAGCCAGTTGATTGAGCAGTTCGACCGGCACCTCCGCCGGTGCGGCGGTTACCAGGATTGCATCGTAGGGACCGTACTGGGGCCAACCCCAGTTGCCGTCGGAGTGGCGAAATACCACGTTGCGCACATCGATCGCCTTCAGCGTTTCCTTGGCCCGCTCCTGCAGCGGATAGATACGCTCGACGGTAAAGACCCGCTCGACTACCTGGGCCAGCACAGCCGTCTGGTAACCGGATCCGGTGCCGACCTCCAGCACCTTGTCCAGCGGCCCGCCACCCAGCAGCAGCTCGGTCATGCGCGCCACTGTGTAGGGCTGCGACAGCGTCTGGTTATGCCCAATCGGTAGCGCGGTATCTTCGTAGGCCCGGTGTGAAAGCGCTTCATCCACAAACAGGTGTCGCGGGGTCCGGCGCATTGTTTCCAGCACATGCAGATTGCGGATACCTTCCTCAAACAGGCGCTCGAGCAGGCGCTCGCGCGTGCGCTGGGAGGTCATGCCGATTCCGTGGCGGTTCATATCTTCGCGTACTGCCATTCAATCAAGCCCCTGCAGCCACTGACCCAGATGGTCGAACACCTCAAAATGGGTCTTGTCCACGCGCAGCGGGGTGACCGAGACGTAACCCTGCATGACCGCGTGAAAATCGGTACCTTCTCCACCGTCCTCGACATCGCCGGCGACGGAGATCCAGTAGCCTTCCTTACCGCGGGGGTCAACCCAGCGGACCGGCCTGGCTGCCCGGGAGCGATGCCCGAGCCGGGTAAGGCGAATGCCCTTGATCTGCTCAGGCGGCAAGTTGGGAATATTGACGTTGAGAATGGTCCGCGGCGGCAGATCCAACTGGTCGTGGGTCTCAACCATGCGCCGTGCGATAGCCGCGGCGGTAGCCATATTGTCCGCCTGACGGCCCACCAGGGAAAATGCCATGGCCGTGCGTGAGAGGAAACGGCCTTCCAGCGCGGCGGCGACTGTGCCGGAATACAGCACGTCATCACCGAGGTTGGCGCCGTGGTTGATCCCGGACACCACCATATCGATGTTGTCCTCATAGAAGGCATTAAGCCCTAGGTGAACGCAGTCGGTGGGTGTGCCATTGAGCCCGACAAACCCGTTCTCCAGGGTGAACGGACGCAGTGGCCGATCCAGGCTCAACGAACTGCTCGCACCACTTCGGTCTTCATGGGGCGCCACGACCACGCAATCCGCGTAGTCGCTCAGCGCGCCGTGCAGGGCCTTGACGCCGGGCGCCAGAACGCCATCATCGTTGGTGATCAAAATTCGCATCAGATTTCGCTTTCCAGTCCGCCGCCCGGCTCGTCATCGAGTATGACCAGCTCACGTAACACCGCTGTTGCAAAACAACCGGTCGGCAAGGTGAATTCAAGTTCCAGGCTATCCGGTGAGGGATAATGCCATGCCAGCGCTCCTATGGGGAGGCGCAAGATCCTGCGCGCCTGTTCCAGCCCGGCTTTTTCCAGCCACCGGGCCAGTACCGGCTCGGCGGCAACCGATTCCTGCTCCATCATCAGGGTCTGGCCACTGACCGGCGATTCGCCCAGGCCCCATAGCGCGCCGGTTGGGTGCAGATCCAGCGCGGCAAGGCGCGGATCATCGCTATCCAGGCGCTCGGCGGCAAACTGGCTGCGACTGTTGGTGAATGCCAGGCAGTCACCGGGCAATACCCGGTTCCAGGTAGCGTCAGCCACGCGCCCGGCCAGCAGCCTGTTGAATAACAGGCTGCGTGCGGTGGACAGCAGCCGCGAACGGGTGCCCCGCGCTGGCGGTAACGCCTCGCGCAGTGCCCAGCTGCGCGCATCGTGTACATTGCTGCCGCCGCGGCCGAAGCGCTGCGGACCGAAATAGTTGGGCACGCCCTGGCTGGCAATCTGCTGCAGGCGTGCCTCCAGCGCCGGTCTGTCGGCCTGCAGTTGATTCAGCCGTATCACGAACCGGTTCGCACTGTGGGCTCCGCGTTGCAGCTTACGGCTGTGCCGCTGCGCGGCAAGGCAGCGCAGACTGTCATTCCAGAGCGCAGCAAAATCCGGATCCTCGCGGCCGGGCAGTTGCAGGCTGAACCACTGACAGGTGACTGCCAGCCGGTCCTTCATGCCGGCATAACTCACGTCACGCAGCTTTACCCCGGCCAGCCGCGCCAGTTGCCTGGCTACCTCCTCGGTATTCTGATTACGCTTCTCGATCAGCAACCAGAGGTGCTCCCCGGCACCACTGAGTTCGATATCCATGACCTCGGTCACCCGGAAGTCCTCAGGGGTGGCTTTCAGAACGGCGCGGCCACAGGGCGGGCCCCAGGCCAGCGGACCAAGCAGATCAAGGTTCGCAGCTGTCATCGAATAGCTCACAGGGGTGCCAACAATGCGACCGCATGCACTGCGATACCTTCCTCGCGACCGACAAAGCCGAGCTTTTCGGTGGTTGTGGCCTTGACGTTGACCTGGTCGCGGTCAACCTGCAGATCGGTGGCGATAATCTCGCACATCGCCTGAATATGCGGTGCCATTTTCGGCGCCTGGGCAACAATGGTTGCGTCGATGTTACCGACTCGCCAGCCTTTGACCTGCACCAGCGTCAACGCATGGCGCAGCAGCGCGCGGCTGTCTGCCCCACGAAAGCGTTCATCGGTATCCGGAAAATGCTGGCCTATATCCCCCAGTCCAGCGGCGCCGAGCAGCGCATCGGTGAGTGCATGGAGCAATACATCGCCGTCGGAGTGCGCAATCAGGCCCTGCCGGTGCGCGATGCGCACACCGCCGAGGATGATGGAATCGCCTTCGCCAAAGCAATGAACGTCATAACCGTGCCCGATGCGCATGAAATACCCCCCCCCGATTGATCAGGGGGAGATCTTACAGTGTGGCAGCGGAAGCTTGAAGCTCAGGTGCGACCCATTGCTTCGGCGTGATAACGCAAATGGTCTTCGATAAAGGTCGCGATGAAATAATAGCTGTGGTCGTAGCCCGGCTGACGGCGCAGGGTCAGCGGATGCCCTACCGCTGCGGCTGCTTTTTCCAGTGCCTCGGGGCTCAGCTGCTGAATGAATTCATCGCCTTCACCCTGATCGATCAGCAGCGGCAAGCGCTCGCTGGCATCGGCAATCAGCTCGCAGGTGTCCCACTTCTTCCATTGCTCTGCGTCCGCGCCCAGATACCGCCCGAGTGCTTTCTGCCCCCAGGGCACCTGACTCGGGTTGGTAATCGGCGCAAGCGCGGAAACAGACTTATAACGGCCGGGGTTTTTCAGCGCGCAGATCAGGGCGCCGTGACCGCCCATCGAGTGACCGAAAATACTCCGCCGTTCCGACACCGGAAAATTAGCTTCCACCAGTTTCGGCAGCTCGTCGGTCACATAATCGTACATCCGGTAGTTACGTGCCCAGGGCTCTTCGGTGGCGTTGAGGTAAAACCCGGCGCCCATGCCAAAGTCGTAGGCCCCATCGGGATCATCGGGCACACCCTCACCCCGGGGGCTGGTGTCCGGCGCAACAATGACCACCCCAAGCTCGGCAGCCACGCGCTGGGCGCCGGCTTTCTGCATGAAGTTCTCGTCGGTACAGGTCAGTCCGGACAACCAGTAGGCAACCGGCAGCGGTTGACCCTGATCGGCCTGCGGCGGCAGATAGATCGCAAAGGTCATATCACAGGAAGTAGCGGCAGAACGATGGCGATAACGCTTGTGCCAACCGCCAAAGCTCTTGTTGGCGGAAATCAGTTCGATGTCAGACATGGGAAATCCTCTTGCCGCTTGCCTTAAAAGTGTATGACCGTGCGGATGCTCTTGCCTTCGTGCATCAGGTCAAATGCCTTGTTGATATCCTCAAGCCCCATGGTATGGGTGATGAAGGTATCCAGCGGAATCTCACCGCTCTGCGACTTGGCCACATAGCCCGGCAGTTCGGTACGGCCTTTCACGCCACCAAAGGCGCTTCCACGCCAGACCCGACCAGTCACCAACTGGAAGGGGCGCGTGCTGATTTCCTGGCCCGCGCCGGCAACACCGATGATGGTCGATTCGCCCCAGCCCTTGTGCGCGCACTCCAGAGCGGCGCGCATCAACTGCACGTTGCCCACGCACTCGAAGGAATAGTCCACACCGCCGTCGGTCATCTCGACGATGACTTCCTGAATCGGCTTGTCATGATCCTTCGGATTGACGAAGTCAGTGGCGCCCAGCTCCCGCGCGATATCGAATTTCGACGGATTGATGTCGATGGCAATGATGCGGCTGGCCTTGGCCATGGTCGCGCCGATGATGGCCGCCAGGCCGATGCCACCCAGGCCGAAGATGGCCACCGTGGCGCCCTCTTCCACCTTAGCAGTATTGAGTACCGCGCCGATGCCGGTGGTCACACCACAGCCCAGCAGGCAGACCTTCTCCAGCGGCGCATCCTTGGGGATCTTCGCCAGGGAGATTTCCGGCAGTACCGTGTACTCGGAAAAGGTCGAGCAACCCATATAGTGGTAGATCGGCTTGCCCTGATAGGAAAAACGCGAAGTGCCGTCGGGCATGACGCCCTTGCCCTGAGTGCCGCGCACAGCCTGGCACAGGTTGGTCTTGCCCGACTTGCAGAATTTGCATTCACGGCACTCGGCGGTATACAGCGGGATCACATGATCACCCACCTCCAGCGAAGTGACGCCCTCGCCCACGGCCTCGACTATCCCGCCACCCTCGTGACCCAGAATCGCCGGAAAGATACCCTCGGGGTCTTCACCTGAGAGCGTGAAGGCGTCGGTATGACACACGCCGCTGGCGACGATACGTACCAGCACCTCGCCCTTTTGTGGAGGTGCTACATCCACTTCGACAATTTCCAACGGTTTACCAGCTTCGAACGCCACAGCGGCTCGTGATTTGATCATGGGTATCTCCAGCGGATGATTACGATGGAAACAGTGTAGTAGAAGCGCCAGGCGTGGATAATAGACCCGATTGCAAAACATTATTGCCATACAGGGATAAACAGACTGCCATGAGCAACTGGGACGGACTGGACGAGTTTGTAAGTGTCGCGGAGCTGGGTCAGTTCAGCGGTGCGGCAAAGCAGCTGGGCGTGTCTTCGTCCCATGTCAGCCGACAGATTGCGCGACTGGAAGACCGCCTGCAGACGCGGCTGTTCTACCGCAGCACACGCAAGGTGAGCCTGACCGAAGCGGGTCAGACCTTTCTGCAGCATTGCCAACGGCTGCAGGATGCCCGCGAAGAGGCGCTGCAAGCTATTGGCGATATGGGCGGTGAGCCAAAGGGGCTCTTGCGCATGACCTGTGCTGTAGCCTATGGCGAGGATTTCATCATGCCACTGGTCAATCAGTTCATGCAGCGTTACCCCAAGCTGCGCATCGAGACCACGCTGACCAACCAGACGCTGGACCTGCTGCACGGCAGCTATGACCTGGCCATCCGCCTGGGACGGCTGCCCGACTCCAGCATGGTAGCGACGCGGATAGCGCCCAGACGCATGTATCTGTGCGGCTCGCCGACCTATCTCGAGCACCATGGCGCGCCGCATAGCCTGTCAGAGCTGCCGCGGCATAATTGCCTGATAGGCAGTAGCGACAGCTGGGATTTCCAGCAGGCCGGACGCGAACTGGCGATCCGCGTCCAGGGCAACTGGCGCTGCAATAGCGGCAAGGCTGTACTGGATGCGGCCCTGATGGGTTTCGGGCTGTGCCAATTGCCCGACTACTATGTGCGCGAGCACCTGCGCAGCGGCGCGCTACGTTCGCTACTGAATCATCATCAACCGCCGCATACCGCGGTCTGGGCCCTTTATCCGCAGCAGCGTCATCTCTCGCCGAAGGTGCGGCAATTGATCGAGGATCTGAAACAGGGCCTGGCTGAAAGACCGGAGTATCGAGAGGAACCCTGAAAACCGCCAAAAGAATCGGCATAGCACAATAGCCATGCAGGTGTTCGGGGAGTGTTAAGTCAGGTTCGGCTGACGGCCGACATGCTGGGCATTACCCGGCGCACCCTGTACCGCTGGCTGGAATGACAGGCTCGGGTTAATCAGCAGGGCTGATCAATGTCGATTCCGCCGGTGATTGCAGAATCAATAGTTGACACGATCGGCTAAGGTCATCTTTTTACTTACGGAGCCTCCGCCATGTCTTTTGCCAAGGACTTCTTCGATGTTGGCCTATTCACCAACCAGGCCGATGCCATACGCGCCTATTACAGCGAGCTGGGTCTGCCGTTCGATCACACCCTGAAACTCGGCGGCGGCGTTTTACAGCACCGCTATCAGGCGGACAGCGCGGTGCTGAAGATCAACGATGCACGTGACCCGCTACCTCCGCGGCCGGCAGGTAACCCACTGATCGAGCTGATCATCGCCAGCCAGAACTGCACTTCCCCGATCACCAGCGCCGACCCCGACGGCACGCCGGTTACCTGCGTACCCCCGGGGCACGACGGCATACAGGGCCTGGCGGTGCGTCTGGCGGTTGCCAGCATTAAGCTAAGCAGCACATTTTATACCGGCGCAATGGGCCTCACCGAGGTATCGCCGGGCGTGCTGCGCTGCGGCCACGGTCTGTTGCTGCTGCAACAGACCGAAAAAAATAACCCGGATGAATCGCCCCTGGCTGCAACGGGATTGCGTTATCTGACCCTGCAGGTATTCGACTGCGACACCGCCTATGCCAAGGCCGTGCAGGCCGGGGCAACCAGCGGCCGCGAACCGGTGACCCTTGGCAACACTGCGCGAATTGCATTCGTATGCGACCCTGACGGAGTATGGATCGAAATATCCGAACGGGCCTCGGTTACCGGTAAAGCAGTCTGAAAGATGCATGGATGAGGGCCTGAGGCGCCAGAACCACAACGGTAGAAAAGGACATCAACCGTGAACCACTGCAAAACCGTACAAAGCCTTATCCTGATGTCGCTGACCAGCCTTGTGCTGTCACCGGCTGCGGCAGAAACGCTAAGCCTGGTCAGCGGGAACGACTACCCGCCCTTTTCCGGTACCGACCTGACCCG
>NZ_JBFGFI010000017.1:0-48914 GCF_041579695.1 Halopseudomonas sp.
CGTGGTAGTCAACCGCTTTGAGCAGAAAAACGATATTGGTCTTGCTGTGATCGGCGATGCGCTGCCGGGGCTGACGCTGCGCACACTACCCAATGATTTCAAGCTTGCCAATCAAAGCATCAACGAAGGACGCCCACTGCGCGACCTTGCCCCCAAGGCTCTGCTGACACGCCAGTTCAAGGCACTTGCCGAGGAACTGGAGGCCCCGTCGCGGGCGGCTGGGCCCGTCAGGAAGCGCTCGTTTCTGGGCTGGGCCTTGCCGGGGAGACACTAAACAAGCCCAACGCGAATAACCGGAATGACTCGAACCGTCCATCAGGAGAACAGCCATGAATCTGCACGAACGCAAGACACCGCAAACTGAGGGCGACCTGCGCGCCAGCTGGGCCAGCCGCGGTGCCGGGCGTCTGTCGCAGGAAGAGCAGGAATACAAGCAGCAGCTCTTTCGCAAGCTGGTCAAGGTGATGGATCTTACCCTGCTGAGCAATCTGGCTGAGCGCGAGGCTCGCCTGCAGGTGCAGCAGATATGCGAGTCGCTGATGAGCAAAGAGACGCTACCATTCAACGCCGGGGTGCGCCAGCGTATCGTCACCGAACTGCAGGATGAGGTGTTAGGCCTGGGTCCGCTGGAGACGCTGCTCGCTGACAAGTCGATTTCGGACATCCTGGTCAATGGCACCGCGCCCATTTACGTTGAGCGCCAAGGCAAACTGGAGCAGACGGCGCTGCGTTTCGATAGCGATGCTCATTTGCTCAGCATCATCGATCGCATCGTCTCCGGTGTCGGCCGGCGTATCGACGAGTCCTCGCCCATGGTCGATGCGCGACTCAGGGACGGCTCGCGGGTTAATGCGGTGGTTCCGCCCCTGGCTATCGACGGCCCAATGCTCTCCATTCGCCGCTTCGCTGTGGAGCGCCTGGGTGTTGAAAGCTTGATCACTCACGGCAGCCTCTCTCCGGATATTGCCCAGTTAATGGAGAAGGTCGTCAAGGCACGGCTCAACGTGCTCATTTCTGGCGGCACCGGTGCCGGCAAGACGACGCTTCTCAATGTACTCTCGAGCTTCATACCCCTCAATGAGCGTATTGTCACCATCGAGGACTCGGCAGAACTGCAGCTCCAGCAGCCCCACGTGGTCCGCCTGGAGACGCGTCCGCCCAACATCGAGGGCAAGGGCGAGATAAGCCAGCGCGATCTGGTGCGGAACAGCCTGCGCATGCGCCCTGACCGCATAGTGGTCGGCGAGGTGCGCGGCGGCGAAGCCTTCGATATGCTGCAGGCGATGAATACCGGCCATGACGGCTCGCTCACTACCGTCCACGCCAATACCCCGCGCGATGCTCTGACGCGTATCGAGAACATGGTGGCCATGAGCGGCTTCCAGCTGCCGCCCCAGGCGCTGCGCTCGCAGATCGCATCGGCCATTGACGTGGTAGTGCAGATTGAACGTCAGGAGGATGGCGTGCGTCGCCTGGTCAGCGTGCAGGAGGTCAACGGCCAGGAGGGCGAGATCATTACCATGTCGGAGATATTCCGCTTCGAGCGTGAAGGCGTGGATACCGAGGGTGGGGTAGTGGGCTGCTACCTGGCTACCGGCGTTGTGCCAGGCTTCCATGATCATCTCAAGCGCCGCGGGCTCGACCCGGGACTGGAGATCTTCCAAAACACCGGGGGAGGCCAGCGGCCATGGATCTGAGCAGCTTGCTGGGCATCGAGCTTTCCGATCGGGTGATCGTTATCGGTATGGTTTTCATCGCCGTTTTCCTGCTGATGCAGGGCTTTTTGGTGCCGGCCTTCGGCGAGAACCGCCAGGCGCAGAAGCGCCTCAAAAAACGCCTGCGGGCGATCGCTCGGGAGGGACAGCAGGGCGAGATTTCCTTGGTACGACGTAAGTATCTGCGCGAACTTTCTTCCCTGGAGCGGGCGCTGCAATCGCTGCCGGGGATGGAGCGCGTGGAGCAGCTGGTAGAGCAGGCAGGGCAGGAGACGCCTGCCTATAGGGTGGTCCTGATAGCGCTTGTGCTCAGTGCCGTGGCTGGGGTGATCGGTTTCCTTTTTCTGCCGCTGCCGATTGCCGTATTACTCTGCCTGGCCGTGGCGGCGCTGCCGTTTATGCGCCTGGTGCGGTTGCGCAGCCAGCGGTTGGCTCGCTTTGAAGAGCAGCTGCCCGATGCGCTGATCACCATGGCCCGTGCTCTGTCTGCCGGGCATCCCTTCAGTGATGCCATGCACCTGGTGGCCGAAGAGATGGCCGAGCCCCTTGCCGGAGAGTTTCGCACCACCTTTATGGAAATCAACTACGGCGGAGACGTGCGAAGCGCCATGTTGGGCCTGCTGCGGCGCGTGCAGAGCGTGACGGTGATGATCTTCATCTCGTCGGTGCTGATCCAGAAGGAGACCGGCGGCAACCTGGCCGAGCTGCTCGGCGGTCTGGCCGCAGTGGTACGCGATCGCTTTCGCTTTCGTCGCAACGTCAAAACGCTTTCCGCTCAAGGGCGTATGGCAGCCTGGATCCTTTCGCTACTGCCTTTCGTGCTGGCGGGTGTGCTTATGCTGGTGTCGCCGAACTTCATCCCCATGCTGACCCAGAACCCGATCGGGCGCCAGCTGATAGTGGGGGCTTTCGTGATGATCGTTATCGGTATCTTGTGGATGCGCAAGATCGTGCGCATCGAGGTTTGAGGAGAGCATGTAATGGAAAGCCTTATCCAGTGGTTTCGGCCTCTTGGCGACCTGCAGAACAACGCCGAGGCAATGCAGCTTCTCTTCGCCTGCTTGCTCGGGCTTGCGATATTTGCCTTGCTGATTGCCGTCATGTTCGTGGTGATGGGACTCTCTGATCCCTTACGTCGGCGGTTGCGCAATCTGGAGCCGAGCGGCGGCAGTGGCGCGAAAAATGCGCAATCTGGGACTTGGGAATGGCTGGGGCCCATGGGCGAACGTCTGGTACCCAGCGAGGAGGAAGCGCACGGTCGCATCGCTCAGGAGTTGCGCCGAGCGGGTAAGCGATCTCCGGGAGCGATCAATCTGTTCTTCGGTCTTCGCCTGTTGCTCTTGGTAGTGCCACCGCTCCTGGTGCTGCTGCTGGTGGTCCCTTTCGTGAGACTGGATCCGTTGGTCAGCGTGATGCTGATGATCTGCTCGTCGATAATGGGCTATCTGTTACCGCGTTACTGGCTGGAGAAGACGATCAAACGGCGTACCCGGCTGCTTAGGCGTGGTTTGCCCGATGCCCTCGACCTGCTAGTGGTCTGCAGCGAGGCGGGGCTGGGACTGGCGGCGGCCATTCAGCGCGTTGCCCGCGACCTGGAGATCAGCCATCCGGAGCTGGCAAACGAATTGCACATGTTCGGGTTGCAGTCCCGCGCCGGCATGGACAGCAAGGCGGCGCTGCGCGACTTGGAGGAACGCACCGGTGTTGATGATATTCGTGGACTGGTGACTACCCTGCTGCAGAGCATGCGCTTCGGCACCAGCATCGCCATGACGCTGCGTCTCTATGCCGCAGAACTGCGTGACAAGCGCACCCAGGAGGCGGAGGAAAAGGCTGCCATGGTCAGCACCAAGATGCTCTTTCCGCTGATCTTTTGCGTCTTCCCCAGTTTCTTCGTGGTGGCCTTGGGGCCACCTTTGTTAGGCGCCATGGCGGCGCTGGGCGGCCGCTGATCGCGGACGACTCCACTGAGCCCTAGATAGCACCAAGGGAGAGTTAAATGAAGTTTACGTTCAAGAAACCGGTTGTCTGTTTCGTAATGGCCCTGACGCTGGGTGGCTGTGCGACGACTAACCAGCAGGCCAGCTCGGATCCTTACGCGGCGCTGGGCAGCGGTGGCTCCTCGTTGGAGTACAGCACCGCTTTCCCTGTGGCTTCGCCTGAGGAGGCTTATCGCAACGGAGCCGCAGCGCTAAGCGCTAGAGACCCTGACCGGGCGCTCTTCGAGTACCTGCGAGGGTTGCGCATGGAGAAGACAGCCAAGGCGGATCCGCTTTACCGTATAGGAATTATCCATCACGGCCGGGGTAACCATGACCTGGCTGAGAAAGCCTATCTCTGGGCGCTGGAGGTCGACGACAGTCATGTGGGCGCCCGCACCGCGCTGGGAATTGCCTTGCTGGAACAACAGGCCTTTGACGCCGCCGAACAGCATTTGCAACCACTACTTTCACATGGCAGCGCGCCTTGGCAAGCCTATAACGCCATGGGGGTGATTGCCGACATGCGCAGCGACTATTCGCTGGCGCAGACCCATTACGAGAAGGCGTTGGAGGTGAGCCCCGACACCCCGCTGGTACTCAACAACCTGGGCTACTCGCGATATCTGGCTGGCGACTGGGAAGCGGCTCGCTCGGCGTTGCGGCGTGCGGTGGGCATCAACCCCGACTATGAACTGGCTTGGCGCAATCTTGGTCTGGTCTACGCCCGAGCGGGTGATTTCGAAACCGCGATTGAGGCCGTGGCTCGTAACGGTGATCGGGCCAAGGCGTATAACGACATCGGCTATATCTCAATGCTGGAAGGCCGCTACAAAGACGCTATGGGTTTCTTCGAGGAGGCAATGCGACTCTCGCCGGCCTACTACGTCACGGCCAATCAGAATGTTCAGAATCTGGACGGACTGATGCGGCGCAGCAACAGTAGAGATGTCCGCCGCTCGAATTAATAACCAGTGGCATTGGGGTGTCGTGGAGGAATAGATCATGAAGAAGAACAGGTTTCGCGATAGGTCTCTACGCAGGCAACACGGCAGTGAGACCGTCGAGTTTGCCATTTCAGCAACGCTGCTGTTCATTTTGCTGTTCGGCATGATTGAGTTCAGCGTAGCGCTCTTCGACAAGGCCGCGCTTACCAATGCCAGTCGGGAAGGCGCCAGGGAAGGGATCCTCTACAAGCCCAATCCCCGGGATCTGGCGGTAGAAGACACCGCCATCAAACAGGCGATCCGCGACTACGCCGAACAGTATCTGATCTCGCTCGGTGGCCCGGCACAGATGAACATCAGTATTCAGCGCTCCGATTTGAATATGCCGCCAGGCAGCGATGTCATCGTTACGGTTGACTATCCATACCAGTTCCTGGTGCTGCCAGGTTTCATAGGTACCCTGGGAGGCGTTCTGGAACTCTCCTCCACGACCACCATGCGGGCGGAGTAGCCATGAATATCAAGCAACCACGCCATAAGAGTTGTCGCTGCGGCTCTTTGAAACGGCAAAGCGGCGTATCTATCGTTCTGGTGACACTAGCATTATTCATGTTGATGGCTTTCGCGGCGCTAGCTGTGGATGTTGGAAACCTTTTTGTCGCCAGAAACGAATTGCACAATGCCGCCGATAGTGGGGCGCTGGCAGGTGCGCGCTTTCTGTACACAAGCGATGGCAGCTCGGTGAACCCTGGAGCAAATCAGATAGCTACCGATGCGGCCGAAGCGAATAACAGCCAGAATGAGACAGTCGAAGTCATCAGTGCGCGACGAGGACACTGGAGCTTTGCTTCTCGGACCTTTACCCCTGACGATTCACTGGATCCGGTAGACCTGTTTGCGAAGTCGACGGCCGAGCTTGATACCTATGACCCTTATGACCCGTTTATCAATGCCGTAGAAGTAGTCACGGCGCGTGAGCAGACACCTGTGGAGGCCTTCTTCGGTAGTGTGCTGGGTTTCGATGGCTATGAGGCATCGACCCGCTCAGTGGCCTATATCGGTTTTGCCGGCAAGCTAAGGCCAGAAGATGTGGATCAGCCAATCGCAATATGTCGTGAGGCAGTCGTTGATGGTGATACCTATTCATGTAATGTGGGGCGCTTCATTCCTGAAGGTGATCAGACAGGAGGCTGGACGAATTTCAAACACGATGATAGCGGTGCAACCAGTGCCAAGGAATTGCAGGCTTTGATCTGTGGTGATGGCAACCCCGACGAGATGCACTTCGGTGAGGACATCTCAACCAATAATGGCCAGGTCCAGGCAGCTTTTAAAGCACTCTATGACTGCTGGGTACAAGAAACCGGCAAGGAGCGACTTTGGAGCCTGACGCTGCCGGTGGTTGATTGCCAAGACGGTATTGCGCCGAGCAATTCACTGGTCGGAGCAGTGAATCTCAACATTGCATGGATTGTCGATAATGCTAACAAGATCGATGATGATGCACCGAGGCAAATGGAGGTCCCACCTCAGGATAGTGATGGCACCTCTCCCGGTATCTGGAGCAACTCTGATCCCGATGGCGTGATGCGCTGGGACGATTTTGTGGCGGCCATGAATATCCGTGACTCCGGCGGGAGCTTGGCGAAGTGGAGTAGCTCGCCCCAGGATAGCGGCTGGCGTCAGAAGAGCATCTATTTCCTGCCCTCCTGCAGTTACCACGAGCCCAAGGGGCAGACCGGCGGGGAAAACTTCGGCATCCTGGCCGATATCCCGGTACTGGTGGACTGACCTGCAGGCCAAACGCCGGAAGGCCTGGTCCCGCCGGCGTTGCTGTTGACTGTAGGGCCTTTCCTGCGCGGCTTGGGCGCTTACTCTCAGGAAGTGGGCAATTTCAGTAAAGGAGAAAGCTCAGACAGTGCTGTCGGTGGAGTGGAAAATTCAGCCTTCGCCCGTGCGGTTGCCAACTCGGTAGCCTCCCGTCTGTAACGGGAGGGGCTCTTGCCGACATAGCGCTGAAAGGTGCGCGTGAAGTAAGAGTGGTCGCGAAAGCCTACTGTAAAGCAGACGTCGGTAATGGAGACATGGGGATTGGCCAACAGCCGCATCGCCTCGCTGATACGCCGGTGCGGCAGGTATTCCTGGAAGGTAATGCCAGTCAACCGTTTGAAGAAGCGACTGAACTGACATTGGCTTAACCCACAGTGCTCTGCGACCATGCGCTGACTGAGCTTGCTGTGAAGATTCTGTTCGATGAAGGAGATGATGCGCTGCAGGCGCGCCTGCTCGTGGCCGGGCCCCGAGCAGTTCAGGCGCGCTTCCTGCGGGATATGATTCTTGATTTCGAAAGCAGCGCGCTGAAGAGTATTGTCTTTTACCTGCAAGCGCATTCTGTAGAGCTTGGCTATCACTTCAAGGAAGCGCGTCATGTCGAGGGGTTGGACGAAATAGTCCCATACCTTGGCGCGAAAAGCCCATACCGCCAAGGATTCGGAATGAGCCTGAGTGATCATTATCAGAGGAATTGAGGGGAATGTCTGCTTGGTATCGCGCACGCTGGCGAGACCGTTGAGGTCTGGGTAGTCGTGTTGGAAGCAGACGGCGATGGGCGGCCTGGCTTGCATCAATGGGGTCGGATCCTGTCCGGGAGCAACGATCTCGAGGTGGTATCCCTGCCGTCTCAGGGCATCATAGTATCCATCCTCGACAGGTTCCTGCAGCGTTCGCAATACTATAAGCAGGTAATTATGAACGATCATGAATGCCACTCCGTGCTTACACTGCCGCGGTGTGATTAATCCTGTCTTCAGCATAGTACAAGCACGTATCTGTGCGCCGATTCTTTATTTTTTACCTTGATGTAGGGAAGGGCCACTCACTGCAGTGCTGCAGCCCTTATAGAAAGTGCGAACGCACTCATAAAAAAACTGAAGAGCTAAATCCACTTCTACTATCACGATCGGGTTAAGCAGAAACTAAAAGGCCTGAGTCCTTAAACGTAAAGAACTCAGGCCTTGGACCCGTCCTGTACTAACCGACCATCAAATGCGGGCGGTTCACAGGACGAGTTTGAACTTTCTTACTGCTTACAGCTCAGTGACCGGAATGGACGCTGCGGCTTTCTGGTACGACTCGATTTCGTTGAAGTTCATGTAACGATAGATATCGGCGGACATGCTGTTGAGCTCAGCCGCATAACCCATGTACTCCTCAACGCTCGGCAGGCGACCCAGAATGGAGGCCACCGAAGCAAGCTCAGCGGAAGCCAGGAACACGTCAGCGCCATCGCCCAGGCGGTTCGGGAAGTTCCGCGTGGAGGTGGAAACCACAGTGGACTTGGCAGCAACACGTGCCTGGTTACCCATGCACAGGGAGCAGCCGGGCATTTCCATGCGCGCGCCAGCCTTGCCGTATATGCCGTAGTAGCCTTCTTCGGTGAGCTGGAACTGATCCATCTTGGTTGGCGGAGCCAGCCACAAGCGGGTCGGCAGGGCGCCCTTGTTCTTCTCGAGCAGCTTGCCGGCCGCACGGAAGTGACCGATGTTGGTCATGCAAGAACCGATGAACACTTCGTCGATCTTCTGACCGGCTACCTGGGACAGCAGACGGGCATCGTCCGGATCATTCGGAGCACAGAGAACCGGCTCTTTCACGTCGGCCAGATCGATCTCGATGATCGCAGCGTACTCCGCATCCGGATCGGCTTTCATCAACTTGGGATCAGCCAGCCATGCTTCCATGGCCTGGGCGCGACGCTCCAGGGTACGCGGATCCTGATAACCGTTGGCAATCATCCAGCGCAGCAGAACGATGTTCGACTTCAGGTACTCGGCGACCGACTCTTCGCTCAGGTTGATGGTACAACCGGCAGCGGAACGCTCGGCGGAAGCGTCGGACAGCTCGAATGCCTGCTCGGCAGTCAGGTGATCCAGACCTTCGATCTCGAGAATACGGCCGGAGAAGATGTTCTTCTTGCCCTTCTTCTCGACAGTCAGGTGGCCTTCCTGGATCGCGTAGTAGGGGATAGCATGGACCAGATCACGCAGGGTGATACCGGGCTGCATCTCACCCTTGAAGCGCACCAGAACCGATTCCGGCATGTCCAGCGGCATGACACCTGTGGCAGCGGCAAAGGCAACCAGACCGGAACCGGCCGGGAAGGAAATGCCCATGGGGAAGCGGGTGTGGGAATCGCCACCGGTACCGACGGTGTCGGGCAGCAGCATGCGGTTCAGCCAGCTGTGGATGATGCCGTCGCCAGGACGCAGGGCAACACCACCACGGTTGTGGATGAAGTCAGGCAGCGTGTGGTGCGTGGTCACGTCGATGGGCTTGGGGTAAGCCGCGGTGTGACAGAAGGACTGCATGACCAGATCGGCGGAAAAGCCCAGGCAAGCCAGATCCTTCAGCTCGTCGCGGGTCATCGGGCCAGTAGTGTCCTGGGAACCCACGGTAGTCATCTTCGGCTCGCAGTAAGTGCCGGGGCGTACACCCTCGACGTTGCAAGCCTTGCCGACCATCTTCTGCGCCAGGGTGAAACCCTTGGTGCTGGCAGCCGGTACATCGGGTAGGCGGAACAGGTCGGCAGCAGGCAGGCCCATCTCGGCGCGAGCCTTGTCGGTCAGGCCGCGACCAATGATCAGCGGAATACGACCGCCAGCGCGTACTTCGTCGAGCAGCACCTGGGTCTTCAATTCGAAGGTGGTGATGACTTCATCGGTACCGTGCTTGCAGACCTTGCCGTCATACACGTAAACGTCGATCACGTCGCCGGTGTTCATGTCGTTGACATCAAACTCGATCGGCAGAGCGCCGGCATCTTCCATGGTGTTATAGAAGATTGGGGCGATCTTGTTGCCGAAGCAGAAACCACCTGCACGCTTGTTCGGCACGTAGGGAACGTCGTCACCAAAGAACCAGAGTACCGAGTTGGTAGCTGATTTACGCGAAGAACCGGTACCCACCACGTCGCCGACGTAGGCAACCGGGAAGCCCTTGGCTTTAACTTCTTCGATCATCTTCAGCGGACCGATGGCACCTTGCTCGTCCGGTACGATACCGTCACGCGCCATCTTCAGCATCGCCAGGGCGTGCAGCGGAATGTCGGGACGTGACCAGGCATCGGGAGCCGGGGACAGGTCGTCGGTATTGGTTTCGCCAGGTACCTTGAAGACGCTCAGGCTGATCTTCTCGGGCACTGCAGGGCGGTTGGTGAACCACTCGCCATCGGCCCAGGACTGCATGACTTCCTTGGCGTGGGCGTTGCCCTTCTTGGCGCGGTCAGCAACGTCGTGGAAAGCATCGAACATCAGCAGCGTGTGCTTGAGTTCCTTGGCAGCTGCAGCGGCCAGCTCGTCGCTGTCGAGCAGTTCTACCAGGGTGACGATGTTGTAACCGCCCTGCATGGTGCCGAGTAACTCGACGGCGCGCAGTTTGGTCAGCAACGGGGAGGTGACTTCGCCCTTGGCCACGGCAGCCAGGAAGCCGGCCTTGACGTAGGCGGCTTCATCAACGCCGGGAGGTACGCGGTTGGTCAGCAGATCGAGCAGAAACTCTTCTTCGCCAGCCGGTGGGTTTTTCAGCAGGTCAACCAGACCTGCGGTTTGTTCGGCATTCAGCGGCTGGGGCACGATGCCCTGGGCTGCGCGGTCTTCTACATGTTTGCGATAGGCTTCAAGCACAGTTATTACCCTCATCAGTCTGTTCTGCTTGTGGCGGAACGGTCATCCTCACGGACCAGGGAAGCACTGAATAAGCATCTTGCGAAAAGGGAGTTATTCAGTGCTTCCCCTGCATGCCGGACTTAGGGCTGGGGAGCAGGCAAGGCCTGTTGCTACTGGCGGGCAAGCTGGTAACGGGTCACGCAGCCCTAACGGCGGGCCGATTCTACAGTAACCGCCCGGCAAAGTTAAGCTTGAGGGCTCTATGACCTTCGTATCAGAAGAGGGAGCAAGCAGCTGCGTTCGGGGCTGGGGTCGCCGGCGCGGGTGGTTTACCATGGAATGCCGAAGTGGAGTCGCCGATGACAGATACCCCGTATACCACCAGAACGCCTTGCGTCGGGCTTTGCTCCACAGTGTATGGCGATCTGGTATGCCGTGGATGCAAACGCTTCAGCCATGAGATCATCGACTGGAACCGCTACCCGCACAGCCAGAAGGTGGCCGTGTGGAGCCGTCTCGAGCAATTGCTTAGCCAAATAGTCATGGCAAGAGTGGAAGTGGTGTCTGCACTGCAGTTGCGCCAGGCGATGGCCGCAAGGCAGTTGCCATATATAGAAGACCAGCCCCTGGCATTCCAGATCTGGCGCCTGCTGAGCCGCGCCGATGCGCCAGCGTTCGAAGATTGCGGAATGCGCGCCAGGCCGGAATATGCGCAGCGGACCGTTAAACAGCTACGCGAAGAAATCGACAGGGACTATTTCAGTCTTTCCGAAGCCTATTATCAAAGACACCAGCGCCAGACTGGGAGTTAGATGCTAGAGCTGGAAGCCGAAACGGGGTTCTTCCCGTTTCAGGCTTCCAGCCAGCCTCAGGCTGCCAAATCACTTCTCCAGCAGATCTTCCAGGTGCGCCATGGTGTCCTGGGGCTTGAGCACCAGGATGTCGCTTTCGAGCTGATCGAGGATGACCTCTGCAGTGTTACCGATCAAAGCGCCGGCAATACCCTTGCGACCGACAGTGCCGATAACGGTCACTTTCGCGCCTATCTGCTTGGCAACGCTGGGAATCAAGGTGTCGGCAGGGCCTTCATCAATATGCACATGGCCGTCGTCCAGCTGGTGCTCGCTGATGTAACGCTCGGATTCGTCGCGATACCGCGCAGCAATGTTCTCGCGCAGCTGATACACCGGATCCGATGCTGACATCATCGGAGCAGGGTGCGCGCTGACCAGGTGCAGGTTGCCGTTGATCATATCCACTATATCGGCAGCGTGGCTGACGATGGTGTCGTGGAGTACGTGATGCTGGTCGTCATGATTACCGACATCGACCGCCGCCAGGACGCTGCCGTTCATCCAGGAATCGGTGGTCTTGACTAGCAGTATCGGGGCAGGGCAGTAGCGCAGCAATTTCCAGTCGTCCGGGGTGAGCAGCGCCTTTTTCAGCGGGCTGTCGGGCAGGTGTTGCTTGACTACCAGACCGCAGCCTTCGGAAGCTGCCACGTGTACGACGGTATCGGTGAGGTTGCTGTGCCAGGCCTGACTGGAGTCGGCGTTGATACCTTCCGCCTTGAGATCGGCGCAGAGCTTCTCCAGCATCGGTTTATGATCCTGGCGGTTTTCGCATACGAGCAGGTGCAAATCCGACTCGATAACACCCGCGATCAGCTTGGCGCGGTTCAGCGCCAACTGCTCGGTTTGTGTCGGATCGATAACAACCAGGATCCGTTTGATCGCTTGCATGGCCTTTCTCCCTGTTTTTTTGGTTAAAGTAGTTTTTATCTACTACCAATGTAGCCTGTTTTTCTATCGGCGCTGTTGATTTGGATCAAAACCATGGAGTGCACGCACATCAAGAGTCGTGGATAATATACTGATTCCGCTACATTAACTGCAATTGTGAAGCCCAATGACACTGCCCCAAGAACTCATCGATTTTTTGCCGTCGCGCACCTCGCGAGCGTGGGTGGATCAGGCCCTGGCGCATCCTGCCGAGCTGCTGATAGACCACGCCAACTGCGAGAAAAAAGCGGCGTCGACGGCGTTGAACCTGATGTTCCGCTATGTCGATAAACCGGACCTGCTGCAGAAGATGTCCCGTCTGGCCCGTGAGGAACTGCGCCACTTCGAGCAGGTCACCGCCCTGATGCAGAGTCGCGGCATTGTCTATCGTGGGCTCTCGGCCAGCCATTATGCCCAGCGGCTGCGCCAGCATGTGCGCACGACCGAACCCGGACGCCTTGTGGATACGTTGATTATCGGTGCTTTCATCGAGGCCCGCTCCTGCGAACGCTTTGCCTGCCTGGCACCTTATCTGGACGAAGAACTGGGCGATTTCTATCGTTCGCTGCTCAAATCCGAAGCCCGTCACTATCGCGATTATCTTGCACTGGCACGCCAATATGCCGATGCTCCAATCGAGGGCCGAATAGCCGATTTCGCCTGCGTAGAGGCCCAGGCCATGCGCGAAGACGATCCCGAGTTCCGCTTTCACAGCGGTGCCGTCACCTCTGGCGAAGAAGCCTGAGAAATTTACCCCCGAGATGTGGCTATACTGGACGTGGCATACACTTTGGCCGGGCAAACCTCAAGGAGAGGCAATGGAACTGGTAACGGCACGATTAATTGATGCGGCCAGAGATGCGCGCAGAGCTGCAACGCTGGCCGTTTTGCTCGGAACGACGCTGATGGCGTCTCTCACGGTGAGCGCCGCACCGGTCTGCGAGCGCATAGTGGCGACCGGGAATCCGCAGTATCCACCGATTCTCTGGGTTGATCCGGAAAATGAAGAGCGGTTGATCGGCGCTGGTGCCGAGCTGTTGGAAAAGGCACTGGCACAGAGCAACATCCAGCTCGACATGCTCAACGTCGGCCCCTGGTCACGTGCTCAGGAGGAAGTCCGTAGCGGTCGGGTGGATATGCTGGCTGGGGCTTTTCTTACCCGTCAGCGGCTCGCACACATGGACTACATTTATCCGGCCTATGCCGAAGTGCCTAGCGTGATCTTTGTCCGGTCCGACAATATTTTCCCCTACGGCGGCTGGGAAGACCTGCGCGGCAAGATTGGCACTACAGTACTGAACAACAGCTTCGGCACCGGCTTTGATCGCTTCGCAGAGCAATACCTGAAAATCGAACCGGTACCCTCGATCGAGCAATCCTTTCAGAAACTGCTGCGCGGCCGCGCCGATTACGTCATTTACGAGCGTTACCAGGGCCTTGCCATGGCTCAGCAGCAGGGCATTGTCGAGCAGATCGATATGCTCGACGGCTCACTGATGAACGAGCAGCTTTATCTCACCTTGTCGCACAATTCGGCCTGCAACTCGCCGGATCTGCGCGCCGCTCTGGCGCAGGCGATGATGGACCTGTCCCGCACTGATGTCCCGCAACAGCTGCTGGAGAAGTACCGCGAGGTATGGGCGCAGCAACTGGTTACCTCCGGTGCGGTCCCGGGCCCGGTGATCAATGAATAGCAGTAACGAATAGCGCAACAGTTCGTTTCTTCGGGCACTGCTCCCGCACAGTTGTCGGCACTGCTATGCTGTTGTGGTGAATTTCCGCCTAACTGTATGGCGCTGGCCGATTTGCTGCTGGGTTAGGGTAGAAAGGCATGCAGGAGACCGTGATGAGCAGCCTTTTATACCAACAGATTGCCCGGCAGTTGGCCGATGACATTCGCAAGGGTTTTTACCAGCCTGGCGAGCGGGTCCCGTCTGTGCGCAAGCTCAGCACGCAAAAGGGCGTCAGCCACGCCACTGTGCTGCATGCCTATGCCACGCTGGAAGACCAGGGCCTGATCCGCGCACGCCCTCAGTCGGGCTACTTCGTGCACAACACGCCCGCACTGACCGCTTCTACGCCACCTATATCACGTGTCGAGCAACCTTACGCCGTCACTCGCAGCGGAATCATCAGCGAAATCCTGCATCAGTCCAGGCGTGAAGGGGTAATTCCCCTGGGTGCGGCAGTGCCTTCCAGCCAGTACCTTCCGTTGCGCGCACTGCATCAGCAGATGAGCAAGGTGACCCGCTTTCACAGTCAGAAGGCCTACAGCTATATTTTCAGCCCCGGCTTCGAGCCGCTGCGCAGACAGATCGCCATTCGCATGCGTGACGCCGGTGCCATTGTCGATCCCTCTCAGATCGTGGTTACCAACGGCTGCGTCGAGGCAATGCAGCTCTGCTTGCGTATCGTGACCAGCCCCGGCGACCTGATCGCTACCGAATCGCCAAGTTATTACGGTCTGGTGCAGCTGTGTGATCTGCTGGGCCTGAAAGTGATCGAGATTCCTACCGACCCGGATACCGGGTTGAGTCTCGAGTCGTTGGAGAAGGCCGCGGAAAAATGGCCGATCAAGGCGCTGGTATTGACCGCCCGGGCCGGCAACCCGATGGGCGCCACCATGCCGGAGGATCGTCAACGCAAGCTCGTGGCGATGATGGCTCAGCGCGGATTGCCAATTATTGAGGACGATATCTACGGTGAGCTGATGTTCGAGCCCGGTCGATCCAAGGCGCTCAAGGCGTTTGATTGCTCGGATACCGTGATGTACTGCTCGAGTTTTTCCAAGACCATTTCTCCGGGTGTGCGCACCGGCTGGGTGATTGCCGGGCGGCACCAGGGCGAGATAGAAAAGCTGCAGACATTCACCACGCTCTCAGCCTGTAGCGTCAGCCAGATGTCAGTGGCTGCGTACCTGGAAAATGGCGGTTACGACCGTCATCTGCGCTACCTGCGACAGGAGTACCGCAAGAACCTGAGCAGCTTCCAGTTGGCAGTGCAGCAGTATTTTCCGGAAGGAACGCAGATCACGCGGCCCGCTGGTGGCTTCATCCTGTGGATCAGCCTGCCAGGCGGGATCGATGCCCAGCGCCTGTTCGAACAGGCGCTGGAACACAACATCAGTATCGCGCCCGGCGCGGTATTCAGCCATTCGGAGCAGTTCACCCATTGTTTGCGGCTAAATTGCGGTGTGCCGTGGAACATGGAAACCGAAAGAGCAGTGATGACATTGGGAGTTCTGGCGAAGGGATTATTGAGTAAAAACAGGGTAGTAGAGGGTGTTGGCGAGGCGGTAGCTTAAGTAGGGTTTGGTGTTCGCTGGACCCTTCCCGCCGGTCCTGCCGGTCGGGACGATGCGGCGTGAAACGATATTAGTGGGAGCGCCGGCCCCGGCGCGAAAACAGAACCCGATCCCGACTACCTGGCCGCCAGAATAGCTTTTGCTACCCTGGATCCATTCTCCCTGCCAAGCACCTGACTGATCCGCGCGCCGGCATCCACCAGCCGGTCGATATCGATGCCGGTCTCGATGCCCAGTCCGTTCAGCATATAGAGCACATCTTCTGTAGCGACATTGCCGGTGGCGCCCTTGGCATAGGGGCAGCCACCCAGGCCTGCGACAGAGCTGTCGAACACGCTTACACCCTCCAGCAGGCTTGCATAGATATTCGCCAGTGCTTGCCCATAGGTGTCATGAAAATGTCCGGCCAGTTGCCCGCGCGGTACGTGCTCGGCGACGCGCTCGATCAAGGTGCGGGTCGCTCCGGGCGTGCCGGTGCCGATGGTATCGCCGAGAGAAACCTCGTAGCAGCCCAGGGCATGCAGTTCGCGTGCAACGCTGACCACCTGATCGACAGGCACTTCACCCTGGTAGGGGCAACCCAGTACACAGGAGATATAGCCACGCACTTTGACCCCGGCTTCCCGCGCGGCGGTCAGTACAGGAGTAAACCGATCGATGCTCTCGCCGATCGAGCAATTGATATTGCGCTGGGAGAACGCCTCGGACGCCGCGGCAAACACGGCGACTTCACGTGCCCCGGCCTCGAGAGCGGCCTCAAGACCCTTCAAATTGGGTGTCAGCGCAGAATAGCTCACGCCCGGCTGTTGCCTGATTGCCGCGAACACCTCGGCTGACCCCGCCATCTGCGGCACCCACCTGGGCGAGACAAAGCTGCCGACTTCAATATGTTTGAGCCCGGCTGCGCTCAGGTCGTCGACCAGTCGGACCTTGTCGGCGACGGCGATTGGTTGTGATTCATTCTGCAGACCATCGCGCGGGCCTACATCAACCAGGCGTACCGATTGCGGCATCTTCATGCATTCTCCTCCAGTTCAACCAGCAGGGCGCCCTCGCTGACCAGGTCACCCTCGGCACAGAGTATAGCGGTGACAGTCCCGGCGTGGGGGGCGCGGATACTGTGTTCCATTTTCATGGCTTCGACCACCAGCAGCGCGGCCCCGGCCTGCACCTGATCTCCCGTATTGACCAGCAGGCGCACGATGCTGCCATTCATCGGGGCCTGCAACCCGCCGGCATGTTGCTGCGCCTGGGCCACACGGCTGATCGGGTCCACCTTCTCGATGCGTTCCCAATTCGCCTGCCACAGCAGAAACAGGAATTGACCGCGACTGATCACCGGGTAACGGCGCAGAACGCCGTCGCGGGTGACGCTCAGCTGCCCGGCGACTGGGTCGAAGTGGCTGCCTGACGTGTCCAGTTGCTCCAACTGACGCTCCGCGCTACCGCATTGCAGGTGCAGACGATTGCTGGTGGGCAGCACGCTGCGCCAGCCGCAGGGCAGGGTAGCCCAGGGTGACTGTGGATCGTCCGGGCGCACTGCAGGGGGGCTGCAGAGTAACCAGGCAACACCGGCCAATTGCCAGAATTCGTCACCGAGCTCGGCTTTTTCGGGAAGCAGGACCGCGGCATGGCGCGGAATGAACCCGGTATCCAGCTCGGCATCGACGAAGGCCGGATGGTCGATGACCCGGCTGAGGAAGGCCAGATTGGTCTGCACGCCGGCGATTACGGTTTCGCGCAGCATCGCCTGCAGGTTTAGCCGCGCTGCTTCCCGGGTATCACCCCAGGCGACAACCTTGGCCAGCATCGGGTCGTAGAAGGGCGAGACTTCATCGCCCTCGCTGACTCCGCCATCCAGCCGCCTGCCCCGGCCGAGTTGTGGCTCGCGATACAGCTGCAACGTACCACTGGCCGGCAGAAAATCCTGCAAGGGGTCCTCGGCATACAACCGTGCTTCAATCGCGTGGCCGTGCAGTGGAACCTCATCTTGCTGCAGAGGCAGCGGCTGGCCCTGGGCGACCCGCAGCTGCCATGCCACCAGATCCTGGCCCGTGATGGCCTCGGTAACCGGATGCTCGACCTGCAGGCGGGTATTCATCTCCATAAAATAGAAACGCTCCTGCTCGTCGAGCAGAAACTCCACAGTGCCGGCGCCAACATAATCGATCGCCTGAGCGGCCTGCACTGCAGCGTCACCCATCGCCTGGCGCAACGAAGCAGACAGGCCCGGAGCGGGAGCTTCCTCGATCACTTTCTGGTGGCGACGCTGAATGGAGCAATCGCGCTCGTTCAGGTGGATGCATTGACCATGCTGGTCAGCAAACACCTGGATCTCGATGTGCCGCGGCCGCGCCAGGTAACGCTCTACCAGCATGCGACTGTCGCCGAAGGCGGCTCTGGCTTCCCGTTGCGCCGATTCCAGCGCTTCGGCCAGGTGGGCTTCGCACTCGACCACCTTCATGCCTTTGCCACCCCCACCGGCTACGGCCTTGAGCAGAACCGGATAGCCAATACTGTCGGCTTCGGCGCGGAAAGTCTCCAGTTCCTGGCTGTTGCCGTGATAGCCCGGTACCAGCGGCACGCCCGCCGCTTCCATCAACGCCTTGGCAGCGGATTTGCTCCCCATGGCGTCGATAGCGCTCGCGGGTGGGCCGATGAAGATCAGATTTTGCTCTTCACAGGCGCGGGCAAATTCGGCGTTCTCGGACAGGAAGCCATAACCCGGATGGATTGCCTGGGCACCGCTCTGCCTGGCTGCAGCCAGAACCAGATCGGCGCGCAGATAGCTGTCTGCCGGTTTGGCGCCGCCCAGGTTGATCGCCATGTCGGCTTCGAGCACATGCCGCGCATTGCGGTCTATCTCGCTGTGGACGGCCACGGTCCGGATGCCCATTGCTCTGGCGGTGCGCATGATGCGACAGGCGATCTCGCCACGGTTGGCGATCAGCAGGCAGGAAATCGGAGATGTGGACACCGTACGCACCTGGGTCATGTCATTGCTCCTGCCAGGAGGGCTTGCGCTTGTCGAGAAAGGCGGTGAGGCCTTCCTGGCCTTCAGGACTCACCCGCACGCGCGCAATAGAGGCTTCGGTGTAGCGGCGCAGTGCCGGTGTCAGCTCGCCGTGTTTAACTTCATGCATGAGCGCCTTGGTGGCACGCATTGCGGCAGGACTGTTGAGGAGCAGATTTGTGGTCCAGTCGCCCAGCGCCCGATCGAGTTCGTCGGCCGGGTAGCAGGCAGCCAGCAGCCCCAGGCGCTGAGCTTCATTGCCATCGAAACGCTCGGCGGTCAGTGCATAACGACGCGCGGCGCGCTCGCCAATGGCCTTGACCACGTAGGGGCTGATTACCGCCGGCAGGATGCCGATACGGACCTCGGAAAGGCTGAACAGGCTGTCTTCGGCGCCAATTGCCATATCACAGCAACTGATCAGGCCGAGAGCCCCACCAAAAGCCGCGCCCTGGACCACTGCGAGGGTAGGTAGCTTGAGCTGATAGAGGCTGGCCATGACCTGGGCCAGTTCGCGGGCGTCATTCAGGTTGGCGTTATAGTCGAGCTTTGCGCTCTCCTGCATCCAGCTCAGATCGGCCCCGGCGGAGAAATGCTTGCCGCGACTGCGCAGCAACAGAAAACGCAGATCCGCGCGCGTCTCGATCTCGTCAAAGGCCAGCAGCAGCTCGCGGATCATCTCGGCGTTGAACGCGTTGTTTTTCTCGGGACGGTTGAGCCAGAGGGTGGCAAAGCCGTTGTCGTTGTATTCGAGTTGCAGGGTGTTGAAGTCGGTCATGTGACTCTCTGTGAGATGGAACTGTTCGCAAAATGAAGTGAACGCCCAGCCGGCAGCGCCGGCTACATCCGAAATACGCCGAACCGGGTCGGTTCGATCGGCGCATTCAGGGCGGCAGAAATCGCCAGTCCGAGCACGTCGCGGGTCTGGGCCGGGTCAATCACGCCATCGTCCCAGAGCCGCGCACTGGAATAGTAGGGATGGCCCTGGTGTTCATACTGGTCGAGGATGGGTTGCCGCAGTGCCTGTTCCTGTTCGGCGGTAAAAGTGTCGCCGCTGCGCTCGGCCTGTTCATGCTTGACCTGCACCAGCACGCCGGCAGCCTGTTCGCCGCCCATGACCGAGATACGCGCGTTGGGCCACATCCACAGCAGGCGAGGCTCATAGGCTCGGCCGCACATACCGTAGTTGCCGGCACCGAAACTGCCACCGATGATCACGGTGAACTTTGGCACGCGTGCACAGGCCACAGCGGTGACCAGCTTGGCGCCGTGTTTGGCGATGCCGCCCGCCTCGTATTTCTGCCCGACCATAAAGCCGGTGATGTTCTGCAGGAACACCAGAGGTATCCCGCGTTGACAGGCGAGCTCGATAAAATGCGCGCCTTTCTGCGCCGACTCACTGAACAGCACGCCATTATTGGCGATGATCGCCACCGGATAGCCATGCAGGTGAGCGAAGCCGCAGACCAGGGAGCTGCCGTACAGCGCCTTGAACTCATCGAACACCGAATCGTCCACCAGCCGGGCAATCACCTCGCGCACATCGTAGGGCTGCTTGGCATCAGCCGGGACGATGCCGTACAGATCAGTTGCAGGGTAGCGGGGCGGTAACGCCGGCTTGCACTGCAATTCGCCCGCTTTGCGCCAGTTCAGGTTGGCGATACAGCGTCGAGCGATCGCCAGGGCGTGCTCGTCATCCTCGGCGTAATGGTCAGCCACCCCCGAGCTTTTGCAGTGCACGTCGGCGCCGCCCAGATCCTCGGCGCTGACCACCTCGCCTGTAGCCGCCTTGACCAGCGGCGGACCGGCCAGAAAGATGGTGGCCTGTTCCCGCACCATGATGGCCTCATCAGCCATGGCCGGCACATAGGCGCCGCCGGCGGTGCAGGAGCCCATGACCACAGCGATCTGCGGGATTCCCTTGGCGCTCATGTTGGCCTGGTTATAGAAGATCCGGCCGAAATGCTCGCGATCCGGAAAGACCTCGTCCTGGCGCGGGAGGTTGGCGCCACCGGAGTCGACCAGATAGATACAGGGCAGCCGATTCTGCTCGGCAATGGTCTGGGCGCGCAGGTGTTTTTTGACCGTTAGAGGGTAATAGGAGCCGCCTTTCACCGTCGCATCGTTGGCGACGATCATGCATTCCACGCCCTCGACGCGCCCGATACCTGCGATCAGACCGGCCGCCGGAACATCCTCGCTATAGACCTCGTGGGCTGTCAGCTGGCCGATTTCCAGAAACGCGGATCCTGGATCAAGCAGCGCATCGATGCGCTGACGGGGCAGCAATTTGCCGCGTGACAGATGCCGCTCCTGCGCCTTCTGGCCACCGCCCTGGCTGATTCTCGACAGCAGTTGCTGAAGCCCCTCCACCAGTCGACGCATGGCGTCGCTGTTGGTGGCGAAGTCGGGAGAGCCGGAATGTATCCGGGAATTCAGAATACTCATTGCAAGCCTTCTTTATCGCGTTTCATTAAACAGCTCTCGCCCGATCAGCATGCGGCGGATTTCGCTGGTACCTGCACCGATCTCGTACAGTTTGGCATCGCGCAGCAGGCGGCCGGCGGGGTAGTCGTTGATATAGCCGTTGCCACCAAGGATCTGAATCACATCGAGCGCCATCTGGGTGGCGCGTTCGGCGGTGTAGAGGATCACGCCCGCGGCATCCTTGCGGGTCGCTTCGCCGCGATCGCAGGCCTGAGCCACGGCATACAGATAGGCACGACTGGCATTGAGCTGGGTGTACATGTCAGCGACCTTGCCCTGGATCAGCTGGAATTCACCAATGCTCTGACCGAACTGCTTGCGATCATGGATGTAGGGCACCACCTCATCCAGGCACGCCTGCATGATGCCCACCGGGCCGCCGGCCAGGACAACACGCTCATAGTCCAGGCCGCTCATCAGGACCTTCACGCCCAGATTCAGGCCGCCAAGAATATTCTCGACTGGCACTTCCACATTATCGAATATCAGTTCGCAGGTGTTGGACCCGCGCATGCCCAACTTGTCGAGCTTCGGCCCGCGCGAGAATCCCTTCCAGTCGCGCTCGACCAGAAATGCGGTAATGCCGTGCGGGCCCTTTTCCGGTTCGGTCTTGGCATAGATCACATACACGTGGGCGTCGGGGCCGTTGGTGATCCACATCTTGGTGCCATTAAGCACGTAATGATCACCCCGCTTTTCGGCGCGCAGCTTCATGCTGACCACATCGGAACCTGCATTGGGCTCACTCATTGCCAACGCGCCGATATGCTCGCCGCTGATCAGCCTGGGCAGGAAGCGTGCTTTCTGCTCGGCACTGCCGTTGCGGTTGATCTGATTGACGCAGAGATTCGAGTGCGCGCCGTAGGACAAGCCAACTGATGCCGAGGCGCGACTGATCTCTTCGATGGCGACCACATGGGCCAGGTAGCCAAGCCCCGCGCCACCGTCTTCCTCCGGGACGGTAACGCCGAGCAGGCCGAGATCACCAAAGCGCTGCCACAGCTCGTTGGGGAACTGGTTGTCGCTGTCGATAGCAGCGGCACGGGGGGCCAGTTCAGCCTGGCAGAAGTTGTGCACCTGCTCGCGCAGCATGTCGATGGTTTCGCCGAGGGCAAAATTCAGGGAGGTGTAGTGCATGAAATCACCTTTTGTTCTTGTAATAGATGATCAGGCGCCGATCGGGCGTCCGGACAGCGTTCGGGTCAGTGCCGCATGGCAGCGTTCTTCGGCGGTATCCAGTTCGATCTGCATCTGCTGGATATCGAGCATCTGCTGCTCCAGCTGGGCCCGGCGCTCGGCAATCTTGCCGAGCATGGTGTTGAGCTGCTTCTGATTGCCGCCCATGGGGTCATACAGGCTGATCAGCTCCCCGCACTCGGCGAGGGAGAAGCCAATGCGTTTGCCGCGCAGGATAAGCTTGAGGCTGACCTTGTCACGGGCCGAATAAATGCGCTCCTGGCCCCGGCGCTCGGGGCTGAGCAGCCCTTGCTCCTCGTAGAAACGGATTGCGCGGGTGGTGATATCCAGCTCGCGGGCCAGGTCGGATATGGAGTAGGTGGGGGAGTACATGATGAACCTTCGCTTTGACCTTTACGTTAACGTAAAGCCGTTGACGGATACTGTCAATGGAAGGTTACTGCGAGGACGGTCAGGTAGAGGAATGAAAAGGCCCCGGGGCACAAGCACCAGAGCCTGTATCAAACTCAGGTCGCGGCGATGGCGGCGTCGCGTTCCTTGTTCATCTTGCGCTCCAGCTGCTGGGACAGCTCGATGATCTGCTCGCGCATCCAGCGGTTGGCTGGATCCTGATCGGTGCTTTCGTGCCAGAACAGATGGGTTTCGATGGGTGGGACGTCATCGATCGGCAAGTCAAAGTAGTGCAGGTTGTGCCGGCGGGCAAACCGCTCGGGTACGGTCATGACCATGTCGGTCGAGTCCAGTACCAGCGGCGCCATCTGATAATGTTGTGAGCGTAATACCACGCGTCGCTGGATGCCGATCTTGCCGAGGGCCAGATCCACATGCCCAAGCCCGTTACGGCGGCTGGAAATATGGATGTGCGATTGCGCCAGGTAGTCATCCAGGGTGATCTTGCTTTTGCTGGCAAGCGGGTGATCCTTGCGCATCACACAGACATAACGGTCTTCGAACAGCTTGACGTGACGCACCTGGGTGTCGGTATTCAGCGGTGCGTCGATGGCGAAATCGAGCCGACCGGCGGCCAGTTCCTTGGTGGTTTCGCGGCGCTTGGTGAGGAAGCTGTCGACATTTATGTTGACCGCCAGGCGCCGGATGCGCGCGGCCAGATTTGGCAGGATCACCGCTTCTGAAAGGTCGGTCATGCTTATACGATAGGTCTTGGTGGCTTCATCAGGGTTGAAACTGCGGCTTTCCTGTACGGAGACGCGCAGCAGTTGCAACGCATGACGGACCGGCGTAATGATGTTCTGGGCCATCGGCGTGGGCACCATGCCCTGTGCCGTACGCACGAACAGTGGGTCATTGAAGGTTTCCCGCAGGCGGGCGAGGGCATTGCTGACTGCGGGCTGGGTGATACCCACGATCTGACCGGCACGGGTCAGATTGGCTTCGGTATATATAGCGTCGAACACAATGAACAGGTTCAAGTCGACTTTACTGAGGTTCATCGCAACATCATCCTTCGTAGGGCTTGGGACGGAGTGACTCAAGGCGAGACATCACCGATGCATCATAAGCGAAGTATATATTGCTTATGAATGTTAATACACGCGGAAAATAGGTTAGATAAATCGATTCGCGTCATCTAGCATCGTTGGTGTCGCTAACACATCGTTACCAGAAAAGGCACGCAACTATGGATTTCGGATACTCCCCCAAGGTTAAAGATCTGCGCGAACGCGTTGACGCATTCATGCAGGAGCACGTATTCCCGGCCGAGCACATCTTTCACCAGCAGGTGAATGAAGGTGATCGCTGGCAGCCCACCGCTATCGTCGAGGAGCTCAAGGTCAAGGCCCGCAAGGCCGGCCTGTGGAACCTGTTCCTGCCCGAATCAGAATTGGGCGCTGGCCTGACCAACCTCGAATACGCACCTCTGGCCGAGCTGATGGGCCGTTCCGGTCTGGCTTCCGAGGCATTCAACTGCAGCGCGCCGGACACCGGCAACATGGAAACCATCGTACGCTACGGTAATGAAGAGCAGAAGGAGCGCTGGGTCAAGCCGCTGCTGGCTGGCGAGATCCGTTCCTGCTTCGGCATGACCGAGCCCGGTGTCGCGTCCTCCGACGCCACCAACATGCAGGCCAATGCCCGTCGTGAAGGCGACGAGTGGGTTATCAACGGTCGCAAGTGGTGGACCTCCGGTGCCTGCGATCCGCGTTGCAAGATCATGATCTTCATGGGCCTGACCAATCCCGATGCGCCGCGTCATCAGCAGCACTCGATGATTCTGGTGCCGATGGATTCCCCTGGCCTGGAAGTGATTCGTCCGCTGCCGGTATTCGGTTACGACGATGCGCCGCACGGCCATGCTGAAGTGGTGCTCGATAACGTCCGCGTTCCCTATGAGAACGTACTGCTGGGTGAAGGTCGCGGTTTCGAAATCGCTCAGGGCCGTCTCGGGCCAGGCCGTATTCACCACTGCATGCGTTCCATCGGCGCTGCCGAGCGTGCGCTGGAACTGATGTGCCGCCGTTCTGTCGAGCGCGAAGCATTCGGCAAGCGTCTGGCTCAGCTGGGTGGCAACGTTGACCTGATTGCCGAGTCCCGCATCGAGATCAACCAGGCTCGTCTGCTGACCCTGAACGCCGCCTACATGATGGATACCGTGGGTAACAAGATCGCCAAGAGCGAAATTGCCCAGATCAAGGTGGCTGCACCGAACGTTGCGCTGCGGGTGATTGATCGTGCGATTCAGATGCACGGTGGTGCAGGTGTGTCGGAAGATACTCCGCTGGCTCACATGTATGCGATGCAGCGTACCCTGCGGCTGGCCGACGGTCCGGACGAAGTACACCGCGCTGCGATCGGCAAGATCGAGCTGGGCAAGTACATGCAGCGTTAAACTTTTGCTGCACTCTGCATGAAACAAAAAAACCGCTCCTGGTGAGCGGTTTTTTTATTGATCGTTAACGCAGCAGGGCGATGATTGCCGGGCCGGGACGGTTGTTATCAGACACGCGTCGACGCCCACCCGCGTTAGCGGGTGCGCATATCACGTGTGGCATAGGCGTTGGCCGGGTTGGCCGGAACTAACTGCCGGGAACAGCGTCCCGGATTAACGAGCGCGGTAGGTGATGCGACCTTTGGTCAGATCGTAGGGCGTCAACTCGACGCGTACCTTGTCGCCGGTCAGGATGCGGATGTAGTTCTTGCGCATCTTGCCTGAAATGTGGGCAGTAACAACGTGACCGTTTTCCAGTTCAACGCGAAACATGGTGTTCGGCAGGGTGTCAACAATGGTGCCTTCCATTTCAATACTGTCTTCTTTCGCCATTAAGCAAAGGCCTCTCAAATTACGGAATATCAGCGACGCACTTGATCAGTGCTCGCAAAAAAGGTGAGCAATTGTGCCTGAAAACCGCACAACAGCCAAGTTGGATCGCCGGTTTTTAGCGAATCGGCAGATAATAGACCACTTTTGGCGGCAAAATGCTGCAGAGGATCAAGCGCTAATTGATCCGGACCCAGCGCTGGTTCACCAGCATCTCGAGCGGACGGTACTCGGTCTTGTAGCTCATCTTCCGGCAGTTTTTGATCCAGTAGCCGAGATAAACCGCTTCGAGCTCCTTGCCACGGGCCTCCTCGATCTGCCAGAGAATCGCGAAGCGTCCCAGACTGCGCTGCGGATATCCGGGGTGGAAGAAGGTGTAGACCGCGGAAAGCCCGTTGCGCATATGGTCCGTCACTGCGACGGCCACCAGTTCATCTTCAAGCCGAAATTCATAAAACAAGCTGAATGGCCAGTCCCGCACCAGAAAGGAGCTGAACTGCTCGCGGCTGGGCGGGCACATGTCGCCGTCAGCGTGGCGCGATTCGATATAGTGCGCATAGAGCTGATAGATTTCATCGGTCACCCTGGGTGGCTGCGCAGTTACCTGCAGGTCGGCGTTACGCTTGATGATGCGTTTCTGCTGGCGGCTCGGGTTGAAGTCTGCCGCAGGTACTCGCGAGGCGATGCAGGCGCTGCACGCCTGACAGTGCGGGCGGTACAGGTGATCGCCGCTGCGCCGGAAGCCCAGCTCGGAAAGGTGACTGTAGGTTTCCACGTCAATGGGCTGCTGCGGGTCGAGGAACAGGGTGGTGGCGCGCTGATCCTCCAGGTAGCTGCAGGCATGCGGATGGGTTGCATAGAATTTCAGGTGAGCGAGGTTGGTCATGGACGGTTGCTCGTCAGAATGTTCGATACGGCACTCGTACCAGTATAAGTGCTGCCTGGCAGGCTACAACTCATCACCGCGCCAGAGATCGATGTTGGGCGCGGGGCAGAGCTGGCGCAATTGTCGTACGAAGTCCGCGCGTCTGATCGATTCGGCGCCCAGACTGAACAGGTGTTCGGTCGGCATCTGGCAATCGATCAGTTCGTAGCCCCATCGTTCAAGCTGCCTGACGAGGAAGACGAACGCTGCCTTGGAGGTATTGCTGCGGCGGCTGAACATCGACTCGCCGAAAAATACCTTGCCCATGGCCACGCCGTAAAGCCCGCCGACCAGATTGCCGTCCTCCCACACTTCGACGGAGTGGGCGAAGCCCAGGCGATGCAGGTGACAGTAGGCCAGTTGCATCTCGTCGGTAATCCAGGTGCTGTCGGTATAATCGCGAGGCTGCGAGCAGGCGCTGATCACCTCTGCAAAGCTGCGGTCCAGGGTGATTTCGAGCTTTGCCTTGCGCATGAATTTCTGCATGCTGCGCGATACATGGAGGTTGCCCGGGCGCAGCACGGTGCGCGGGTCAGGCGACCACCACAGTAGCGGCTGGCCGTCCTGGTACCAGGGGAAAATGCCCTCACTGTAGGCGCGTATCAGCCGCTCGGGCGACAGGTCTCCGCCCGCCGCGAGCAGGCCCTCTGGCTCGGCCAGTGCCCGATCGTGGTCGGGAAACGCCAGGCTGTCGGGGCGCAGCCATGTCAGCTGGGGCATTGAGCGACACCTCCGCCAGAACTTGAATGTTTAAACAGTTTATCAAGATGCTGATATAAGTTATTGTGATTCATGAATATAGTTTCATTGTGTGATCCACTACAGATCACTTCAGAGACTTAAAGCTTATACTTGTTCCCGAAACTCGGCTGCCGTGCGTCTAGCCAGTTATGAATTCTCCGGCCGGGCATCGTACAATATTCGGCTGATCAACGATGGAAGCCAGCGTTTTGAAGGATACCAAAGCCCGCAAGGCCCCGCCCGTATGGCGTGAACAGCTGACACTGCGCCTTCGCGAGGGCGCGCTGCTAGCGATGATCGCCCTGTGCCTGTATCTGAGCATGGCGCTGCTGAGCTACGACACCGCCGATCCCGGCTGGACACGCAGTGGTGGCGCCGGCGAGGTAAACAACGCCGGCGGCAGCATGGGCGCCTGGATCGCCGATGTGCTGCTGCTGACCCTGGGCTATCTCGCCTACCTGTTCCCTATCATCGTGGCGGTGAAGGTCTGGCAGATGTTCCGCCGCCGGCACCTACCGTTTATCTGGAATGGCTGGCTGTTTTCCTGGCGGCTGATTGGCTTTGTGCTGACGTTGCTCGCTGGCACCGCGCTGGCTGCACTGCACGGCAGCGCGCCGGAGAGTTTCCCGAGTATTGATGGCGGCGGCGGAGGCGGTGTTCTCGGGGAATTACTGGCTCAGCAGGCCCAGCCGATCCTGAATATGCAGGGCAGCACACTGCTGTTCCTCACCCTGTTCCTTTTTGGCCTGACGGTCTTTACCAACCTGTCCTGGTTCCGCGTGATGGAGCTGACCGGAAAGATCACCCTAGACCTGCTTGACCTGCTAAAACGAGGCTGGCATGGCTGGCGAGCGCGCCGGGCATCTGCGGCGGTCGAGCGCGAACTGCCAAACCGTCCGGCAAAAGCGCCGGCTGCGCGCAGCGAGCCGGTATTCAGCGCCGCAGAACAACGTGAGGCTGAAGCCTCCAGAGCCCGGCGCCAGGAATCACTGGCCAAGCATCAGGCTTCCCGCGATGGTCGTCAGCCGCCGGAGATCGTACCGCCCGATACCAAGCCGTTGCAGTCCAGCGAGCGGTTGCAAAAGGAAAAGCAGTCGACACTGTTCAGCGAGACCGTTGAGCCGGGCTCGCTGCCGCCAATTTCCCTGCTTGATCCGGCCCTGAAAAAGACCAAGGGTTTTTCCGCCGAGTCGCTGGAAGGGATGTCCCGGTTGCTGGAGCTCAAGCTAAAGGATTTTGGTGTCGAGGCCGAGGTGGAGAAGGTCCAGCCAGGTCCGGTGATTACCCGGTTCGAGATTCAGCCGGCGGCTGGCGTCAAGGTCAGCAAGATTTCCAACCTGGCCAAGGACCTGGCGCGCTCCCTGGCGGTGATCAGTGTGCGGGTGGTTGAGGTCATACCTGGCAAGACTACCGTAGGCATCGAGATACCCAACGAGGATCGCGAGATCGTGCGCCTGTCCGAGGTGCTGCAGACTCGCGAATTCGACGAAGCCACATCACCGGTTACCCTGGCGCTGGGCCATGACATTGGCGGTCATCCGGTCATGGCTGACCTGGCGAAGATGCCGCACCTGCTGGTTGCCGGCACCACCGGCTCGGGCAAATCGGTAGGCGTCAACGCGATGCTGCTGAGCATCCTGTTCAAGGCGCCGCCGGAAGAGGTCCGGCTGATCATGATCGACCCGAAGATGCTCGAGTTGTCGATCTACGAGGGTATTCCGCACCTGCTTGCGCCGGTCGTTACCGATATGAAGGAAGCGGCCAACGCACTGCGCTGGTGTGTCGCCGAGATGGAGCGGCGCTATAAGCTGATGGCTGCCATGGGCGTGCGTAACCTGGCGGGCTACAATCGCAAGATCAAGGATGCGCAGAAGGCCGGCACGCCGTTGACCGATCCGCTGTTCCGCCGCGAATCGATGGAAGATATCCCGCCTGAATTGCAGACATTACCGGTTATTGTTGTGGTGATCGACGAATTTGCCGACATGATGATGATTGTTGGCAAGAAGGTCGAGGAACTCATCGCGCGTATTGCCCAGAAAGCCCGCGCGGCCGGTATCCACCTGATTCTGGCCACGCAGCGGCCCTCGGTGGATGTGATTACCGGCCTGATCAAGGCCAATATCCCGACCCGTATGGCGTTCCAGGTCTCCAGCAAGATTGATTCGCGCACGATCCTCGACCAGGGCGGCGCAGAACAACTGCTTGGCCACGGCGACATGCTCTATATGCCGCCAGGCACCAGCCTGCCGGTGCGGGTCCACGGCGCCTTTGTGTCAGATGATGAGGTGCACCGGCTGGTCGATGCATGGAAGCAGCGCGGCGAGCCGGATTACATCCAGGACATTCTCGACGGCGCGGATGACGGCACTGGCAGCTTCGACACATCCGGCGGCGCGGGTGGCGGTGATAGCGAGGAAGATGCACTTTACGATGAGGCTGTGCGCTTCGTAACGGAAAGCCGCCGCGCCTCGATCTCGGCTGTACAGCGCAAGCTCAAGGTCGGCTACAACCGCGCCGCCAGAATGATTGAAACCATGGAGCTGGCCGGAGTGGTAACATCAATGAACACCAACGGCTCGCGCGAGGTGATCGCACCTCCTCCGGTACGCGATTGACGCGGCCACACCTATTTCCAGCGGAGAATAACCCTGATCATGATCAAAACCCTTTTTCGCTCCAGCTTGGCGACGCTCTGCCTGATCGGTTTGCCCTTTGCGGCACTGGCCGAGGAACAGGGCGCAGCTGCCGAGCGGCTGAACACTCTGTTGTCACGCGCCAATACCATGACTGCAGGCTTCTCCCAGATGACGCTGAGCTCCAATGGCGCCAACCTGCAGGAGGCCAGCGGGAGTCTGGTGCTCAAGCGCCCCGGCATGTTCCGCTGGCACACCGTTCCGCCGGCAGAACAGTTGCTGGTCTCCGATGGCGAACAGATCTGGTTGTACGATCCGGATCTGGAGCAGGTAACCATCCAGAAAATGGACAAGCGCCTGACACATACACCTGCACTGCTGTTGTCGGGGGATGTCAGCACGTTGGAGGAAAACTTCGACATTACTGTCGTCGAGAGCGGCAATGTGTCCGAGTTCCTGCTGACCCCGCGGGTGAATGACACGCTGTTTGATAGTCTGCGACTGTCTTTTCTCGACGGTAAAATCAATGACATGCAGTTGAGCGACGCAGTCGGCCAGCGCACCAACATCCTGTTCCATGACGTGACCGTCAACCAAGGCGTTCAGCAGGAGCAGTTCACTTTCGACATTCCATCGGGAGTCGATGTCATCAGTGAGTGATGCAGGCCTCTTCCCCGATAGGGGAACGCACCAGCCGCTGGCCGCACGCATGCGGCCGGCGACACTCGACGAATATACTGGCCAGTCCCACCTTCTCGGACCTGGACGGCCACTGCGGGTAGCCCTGGAACAGGGCGCTCTGCACTCGATGATCTTCTGGGGACCGCCAGGCGTGGGCAAGACCACTCTGGCACGGTTACTGGCTACCCTGGCTGACGCACAGTTTGTCAGCATTTCCGCCGTGCTTGCCGGGGTCAAGGATATCCGTCAGGCGGTGGAGATGGCCCGCCAGCAGGCTTCGCAGAACGGACGGCAGACAATTCTGTTCGTCGACGAGGTCCATCGCTTCAACAAGGCGCAGCAGGATGCCTTTCTGCCCTACGTTGAAGATGGAACCCTGCTGTTCATTGGCGCAACCACCGAAAACCCGTCATTCGAGCTCAACAACGCGCTGTTATCCCGCGCACGGGTATATGTGCTCAAGTCGCTGGATGAAGCGTCCCTGTCGACCCTGCTTGATCGCGCCCTGGGCGATGTCGAGCGCGGCCTTGGCCGCCATGCGTTGTCGGTTAGCGATGAGGCCAGGGGCATCCTCATTGGCGCAGCCGATGGCGATGCCAGACGATTGCTGAATCTGGTCGAGATTGCGGCCGACCTGGTTGACGATGGCGGCACCATCGATACCGCGCTGGTGGGTGATCTGCTCAACGATACCCGTCGCCGTTTCGACAAGGGGGGGGAGGCCTTCTACGATCAGATTTCAGCACTGCACAAATCGGTGCGCGGATCCGATCCAGATGCCTCCCTGTACTGGTTCGCACGGATGATCGACGGCGGCGCTGATCCGCTGTTTCTGGCGCGCCGCGTGGTACGCATGGCTAGCGAAGAGATCGGCAATGCAGATCCGCGGGCTTTGACTCTCGCCCTCAACGCCTGGGATGTGCAGGAGCGTCTGGGCAGTCCGGAAGGCGAGCTGGCGGTGGCGCAGGCCGTTGTGTATATCGCCTGTGCGCCAAAAAGCAACGCCGTATACAAGGCCTTCAACGCAGCCATGAAGGACGTTGCCAGTCAGCCGTCCTATGAGCCGCCGTTGCACCTGCGCAATGCGCCGACCAAGCTGATGAAGGAACTGGGCTACAGCGAAGGCTACCGCTATGCCCACAATGAGCCGCAAGCCTATGCCGCCGGGGAGGATTATTTTCCCGAGGAGCTTGAGCCCCGGCGTTATTACGAGCCAGTTGACCGCGGGCTGGAACAGAAGATCGGACAGAAACTGGAACACCTGCGTAGCCTGGATGCTGCCAGCGGGACCAAACGGAGATAGGGATTGATGGTTGCCAGTCTGTTTGCAATAGCCCTCGGCGGTTCGCTGGGCGCCCTGTGCCGCTACGGTATTGCCCAGTGGATAATGGTCACCTGGCCCAAGGCTTTTCCACTGGCGACTTTTACCGTCAACCTGATTGGTTGCCTGATCATAGGTATACTGTATGGCCTGTGGCTGAGCCGGCCGGAATTCTCGCCGGTGCTGCGCCAGGGGCTGTTTATTGGCTTTCTTGGCGCCTTTACTACATTTTCCACGTTCTCCCTCGACGCCTTGCGCCTGATGGAGAACGGCGAGAGCTTGATGGCTCTCGGATATATTCTGCTCAGCGTGAGCGTTTGTCTATTCGCCACCTGGGCCGGCCTGTCGCTGGTCCGTTAGCCAGCCGGGCTGCCACCCGCAACCATAAGATGATGACTCATGCTTGATCCGAAACTGGTCCGCAGCCAACCGCAACTGGTCGCCGAACGTCTTGCTACCCGCGGCTTCGTGCTTGATGTAGCTCAGCTGGAAGCGCTTGAGGCGCGTCGCAAGACAGTCCAGACCCGCACCGAAACCCTGCAGGCCGAGCGCAACAGCCGGTCCAAGTCGATTGGTCAGGCCAAGGCCCGGGGCGAAGACATCCAGCCGCTACTGGCGGATGTCGAGCGCATGGGTACCGAGCTGAGCGAGGCCAAGCAGGAGCTGGACGCAATCCAGGCCGAGCTCGATGCCTTGCTGCTGACCATGCCCAATCTGCCCGAGGAATCGGTACCGGTGGGCGCGGACGAGGATGACAATGTCGAGGTCCGTCAGTGGGGTACGCCGCCGGAGTTCGACTTCGACCCGCGTGATCATGTCTCCCTGGGCGAGCAATACGGTTATCTGGATTTCGAGACCGCCGCCAAGTTGTCCGGTGCCCGTTTTGCATTGATGCGCGGACCGATCGCCCGACTGCACCGCGCGCTGGCCCAGTTCATGCTCGATGTGCATGTCAACGAGCACGGCTATGAGGAGCTTTACACGCCGTATCTGGTGCAGGCCGACGCGCTGCAGGGCACCGGCCAGCTACCCAAGTTCGAGGACGACCTGTTCCGCGTTCCGCGCGGGGAGGACCAGCGCGACCTGTATCTGATACCCACTGCGGAAGTGACGCTGACCAACACCGTCAGCCAGAGCATCATTGACGCCGACAAGCTGCCCCTGCGCATGACTGCGCACACGCCGTGTTTCCGCAGTGAAGCGGGTTCCGCCGGGCGTGATACGCGTGGGATGATCCGCCAGCACCAGTTCGACAAGGTCGAGATGGTGCAGATCGTCCGCCCGCAGGATTCCGCCGCCGCGCTGGAAGAGCTGACCGGCCACGCCGAGAATATTCTCAAGCTGCTGAACCTGCCTTACCGGGTACTTGCACTCTGTACCGGCGACATGGGCTTTGGCGCGACCCGTACTTTTGATCTGGAAGTCTGGATTCCCAGCCAGGGCAAGTACCGCGAAATATCCTCCTGCTCCAGCTGTGGTGATTTCCAGGCGCGACGCATGCAGGCGCGCTGGCGCAACCCGGAAACCGGCAAGCCGGAACTGGTGCACACGCTCAATGGCTCCGGGTTGGCCGTAGGTCGCACCCTGGTGGCGATCATCGAGAACTATCAGCAGGCTGATGGCAGCATTCTCATACCCGAAGTGCTGGAGCCATACATGCCTGGTATCGGGCAGATCGGCTGATATGGAATATCTGCCGCTTTTCCACAACCTGCAGGGTCGCCTGGTACTCGTGGTCGGTGGCGGTGAGATTGCGCTGCGCAAATCGCGCCTGTTGACCGAGGCAGGTGCCGTGTTGCGCGTCGTAGCTCCGGAAATCGAACCGCAGCTCGCCGAACTGGTGCTCGGCGGAGGCGGCGAATGTATCGAGCGGGGTTATCAACCGACCGACATGAACGCTACGCAGCTGGTCATTGCGGCAACGGACGACGAGCCGCTCAATGCCCAGGTATCGGCCGACGCCCAGGCCCGGTTTCTGCCGGTCAACGCCGTGGACGCGCCCGATCTGTGCACCGTGATCTTTCCGGCCATCGTCGATCGCTCTCCATTGATCATTGCAATCTCCAGCGGCAGCCATGCCCCGGTACTGGCGCGGCTCACGCGGGCCCGTATCGAAACGCTGTTTCCGCATACCTATGGCAAGCTCGCGCAGCTGGCCAAGCGTTTCCGCAGCCAGGTGAAAGCAGCCTTCCCACAGATCAATCAGCGCCGTGTGTTCTGGGAGGATGTGTTTCAGGGCGACGTTGCCGAGCGTATTTTTGCCGGTCAGGACGACGCCGCAGAGAGCCTGCTGGCCAGTCGTCTGGCCGATCAGGCGGGCAAGAGCTATCGCGGTGAGGTCTATCTGGTGGGTGCCGGCCCCGGTGACCCTGACCTGCTGACCTTTCGCGCGTTGCGACTGATGCAGCAGGCTGACGTGGTCCTGCATGACCGGCTAGTGCCCACTGCGATCATCGATCTGTGCCGGCGCGATGCCGAACGTATTTACGTGGGCAAGGCACGCTCGGAGCACGCGGTACCCCAGGAGCAGATAAACCAGCTGCTGGTGCGCCTGGCCGGCGAAGGCAAACGCGTATTGCGCCTGAAGGGTGGCGATCCGTTCATCTTCGGGCGGGGCGGGGAGGAGATCGAGGAGCTGGCGGCCCACGGCGTGCCATTTCAGGTGGTGCCGGGCATTACCGCTGCCAATGGTTGCTCGGCTTACGCCGGTATTCCACTGACCCATCGCGACTACGCCCAGTCGGTACGCTTCGTTACCGGGCACCTCAAGGACGGCACCAGCAATCTGGCTTGGCAGGGGCTGGTCGCGCCGGGACAGACCCTGGTGTTCTACATGGGGCTGGTCGGTCTGCCGGAGATTTGCCAACAGCTCATCCATCATGGCCGCGGCGCGGACACGCCTATGGCATTGGTACAGCAGGGCACCACAGCCAATCAGAAAGTACTGATTGGCACGCTGTCCACCATGCCGGGCCTGGTGGCAAATACAAGCATAACCCCGCCAACCCTGCTGATTGTCGGGGAAGTGGTCAATTTGCACGGAAAACTGAAATGGTTTGCGCCGGACGCCGTGGAAAAGGATACCCGGGGCGTGCTGTCGTCAAATCAGGAAACAAATGAAGACGCAACGTAGACCAAAATATCAGGAAGGAGAGATGACACCTTGATAAGGCTCGCCGCATGCAAGCAATGTCTTCGGCTGGAAGGATGAAACGGAAATTGTGTGCAGAGGATTGAGGTAGACAGAGGCAGTTATTTCAAAGAAGTCAGACTGACGCTGATACTTGGTCTTTTTTTGGGTCATCTATCTGCTGGCGCAGCAAACAGCTGTTGCTATAGGCATGGTCGGTACAAACGAGGACCACCACAAGCCGCCGAGTCACTTTTCAGCGTTTGCCCACAGGCAGGCCCAGGGCGAATTCAGCAATAGCGATGCGCTGTCCCATTAACGGGCCGCTTCGCGCCGACGCGTACCCAGGTGCGGCTGTTGCTTAACCCATACGAAGGCAAAATCATGTCGCGAAGGCTCGTTGTCAAACGCGGTAAGAAGCTCGGTGCAGCGCCTGGTACTCTGGTGCACATCGGTGATCATGCGGGTTTCGAGAGCAGCATCTCGGCGATGGTGTATGACGAGGAACACCTTCAGAGCCAGGCGGACGTTACGCCGGACGAGTGCAGGAGTCTGCTCGGCCTACCTGGCGTCAAGTGGCTGGACATGGACGGCGTGCACCAACCGGAAACTGTCAGGGAGATGGGTGAACTGTTTGGCCTGCATCCCCTGGTGCTCGAGGACATACTCAACACTGACCAGCGACCGAAAATAGAAGCCTACGACGGCTATCTTTATATTGTGCTGCGTATGCTGCGCTTCGACGAGAATCACCAGCAGATCTATTCCGAACAGGTAAGCATGGTGCTCGGCAAGGACTATGTGTTCTCGCTGCAGGAGCTGCCTGGAGATGTGTTCGATGGCGTGCGTCGACGGCTGCGCGGTGGACGGCGCATTCGCTTCATGCAGGCGGACTATCTGGCTTACGCGATTCTGGATGCGGTGGTCGATCACTATTTCGAGCTGCTGGAGAAACTGGGCGACGAAATCGAGGCCCTGGAGGACGAGCTGATGGTCAAGCCGGAGCCGGGAACCCTGCAGAGAATCCACCACTTCAAGCGGGAAATGCTCATGCTACGCAAGGCCGTCTGGCCGCTGCGTGAGGTTCTGGGCCAGTTATCCCGCGACGGGCATGCACTGATCAGCGATGAAACCCGGTTATTCATGCGCGATGTGTACGACCACAGCATCCATGTGATTGACACCATCGATACCATCCGCGAGCTGCTGGTCAGCATGCTGGATCTGTACCTGTCGAGCATCAATAACCGGATGAATGCAGTGATGAAGGTGCTGACCATTATCGCAACGGTCTTCATGCCGCTCACGTTCATAGCCGGGGTGTACGGCATGAATTTCGAATACATGCCGGAACTCACCTGGCGATGGGGCTACCCCGCTGCGCTGGCGATCATGATCCTGGTCGCCGGCGGACTGCTGCTGCTGTTCCGCCGGCGTGGCTGGCTCTGATCAGGTCAGGTCAGGGTATCGACAATTCCACCTTCGACGCGCAAGGCTGCGCCGGTTGTGGCAGATGCCTGCTGTGAGCAGACATAAACCACCATGTTGGCGACCTCTTCGGTTGTGGTGGCGCGCTGGATGATCGAGGAGGGCCGCTTGGCCTTGACGAACTCGCGAGCCGCATCATCGATACTGATACCGTTTTTCTTTGCTGACGGCTCGATCATCGCCATCACGCCTTCGGAGAGGGTAGGTCCCGGCAGCACGGCGTTGACTGTTACTCCGGTACCGCCGAGGCGTTTGGCCAGGCCGCGGGAAACGGACAGATTGGCCGACTTGGTAAAGCCGTAGTGAATCATTTCCTGCGGTATGTTGATACCGGATTCCGAAGACAGAAAAACGATGCGGCCCCAGCCTTTGTCGACCATGCCAGGGGCATAGGCTCGGGAAACCCGCACGCCAGACAGCACATTCACTTCAAAGAAGCGCTGCCATTCCTCGTCAGGGATTTCAAAGAAATCCAGCGCATCAAAGATGCCCAGGTTATTCACCAGGATGTCGGCATGGGGCTCGGCATTGACCAGCTTTTCGCAGCCCGCCGCGGTAGCCAGATCGGCCGCCACCCCTCTTACGTTGGCGTCGGGGCAGGCAGCACGAATCTCTTCTATAGCGCCATGCACGCGATCTTCAGTGCGACCGTTGACCACGACGCTGGCCCCGGCGTGGGCTAGGCCGTGAGCGATTGCCAGGCCAATACCTGCGGTTGAGCCGGTAATAATGGCGGTTTTGCCGGACAGATCAATCAGCATTGCGTGCACTCCTTGAATGGGGCAGTTTCTTGGTTGGATAGTTTGTACTTTGCACAGTCTAGACGCTGCATTCACGCAGAAAGCGGGCAACGATGCACGCGAACGATTGGCACAGCAGATTACCAGGACCGGCGCAGGCCGCACCCCGGGGAATCAGGCGTGGACGGGGCCGGTGCTAGCGAGTAGGGTAGATCGCCATCGGGTCGACCTTTCCTGCGCTTTTTCGCGCATCACTGTGCACGTTGACCTGGCCGCTTCACCCGGCGCTTTATGTGCCGAAATCTCGCAATACCAGATCGCCAACCGCGGTCTTTATCTCGCTACAGACATACCTAGAAAGATGTTCTGTTTTTGCTTACGTCCTGTGGCTGCCGCTCCGTATGGAATTCTGGCTGTCACGAAGGATGATCGGGCTGCAAAGCCTATGGGTATTCAATGAACGAAGAAAGTTTCTATCAGTTCTCGACACTGACCGTCCTTTTCCTGCTTGTCGCCTTTTACGGCGGCACCTATCTGCTGACCTTGCTGATCAAGAAGAAAAAGGAAAATACCGACGCCTTCATGGTATCCAACCACCAGATCGGCTTCGGTCTCGGCGCTGCCAGCATGACCGCCACCTGGATATGGGCTGCCTCGTTCTACGGTGCGGCCACATCCGGGTATACCTACGGCATTTCCGGCCCACTGCACTACGGGTTGTGGGGTGCGTTGATGATTCTGTTCATCTACCCCTTCGGCCGGCGTTTCCGTGAACTTGCACCTAACGCCCACACATTGGGCGAGCTGATCCATGCCCGGCATGGCTCCTCCAGCCAGCTGATTCTCGCGTCCTCGAATATTCTGGGCAGCATCATCAGCCTGATGGTCAACTTCACCGCGTCTGGCGCTCTGGTCTCGGTACTGTCCCCACTGTCGTTCCAGGCCGGTGTAGTCATCGCCGGTGTCGGTGTGCTGTCCTATACCTTGTGGTCGGGCTTTCGCGCATCGGTGCTGACCGACTTTGCACAATTGATGGCGATGATGGCGGTGGCTATCCTGATTATTCCGGCGGTGCTCTTTGCTCTCGGTGGGCCGGGCACGCTGTCCGATGGCATGAGCCTGCTTACGCCCGAACAGGCCAATCTGTTCTCGATGGACGCGATCCTCAACCAGGGCGCTCCCTTCTTTGTGGCGGTGCTGGCTTACGCGATCGGTAACCAGACCATCTCGCAGCGACTGTTCGCGGTTCGTGAAGACCACATCAAGCCTACATTCATTACCGCAACGATCGGCTACGGTGCCATCGTTATCGGGCTGGGCATGATCGGTCTGATGGCGCTGATGACAGGCATGGAGCCGATTGATGGCGACATGAACAATCTGATCCCGCAAATGGTCTCGATGTACCTGTCTCCGGTGTTTATCGGGCTGTTCTTCATTCTGGTAATCGGCTCGCTGTCCTCGACCGCGGACTCGGATCTATCCGCGATGTCGGCGATCGTGATGGCCGATGTTTACGGCAAGAATATCGCCAAGAACAAGCCAGACCCCACCAAAATGCTGTTTATCGGCAGGCTGACGATGATTGTCGCTACGCTGATCGGTGTGGTTCTCGCCAGCTTCTCGATGGACATTCTGATCATGCTGGTATTTGTCGGCGCACTCTGGGGCGCCATCGTGTTTCCGGTGATCGCCAGTTGCTTCTGGAACCGGGTTACCAATGCGGCTTTCACCTCGGCGGTGATCGCCGGCCTGGCGATGTTCTGCATCGCTCGCTTTGAGTTGTTGCCCATGGTCAGCGTGATAGCGGTGTTGTTCGAACTGCTAGCAGCGGTGGGCGGGGGTGTAGTCCTGGGCCTGATGGCGTTTGGCTTCGGCGGTCGCCGTGTAGGCATGATTGTCGCCGCGATAACCGCTATCGCGCTGGCCTTCTTCTGCGTCGGCTTCCTGCGTGACTATACCGTTCTGCTGGCATCGCTGATGGCGTACGGCGTCAGCACGATAGTCTGTGTGGTTATCAGCCTGCTCAGTTCCAGCGAATTTGATTTCACGCAGATCGATCAGAAAGTGATCAATTACGATCCGGCCAAGCCTGTTGCCCAGGCCTGAATCGGATTCGGTTCATATGCTGGTGCGTTTTTGACGCATCGGCCAGTTAAAGGAAAGCAAGATGCAAACATTCATACTGGGATTATATGTACTGATCTGGCCGCTGGTATCACTGGCTGTTCTGGCAGTGATCGGCGTGGCTACATGGAAAGACATTCAAAAAGCGCGGCGCGAGAAAACCGAACTGGTCTGAAAAGACGCAGGCCAGCTCGCTTCTGCGGATGAAGGGAGGTGGCGACTCGTTTGCCAGGCCCTTGAACAGCGCTTCATGAAAGCACTCGGGCGCCTGGATCTGAGGCGAGTGGCCCAGGTCCGGAAACTCGACTAGCGTGGCATCCGGAATCGCCTCGGCCGCCTGCTCCCCCAGAACGTCGTAACGGCCGAGCTCCTTCAGCAGTTCCTCTGGGGCCTGGGCCTTGCCGATGGCGGTGTTGTCTTTCTCTCCGATGATCAGCAGGGTGGGCACCTGCAATTTTCCGAATTCATGGACCACCGGCTGGGTAAATACCATGTTCGAGGCGGTCAGAACACTGAACATTGCTAGACTCCATGGGAATAAAACTACAGACACCATAGGTGACCCATGAATATCCGAAAGCTCATGCCCGTTTTTTTCGCCGTACTGCTGGGTGGTTGCGTCAAATTACCGGAGAATGTCGAGCCAGTGTCCGGTTTTGAGGCGGATCGCTACCTGGGCACCTGGTATGAAATTGCGCGCCTTGACCATTCGTTCGAGGAGGGGCTGAGCCAGGTCACCGCGGAATACAGCCTGCGCGATGACGGCGGTATCCGGGTTATCAATCGCGGCTATTCGGCGGAAGAGGGCGAATGGCAAGAAGCCGAGGGCAAGGCGTATTTTGTCGAGGATGAAGACACCGGGTACCTGAAAGTATCTTTCTTCGGGCCCTTCTACGGTGCTTACGGCATCTTTGGACTGGATAAGGAAGATTACAGCTATTCCTGGGTCTCGGGGCCAGATACCGGTTACCTATGGCTGCTAGCCCGAACGCCCGAGGTCAGCGATCAGCTCAAGCAACGCTTTGTGGAGCGCTCCGACGAGCTTGGGTTCAATACTGACGAACTGATCTGGGTCGAGCATCAGCCGCCGGAGTAATTGGCGTTCTAATGGCGCTCCGCCCGCAGCGCGGTCAGTAGCAGGTTGACCGCCGACTCGACCCTGAAACGAAGCTGGTCAGCATCGGGAGTGGGGCAGCCATTCATCAGAAGCCCGTGGACCAGGCTGCCTTTCCACATGCCAATCAATTGTTCAGCTCTGTGCATCGGGTCATCTACCTCTACCTGACCCTGTGCCGCGGCTCGTTCCAGACATGACGCCGCGCGGGCGACGAATGCCTGGGGGCCATCACGAAAGATCAGCTCACCGTGCTCGCAGTGGCGAGCGCCATGGGTGATTACCGTACGCATGATGCGCACTCCCTGATCACTGGTGAGAAAAGCCAGCAACTGGGTGCCCAGCGCAATCAGCTGGTCGCGCAGATCGTCTATCGAGTTCACCGGCTCGGGACCCATGCCGGTCAATTCCAGATGCTGACGCTCGAGCACGGCACGCAGCAGGGCTTCGGCATTGTCGAAACGACGATAGATGGTGCCCTTGGAAACGCCGGCACGGCGCGCGATGCCTTCAATAGTGAAGTGCATGTCGCCGTCGGCGAAACTGTCGAGCACTGCGTCGAGAATGCGATCAAGCTTCTCCACGTCAACCGGCCGGCCGGGGCTGACCGGCTGCGCTTCTTTATTACTCATCTGATCACTTCTCCAGACGGACCATGGTGATACCGCGGCAGATATAATCTCGTAATTGCCAGCGACATTCATCACAAGATTAACGCAGAACAGGCATTTACGGAACGGATCCGTTCTGTAATTATACGCGCACACAAATTTGCCTGGAAGGTTACATGGCTATGCGCGCGTTATTGCTCTCGATTCTGACCCTGACCCTGGTCGCCGGCTGCGGTTCGGAGCAGGACGTCGATCAGGTGACTCCCATCGTCAAAGTGCGCACTGCGCAGATCGAGAATGCCCAAGAGCAGCACTGGACGCTTAGCGGCACGGTTCACTCGCGCCGCGATGCCGCTCTGAGCTTTCTGATATCCGGTCAGATCAACGAGCGTCTGGCCCAGGCAGGGGAGCGGGTGGAAGCCGGCGATGTTCTGATGCGCCTCGATCCGAGGGACATTCGACAGCAATTGGCCGCAGCCCGAGCCAACGTCGCGGCGGCCCGCGCCCAGGCTGAAAACGCCGAGGCGAATCGGGACCGGCTTGCCTCGTTGAGCAAGCAGGGCCTGGTTCCAGTGCAGGCCTACGAGGATGCCCGCGCCCAGGCTCGCGCCGCGCGGCAGTCGGCCAAGGCCGCTGAAGCCGCATTGGCCCAGGCCAGCAGCGCAAATGAATATGGGGAGCTCAGGGCGCCGGCTGATGGCGTGCTGCTCGAAGTGAGTGGTGAGGTTGGGCAGGTGGTCACCGCAGGCATGCCTGTCGCTACGCTCGCATATGATGGGCCGCGTGACATCGAGGTATACGTGCCCGAACGCAAGCGTCCCGGCTTGCCCGAGCAGGCAAGGGTCGAGTTGTACGGAGGTGAAGCCCAAGCGCCTGCGACGCTGCGAGAGGTAGCCGGCTCTGCAGATCCGCTGTCGCGCAGCTGGCGTGCGCGCTACAGCATTGAAGATGATCCCGCCGCCTGGCCCCTGGGCAGCAGCGCCACATTGATTCTGCCAACGAGCTCCAACGCAGAGATGGCCACCGTGCAGCGTTTGCCCGTGGGCGCTCTGATCGACCGCGGCCAGGGTATGGGCGTCTGGGTGATAGAGGAGGACCAGGTAAGCTGGCAGCCGGTTGATCTGGTGCGCATGGATACCGAGCTCGCCTACGTGCATAGCGAGCTTGCTGCAGGCACGCAGATAATCGCGCTAGGTGCGCATTTGCTGGAGCCCGGACAGAAGGTCGAGACACTGCCATGAGTCTGGATCCGCTACGTTTCAACCTGTCTGCGATTGCTGTGCGTGAGCGCTCGGTCACGTTGTTCTTCCTGTTGCTGATTGCGGTGGCAGGCATCTACTCCTTTATGGCGCTGGGCCGCGCGGAAGATCCCGCGTTTTCCGTGCGGGCGATGGTGGTGTCGGCTACCTGGCCTGGCGCGACCGCCGAACAGATGCGCGAGCAGGTTGCCGACCCGCTGGAAAAGCGGATTCAGGAAGTCGAGTGGTTCGAGAAGATCCAGACCACGGCCAGGCCAGGCCGGGTTGACATGCTGGTGACGTTCCAGGATTACACACCCTCGGAAAATCTGCCCGAGGTGTTTTATCAGGTGCGCAAGCGCATGCAGGACGAAGCGCGCGTACTGCCGCCCGGTGTGCAGGGGCCATTCGTTAATGATGATTTTTCCGATGTGTATTTTTCGCTCTATGCCCTTACCGCGCCGGGTTTGCCGCAGCGCCATCTGGTGCAGGAAGCGGAACGGCTCAGGGATATCCTCAACCGGATCGAGGGCGTGCAGAAAGTACGTCTGATAGGCGAGCAACAGCAGCGAGTGTATGTCGATCTGGATTCCTACCGCATGGCAAAGCTGGGCATTACCGCCCAGCAGATAGGGCAGGCGCTGGACGCCTACAACCGGCTGATGCCGGCCGGCCTGATCGAGACCGAAGGTACTCGTCTGTATTGGCGCGTTGATGCCGATCTGGCGGATATGAGTGCGATCAAAGATGTGCCGCTGCGCCTGGGTGATCGCCTGATCCGTCTGGGCGATGTGGCTAGTGTCACACGTGGCTACGAGGACCCGCCTAGCTATATGGTGCGCGCCTTTGGTGAAGATGCGCTGATGCTTGGCGTGGTGCTCAACAAGGGCGAGGATGGATTGGAGGTTGGCGGCCGCCTGGCTGCCCGGTACGAAGAACTGTCCGCGCAGATGCCTCTGGGTATGCAACTGCGACAGGTAACCAATCAGGGCGAGGCTATCAGTCGGGCGGTGGAGTTGTTCCAGGTCAAGTTCCTGATTGCTGTGCTGGTGGTGATGCTGGTCAGCTTCGTCAGTCTGGGTTTGCGCCCGGGACTGGTAGTAGGTATTGCCGTGCCGCTGACGCTTGGCCTGACTTTTCTGTTGATGTTGATCCGGGGCATGAATCTGGACCGCATCACCCTGGGCGCGTTGATCATTGCGTTGGGACTGCTGGTTGACGACGCAATCATCGCAATTGAAATGATGCTGGTGAAAATGGAGGAGGGCTGGGAGAAAACCCGGGCCGCAGCCCATGCCTGGACGGCAACTGCCGCCCCGATGCTGTCCGGCACACTGGTGACCGCAATCGGCTTTGTACCGATCGGCTTTGCGCGCTCAGGTGTCGGTGAATATACCGGGAACATTTTCTGGGTGCTGGCCTTCGCGTTGCTGGCATCCTGGCTGGTTGCCGTCGTATTTACTCCGTTTCTTGGCGTCATGCTGCTCAAGCCCAGTACCAAGCCGTCCCACAGTCATTCCGAGCATTATCAGACCCGAGGCTATCAGCACTTTCGAAACCTGATTGGAGGCTGTGTACGCTATCGCAAGACTATTGTGGCGACCACAGTCGGGCTTTTCATTCTGTCAGTCATGGGTATGAGCGGGCCGGTTCAGAAACAGTTTTTCCCATCCTCCGACCGTCCGGAAGTGCTGATTGAAGTATTCATGCCCGAAGGCAGCAGTATCGCCGCTACCGATGAAGTGGCTCAGCGTATAGAGGCCCTGCTGGTTGAACACGAAGACGTGCGCTCGCTGGCGGCATACGTTGGCGCCGGCGCGCCACGTTTCTTTATCTCGCTCAATCCCGAATTGCCTAACCCGGCCTTTGCCAAGGTTATTGCCATCGCTGAGGACGATGACGGTCGTAACCGGATAATCGAAGACATGCGTGAACATGTCGCCGCTGGCGAGTTTCCGGAAGCTCGGGTAAGGGTGCATCAACTGGTGTTTGGCCCGCCCGTCGCATGGCCTGTCAGCTTCCGGGTAATGGGGCCTGACCCGGATCTGCTGCGGTCTGTATCCAACCAGGTACGTGACCTGATGGCCGAACATCCAGCCATCATCAATGCCAATCTGGATTGGGGGGACCGAGTTCCGGCCGCACGCCTGCGTCTGGATAATGAGCGTCTGCTGGCAATTGGATTGACCCCACTGGATCTGGCTGAGCAGCTGCAGGTGCAGTGGGGCGGCCAACCGGTCACTGTGCTGCGTGAAAATACCCGTAGCGTCCAGCTGATGGTGCGTGGCGCGCCGGAAGGTCTGGACAATTTTGCCGACCTGCCACTGCGCACTGCAGATGGTCGCACTATCACGCTGCAGCAGGCGGGACTGATCGAATTCGTCAGCGAGGAGCCAGTGCTCAAGTACTACAATCGCGAGCCCTTCATAACAGTGCAGGCCGATGTAAGGGATGCCCAGCCGCCGGATGTCACCGTGGCATTGTGGGAACAGCTCGCCCCGCTGCGTGAGTCACTGCCGCGCGGTTATCACATGGAGACCGGTGGCTCGGTGGAGCAGTCGGCCAAGGGCCAGGAATCCATTCGCAAGGTCCAGCCGATCATGCTGGCACTGATGATGATCGTGATCATGCTGCAGATGCGCAGCTTCTCCGGCACCTTCATGGTGCTGGCGACTGCGCCTTTGGGCGTGATTGGCGCGACCCTGGCGCTGCTAATCGGCAATCAGCCATTCGGCTTTGTCGCCTTGCTTGGTCTGATCGGTCTGGCCGGCATTCTGATGCGCAACACGCTGATTCTGACCAAGCAGATAGACGACAACCTGGCTGCGGGTATGGACCAGTTCAGCTCGGTAGTAGAAGCAACGGTGCAGCGCACGCGACCGGTGCTGCTGACCGCTCTGGCGGCTGTTTTTGCCTTCGTACCGCTTACCTATGATGCGTTCTGGGGCCCGCTGGCTTACGTGCTGATCGGCGGCACACTCGTCGGGACGCTGATTACACTGCTATTCCTTCCGGCGCTCTATTCGTTGTGGTTCAGGGTGCGCCGCCCCGAGTGACCGGTGGTCACCGTGCCCTGAGTTGCCGGGTATGGTGGCCATTTTTTCTCGACAGCACTATCCTGTCTGCCAATAAAAGAATAAAAGCGCAGCTTGCAGGAAGACTCAGATGTTTGATATCAACACGTTGATCGTGGTTCTGGCAGTAACTTCCATTGTGTCGGTCATGGGTTTGCTGGCTGCAAGCATTCTCAACCGCCAGGTTCGCGCCATCCGTTACTGGGCTGCTGGCCTGAGTTTTTTCATTGTCGGCCTGCTGTTGCAGGTGTCCAGCCCCCCGATTCCTCTGTGGATCAGCGCTGTGGTCATCACCCAGGCGTATTTCGTACTCTGGTGGGGAACTCGTTGCTACCGAAACCGTGATCAGAACGGCTTTGTGCCAGCCATGCTGGGCCTCTTCATGATCCAGGCCATCGTTTTTTTTGTGCTCCAAGAATCCCTTCGCTTCAGCATCATGTTTCACAGCGCGGTGGTGGTGGTCGTGTGCGTGCTGACGATTTTCGAGCTATGGCGCGTGTCCCTATTGCAGCGCATCGTTGTCTGGGTGTGGGCACTTATCTGGGGCATGCATGCAGTGGTGTATCTGCGGCGCTTCGGTCTGTATCTCACCGACGAAGCCTATATCAATGCTACCGACTTCCAGATGGCTGTGAGTGTGGAGGCGATCAATTACCTGGAGGGAGTCGCATTTATCTATGGGTTTTCCCTGATGTGTGTCGTGTTGACGACGGCCAGCCTGCAGAATGAGCTCAAGCACCAGGCCAGCCGGGATCCGTTGACCGACCTGTTCAACCGCAGGGCGCTGGAAGAAAGCGCTCTGAAGGCGCTTGGCATGGCCCGTCGTAGCGGAATGCCTGTCACGCTGCTGCTGATGGACCTTGACCGTTTTAAAGCCATTAACGATGAGCATGGACACAAGGTAGGTGATCAGGTCCTGGTGGCCTTCGCCGAGCACCTCAATGATCACTCGAGGGTTCCCGATCTGGTGTGCCGCTTTGGCGGTGAAGAGTTTCTCGTCCTGCTCCCCGACACTAGCCTCCCCGAAGCACAAAGCATTGCAGAGCGGATTCGCACCGGTTTGGAGAAAAAGGTAATAGTTACCGGGAAAACGAGCGTCAAGATAACGGTTTCCATCGGTGTGGCAGAGCTTAGAGACGACGAACAAGATAACCTCTTCGATCTGGTGGAACGGGCCGACCAGGCGCTCTACCAGGCAAAAGAGCAAGGCCGTAATCGCGTGCAAAGCTGGTCCCGTGGGCTGAGGATGGCGAGGGTGGAAGGGCTGTTTTAATTCCGAATGGAGCCTGGCTTTTGCGCCACTTTTGCGCGCTTACAAGGCTCTATTCCGAACACAACGGTCTCGCCTAGCTGGAATCAGGGTTCGCTTACAAAGACTTCTCGTGATGAACCGCACAGCGGAAGCGTGTACTTGGATAATAATTTTCTCTGACTGGATTGTGGTTCCATCGTCGAGCTGTGTTCGCGTCCATCCAGTTCATTTCTGCGTAGTAAGAGCCACGCCGAATTTTCTGCGCTTTCTGCGCTTTCTGGGGTATTGGCCGAGGTGGAACTCGGCCGGCCCCAGTGATCAATTTGTTTCGGGCTTGGGTTTTGGGAAGCCGAATATGATGGCGGCGATGGCCATGGCGGCAAGGAGCCAACAGTAATAAACCTGGCCGACCAGTGCCAGCGGCGAGATCGATGCCAGGGAGCCGGCCAGCAGGATCTGGGCGCCATAGGGGATCAGGCCCTGGATAACACAGGAGAATATGTCGAGCAGGCTTGCGCTGCGGCGACGGTCGACTTCGTAGTCTTCCGCAAGCTCTCTGGCGACGCTACCGCTGATGATGATGGCGACGGTGTTGTTGGCAACGAACAGATTGGTGATGCTGACCAGCGTGGCAATGGCTGCTTCGCCAGTGCGCTTGCCGGTCTTGCCGATGGCCCCGGCAATATGCTGAATGCGCTCGCGCACCCAATCCAGGCCGCCCTCGCGCTTCATGATGGCTGACAAACCACCGATGAACATCGACAGCACCATGATCTCCAGCATGCCTTCAAATCCGCGGTAGATGTCCCCGCCCCAGGTGGCGACGTTGTAGTCTTCGGCTATGAACAGCCCGGTCAGCCCGGAAAGCACGATGCCGGTCATGAGTACCGCGAGTACGTTCAGTCCGCTGAGTGCGAGCACCAGCACGGCAACGTAAGGCAGTACCAGCAGCAACTGATAGTCGGCCAAAACGGGCTCTACGGTGGTGCCCCCGAGAATAAACAGCAGCACCATGGTGAGCACCATGGCGGGCATCGCAATCATCAGGTTGAGCTTGAACTTGTCGCGCATGGACACGCCCTGGGTGCGGGTCGCGGCGATGGTGGTGTCGGAGATGATTGATAGGTTATCGCCGGCCATCGCGCCACCGATGATTGCGCCCATCGCCAGGGGTATGGATAGGCCAGTGGCTTCGGCAAAACCCAGAGCGACTGGTGCGAGTGCGCCAATCGTTCCCATGGAGGTACCCATGGCAGTTGAGATAAACGCGGCGATCAGGAACAGGCCCGGCAGGACAAATGCGGACGGAATAAAGCTCAGGCCCATGTTCACCGTTGCGGCCACGCCGCCAATGGCTTCGGTCACGGTGGCAAAGGCGCCCGCGAGCAGGAACACCAGCGCCATGGTGATGATATTACTGTCGCCCACACCGGCAACGAAGGCTTCGAGGGTGCGGTTCAGCGTGTCGCGAGCCAGCAAGACAGCGAGGATGATCGCGGGCAGGATCGCGACCGGTGCCTTGATCTGATAGAACGCGAAGTCGGTGCCGATCGCAGTGTAATAGATGCCGCTGCCTAGAAAGATCAGCAAGAACAGCAACAGCGGCAACAGCGCTATGGCACGTGGGGCCAGGCGTTCAGTCATTTCAGTTATTCTCCGTGAGTGCAGGCAAGGCGCGGCATTCTACGCGACTTGACCAGTGCCTGCCCGTCTCGCTATTCGGTTTGTGCCAGAAGCGCTTCCACGTCGGCATAGGTTTGCGGAAGTACCGGGCCGGCAATCACTTCGCCTTCGGCATCAAGCAGCACCAGATCACCGTCACGGGAGTCGTTATCCTGGGCAAAAGCACGGCCGTCTTCCTGGCCCTGGTGGGCTATGCGCAAATATACCCGTTCGCCATGTTCGGCCTGGGCTGCGCGCAAAAAATCGAGCACTTCGCCGCCGCCAACATAGTTGGTGTCACGGGTGAGTACCAACGTGGGCTTGTCGGTACCGATTACCGAGAGATCGGTGGATATCCCGCCGCGTGGCAGCTGCTGCCAGGCCGCAAAACTGATGCCGCTTAGCAGCAGGACCAGAAACAGGGTTTTGATCCAGCCGGGGATGCGTTTGCTTGCGGTGTTTTGAGATGTCGTCATAGCGCTTTCTCCTGAGATTCGCCGGCAATTCTCCCATGACTGGTGAGCTGATGCGCGAAATCCTGCTACAAAGACTTTCACCGGATGTTCGTGGCATAGTTGATTTTTCTTCACGCTCTTTATCAGGAAGATGAACACATGATTACAGTCCACCACCTGGCCAACTCCCGCTCACAACGTATCCTCTGGCTGCTCGAAGAGTTGGGCCTGGAATACGAAGTCAAACGCTACGAGCGCGACCCGGAAACCAGCCTGGCACCGCCTGAGTTGAAGAAAGTCCATCCGCTGGGCAAGTCGCCAGTGATTACTGATGGCGAACAGGTGGTGGCAGAGTC
>NZ_JBFGFI010000018.1:0-48210 GCF_041579695.1 Halopseudomonas sp.
AGTCATTTCGAGTCGATCAGCGTCGAGCAACTGCGCGAGCTGGAGGATATGGTCAACCAGCAGATCCGCCTGAACACGCCGGTGGCTATAGAGGTAACCGACATCGAGACCGCTAAAGGTAAAGGCGCGATGGCCCTGTTCGGCGAGAAATACGGCGATCAGGTTCGCGTTCTGACCATGGGCGATGGTTTTTCGGTCGAGCTCTGTGGTGGTACCCACGTCAGCCGCACCGGTGATATCGGCCTGCTGAAAATCACCAACGAAAGCGGTATTGCCGCCGGTGTCCGGCGTATCGAGGCGGTTACCGGATCGGTAGCGCTTGAGTACATGCGCGAGGACGATGACCAATTGCGTCAGATCGGGCAGGTGGTCAAGGGCGGTCGTGAAAATCTGCTGGACAAGGTTGCTACCCTGGTAGAGCGTACCCGGCAACTGGAAAAGGACGTTGAGCAGCTCCAGGCAAAACTGACCAGCGCAGCGGGTAACGACATGGCCACCCAGGCGCAGGAAGTGGCCGGAATGCAGGTGGTGGTCAAGCGCGTCGACCGCCAGGACGGCAAGGCCCTGCTGGGCCTGGTCGACCAGCTCAAGAACAAGCTTGGCTCGGCAGTGGTCCTGCTCGCCGGCGAACAGGACGGCAAGGTGGTGCTGGTCGCAGGCGTGACCAAAGATCTGATTGGTCGGGTCAAGGCCGGCGACCTGATTCGCAATGCGGCTGCGGTCGTCGGCGGCAAGGGCGGCGGTCGTCCAGATATGGCCCAGGGCGGCGGTACCGATCCGGCCGCGATCGACAAGGCGCTCTCAGAGGCGGTTGACTGGCTGGGTCAGCAGTAGGAAGCACAGTAGAGTAACAAGGGACGGCTTCCGACTGGAAGCTGACAGAACTGTCGGGCAACCGATTTCTCATAGGGGTCTGGTGCAAACAAGATGGCACTCATCGTCCAGAAGTTTGGTGGTACCTCGGTTGGCAGCGTTGAGCGCATTTGCCAGGTTGCCGAGAAGATCAAGGGTTTCAGAGCCAGAGGGGTAGATCTGGTTGTCGTTGTGTCAGCCATGAGTGGCGAGACCAATCGGCTGGTCGCGCTGGCGCAACAGGTTCAGGCCGAGCCTGACGCGCGCGAGATGGATGTGATCCTGTCAACAGGTGAGCAGGTGACCATCGGTTTGCTGGCCATGGCTCTCAAGGCGATCGATGTGCCCGCAGTGTCCTACACTGGATCGCAGGTCCGCATCGTGACCGACAGCGCGCACAACAAGGCACGCATTCAACACATCGACGATGCCAATATTCGCGGTGAACTGGCCGCTGGTAAGGTGGTCATCGTGGCTGGCTTTCAGGGTGTCGACGAGCACGGCAACATCACTACGTTGGGCCGCGGTGGTTCCGATACGACCGGCGTTGCACTTGCGGCAGCGCTCAAGGCAGATGAATGCCAGATCTACACTGATGTCGATGGTGTCTATACCACCGACCCTCGGGTGGTCGAGAGTGCCCGTCGGCTCGAGCGCATCACGTTCGAAGAGATGCTCGAAATGGCCAGTCTAGGTTCGAAGGTGCTACAGATAAGGGCGGTGGAATTTGCCGGCAAATACAACGTGCCACTGCGGGTTCTGCACAGTTTCAAGGAGGGTCCGGGGACCCTGATCACGTTCGAGGATGATGCGTCAATGGAACAACCAGTTATTTCCGGTATTGCCTTCAATCGCGATGAAGCCAAGCTGACCATTCGGGGTGTGCCGGATGTTCCCGGCGTAGCCTTCAAGATACTCGGGCCGATAAGCGCCGCGAATATTGAAGTCGACATGATCGTGCAGAATGTCTCGCGCGATAACACCACCGATTTTACTTTCACCGTGCATCGCAATGATTTCCGCAAGGCCGAAGACATTCTTCGCCAGGTAGCTGAAAACCTCGGCGCGCGGGAAGTGGCGGGCGATAACAAGATCGCCAAGGTCTCGATAGTCGGCGTCGGGATGCGCTCGCATGCCGGCGTCGCAAGTCAGATGTTCGAAGCGCTGTCCGACGACGGCATCAATATCCAGATGATTTCAACTTCCGAGATCAAGATCTCGGTGGTCATTGACGAGAAGTATCTCGAGCTGGCTGTGCGCAGTCTGCACAGCGCCTTCGGTCTCGATGCCGATTCAGCCATCGAGGATTATCTCTGAGAGTTTGTGGTTGCGCCGAGTGCGCGGCCACGGGGGCGTGGTTTCTGGCTGTCGCGCCCCATCTGTCTTTCAGTCACTGCTTTAGACGTCGCAACAACGGGGCGAACGACTTGTCCCTTACTGTTGTCATACGGATACCGCAGCGGCAGGGTGACAGGCAACATGCCGGTTTTTTGCAGACTGCTGTGTCCTGATCATGAGCAAGGAGAAATGGAATGCTAATTTTGACTCGAAGGGTCGGTGAGACCCTAATGGTAGGTGACGAAGTCACCGTAACCGTGCTGGGCGTTAAGGGTAATCAGGTGCGGATTGGGGTCAATGCCCCCAAGGAAGTGGCTGTCCATCGTGAAGAAATCTATCAGCGCATCCAGAAAGAAAAGGATGACGAACCAAATAGTTAATTTCATTGAGTTTTTGTTTGCATTAGTGGCTGCGCGCGGTTACTATTTTGCGCGTGTTACGGAGAGGTGGCCGAGTGGCTGAAGGCGCTCCCCTGCTAAGGGAGTATACCTGTTAAAGGGTATCGAGGGTTCGAATCCCTCCCTCTCCGCCACTTATGTGGTATAGGGTTGTTACACGTTAGTTTCTGAATCAAAAGGAAAAAAGCGTTTGACAGTTAACATTCAGTCCCTATAATACGCCTCACAATGCACTCGTAGCTCAGCTGGATAGAGTACTCGGCTACGAACCGAGCGGTCGGAGGTTCGAATCCTCCCGAGTGCACCATTTAAGAAACCCACTGGTTATCCGGTGGGTTTTTTTTTGCATGCCGGTTCTGCGCAAGCAGGTGCACGCGGCAGCGGAGAATGTAACGAAAGCCTGCTAGGCTTTGCAGCAATGGTTCTGTTTACCCTTTGGTAATCCCGTCCTTGGTTCTTGTCCGCCCATTGTGTCTTTCAGGGAAGCCCAGCCATGCCAGTGCCCGATAGAAAGTCTCCCGAAAGTCTCCAGGATCGCCTTGATCAGGTAACGGCTCTGCTGCGCCAGCATGAAGAAGCCGGGCGGCTGGAAGAGGGTGCCCGCGAGCGCGCGGGTAACCTGGGCGATCAGGTATCAAGCCGGGTCGAACTGCAGGACAAGCTTGAAGAGCTGCATCCTGCGGATGTTGCCTACATCCTCGAATCCCTGCCGCTCGAAGAGCGGTTGAAGGTCTGGCAACTGGTGGGTACCGAGCAGGACGGCGAGATTCTTCTCGAGGTCTCCGATGCGGTGCGCGAGACCCTGCTTGCCGACATGGACAACCATGAAATTATTGCCGCCGCGACCACTCTGGACGCCGACGAGCTGGCAGATCTGGCGCCGGACCTGCCACGGGATGTCGTCCGCGAATTGATGGACACCCTGGACGCCCAACAGCGCGAGCGCCTCAAGTCGGCCCTGTCCTTCGATGATGACCAGGTCGGAGCGCTGATGGACTTCGACATGGTAACCATCCGTGATGACGTTACGCTTGAAGTTGTCAGCCGTTATCTGCGCCGCTTCGAAACGCTGCCCGACCACACTGACAAATTGTTCGTGGTCGACCTGCAGGGCGTGCTCAAGGGTGTGCTGTCGGTGAACAAGCTGCTGGTAACCTCTGACGACCAGCTGGTGGCCGACGTAATGGCCATTGATCCTGTCATCTTTGATCCGCGCGACGACGCGGGCGAGGCAGTGCAGGCTTTCGAGCGTTATAACCTTGTTTCAGCCCCGGTAGTCGACAGCAAGGGGAAGCTGCAGGGCCGTCTTACCATTGAACAGATGCTTGACTATATCCGCGAGGAGGCTGAGACCGAGGCGCTGAACGCGGCGGGTCTGGTGGAAGAAGAAGATATTTTCGCTTCGGTCTGGAAATCGGTTCGCAATCGCTGGGCGTGGCTGGCAGTCAACCTGTGTACCGCTCTTATAGCCTCGCGGGTTATAGGCCTCTTCGAAAACTCAATCGAGCAACTGGTCGCGCTGGCGGCGCTGATGCCCATTGTTGCCGGCGTTGGTGGCAATTCGGGGAACCAGACGATCACTCTGATCGTCAGAGGCATTGCCACCGGCCAGGTTCAGATGGCCCATGGCGAGCGCCTGTTACGCAAGGAGGCCGGGGTAGCGCTGATCAATGGTCTGGTCTGGGGCGCGGCGCTTGGTGTGATTACCTGGTTTCTCTATTACAACGCGCCTTTGTCGATCGTGCTGATGTCCGCGATGGTGCTTAACATGATGCTCGCTGCCTTTATGGGTGTAGCCATCCCGTTGCTGCGCGTGCGTATGGGCGGGGATCCGGCGTTGGGCTCGAGTGTACTCATAACCGCTATCACAGACAGCGGCGGTTTCTTTATTTTCCTGGGGCTCGCAACCGTGTTTTTGCTCTAGGTTGATGTCGCGTGGTTTGCCAAAAATGTCACATCAGGCTACATTAGCCCGGTTTTGCGAGCAGAACGGATAGTGTGCGCGTCGCAGATTATCCATTCTGTATGGCTTGCGGTTTGAAAACCCGGCCAATCTTGCCGAAGGGCGTCCGTGATGCACCGTACTTATTGCAGGAGAGAAAATGACTTCGTCCGAACTGATTATGGAAGGCTTTGAACTGATGTTGCTGGGCATGGGCTCAGTTTTCGTCTTCCTGATACTTCTGGTGGCGGTAACAACCGGCATGTCTTCGTTTCTTAGCCGCTTCTTTCCCGAAGCACTCCCCGCTCCCAAGGCGCCCAAGCGCGCCAAGCCGACAGCCGGCGCTGCCGTTGATCAGGAAACAATCGCGGTCATCGGAGCAGCCATACAGCAACATCGCAGCCGTCGCGGCTGACACACCCTTTTTGCGCGTTTTTACTTAAAACTACAAAGGCCATAACACTATGACCGATACCAAGCAGCAGCCCTTGGGCATAACGGATGTCATTCTGCGAGACGCCCACCAATCCATCCTGGCGACGCGCATGCGTCTTGACGACATGCTGCCTATCGCCGGCAAGCTCGACCAGGTTGGTTTCTGGTCGGTGGAGTCCTGGGGCGGGGCCACTTTCGATGCCTGCATTCGCTATCTGGGTGAAGATCCCTGGGAACGTATCCGCGAACTGAAAAAAGCGATGCCCAATACCCGCCAGCAGATGTTGCTGCGGGGCCAGAACCTGCTTGGCTACCGCCATTATGCAGACGACGTGGTCGAGAAGTTTGTCGAGCGCGCTGCGGTCAATGGTGTGGACGTATTCCGCGTATTCGATGCGATGAACGATCCGCGCAACATGGAAACCGCCATCAAGGCAGTCAAGGCACAGGGCAAGCATGCCCAGGGCACGATCGCCTACACCACGAGCCCTGTACACACCCTCGAGATGTGGGTTGACCTCGCCAAGCAGCTCGAAGACATGGGCGCCGAATCGCTGGCGATCAAGGATATGGCCGGTATTCTCAACCCCTACATCGCCTTCGACCTGGTTACCCGTTTGAAGGAGACTCTGAGCATTCCGGTACACATGCAGTGCCACGCCACTGCAGGCCTGTCCACCGGCGCCATTATCAAGGCAGCCGAGGCCGGCATCGATAACGTCGACACGGCTATTTCTTCTCTGTCCATGACTTACGGCCATTCGCCAACCGAATCGATTGTTTCCATCTTCCAGAACACGCCACGCGATACCGGTCTTGACCTGGTACTGCTGGAAGAATGCGCGGCTTATTTCCGTGAGGTGCGCAAGAAGTACGCGAAATTCGAAGGCAGTCTCAAGGGCGTCGATGCGCGGATCCTGATTGCTCAGGTACCGGGCGGCATGCTGACCAACATGGAGAACCAGCTAAAGGAGCAGGGCGCCGAAGACAAGTTTGACGAGGTGTTGGCCGAGATCCCGCGTGTCCGTGAGGACCTGGGCTTCATTCCGCTGGTTACTCCTACCTCGCAGATTGTTGGTACTCAGGCGGTCATCAACGTGCTGACTGGTGAACGCTTCAAGTCGATCACCAAGGAAACCGCTGGTATCCTCAAGGGCGAGTACGGCGCAGCGCCGGCACCGTTCAATAAGGAGCTGCAGGATCGCGTTCTCGATGGCGCAGAGCCTGTTACCTGTCGTCCTGCAGATTTGCTCGAGCCGGAAATGGACAGGCTGACTGCCGAACTCAAGGGTATCGCCCAAGAGAAGGGCATCACGCTTGCCAGTGATGAAATTGACGACGTTCTGACCTACGCCCTGTTTCCGCAAATCGGCCTCAAGTTCCTCGAGAACCGTGGTAATCCGGACGCTTTCGAGCCTGTTCCTACCGGCAAGGAAACCATAGTGGCCAAGCCCGGCGAGCCCGAGGTGTACACGGTTACCGTTAACGGCAAGGACTTCGTCGTCCAGGTTGCCGATGGTGGCGACATCACTGGCATCAAGCCGGTTGGCGACGGGACATCAGCGGCTTCTTCAGCGCCTGCCCCGGCTGCCGCTGGTGATGGCGAGCCGCAAAAAGCGCCACTGGCTGGCAATATCTTCAAGGTGCTGGTTGATGCGGGTGATCACGTGGAAGAGGGTGATGTGGTGATCATTCTCGAGGCGATGAAGATGGAAACCGAAGTGCAGGCATTCAAGGCGGGCACCATCGGCAATATCAATGTCAAGGTAGGCGACGCAGTGAATGTCGGCGATACCTTGCTGACCATCGGCTGAGGGGAATTGAATGGATAATCTTCTTCAGCTTTGGCACAGCACGGGTATCTTCAAGATGGAGCCTGGCCAGGTCGTCATGATCCTGATCTGCCTGGGTATGATCTATCTGGCTATCCGCAAGGGCTTCGAGCCCCTGCTGCTGATACCGATCGGTTTTGGCGGCATTCTGGCGAACCTGCCGGTGGCGGGTATGGCTGATCCGGGCGGACTGCTCTACATGATCTACCAGGTAGGTCTGCCGACCACGGTCTTTCCGTTACTGATCTTCATGGGTGTCGGGGCGATGACCGACTTCGGTCCGATGCTGGCCAATCCGCGTACGTTGCTGCTCGGTGCTGCCGCACAGTTCGGTATCTTCGGCACGCTGCTCGGCGCATTGGCGCTGACTGCCTGGGGTATTCCGGGATTTGAGTTCTCGCTCAAGGAGGCTGCCTCGATTGCGATCATTGGCGGTGCAGACGGTCCGACCTCGATCTTTGTAACGTCCCAGTTGGCGCCGCAGTTGCTTGGCCCAATCGCCGTCGCAGCCTACGCTTACATGGCATTGGTTCCAATGATTCAGCCACCGATCATGCGGGCGCTGACCAATCAGAAAGAACGAGCGATCGTCATGACGCAGCTGCGCCCGGTGAGCAAGACCGAGAAGATCATCTTCCCGATCCTGCTGCTGCTGCTGGTCGCCATGCTGCTGCCTTCGGCTGCGCCGCTGGTAGGTATGCTGTGTTTCGGTAACCTGATGCGCGAAAGCGGCGTGGTCGATCGTCTGACCGACACTACCCGTAACGCGTTGATCAACATTGTGACACTGGGTCTGGGTCTGGCGGTAGGTTCCAAGCTGTCCTCGGAGTCCTTCCTACAGCTGACCACTCTGGGTATTCTGGTGCTGGGTATGGCGGCCTTCTGTGTCGGCACTGCATCCGGTGTGTTGATGGCCAAGCTGATGAACGCTGTCAGCAAGCAGGCAATCAATCCCCTGATTGGTTCCGCCGGGGTATCCGCGGTACCGATGGCTGCCCGGGTATCCAACAAGGTAGGCCTGGAGGCGAACCCGCAGAACTTCCTGTTGATGCACGCAATGGGACCGAACGTGGCTGGTGTTATCGGTTCGGCGGTTGCGGCGGGTGTACTGCTCACCTTCGTTGGCTGATCCGGAGTAATCTGCGCCCACAAAAAAACCGCTCTCGATCGAGAGCGGTTTTTTTTGCCCGAAGTGATGTGCTAACTGATCCTACACCCCCTCAATCATTCGATGAGGGGCCAGCTCAGGATGCGACTTCTTCGCCTGGAAGCAACGCCAGAAGTGCATTTTGCTGGCGCCGGCTCATTTCCCGGAATCGCAAGAGCAGTTCACGCTCGGGATGGCTCAGATTATCCATCTGTTTGTCGTTGAGCATCTGCCGTGAAGGTTGCGCTGGAAGCGTCGGCAGATCAAGCAGGCTGTGTTCGAGCCTGGCGATGATTTCGGAGTTCATGCTCCGGTGATGTTGCCGCGCTACCTCGGCGATATGCTCGCGCATACCGTCGGGCAGCCTGACGACGAATTTGTCGGCGGTGCGGCTGGTGTACTGTTGAGCTGCTGTTTTCATAATGGGCAACTTAATCGTCTGAGAGGGTGAACGCTACTGGCCGGTTGCACTACGCCAGATTGCCGAGTGCCAGTATAGCGTGAATGCGGCGTATCACAGGCTGTTACCGGCTTAACCGCTCAATTTTGATATTTCCTAGATCTGTTTTTTACCGGTACTTTCAACTGATGTCAAAATAATGCCTCAGTTTTGTGACGTAATTCCGACAGATGGCCATTTGCAAGCATTCCTACCGACTTGGGTCACGCTGGCCAAGGCCATGATCGATCAGGTAACATGCGCCGCTCCAGGCTACTCCTTGGTTGGAGAGCATGGCATTGAAGTAGTTCCTCCTTTCAGTGCGCTTGTAGCTCAGCTGGATAGAGCGACCGCCTCCTAAGCGGTAGGTCCCGGGTTCGAATCCCGGCTCGCGCACCATCTCGACCTTTCGGTGTTTACACTAAGCTCTGATCACAAAGGCGCGTCCGCAAAGCTGTGTCTGCGCAGCGTCATTCCAGTCCGCTCAGATAGGCCGCCAGGGCATCGAGCTTGTCCTCGCCGAGGACCGCGAACGGCGGCATATCTGCGCCGGGCTTTATATTCCGAGTGTGGTCGATCCAGCTAACGAAGCTTGCCGGCGCCATGGGTAGCGTGCCTGCAGCCAGGCTCAGGCGACTGCCGACATGGGTCAGATCCGGGCCGAGTCGGCCACTGGCGTCTGTGCCGCGTATTGTATGGCAGGTGGCGCAGCCATTGGACATGAATATCCGCAGGCCTTCGCTGGCGGCGGCGGTTGCTGGTGGTCTGGCAGGTTGCGCCTGATGGGTGAGCCAGTGCTCGAATGCTTGCTGCTTCATCACCTGTACCCGAAACCGCATGAAGGTATGGGAAGTGCCGCAATACTCTGCGCATGCGCCGCTAAAGATACCTGTGCGAGTAGGCTCGAGCAGCATTTGATTGGTCCGCCCGGGAATCATGTCAACCTTGCCACCCAGGGACGGAATCCAGAACGAATGGATGACGTTGTCACTGGTGAGGTTGAACAGCGCGGATTTGTCGACCGGCAGGCGAATTTCATTTGCCAGTTCTACCACCTCGCCCTCGGTGGTCTCGTATTGCACTCGCCACCACCATTGTTCGCCCGCAACGTTCACATTCAGGTCGGCTTGCTCGTTCAACCGCGAGTGGGGCATCAGCGAGAGGCCATATACCAGTAGTGCCGACAGTACAGCGGCCGGAAACAGAATGCCGCCGCCGACGATCAGCCACTGGTCCTTTCGGACCTGGCGCTCCCCGGGCTGTACCTTGATGACATAGAGGGCGGCCGCCACTACCAGTATCCATACCAACGCTCCGCCGCCGAACATCCACCAGAACAGCTTGGCTATGCTTGCTGCCTGCATGCCAGCGGGCTCCAGTATGGATTGGCTACCAGCACAGGCACTCATCGTCAGCGAGCAGGTGGCGAGAGCGCCGCGGCAGAACTGCCGCCGACGCTTGGCTGTCCAGGTCCAATCCATGATCCGGCCTTTTTAACGATTCAGTCAGGTTCGACAACACTCCAAGCGAAAAGTTGGCGGCGAGGGAGAGTGCTCCGCGCCTGCGGCAAAGCCGATGCATGGATTCGGTGCGTGCAGCCTGCGGGCATGCCCGTTTCCGGGCGCCATAACGGTGTCAATAAGACTATCGAGAAACTTTAATGTCGCAATTAAGACCATATTCGCCTGAAAAATTGCGAAGTATGCACTTAACTGTACTGGTACAGGCTTTGCAATGACTTGCAGGACTGTGGACTGGCGACATGCCAGCTGTCTCGCGTGGGACGTGAGATGTTCTCCTTTCCAGCATGACGGTTTTACTGTCATTGTGTCCCATGCCCGTAACGGGCAAGACAGGGAGAGTGAGACTCCATAATAATTATTCCAATCTGGAGATTTTCAATGAAGACGGTGAAAACTACCCTTGCAATAGTCGCTACTGCTGCTGCCATCGGCGCAAGCAGCTTCGTCCAGGCGGGCGTGACGCTTGATGCGGTGAAGAAAAAGGGCTTTGTCCAATGCGGTATCAGCGATGGTCTCCCCGGTTTCTCCTACGCGGACGAGAAGGGCAACTATCTTGGTCTGGATGTAGACGTATGCCGTGCCATGGCAGCAGCGCTGTTCGGCGACGCGAGCAAGGTGCGCTACAGCCCGCTGACCGCCAAGGAGCGCTTTACCGCGCTGCAATCGGGTGAGGTAGATGTGTTGTCACGCAACACCACCTGGACCAGTTCACGCGATGCCAGCCTGGGCCTGAACTTCGCAGGCGTTAATTATTACGACGGCCAGGGTTTCCTGGTGAATAAAAAGCTTGGCGTCACCAGTGCCAAGCAGCTCGATGGCGCTACCGTATGTATTCAGGCGGGCACCACCACCGAGTTGAATGCGTCCGACTATTTCCGTAGCAACGGTATGAGCTTCACCCCCATCACCTACGACACCTCGGATGAAAGCGCCAAATCGCTGGAATCCGGTCGGTGCGACGTGCTGACCTCGGACCAGTCACAGCTCTATGCCCAGCGTATCAAGCTCGCTTCGCCAGATGATTACGTAGTGCTGCCCGAGGTGATCTCCAAGGAGCCTCTGGGGCCGGTGGTACGCCATGGTGACGACGAGTGGTTCGACATCGTCAAGTGGTCGCTCTTTGCAATGCTCAATGCAGAGGAAATGGGCGTTACCTCGGCCAACGTCGATGAGATGGCGAAGAACCCGAAGAACCCCGATGTCGCCCGTCTGCTTGGTGTTGAAGGCGAGTACGGCAAGGAACTCAACCTGCCGAAGGACTGGGCTGTGCAGATCGTCAAGCAGGTGGGCAACTACGGTGAAAGCTTCACCCGTAACGTTGGCGCCGAAAGCGAGCTGAAGATTGAACGTGGCCTCAACGCTCTGTGGAACAACGGGGGCGTGCAGTACGCACCACCAGTGCGCTGACACTCCGGGCGATCAGCCCTGGTGGCTGATCGCATTGCTTCGCTGATGTAAGTTCCCCGCCTGCGTGGCGGGCGGGGCTTGCGAGAGGGTTTACATGCAAACTGCTGCAAAAGCGCCACGCCCAAAGGGATCGGTCTGGACCGATCCAAAGGCGCGGGCCTGGATTTTTCAGCTTATTGCCATTGTCGCTGTCGTGGCCATGGGCTGGTTTTTGTATAGCAACACCATGATCAATCTGGAAAAGCGTGGCATTACCACTGGTTTCGCTTTTCTGAACAATACCGCAGGCTTCGGTATTGCCCAGCATCTGATCGACTACACCGAAACGGACAGTTATGGCCGGGTGTTTGTCATCGGCCTGCTGAATACTTTGCTGGTATCGGTCATCGGCATTGTGATGGCGACCCTGCTGGGTTTCGTGCTGGGCATCGCACGACTCGCTCCCAATTGGCTTGTAAGCCGGCTGGCCACCATTTACATAGAGATATTCCGTAATATCCCGCCGCTGCTGCAGATACTCTTCTGGTATTTCGCGGTGATGCTCTCGTTGCCCGGGCCGCGGCAGAGCCTGGGCATTTTCGAGAACTTCTATCTCAACAGCCGCGGCTTGTACATGCCCGCGCCGAGCATCTCGGATATCTTCGGGTTGTTTCTCGCTGCGCTGGCATTGGCGATTGTTGCGATCATTGTGTTGGCCCGATGGGCCAAGGCACGGCGCGAGGCAACCGGCAAGATCTTTCCCGTGACGCTTGCATCCATAGGCATCCTGCTGCTGGTGCCGGGCCTGGCGGTGGTCATCGCCGGTAGTCCGATTGACTGGACTGCTCCCAAGCTGACCGGTTTCAACTTCACCGGCGGCTGGGTACTGATCCCCGAGCTCATTGCGCTGACGCTGGCGCTGACCATGTACACGGCTGCGTTCATTGCGGAAATCGTTCGCGCGGGAATTCAGTCGGTCAGTCACGGCCAAACCGAGGCCGCCAGCTCGCTGGGTTTGCCTCCGGGGAGGATCTTGCGCCTGGTGGTTATTCCCCAGGCCTTGCGAGTGATTATTCCGCCGCTTACCAGCCAGTATCTGAACCTGGCGAAGAATTCGTCGCTGGCTGCGGCGATTGGTTACCCGGAGATGGTCTCGCTGTTTGCCGGTACCGTGCTCAATCAGACCGGGCAGGCGATCGAAGTCATCGCTATTACCATGAGTGTTTATCTGGCCATCAGCATCAGCATTTCCATGTTGATGAACTGGTACAACAAGCGCATCGCGCTGATCGAGCGGTAAGGACAGCCCATGCAGACTCATGATTTCAAACCTGATCTTCCACCGCCACGGCAGAGTATCGGCGCCATGGCCTGGCTGCGGCAGAACCTCTTCTCCAGCTGGTTCAACAGCCTGCTTACGCTTGTCGCGCTGTACCTGCTCTGGCTTATCGTGCCACCGCTGCTGCAGTGGGCATTTCTCGATGCCGACTGGGTGGGTGATACCCGGGCTGACTGCGACAGCGGGGGCGCCTGCTGGGTGTTCATCAAACAGCGGTTCGGCCAGTTCATGTATGGGTTCTATCCCACAGAACTGCGCTGGCGGGTAGACCTGACGGTGGTTCTCGCCATTGTCGGCGCGGCGCCCTTGTTCATTTCGATGATGCCGCGCAAGGCGCTCTACGGTATCTGCTTTCTGGTTGTCTATCCGCTGGTCGCCTACTGGCTGCTGCATGGCGGCCTGGGACTTGAAGTGGTGCGGACCAGCCAGTGGGGCGGGCTGATGCTGACTTTGGTGATTGCCGCAGTGGGCATCGCTGGCGCCTTACCTCTGGGGATCGCTCTGGCCCTGGGACGTCGGTCAGATATGCCGGCGATCCGGGTTCTGTGCGTGACCTTCATCGAGTTCTGGCGCGGTGTACCGTTGATCACCGTATTGTTCATGTCCTCAGTCATGCTGCCGCTTTTTCTGCCCGAGGGAATGAGCTTCGACAAGTTGATCCGTGCGCTGATCGGGGTAATCCTGTTCCAGTCAGCCTACATTGCCGAGGTGGTGCGTGGGGGTCTCCAGGCAATCCCCAAGGGGCAATACGAGGCTGCAGAAGCTATGGGCCTGGGTTACTGGCGGATGATGGGTCTGGTGATTCTGCCCCAGGCGCTGAAAATGGTGATTCCGGGTATCGTCAATACGTTTATTTCACTGTTCAAGGACACCAGTCTGGTCATCATCATTGGACTGTTCGATCTGCTCAACAGTATCAAGCAGGCGACTACCGACCCCGCCTGGCTGGGAATGGCTACGGAGGGGTATGTATTCGCTGCCCTGGTTTTCTGGATTTTCTGTTTCGGCATGTCCCGCTACTCCATGCATCTGGAGCGCAAGCTGGATACCAGCCACAAGCATTAGGAGCAAGAACGTGAGCGAAGCAAAGGCAGAGCCAGTCATCAAGGATCGCATGATCGAGATGGTGGGCGTGAACAAATGGTATGGCACCTTCCACGTGCTCAAGGATATCAATCTGAACGTGCGGCAGGGTGAGCGGATCGTGATCTGCGGACCCTCCGGTTCTGGTAAATCCACGACGATTCGTTGTATCAATCGTCTCGAGGAGCATCAGCAGGGGCGCATCGTCGTTGACGGTACTGAGCTCACCCATGACCTCAAGCACATCGAGGCGGTGCGGCGCGAGGTGGGCATGGTGTTCCAGCATTTCAACCTGTTCCCACATTTGACGGTGCTGCAGAACTGCACACTGTCACCCATGTGGGTACGGCGAATGCCCAAACGCAAGGCTCATGAGCTGGCGATGCATTACCTCGAGCGGGTCAAGATTCCGGAGCAGGCGCACAAGTTTCCGGGCCAGCTCTCCGGCGGTCAGCAGCAGCGTGTTGCGATCGCCAGGGCCCTGTGCATGCAACCAAAAATCATGCTGTTTGACGAGCCTACCTCATCGCTGGATCCAGAGATGGTCAAGGAAGTGCTCGATACCATGGTCGGTCTCGCTGAAGACGGTATGACGATGCTCTGCGTTACTCACGAGATGGGCTTCGCCCGCACAGTGGCAGACCGGGTGATCTTCATGGACCGCGGCGAGATAGTGGAGGAGGCCGAACCGAATACCTTCTTCACCAGCCCGGTGAACGAGCGGACCAAGCTGTTTCTCAGTCAGATACTGCACTGACCCTGGCCTTCCCACCACTGGCACCATGCAGGTGCCAGTGCTCATGCGCCCGTGTCCACATTCGGCTGCTTCATGCAGCCTGATTGATGATGTCAATTGGCCCACCCAGGCCAGAACCAATCGGTCACATTTGGGTTATACTTTTGCCATCGTCAGCGTTGCGTCCTTGGAGGCCTTGCTGACCAGACCCCATGGAAGGAGTGGTTTGTCGATGGACAAGGCTAACATAGCGGGCGGGCAGGGTAGTGGCAGGCCACAATTCTGGCAGCTGGCCAGGTGTTGCTGCCAGCTGGCAGCGTCGGTTGATGTTGCGTTCTTCTTTCTCTTTCACCTGCTTGGCTCGCCGATACTCGCCTGGATCAACGTGGTCAGTGTGGCGATATATATGCTCGCCTACTGGCTGCTGGGTGCACGTTACAACGGTCCTGCGATCATCCTTATCTGGATTGAAGTCATCATCCACGCTGCGCTTGGCACGCTGCTGATCGGTTGGGACAGTGGCTTCCACTATTTCCTGTTGATGTTCATACCCGCGTTATTTGCCGGTATGTCGCGACGCAACGCCTGGTTCGCAGTGGGTGCACTCTGGGGCTACTACGTGGGTCTTTACGCGGTAATGTGGTTTGTCGAGCCGCTACAGCCTATTTCTCCCGCCGGTCTTCTCGGTGTGTTCCTGTTCAATCTGACGGTCGTATTCTGCATGTTCAGCTATCTTTCACTGTTCTATGTGTCGACGGTTTCTGCGAGTCAGCGCGCACTGCGCCGGATGGCGACCATTGACGCGCTGACCGGTCTGTTCAATCGGCGGCACATGTCAGATCTGGCGGAGAAGGACATCGCCCGCCATGGCCGCAATCCCGGAGAGCTGAGCTTCCTGCTTCTGGATATCGACCATTTTAAGCAATTCAACGACCGCTATGGGCATGACACAGGCGACCGTGTTCTCAAGCGGATCAGCACGGTGCTGGCGCAGACATTGCGTGATCAGGATTATATTGGTCGCTGGGGCGGCGAAGAGTTTCTTGTGGTATTGCCTGGCACCGACAGGGATCAGGCGATCCGGACTGCCGAGCGCATTCGTTGCGCTGTCGAAATCCATGCCTGGGTTTTCGAGGATCTGCATATATCTGTCACAGTCAGCATCGGCGTGACCCAGTATCGCGCCGGGGAGAACCTGGGTGCGGCCATTGCGCGTGCTGACATGGCACTTTACGAGGGTAAACGGTTGGGCCGGAACCGGGTCGAAGTCGGTGCTATCGAGGCCAGCTGATAAGGTCGCGATTTTACAGGCTTGCACCCGGATCTGCGGGCTTCAGTCCTCACCATTCACACCGGCATCGTCCGGGAGTGCTTCGGGCTCTTCTTCATACTGCTTTTCTGTTTCGACGTCGTCCGGGCTATCCAGTGGATCCTGATCATCACCGCTCATTTGCCAGGTTGTCTGTTCAGCTTCGCTCATGATCTGTCTCCATTACCCGCTCAATGGCTTTCACATCATTGAGGCTAGCAGCTGGATTACAGCCTGCCAGGGACAGATCATCCCGCAGGGAGAGTGCGGCAGTGATCAGACCTACATGACTTTGGCTGCAGATATTGTCGGCGTCATTGACGTCGTAGGGTTCGGACGCCAGCTTGGCGAAGCCCTGTTCATAGAGATAAACGCGTAGCGGTTCGATCGAGGCGATCAGCACATAAAGACGCAGTACATGCTTGCGGTCTCGCATGGTGTGCGGCTTTTCCAGATATTGCTGCACCATTCACGGCGCCTCGACCGGAGCAGTGGCCACGTCGGTCAGCACGCGAATGCCGCGGCGGCGCAAAGCATTCGCGGGCTTGAGGATCCAGTGCTTTGCAGGATTCTGCGGTGCGGCTTCCTGCAACGCGTGGTAATCCTCCGGTCTTGCGCTCGGGACTCGCGCGACGGAATACCCCAGGTGCAGGCATGCCGGTGTACCAGCAAGCATCCCAGGTCTGTTTGTCGCCCTGTTTCCGCAGAGCCGGATTCAGCGCCTGTTGGAGGCACAAGATCCGGGTTTGTTATAGTGAATTTGGCCGGGGGCGCCAATTTGGGCGTTGTGGCTGAATTAGTTGGCTTGATACGTGTCTTGAGTGGGTCTTCGCACATCTCTTGCTCACAGGTAGTTCATCATCTGACGGAAATGGCCTAAAGCTATGCCGCGTTTCAAACAACTTTCGGCGCAAACCTGGCTGGACAGACTGGACCAGTCTGCATGGGCGCTGCCAATGTTGTTCGGTCTTTCGATGGCGGAAACATTGATCATGCCAATCCCCATCGAGACCATCCTGATTCCCTGGATGCTCAGCCATCCGCATCGCCGCTGGACGATCGCTACGGTGGCGTTGGCCGGAAATATCACCGCTGCGGCATTGGGCTACTGGCTCGGCGTATTGGCGTGGGAGCAATGGGGTGACATGTTGCTCGGTCTGGCAGGCAACGGCGAGACCTTTGAAGACTTTGCCGACCAGGTACGCGAGAAGGGTTTTACTGCGATATTGGCGGTGGGTGTAACGCCTACCCCATTGCAGATAGCGATGCTGGCTGCCGGTGTTGTCGGCTATCCGTTTCTGCTCTTCTTACTTGCCGTGACATTATCGCGTTCATTGCGTTACTTCGGCCTGGCGCTACTGGTGCATTTCGCCGGAGACGCGGCACTGCGCCTCTGGCATCGTTATTCGCTGCAGATAGGTTTGTTGCTCCTGGTGCTTGCGGCGGCCTGGCTATGGCTCGCGTTTAGCTGACCACGGAACCGCCGAACTGGACCTGGGTCATACCCGGGTTGAAGCCCCTATCGGTGGTATTGCGGGCCGCACGGAAGGGACCGTCGGTGCGCTGGTACGGTGCACGGAGGGTGCCTTGCTTACCCGGGTTGAACAGCTTGATCCGGTGTATGTGAACTTCTCCCAGTCGAGCTCCGGTCTGCTCGAGTTGCGGGCCCAGATAGCGGCCGGCGCTGAAAACGGCTAGTGGCGACTACGCTTTTGGGTCAGTCCTGGTCCAGGGAAGGCCCGATCATCTCGGCCAGATCGTCATAGACACCGGGCGCTGCAACCAGAAAGGGGTTGCCGTGCAGCAATCCATCGCCGCGCAGGAAGTTGTTGCGCCGGCCGCCTGCCTCGGCCACCAGTACGAGACCGGCCAGGCAGTCCCAGCTTTTCAGGTGGGTCTCGTAATAACCGATCAGCCGGCCGGCTGCGACATAGGCGGTGGTGAGGGCGCCGGAACCGTTGCGTGTGAACATTCCGCCGTGGTCGAGCAGCTTTTGCAGGAACGGCAAAAAGTGCTCCTTGCCCTGCGGATGAAAAGTGCCCACACCGGTCAGCCCGTCGTTTACGTTGGTTGCCTGACTGACGCTTAATGGCGTCTGGTTGACGAATGCGCCGCGGCCGGTGCAGGCATGGAAAAGCTCGTCGTGATTTGGATCGGCGATCACTCCCAGGCAGGGCACCCCATCGACCAGCATCCCGATGGATACGCACCATGCGTGGAGTCCGTTGACGAAGCAGGCGGTTCCGTCAATCGGATCCACCACCCATACGCAGCGAGCATCCAGCCGGGCTGAGCCGCTTTCCTCACCGACAAATCCATCCTCCGGAAAGTCCTGCTGCAGGGCTTTGCGGATCAGTTCTTCCAGTCGCCGATCGACGAAGCTGACCACATCCTGGAGATCCTCACCTTTGTGCTCGACGGTCAGTTGCGAGCGTTCGCGGTAGTGGTGCATTCCTTCTCTGGCAGCCTGCAGAGCCAGATCCTGGGCAAGCTTGTAACGTCCATCCAGGTCAATCTGGCTGAGGTCGGGGGTTCTGGAAGATTCCTGCATGCTTATTCCACTTGTCCGATTGATTCGGTCTGTATGCCTCGGGGCGACCAATATTTAATTGACGGCATTTATCCGACGGAATGCAGTCAATTGGCCATCACGGTCATGGTCTTTGTTCGCTGCACTCATTAAGATGTGCCACCAACATAACAGTAGACATTGAAAGTTATGAAGTTTTCCCGCTTTTGTCTATCCGGGCTCGCCCTTGCATTGATGGCTGCGGGCGACGCCGTGGCGGTCGATTACCTGGACGGCCGTTTGTCCGTTCGCGGTTTTGGCACCCTGGGCACGACTTACAACGCTACCGGCGACGCCGAATTCATTCGCGATATCAACCAGCTGGATGGCCCCGCCAACAGCTGGAGTCATGACGTCGACAGCCGGGTCGGACTGCAGCTGGGTTGGCGCTTCAACGACAAGCTTGACGCGGTGGTGCAAGGTGTCAGTCGCTATAACCATCGCGGCCGTTATGATCCGCAGCTGACCTGGGCGTTCCTGCGCTATGCCCCGGACGCAGGCAAGCAGTTCCGCCTGGGCCGCGTAGCGCTGGACATGTACATGCTCGCCGACTCGCGCGATGTCGGCTACTCCTATCTGTGGGTACGACCGCCGGTCGACTATTACGGTGTCCGCCATATAACCCACATCGATGGTGGCGATATTACGCTCAAGCGCCCCCTGGGGCCGGGCCTGTTGTGGGGCAAGCTTTACGCTGGGCGCGCCGACGAGAAGATATCAGCCGGCATCGACGGCGTTGTGCTCGATGCAGAGGGCACGCGGGTCTATGGCGGCCATATCAACTATCAGTGGGATGCATGGCATCTGCAGTTGGGCTCCACCGAGCTGCAATATGAATTCGACGCCTCCAGTGAATACATGAATTCGATCCGCTTCGCTGAATTCTTCGACCCCGCGCTGGCAAATGTATTGAAGGACATTATCGAGCCGGTACACATGCAGATGACCTCCCTTGGGCTCGCTTACGATAGGGGGCGCTTTTATGTGCAGGCGATGGCCAGCCATCTGAATCGACCCGGTGACGAGTTTGATGTCGATTCTGCCTTCGTCACGGTGGGCTATCGGATGGAACCGTTTACGCCCTACGTTTCGCTGTCTGGCTCCCGCACAGAGGGTGTCACGTATCGTGAACTGGGCCTGAACTTTGATGGCGAAACCGGTATCACGCAGCAGGCCCTGTCCTTTGGCGCGCGATATGACTTCTCGCGCAACCTGGCTCTGAAAACCCAACTGGATTTCATCAACGTCGACCAGGCTGGTTTTCTCTGGCGCAATATCCAGCCGGACTGGGATGGGCGGACGCAGGTATTGAGCATCAACCTGGACTTCGTCTTTTAGGATGCCGACATGAAAAGAGTATCGGCCGTCCTCATCTTGCTGGTTACGCTGGCCTCTCCGCTTGTGGGTGCGGACCTGGCCGTGGTGGCGCACCCGGACAGCCAGGTGGTCACCCTGGATCGCGCTCAACTAATCAATATCTACATGGGCCGCTACCGTCAGTTTCCCACCGGGGAGTCAGCGTTACCGGTCGATCTTTCTCCGCTCAAGGAGCGATTTTATCGGGCCCTGGTGAGCAAGGATCTGGCCGAGATCAACTCCTACTGGGCGCGCCTGGTATTCTCGGGACAGGTCTCGCCACCGCTGCAGCTTCAATCAGCGGAAGATGTGCTGGAGTACGTGCGGCGCAATCCGGGTGCGTTGGGTTTTGTTGATGCGGCCGAAGTCCCGGCGGATATCAAGGTGGTTGCCAGGATTGCCGAGGTAGCCCCGTAGTGAGGTTGGCAATGCGCCCGTTCCGCACCCGGCTCGCGCTGCGCAGTGCAGCGCTGACCTTGCTGGCCGTTGCCGGACTGGGCGCGTTGTCGCTGGTCGGAGCGCTGTTGATCAGTGAAAGCCGTGAATCAGCGAAGCAATACCAGCGCCTCAGCGAGCTGCTGAATACGGTAGAGCAAACCGTGCAGGTCGCCTGCTTCCTGGATAATAGCGAGCTGGCTGGCGAGGTGGCTAATGGTCTGCTGGCCAACCGGATCGTCGCCGGGGTGCAGATATTGCAGCGTGATACGGTACTGGTCCGGCGCGGTCAGGTAACGACGAGTCCCTCTGCCGTCCCGCTCGAGCGGATTGTGGTTTCGCCCTTTATTCCGGGCGAAGAGGTGTGCCGTATCGTCCTGACCCCGAACACGGACGAGATCCGTAGCGCTGTGCTGGAAGCGTCCCTTTTTACCGCAGCGATTCTGACCTTGCAGTTGTTCGGCATCGGCATCGCAGTGGTGCTGGTGATCATCAGGGTAGTGACCCGGCCGATCAAGACCCTCTCCCACGGCATCCGCCTTCTCGCCGCAGAAGACGGTCACAAGCTCGAGATGCCGCCGGGTAACGAAGAGGATGAGTTGGGCCGTTTGGTAAACAGTGTGAACGTCATGATTGATCGTCTGGTATTTTCCCTGCGCAGTGAGCGTGAGCAGCGGCTGCAGCGCGAAATGGAGGAGCGTAGGTATCGGACCATTTTTGATAACGTTGAGGCGGGCATTTTCGAACTGGACCCCGATGGGCGGCTTGTTTCAGCCAACCCAGCATTTCTGCGAATGTTCGCCCTGGACAGGGCAGTGGATCTGGACGAACGCGATCTCTACTTGCGCGACCTGACGGGTGAGGCTCAGGTGCAACTGGATAACGTTTTGCAGTGTCTGCAGGCCGACAATACGCCGAGACAGCTCGATGTGAAGCTGGAGGGCTCAGAGCGGCCCCGCTGGCTGAGTCTGTTATTCAATCGGTTCGAGGAAGGGCGCATGCAGGGGGTGGCCAACGATATTACCGAGCGTTATCTGGCTGCCAATGCGGCGGAAGAAATGGCTGTAACCGATTCGCTGACCGGGCTGGGTAATCGCCGCGGCCTGTCTCGTCGGCTGCAGGCTGCGGTGCGGGTGTATCAGAGTGATCCGGGTTATCGCTGCACCCTGGTCATGCTCGATCTGGACCGCTTCAAGCTGGCCAACGACACCTTTGGTCATGCTGTAGGTGATCTGGTCCTGCAACATGTGGGGGGGCTTCTGACGGAAATGGTGCGCAAGGCTGACTATGTTGCGCGTCTGGGCGGAGACGAATTCGTGGTGTTGCTGGATGGTCCGGTGCGTCGTACAGACGTCGAGCAGATCGTCAGTCGTTTTATCAAACGCGTCAACGAGCCTTTTGTCATCGACCAGGAAACACAGGTAGGTATCGGCGCCAGCCTGGGCATCGCGGTTCTGGGAGAAGATGCCGGTACCGAGGATGCTCTGCTGCATATGGCAGACAGTGCGATGTATCGCGCCAAACAGGCGGGACGGAACTGCTACCGCTTTCATCAGCAGTAACGCCAGCGTTGCCATGTTATCAGCCAGAAAACAGCTCTGACAGCTGATTGTCTTCACGCCACAATGCGGCGCCACCGGCGATACCGATAGCATCGGGCATTATCTGCGCATTGGGTGGAAGAGCGACATCGATATTGCGCGCGTTGCCACCACTCAGGAGTATGTGATCCGGGTGAAAAAGCGTATTGAGCAGTCCCAGCGCATGCCCTATGCGATCATTCCAGTGCAGTTTGCCAATGCGTTTGAGTTCGGCATCGCCTAGGTACTGGTCGTAGGTCCGATTATCTGCGACCGGGTGATGAGCCAGTTCCATGTGAGGCATCAGATCACCGTTACGAAACAATGCGCTGCCAAACCCGGTGCCCAGGGTGACCACCAGTTCGATGCCCTGGCCGGCAATCAATGCAAGACCGATCATGTCGGCATCGTTGAGTATTCTCGCCGGACAGCCTCCCAGTCGCGCGGACAACGCCTGAGCCAGGTCGTAACCGAACCATTTTTCGCTTTGCAGGTTGGCGGCCGTGAGAATGCGGCCTTTGCGGATGACCCCCGGGAAACCAATCGAAATACGCTCAAAGGCCGGCAGATCTTGTACCAGATCGGTGACCAGACTGACCAGCAGATCGGGAGGGCAGGGGTGAGGGGTCGGAACGCGCAAGCGCTTGCTAAGCAACTTGCCCTGGGAGTCGAGTACTGCGGTTTTGATACTGGTGCCGCCTATGTCGATGGCGAGAATGTCTGCGGCCATGCGTTTGTCCTCCGAGCTGTCTCTGCGCTTGACGTCAAGTCCCGGCCACCCGCAGAACAGCCTGCTGGGCCTCCTCTTCGGTCATGTCGGTGCGCGAGACCAGTACGTTGATAAGTGCTTCCCTGTCTGCCGCGTTCATCTTCTCGCGCATCTCACTCTGAATGCGATTTAGGATCTGCTGGATCTGCTCATTAGCATCCTGCGGGGTTCGTGCGACCTGTTCTGCAGTTCGGGCGACTTCCTCTCTGAGCTGCTCGGTTTCCTGTTCTACCTGTTCGGCTTGCAATTCCTCCGCCTCCGCATCCTCGAGGATGGCGCGTGCCTAACGGCGGATCGCTGCCATATCGATATCGATATCCGCCTCGCGCATCTGTTCACGCAACTCCTCGGCGACGGGCTGCATTACCGCAGTAGCTGCCTGTCCAATTTGACCCAGGCCTGTTGCCTCGATGTTTGCGGTGCCACCAATGACTCGACCGACCGCCTTGGTCAGCGGCGCGAAGGTCATGATGGTGACGACAGCCCAGATAGTGAGGCCATGTAGTGTGCGATCGCGTCGATCCTGAACCGGTGCCGGGGACCCGGCAGTAAAACCAACGGCAAAAAGAGCGATGATCGCCACCACAATCATGTAGATCGCTGAGCCTAAACCGATACCTTCTACCGGATTGGTTTCCTGCAATGGGTCGATAGTGCCGACACCGATAGCCATCCCCAGGATACTAAGCACCAGATGGACCACCACAGCGACCGCCACGCCGGCAAAGATAGCGCCCCACGAGAAGCGCATGAGAGCGGGCGCGGCGGTAGTTGTATCTGTCGCGTGAGCCATGTCTTTCTCCTTTTATTTGATTAGCGCGGCAGGTCATGCGAAATGACCGGCTGGAACTGCTGTCTGCCGGGAGCATTAGCGATGCGTTGCTGCGCCTACATGATTGACTTGCCCCCCTGCTGAACGTTCATTTTTTCCGCGATGGTGAAGCTCAATCTATTGCTGGCTGCTGAGCCGGGCCGCTGCCGAGCAGCGCCCGGACCCGCCGCCCCAGTTCACGTGCCAGATAGGGCTTGGCCAGCACTGCGAACCGCTGACCGGCACAATCAGTGCATTCAATGGTGTTGTCGGCGAAACCAGTGGTCAGCAATACCTTCGTTGCCGGGTAGTGTTGGCCAATTTTTCGCGCTAGCTCGACGCCGTTCAATTTGCCTGGCATGACCACGTCACTGAACACCAGATCGTATTGCTCACCGTCCGTCAGCCGAACCCATGCGTCATCACCGCTGCGAGCGATTTGCGGTTGGTAGCCATAGTCTTTCAGCACGCTGCGAGCCAGTTCTGCAACATCGTGACGATCCTCGACGATCAAAATCGCCTCGGTTCCGTGCGGAGCATTGTTTTTCGGGGTGGATAGCGGCTCATCGGCCGCAGCCCCAGCGATACCGTCGGCCCAGGCCGGGAAGTAAAGCCTGACGGTGGTGCCCACGCCTTCTCTGGAATAGATCCGCACCGTCCCCCCCGATTGCAGCGCAAATCCGTATACGGTGGAGAGTCCAAGACCGGCACCACGACCTTCACCTTTGGTACTGAAGAACGGGTCAATCACCCGGTCCAGAATCGATTCAGCTATGCCCGTGCCATTGTCGGATATGGCGACGCTGACGTAGCGCCCGGGTAGCAGGCCACCCCAAGCGGGCATGCCGGGTGGACCCTGGATAGCTACGTTTGCGGTCTGTATCCGGATATTGGGGTTCGGTCTGTCCTTCAGCGCGTCACATGCGTTGGAAAGGATATTGTCCACGGCTATTTCTGTCTGAACCGGATCGATATGGCTGTTCCACAGGTCAGGCGCCAGCTCGGTCTGCAGCCTGATGTCGCTCGTAACATGCTTTCCGGTGCGGTGGGCCGCGACCACGACGTCATTGAGATTGAGCGATCTGGCTTCGAGTCTTTGCTTGCTCGAGAAAGCGAGCAACTGGCGGGTGAGCATGGTTGCCCGCTCCGCTGCCGTCCTGGCACTGGCTGCGCTGAGCGAAATGCTTTGCAGATTGCAGGCGGGCCGGGATGCGTTGCGCTGGATAATGTCCAGATAACCACCCATGACCTGCAGCAGGTTATTGAAGTCATGGGCAATCCCGCCGGTAAGATCCCCTAGTGCCTGCATTTTATGCATCTGCTCCAGAGCCTCATTGGCAGCCCGTTGGTGGGTAATGTCCTTTTGCGAGGCAAAGAAATGCGTCAGTTCATGTGTATCGTTGAACACCGGGGAAATCGACATTTCGTTCCAGAATGGCGTGCCGTCCTTGCGGTAGTTGATCAGCTCGACGCGGACCTCGCGCCGTTGCGTCATGGCCTGGCGGATACAGGCGATCGCTGTCGGGTCGGTTTCCGGCCCCTGCAGAAACCGGCAATTACGCCCGAGTATTTCTGCAGCGCTGTAACCGGTCAGGTTAACGAAAGCCTTGTTGGCGTAAATTATCGGATTGTCCGCCTGGTGGGGATCGGTAATGAGCATGGAGGTCTGCGAGGTATCCAATGCCAAGCGAAAAAGCGATTCGTTGGGAGTAACTGTAAGGCTTGCGTTGTTCGCGTTGCCCTGTAGAGGCCTGGCACTTGTGGTCGTAGGCACGATCATTCCCGCCGTTGTAAACAGGTGAATGAATGGATCAATGCTATGACAACGTAACTGGTCGGGGATTCCTCTTAATGCATTTTAAAAATGCTTGTCGCCAAATCGGTCGGCCAGGGGCCGTTACATTATTTCTTCACTGATGCCCATGGGAAGAACTCGATCCAGCTGCTAATATGCGCGGTCCTGGAGGTGATATCGATCCTGCAGGCCCACGTTTCCGTGTATTTCATATCGTTCTTCTAGATTGTTCATCAAACGCCATTGCACCCACTACCAGACCCACCTCGAATGCGGAGCTTGCATGCCCAGAAGTATCATGGCCTTTTCTTCATTGTATTTTGCCACCTTTCTGATGCTGGCCGGCAGCGGCCTGCTGGGCACCTATCTGGGTCTGAGGCTGGCGGCAGAGGGTGTCAGCGAGATCTGGATTGGTCTGCTGATGACCGGCTATTACATCGGCCTGGTAGCCGGCGCCTCGGTCGGGCATCGGCTGATAGCCAAGGTTGGACACATTCGCGCCTTTGTCGCCAGTGCAGGCGTGGTAACCGCCTCGGTGCTGGGGCATGCGCTGACGGCGGATGTACAGATATGGCTTGTGTTACGAGTCATAGTCGGCGTGGCAATGATGTGCCAGTACATGGTTCTGGAAAGCTGGCTTAACGAGCAGGCAGAGCCTCACCAGCGCGGCATGGTGTTTGCCAGTTACATGTCGGTGACCTTTCTTGGCCTGGCGATGGGCCAGGGTGTATTGACCGTGCTGCCCGAGCTCGACCTGAGTCACCTGCTGATCGTTTCCATGTGCTTCTCGCTCTGCCTGGTGCCGGTCGCGGTGACCAATCGTATTCACCCGGCACCGTTGCATCCGGCGCCAATGAAGGTGCGTATGTTTGTTGCCCGGATTCCGCTGGCATTGACTACGGTTGCCGTTTCGGGGCTACTGCTCGGTTCGTTCTACGGCATGGCCCCTGTGTTCGCCACAGGAGTGGGGCTGGCGACATCGGAGGTGGGTATCTTCATGGCGGTCACCATTGGTGCCGGGCTGGTTGCCCAGTGGCCTGCCGGCTGGCTTTCCGATCGTCTGGATCGCAGTCGGATGATCCAGATCAATTCCATTGTGCTTACCGGGGTGGTGTTGATCATTGCGTTAGTGCCTTTACCTCCTTTCGGGCTGCTGGTGATGACGAGCCTGTTCGGCTTGTTGGCGTTTACGCTGTATCCGCTTGCCGTGGCGCTGGCGAACGACCACGTTGATCCGGAGGATCGCGTGGCATTGTCGGCCATGCTGCTCGTGACGTTCGGGCTGGGTGCCAGTTTCGGGCCCTTGCTTGCATCAGTGCTGATGACACTGCTCGGCCCGAATATGCTCTACGTATTCATGGCGCTCAGCACTCTGATACTGGTCATGCGAATAAGGCCCGAGCGTGTCACCGGTGAACATCTGTCGCTCGATGCGCCGATCCACTTCCTGCCTGCGGGCGGTAACCTGGTGACGTCCTCGCTGGCCGCGGCTATGGATCCGCGGGTAGACGAACAGCAGGTGGAAGAACAGATGCGTGACGACGGAGCGGCACAGGGAAGTGCCGCTGATCTGGATGAGGATCAGGACGATCACCGGCCGGGTTAATTGACAATTTGCTCCGGCTAGAAGAGGTCTTCCTTTTCCAGCCGGCGCGCCTCGCGCTGCAGAAAATTGACGAAGCGGTCAATTTGGCGCTGGGCGCCTGCTGCGGGGTTGTGGAACATCAAACCGACCTGGGTTTCATTGCTGTCCGGGCCATAGTGAGCATGCCGTATCTCTATGCCAGTACTGAGTCGGCCGGTTTCCGGAAGCTCCAGCCAGCTGTGTTCGAACAGGTCGCCGGGCGGCAGTTGCGAAGTACAGTCTCCGGAAAATCGGGCCTTGCAACCGGTTGCTGAAATATCCACCAGCGTTCCGTCGAGCGAGACGTCGCGCTTGGCATGGCCCAGATGCAAGCCGAGCTGCATGCCTCGTTTGACGGCTGCCCGAAAGGCGCCGCGCTTCTGGTGATATATCATTTCTTCCGGGAGGGGAGCGCAGTAGGTTGGCACGCCCTCAAGCATCAGCCGCTGTGCCCCGGCGCAATCCCAGCGCATGTGTACACCTTCGTGCCAGGCATCCACGCGAAATGCTTCCCCGGCAGTAGCATAACGATCGCCGTCACGTGGAATCATCTCGTCTATCCAGAGCATTTTCGTTGCGGTATCAATCTGCACGATAAAGCTCTGGAATTTCTGGGTACGCTCTGGAAAAGTGACGCGCAGCGGGTCGCGGCGTTGCTGAATATTCTTCAGCAGGGAAAGGATTTCGATAGGCGACCGGACGTCGCGTGGGGGCTGTGGACCAGCTTCTTGGTTGAATAACGTGGACACTGAAAGCTCTCGAATTCAAAAAGACATGTGTATAACTATACAGCAAGCCGTCTTTTCGGGATGCCTCTCAGACCTTGGTCAGATTACGCTGGGTTCCGGAGCGGCTGGCAAGCCCTTGCCGGTCATAGACGCTCTGACTCGATTCGCCCTGATTGCGCAGGAGATCGAGGAGATGACCAGTCGCTTGCTGGTTATGGCGGACCAGTCTGGCGTTACGCAGATTCGCGGCCTGACACCGTTTCAGTGCATCCTGGAAAGCCATGTAGCGTTCTGACAGGGCAGGGGAGCCGGAGGTTTCGATGTAATGCTGCAGACTGTCGCCGGGTGCAACACCGATTTGGGTGCACCAGGCCCTGATGGCATGGTCATGGTGTGCGAGGGCGTTGACCAACGGGGTTTTGGCGGCGAGCAGGGTTTCCAGTTCAGCCATGTTGCGGTCGATTAGAGCCTGCTGCTCCTGGTCCAGAAGCTCGGCAAAGGCTTCGCAATCAAGCTGCGCCTGGGAGAATACATTTTCCATGTGTTCCATCCGCTCCTTCCGCCTCCGATTGCCTGAGCAAAGTCACCGGATGCCCGTCCGGCAGTGACTCCGGATTATTACTCCAGAGCCAGCAGTTTGTCCGCGATGCGGCCACTGTCCACCTGATAGGTGCCATCGCTGATGGCTTGGCGAATCTGCGAGACGCGCTCGCTGTCGACTACCGGCAGTTCACGCAGGCGCTCTTCAACCGCCTGCAGTTGCTGGGCCTGGGCACTAAGCTGTACCTGTGCCTCAGCTGTGGGCTTGTTCTGCGCTTCTCCCTGCGCGGCAGGTCGTGCGCCTTCGGCGGCCGCATCGCGCTTGACCGCAGCGGCGCCTGTCTGGGCGCTGCGGTTGGCACTGTTTGATGCATTGAAGTCAATAACCATTCTGTTTTTCCTCAGAACCTGAATGCTTTACTAGCACCTGTAACGGCCGATGCAGTCAAAACTTTAGGAAAAATAACTGTGAATCCGGTCACGTTTTTCAGCGGTAGCAATTACCGCGATTATAGAGCAAATCCGGGATAACTTCACATCGCAACCTCGACCTGACCCGGTCCGGTGACTCGCCCTTTGATTACTCGGCCGGAGCGGGTGTTGCGTACCCGTACCTGACTGCCGAGATTGCCGTTCTCCAGTGCTTCGCCGGGCATACGCACGGAGACCTGTGTGTTGGCCGCACTGATGACCACCTTGTCACCGCGCTTGACCACTTCCTGTTGTTCTAGCTGATTGGGTGCCAGCACCGTATCGGCCGCGACCTGTCGGCGCAGGCGCAGGCCGGTTACCTGGTTCAGATCGGTCAGATACGCGTTGTTCAGCAAGCCGACGTCGCGCTCGAGCATGCTGACGTCCTGCGCTGTGATCACGCTGTGGCGCGACAGCGGGCGGGTGGTAACCAGTACCTGCTGATACAGGCTCACCTGAGCGGGAACAAACAGTCGCCAGCGCACTTCGCTATCGCAGCTCAGGCGCACGGTGACTCGGCCGACGGGTTCTGCCGGACTCTCCAGTTCGGCGTTCAGCGCGTCCTCGGGGCACAGCGGTAGACGCAGCCGGTTATCCAGACGATTGACCTTGACCTCGTAGCGGGCATCGCGGGCACTGCGCTGCAGATGACTTTCAACTTCCTGCTCAAGAAAAACAGTAGTCGCGCCGATAAGCTGATCGATCAGTGGATTGGCGGATACTGCTGCGCAAAAAAATAGCGGCAATAACGCGCACCCTGTGAGAAAACGCATACAATGAACCTTGATGGCGAGTGGGTTGGCGCATGTCAAAAAAACGCCGTAACGAGTATTACCCAAACGATGAAGCAAGATATATGCCGCTTCATTCTATATATATGAGGAGTTGCCCATGGCTGGCGTAATGGACTCGGTCAACCAGCGTACCCAGTTGGTCGGGCAGAACCGTCTGGAGCTTTTGCTGTTCCGGCTCGCCGGCCAGCAGCTTTACGGAATCAATGTTTTCAAGGTCAAGGAAGTCCTGCAGTGTCCGAAGCTGACCATCCTGCCGCGGCTCAACCCCGTGGTTCGTGGGGTCGCGCATATTCGCGGCGGGACGCTGCCGATCATCGACCTGAACAAGGCCACAGGTGGTCCGGGACTGGATGACTTGAGTACCGCCTTTGTGATCATCACCGAGTACAATTACCGCGTGCAGGGTTTTCTGGTGCGTTCCGTGGAGCGGATCGTCAACATGAACTGGTCCGATATTCATCCGCCGCCAAGGGGGACCGGACGCGATCATTACCTGACAGCTGTGACGCGGGTGGATGACAAAATGGTCGAGATCATTGACGTAGAGAAGATTCTCGCCGAAGTAGTGCCGACCGTAGAGACGATCAGCGAAGGCGTGATCGATGAGGTTACGCACACCGAGGCTCTGGCGCGCAAGGTATTGATCGTCGATGACTCCTCGGTTGCCCGCAAGCAGGTCGCACGCTGTCTTCAGGAGGTCGGCGTCGAGGTAGTTGCACTCAATGATGGGGCCCAGGCTTTGAAGTGGCTTCGCGATCTGGTTGAAAACGGCGAGGGCGTATCCGACCTGCTGATGATGGTCTCGGATATCGAGATGCCGGAGATGGATGGCTACACTCTTACCGCCGAGGTGCGCAATGACCCGCGCATGACCGGCCTGCATATCCTGTTGCATACGTCGCTTTCCGGGGTATTCAACCAGGCAATGGTAAAGAAGGTAGGTGCAGATGACTTCCTGGCCAAGTTCAAACCGGATGAGCTGGCTCAGCGAGTTATCGACCGGCTGCACGCGCTGCGTGAATAGAGCACCGCATGAGGAAGCAATTCAATTGATGATGGGATGGACTGCGTGACCTCGGCAAATCAAGATTTTCAGGTGTTCCGGGAATTTCTGGAAAAAGCGTGCGGCATTGTGCTGGGCGATAATAAGCAGTATCTGGTGGCGAGTCGCTTGAATCGGCTGCTCGAGCAACAGGGCATAAAGAGCCTGGGCGAACTGGTAACGCGAATACAGAGCCAGCCGCGCAGTGGATTGCGCGAGCTTGTCGTCGACGCGATGACCACCAATGAGACGCTCTGGTTTCGCGACGCCTATCCATTTGAGGTATTGAAGAACCGGTTGTTGCCTGAGTTCATCAAGGCCAATCCCGGCCAGCGCCCACGGATCTGGTCCGCGGCCTGTTCCTCGGGGCAGGAACCCTATTCTCTGAGTATGGCGATTGACGAATTCGAGCGCAGCAATCCGGGCCAGTTGCGTGGCGGCTGTCAAATTGTCGCCACGGACCTGTCCGGCGGGATTCTCACTGCGGCCAAGTCGGCCGAATACGATAGCCTGTCGATAGCTCGGGGGCTCTCTTCCGAGCGCCTCGCGCGCTATTTCGATCAGACTACTCCGGGTCGCTGGACGGTCAAGCAACCCATCCGTAGCCGGGTCGAATTCCGTGCGATGAATCTGCTCGACAGTTACTCGATGCTCGGCAAATTCGATATTGTTTTCTGCCGCAACGTGCTGATCTACTTCTCGGCAGAGCTCAAGAAAGACATCCTCACACGGATACACGGCACCCTCAAGCCGGGCGGTTACCTGATGCTGGGCGCCTCAGAGGCGTTGAACGGTCTGCCTGAGATGTATCAGATGGTCCAGTGCAGCCCCGGCATCGTCTATAAGGCCAAGTAACTCCTGGCAGCAAGCCTCGGGCCTCAAACCCCACGCATTCCGGAGTACCCTTCAGCGGGGTGCCGCCCAACGGAACGCCGCCCAACGGTAATTCATTGCCGCTCTGGATATTCTTCCTTCCCAAGTTGCTGAAATAAAACGATTTGAAGTTCTGGCATGGAAACTGCTTTGTTATTGCGCAGAGAGAACTGTGTGGCCAATTATTGCCACAAGAGGAACGCGCCAATGACAATCAGCTTCGACAATGCCCTGGGCATACATGAAAAGGCACTGACTTTCCGCGGTCAACGCGCGGCGGTCCTGGCGAATAATATAGCCAATGCCGAAACGCCTAACTACAAGGCCCGCGACCTGGATTTCTCGGCAGTACTCGCCGCCCAGCAGACCGGAACCGACACGAGTTTTGCCACCAACACTACGCATTCCCGGCACATCAATGGCGAAAGCCTGCTCGATCAGGCGGCGGGTCTGCGTTTCCGCACGCCTCTCCAGCCGGCCTTGGACGGCAATACGGTGGATGCCGATGTCGAGCAGAGCGCGTTTGCCAAGAATGCCATCGAGTTGCAGGCCAGCTTTACCTTTCTCAACAGCAAGTTCAAAGGGCTTATGACAGCCCTGCGCGGAGAATAAGCCATGTCCCTGAACGACGTATTCAATATTTCCGGATCGGGCATGAGCGCTCAGTCGCTGCGCCTGAATACCACGGCGAGCAATATAGCCAACGCCGAGACCGTCTCCAGCAGCACGGGTGAGACCTATCGTGCACGGCATCCGGTATTTGCCACCATGTATGCAGAGCAACAGGGCATGGGGCAGTCTCTTTTCGCTTCCCGCGAGCAGGCGGGTCAGGGTGTGGAGGTGCTGGGCGTGGTGCAGTCGGACGCCGAATTGCAGTCACGCTACGAGCCGGATCATCCGATGGCGGATGAGCAGGGCTATGTATTCTATCCGAACGTCAACATCGTCGAGGAGATGGCCAACATGATGGCAGCTTCGCGTGCATACCAAACCAACGTTGAAATCATGAACGCAACCAAGACCATGTTGCAGCGCGTTCTCACACTGGGTCAGTGACAGGAGCTTTACGACCATGAGTATTACTAGTGCACTGAGCGTGGGTGAAAGCGTTCTGGATCAGTACAAGGTGGACCAGAGCCGTAATGCCAAGGGTGGCGAACTCGGCAAGAACGAGTTTCTCAAATTGCTGGTTACGCAGATGAATAACCAGGATCCGCTGTCGCCCCAGGAAAATGGCGAGTTTATCGCCCAACTGGCGCAGTTCAGTACAGTGGAAGGCATCGAGACACTGAACACGTCGATGGAATCGCTGCTCAACGGCTACCAGTCATCGCAAGCGCTGCAGGCCTCTTCGCTGGTCGGGCGTACGGTAATAGTCCCGGCCAACCAGGCAATGGTTGATACGGAAAAGGGGCTCAAGGGTCAGCTGGCCCTGCCCAGCGCCAGCAATAACGTCTACGTGAACGTAACCGATGCGGCGGGCAGCGTAGTTACCCGTCTCAACCTGGGCAGCCAGCCCAGCGGCATGCATGACTTCGTCTGGGACGGCAAGGACAGCAGCGGCAATCTTATGCCGCCTGGCCGCTACAAGTTCGAGGCGCAGGCAGCCGTCGGGGGGGGGAACAAGCAGCTTGCTACCTTGCTGCCGGCCAACGTGGACAGTGTTTCACTGGGCAATGGCAAGGGCGGCGAAATGATGCTCAACGTTGCCGGTCTGGGCAGTATCAGTCTTTCAAATATCGTTTCCATTGGTCAGTAACAGTCGTCCGATCTACATCGGCTAGGAGAGTAACCATGTCTTTCAATATCGGTCTGAGTGGTATCCGGGCGGCGTCATCCGATCTGGACATTACCGGCAACAACATCGCTAACGCCGGCACGGTCGGCTTCAAGGGCTCGCGCGCAGAATTCGCCGACGTTTACGCGGCATCCATTCTCGGTTCCGGTAGTAACGCCCAGGGTAGCGGGGTGCTGCTGGGCAACGTGGCTCAGCAGTTTACCCAGGGCAACATAAATTTCACCGAGAATAGTCTGGATCTGGCCATCAACGGCAATGGTTTCTTCGTTACGAGTAACGATGGGGCGCTGAGCTATACCCGTGCCGGTTACTTTGGTACCGACCGCGAAGGTTTCATCTCCAACAACTTTGGCGATCGCTTGCAGGGATTTGGTGTAAACCCGGTGACTGGTCAGATCAATCAAGGCGTGCAAACCGATCTGCGCGTCGACACCCGCTCAGCGGATCCGAGAGCCACTACCGTGGTGGATGCAACGTTGAACCTGAATTCGACCAGCGTTCGTCCAGCAATCTGGCAGCAGGCTTATAATGCGGAAATCACCGCTGGCGGAACTCCGGCTGATGCGCTCGAGGCCGGCAGGGACACCTTTGATCCAACCAACTCGGCCACTTACAACAGCTCCACTTCGGTCAATGTCTTCGACAGCCTGGGCAACCCCCATACTTTGACCAAATACTTTGTCAAAACTGACGGTAACCAGTGGGACATGTATACCTTGATCGACGGCCGCCAGGTTTCTGCCAACGCCGCAGCCAACAACGCATTGCCGACCGATGCCGCGTTTGATCCCCAGCCGACACCGCTTACCTTCAATACCGTAGGTGAGCTGACCACGCCGCAGCCAATGGGCGTGGTACAGAACTGGGTGCCGCTTGACAGTTCCGGCCAGCCAACTGGTGCCGAGTCGCCGGCCGCCTTCGATGTCGATCTGGCTGGTAGTACGCAGTTTGCAGCCAGTTTCGCGGTCACTGCTGTGGTACAGGACGGCTTTACTACCGGTGATCTGGCAGGCCTGGAAATCGATGATGCCGGTTTGCTGGTGGCGCGATACACCAACGGTCAGACCCGTATCCAAGGCCAGGTGGTGTTGGCCAACTTCGCCAATCAGCAGGGCCTGACTCCGCTGGGCAAGACTTCCTGGGCTCAGTCCTCGGCATCTGGGGAGCCAGTGGTGGGTGCGCCTGGGACTGGTACGCAGGGCAGCATTCAGTCCGGTGCACTGGAGCAGTCGAACGTGGACCTGTCGGAGCAGCTGATCAATCTGATCATCTCCCAGCGTAACTACCAGGCCAACGCGAAGACCATCCAGACCGCCGATGCGGTAACCCAGACGATCATCAACCTGAGATAATTCCGGCACAGCCCGCTTCAGGCAGAGCGGCAATATTGGCGAGCGAAAGTTTGCCGATGTTGCCGCTTTTTGTTTTGTATAATTATCCATCTCTTTGTTTTTTATAGACAATCCAGCAATACCCTGTATATGGCATGATCCATGCTTTATCTATCCCTGATAGCAGCAAAGCGGCAATTCCTTGTCGCAACGGGAGTACAGCGTGGACAAATCACTTTTCATTTCCATGACCGGCGCCAGTCAGAACATGCTGGCCCAGCAGGCCCATGCCAACAATCTGGCGAACGTTAGCACCACAGGTTTTCGCCGCGATTTCGAACAGGCCCGCTCCATGCCGGTCTATGGCGAGACACATCCGACCCGTGCCTATGCAATGACCGAGAGACCGGGTACCGATATGTCCTCTGGGAGCATGCAGGAAACCGGTCGCGAGCTGGATATCGCTGTGGAAGGGCAGGGCTGGATTGCCGTGCAGGCGCCCGATGGAACCGAGGCTTATACCCGTGCAGGCAGTCTGAAAATTGACGCTTTCGGTTTGCTGCGTACCAGTAGCGGTATGCCGGTGCTGGGCAATGCCGGTCCGATCGCACTGCCACCGGCTGACAAGGTAGAAATCGGTCAGGACGGTACCATCAGTATCCGCGCCGAAGGTGAAGGCCCCAACGTGCTGGCGGAGGTGGATCGTATCAAGCTGGTCAACCCGGATCCGGCTGAGCTGCGCAAGGGTGAGGATGGCCTGATGCGCGTGCAGAACGCCGTCGAGCAGCCCGCCGATGGCGGTGTGAGGGTAGCCTCGGGCTTCCTGGAAAGCAGTAACGTCAATGCGGTGGCGGAGATGACCGCCATGCTGTCCCTGGCGCGTCAGTTCGAGCTGCACATCAAGATGATGCGCACGGCCGAAGAAAACAGTCAGACCACCAACAAGATTCTGCAAATCAGTTGAACCTGATCAGCCGCATCGCCTGCCGATGCGCTAGGAGAAGAACATGCACGCAGCACTTTGGGTAAGCAAGACCGGCCTGTCCGCACAGGACACCATGCTGACCACGATTTCCAACAACCTGGCCAACGTGGCGACCACCGGCTTCAAGCGCGACCGTCCGGAATTCGAGGACCTGCTATACCAGATCAAGCGTCAGCCCGGTGGTCAGACTACCCAGGACACGCAGTTGCCGTCGGGTTTGCAGCTGGGCACCGGTGTTCGCGTTGCCGGTACGCAGAAGATCTTTACCGAAGGCACGTTGCAGACCACCGAGCAGCCGCTGGACCTGGCGATCAACGGCAAGGGTTTCTTCCAGATACTGATGCCCGACGGCAATATTGGCTATACCCGTGATGGCAGCTTTCATCTGGACGCCGATGGCCAGATCGTGACCTCGAACGGCTTTCCGCTGGAGCCGGCCATCCAGCTGCCCGACGATGTTCAGTCCTTCACCGTGGGCGAGGACGGTACCGTGAGTATTTCCGTTTTCGGTGACCCTGCTGTCCAGCAGCTGGGCATCCTGCAGACTGCCAACTTCGTCAACCCGGCCGGACTGCAGTCGATCGGTAACAACCTGTTCCTTGAGACTGGTGCCAGCGGCGCGCCCCAGGCCGGTAATCCCGGGCAGAATGGACTGGGCACGGTGCTGCAGAACACCCTGGAGAATTCCAACGTCAGCGTGGTGGAGGAACTGGTCAACATGATCACCACCCAGCGCGCCTACGAAATGAATTCCAAGGTGATCTCCACTGCCGACCAGATGCTGCAGTACGTCAGCCAGAACCTCTAAGAGGAATGATTGAGATGAAATCCCTGCGTCTTGCTCTGGTTCTTTTTCTCCTGGCTACCCTGACGGCCTGCATGCAGATGCCGCCGGCGCCCAATGACCCGTCGTATGCGCCGATCATGCCGCGCACACCGGTACCCCAGGAACGCAATAACGGCGCCATCTACCAGTCGGGTTTCGAGACCACGCTGTATGACGACCGCAAGGCCAATCGTGTCGGCGACATCATCACGATTACGCTGCAGGAGCGGACGGCCGCGCGCAAGAGTGCAGACAACGAGATCAGCAAGGACAGCTCAACGCAGATTGCCAACCCCACTCTGCTGGGCAATGTGGTCGGTGCCAAGGGATTGAATCTGGGAGTCGACATTTCCGGCAATCGCACTTTTGCCGGTGATTCCGAAGCCAACCAGACCAACAGTCTGAACGGCTCGATCACGGCGACCATATTCGAGGTACTGCCCAATGGCGTGATGCGCGTGCGCGGCGAGAAATGGATCACCCTGAATAACGGCGATGAGTTGATCCGTATCTCCGGCCTGGTGCGCAGTGACGATATCGGCCCGGATAATACCGTGCCCTCCACGCGGATTGCTGACGCGCGGATTGCCTACTCGGGTACCGGCGCCTTTGCCAACGCAAGCAAGCCTGGCTGGCTCAGCCAGTTCTTCCTCAGTCCGATGTGGCCCTTCTAGGAGTAATGAGCATGCGTAGCCTGCTGCTGTGCCTGTGTGTAATGCTTGCTGCGCCGATGGCCCATGCCGAGCGGTTGAAGGATATCGCCAGTGTTGCCGGTGTGCGGAGCAACCAGTTGATCGGTTACGGTCTGGTGGTGGGTCTGGTCGGCTCTGGTGATCAGACCAGCCAGACGCCGTTCACGGTGCAGACCTTTAACAACATGCTGACCGAATTTGGCATTACCGTGCCGCCGGGAACGCGTATCCAGACCAAGAACGTCGCAGCAGTGGCCATCCATGCCGAATTGCCGGCGTTTTCCCGTCCTGGCCAGACGATCGACATCACCGTTTCCTCTATCGGTAACGCCAAGAGTCTGCGCGGCGGTAGTCTGCTGATGACACCCCTCAAAGGCATTGACGGGCAGGTGTATGCGATTGCCCAGGGCAATCTGGTGGTGGGCGGTTTCGGCGCCGAGGGTGCCGATGGCTCGCGTATTACCGTTAATGTGCCGAGTGTGGGCAGGATCCCTGGCGGCGCTACTGTCGAACGCGCGGTCACCAGCCCCTTTGCCAGTGGCGATCACCTGGTATTCAACCTCAATCGGCCGGACTTCACCACCGCCAAGCGGGTGGTCGACCGGATCAACGACACCTTTGGTGAAGGTGTAGCCCAGGCCCAGGATGCCGGCTCGATCACCGTGCGTGCACCGATCGACCCCAACCAGCGGGTTGACTACATGTCGATGGTCGAGAATCTTGAAGTGAATCAGGGCAATGCCGCTGCGAAGATCGTGATCAACTCGCGCACCGGCACCATCGTGATTGGTCAGGATGTGAGAGTGCAGCCCGCCGCGGTAACCCACGGCGGCCTGACCGTGACCATCAGCGAGAATTTCCAGGTCAGCCAGCCTGACGCACCCTTTACCGACGGCCAGACAGTGGTGACGCCCAGCTCGCAGATCAATATTGAAGAGGGCGATAGCCGCATGTTCGTGTTCAATCCGGGTGTGTCGCTGGACGAAATAGTGCGTGCGGTCAATCAGGTGGGAGCCGCTCCCGGCGACCTGATGGCCATTCTTGAAGCCCTGAGACAGGCCGGCGCATTGAACGCCGAGCTTGTGATCATCTGAGCGAGGACGCGACCATGAGCCCGAATGGCATCAGCTACACCGATCTCAACTCCATGAGTGAGTTGAAAGCCGGCTCCAAGGCCAACAGCCCGGAGAACATGGAGCGCGTCGCCGAGCAGTTCGAATCCTTGTTCATGAACATGATGGTCAAGAGCATGCGTGATGCGAATCAGGCCTTCGCCGAAGGCAATCCGCTGAATACGCCGCAGACCCGCTTCTACCAGGACATGTATGACAATCAGATGTCGGTGCATCTGTCCGAGAAACAGGGGCTTGGCCTGGCCGACGTAATGATGCGGCAATTGTCACCGGAGAAGACGCCTGCTGCCTCAAATACCTCGCTTGAGCGTCCAGTGCTGAAAACCGATCTGCCGGTAGAGTCGTCGAAAGGCAACATGACCGGCGGCGTACCGGATCACTCGGCGCTGCTGGCCAAGCGTCGTCTGGGCTTCTCCCTGGGGCATGGCGCCGCGCAAATGGCTCTGGCCGCTAATGTACCAACGCCCGCGTCTGCGCCGGTGCAGGCCGAACCTGCCCAGGCATGGCAGCCGCTGCGCGCTATGCAGGGCGTGGCACGCAGCCAGCCAACTACCGCTGATGCGATTGCACAGGGCGCTCGCGTTTCCAGTGCCGGGCCGTCGCGTTTTGCCGATTCCAGCGAATTTGTCCAGGCAATGCTGCCGATGGCAGAGAAGGCCGCAGCGCGTCTGGGCGTTGATCCACATTATCTGGTGGCTCAGGCTGCACTGGAAACCGGCTGGGGCAAATCGATCATCAAGCAGCCTGACGGCAGCAACAGCCATAATCTGTTCGGCATCAAGGCCCATGGGGGCTGGCAGGGCGAGTCTGCTAATGTGACAACCCATGAATATCGCAATGGCGTTAAGGGCCAGGAGCGCGCCAACTTTCGCAGTTACGCATCCTTCGAGCAGAGCTTTGACGACTACGTAAATTTCCTCGAGGGCAACGGCCGCTACAAGCAAGCACTGGCCCGCACCGAGAACCCGGACACCTTCTTCCGTGAATTGCAGCAGGCTGGTTACGCTACAGATCCCCAGTACGCCCGTAAGGTTTCGCAAATCGCCCGTCAGTTGTTGAGCGACGCCGGTACCTCGCAGGCTAGCCAGGTTGCCCAGACCGGCGACAGCTCCAGCGCGGGCAGGGCATAAGCATGGCAGATCTCTTCGGCATTGGACTCAGCGGACTCAAGGCCAGCCAGACCAATCTGGCGGTCACCGGGCAGAATATAACCAACGTCAACACGCCCGGTTATAGCCGTCAGACCGCCGTGCAGGCTGCCCGGGACCCTAGTTTCAGTGGCGCCGGTTATATTGGCAATGGCACGAATATCGTCGATGTACAGCGCGTTTATAACGAATTTCTTACCAATCAGGTCCGCAGCAGTACCGCGATCAATTCTGAGACCAAGGCCTTCCAGACGCAGATGGAGGAGCTCAATACCCTGCTTTCGGGCACCGCAACCGGCATCACCCCCGGCCTGCAGAACTTCTTCGACGCGCTGCAGACCTCGGTTGAAGACCCCGCCAGTCTGCCGGCCCGCCAGTTGTTTCTCTCCGAGTCAGAGGGTCTGGCGTCGCGTTTCAATACAGTGCAGACGCGGCTGTCGACTCAGACCGAATTCATCGGTCAACAGATGGGCACCCTGACCAGCCAGGTGAGCCGACTGGCTGAGTCGGTTGCGAAGTTCAACGATTCTATCAGCCGCGCGGTGGCCAACGGTTCGGAGCCCAACGATCTCCTGGATGCCCGGGAGGAGGCTGTGCGCCAGCTCAGCGAGCTGATTGGGGTGACTGTCGTCCCACAGGATAACAACATCATCAATTTGTTTGTTGGTTCAGGACAGCCGCTGGTAGTTGGCAAGGAAGCGTCCAGCCTGCAGGTGGTGCGCGGCACAGCCGATCCGTCACGTGCGGAGGTGCAACTGGTCAGTGGTGGCTCCGCCCAGGGCATTACCAGCCTGATTAGTGGCGGTCAGCTTGGCGGTCTGATTCGCTACCGTGAGGATGTGCTCGATCAGGCGCTGAACTCGGTAGGTCGTCTGTCTTTGTCGATTGCCGATGAGATCAATAGCCAGCTGGGACAGGGCCTGGACATTAATGGCCAGGCCGGTGGCCAGTTGTTCAAGGACATCAACAGTCCGGACCAACTGGATCTGCGCAGCCAGGCGCGGCCGACAAACAGTGACCCGAATACAAAACTGAATGTATTCATTACCGATACTTCCGAGCTTAGTACCTCCGACTATGAGGTGCTTTTCAGCAGTGCTACCCAGTACAGCATTCGGCGGGTGAGCGATAACCAAGTCACCGGTCCGCTCACGCTTGATACCAATCCACTGCCACCCGTAGGGGCCGAGCCTGCGACTACGGTGGACGGCTTTGCCATTACCCTGCCGGCCGCTGGCAGCGTTGCCGCGGGAGACCGCTTTCTTATTACCCCAACACGCTATGGGGCCGGCGGCATGGAGTCGGTGATGCAACAGCCCGAGGAGCTGGGTTTCGCAGCGCCTGCGAATGCTGACACCAGTCTGAATAACCGTGGGACAGCCAAGATCACCCAGCCGACGCTGGTAGATGGGCCGCAACCGATTAATCCCTCTGATATGCAAGGCTTCCTGCCGATAGTGATGAAGTACAACGGGGTCAGCGGCGAGCTGGAGCTCAGCAACGCCGCGAGTACCGTTACACCAGCTACTATCGCGATCACGCCTGGGCAGACCAATACTCTGGAGTGGTCAGTTGGCGATTACCAATTCAGTATGAAGATGACGGGCACACCGCTTCAGGACGATACCTTTGATATCAGGTTCAACTTGGGCAAGTCGGATAACCGTAATGCGCTGGCGCTGTCAGAACTGCAGACGAAGGCGGTGCTTGGTCAGGCCGACGGCCGTGCCGGTTTCTCTTTTGTTGACGGCTACGGCGATCTGGTTCAACGAGTGGCGACCTTTACCGCTCAGGCGCGTTCGGACAGTGATTCCAGTCAGGCCGTACTCAAGCAGGCGACCAATAATCGCGATTCGGTATCGGCGGTCAATCTGGATGAGGAAGCGGCGAACCTGATCAAGTTCGAACAGTATTACAATGCTTCTGCACAGGTACTACAGGTTGCACGATCTTTGTTCGATACACTGATAAACAGCATCCGCTGACAGGTGACAGGCAATGCGTATTTCGACGATACAGGCATTCAATAATGGCAATCAGGGTATCCAGGACAACTACGCCAAGGTAACTCGCACCCAGGAGCAGGTCAGCTCCGGCAAGCGTCTGCTGTCGCCCGCCGATGACCCGGTCGCAACGGTGCGGCTGCTGCAGCTCGACCAGGAAGCCGGACGCCTGGAGCAGTTCAAGTCCAACATGAGCGCCGCGACCAACAGCCTGAATCAGGAGGAAGCGACGCTCAATTCGGTGACCAATATCCTTCAGCGGGTACGCGAGATCACCCTGCAGGCGGGCAATGGTGCGCTGGATGCTTCTGACCGGCAGGCGCTGGCCCAGGAGCTGAACGAGCGTGAGGAAGAACTGTTCGGTTTGTTTAATAGCCGCAACGCCCGCGGTGAATATCTGTTTGGCGGATTCCAGAGCCAGACGCCGCCCTTCGTTCGCGCGCCTGACGGAACCTATAGTTACGAAGGTGACCAGGGCCAGCGCTCGATTCAGATTGCCGGCTCCAAGCAGCTGGCAATCAACGATAACGGCAAGAAGCTATTCGTTGATGTGCCTAACGTCAATCGTGTGGTTACCGAGACGACTAGTGGTGGTGCGCGAATTTCACTGGGGGTAGTCGAGGACAAGCAAGCCTATGACACCGCTTTCTATCCTCTCGAAAATGTCACGATTCAGGTAGCTGCGGACGGCAATAGCTATCAGATTTTTGAAACTGCGAATCCGGCTAATGTATTGGTTAACAACCAACCGATCGAGCCGAATGAGGACAACAATCTGCAGATACGCTTTGCCGGTGTAGTTGTTGATATCGACGGTGCTCTGGCGGGCAGTGAGACATTCACCATCAAGCGCGGTGATACCGCCGATACCGGTGAAAAGCGCAGTATTCTTCAGAATATTGCCTTCTTACGCGAGACGCTGGAGAACACTGGGTCTTCGCCGGAAGACAAGCTGGTACGCCGCGACAAGCTGGCTATCAGTCTGGAAAATATCGATAACGGGATGAACAGCGTGCTTAGCGTGCAGACCAGCATCGGTGCACGGCTCAATGTCATCGAATCCACCGGTAACGAGAATGCCGAGGTGTCGCTGATCAATACCAAGGTGCAGGCGGAGCTCTCCGAGCTCGATTATGCTGAGGCGCTAAGTCGCCTGAGCCTGGAGTCGGTGGTCTTGCAGGCGGCGCAGCAAAGCTACGTAAAGATAAGTGGTCTGAGTCTGTTCAACTTCCTGCGATAAACGGACCCTAAAAACCCAGGGGCAGACGCGGCTTGCCGCCGCCAAGCTTCAGGCCCACCTTCAGAATGGTGTCATTGTCTACCGCAGCGACCACCCAGGTATGGCCCTCCCATTCGAGCTTGTCACCGACCACCGGATGGCCGCCGAAGCGCTTGCCGAGAAAGGCCGCAAGGGTAAGCTCGCGAAGCTCCTCAGGCACACCGAATCCGTAGAAACGGCCTACCGCACCTAGTTCGGCATCGCCCTCTAGAATAAAGTCGCCGAAGAATCGGCGATTTTCCAGATAACTTGCTGCATGGGGCTTGCTGAACAGCTTCGACAGGGCCGGCAGGTCCCGGGGTCTGCCTATGATGCACAGCACATCATTCAGCGCCAGGGTAGTACTGCCGCGTGGATGCAGCAGTTCGCTGCCACGAAATACCGCCGCAATGCGTGAGTTGTCCGGCATCGCCAGTTCCCGCAGGCTCACACCGACACACCAGTTGGCATGCTCCAGCTGATAGATCATCACCTCGTATTCGCCATCCACTGCCACATCCAGACTGGTGCGTTGCAGCGGCTCGGGCTGCGGCGGGATCTCTACCTTGCACAGACGGGCAGCCAGCGGCAGGCTGGAGCCTTGTAGCAGGAGCGATACCAGCACGACGACGAATGCGACATTGAACAGCAGCTGGGCCTGCTCCAGGCCTGCAAGCAGGGGAAAGATCGCCAATATGATCGGTACCGCGCCGCGCAGGCCCACCCAGGAAATGAACAGCCGCTCACGCCAGGAAAAGACGAAGGGTGCCAGGCATATCAACACTGCCAGCGGCCGGGCAATGAAAATCAGGAAAAGTGCAATCAGGATCGCCGGTCCGGCGATCGGCATCATCTCGCTGGGCGTGACCAGCAACCCGAGCATCAGGAACATGCCGATCTGGCTCAGCCAGGCCATACCGTCCTGCACATGCAGAATATTCTGCAGGTTGTGTACGCGGCGATTGCCCAGCACTACCCCGGTCAGATAAATGGCCAGAAACCCGCTACCACCGATACTGTTGGCGAAGGCGAACACCAGGATCGCGCCACTGGTGATCAGCAACGGGTAAAGACCGGTCGCCAGCTTTACCCGGTTGACCAGGCTTGCAAGCAAAACACCGCCTGCCAGCCCGCACAAGCCGCCAATGCCGAATTGCTGGACGAAAGCAATGAGGAAATGCCAGCTGAAACTTTCCTGGCCGGAAGCGAGCATTTCCACCAGTGTGATGGTGAGAAAGATCGCCATGGGATCGTTCGACCCGGATTCGATCTCCAGTGTCGCGCCTACCCGCTGTTTCAGGTTGAGCCCCTTGCCCTGGAGCAGCGAAAACACGGCCGCGGCATCGGTTGAGCCGACAATTGCACCGAGCAGCAACCCCTGTAGCCAGTGCAGTTCGAGCAACCAGGCGGTGAGTACGCCGGTCAGGCTGGCGCACACGATGACACCGATACTTGCCAGCGACACCGCCGGCCAGAGGCCGACGCGGAAATTCTCTACACGCGTACGCATGCCCCCATCGAGCAGGATAATTGCCAGAGCCAGACTGCCAATCATGAATGCGGTATCGGTGTTGTCGAAAGCGATGCCGCCGAATCCATCCTCGCCGGCGAGCATCCCGATGATCAGGAATATCAGCAGCAGGGGTATTCCCAGCCGCGAAGACAACGAGCTGGCGAGAATGCTGGCGCACAACAGCAGCGCGCCGATAAGAAAAAGCGTGTTGATGTAATCCATGCCGCAGGGCAGCCTTGTTGAGGTATCGTATCGAGTTCTACTATATAGGCTGGTTCTGCGGCGTTGGAGAAAAAATGCCTAATTGTCAGTTGATTGCGACTGAAGGGGATGATGATGGATGCGGATTTCTGGCGTGAACGCTGGCAACTGGGTCAGACCGGTTTTCACAAGTCGCGGGTCAATCCCTTGTTGCAGCGCTGGTGGCCCGAGCTGAATGCGCAAGCCGGGACTACCGTGTTCGTTCCGCTTTGCGGCAAGAGTCTGGATATGCTCTGGCTAAGCGAGCAGGGTTACCCGGTACTTGGCGTGGAGTTGTCGCGGCTCGCGCTGGAAGACTTCATTGACGAGCATGCGCTGGAATGTCAGTGGCACAGTGATGACAGTTTTGCGGTTGCCGAATGTGGTTCATTGACGCTTTTGTGCGGCGACTTTTTTGCGCTGACGTCTGAGCACTTGCGGGACACCAGTGTGATATACGACCGGGCAGCGCTTATCGCGTTGCCGCCACCCATGCGTAAGCGCTATGTGGCACATTTGCGCGAAAATCTGCCTGGTGGTTGGCGGCTCTTGCTGATCACACTCGATTACCCGCAGTCCGACCGCGCTGGTCCGCCTTTCAGTGTCCCGGACGCCGAAGTCAGAGAGCTGTTTGCGGGCTCCGCGATATCGGTATTACACCAGAGTGATGTGCTCGGTGACCATCCGGTGTTCCGTGATCAGGGTATGACCAGTCTGGCTGAAAGGGTGTATCTGATCAGCGATTGCTGAACCCAGCGACTGTTCCACCAGTAGGCCGGGGCTGCGCAACACTGCTAATATCCGGTCTGTTCCCCACCCGGAGTAGCCATGACGGCCGCCCTTGCCTTGTTGTTCAAACTCCTGCCGCTCTACATCACCGTCGGGCTTGGGTGGATTGCCGGACGATTCCTGCAGGCCAGTGGAAGCCATATCGCTGGGATGATGTTGTACATCGTCACGCCTTCAGTCGTGTTCTCCGGCGTAATGAATGCACCGCTCTCGGCCAGCGTCATCCTGCTCCCCTTTGTGGTATTCAGCTTTTGCTCCGTTGTCGGTCTGGCGCATCTGGCGATAGCTCGTGGATGGCTGAACAACGCCAGCGCCAACATTATTCCGCTCTCGGTAGGAACGGGTAATACCGGCTATTTCGGCATCCCGGTAGCGCTTTTGTTGTTCGGCGAGCAGGGGTTGAGTATTTATATTGTCTGTCTGCTCGGCACAACCCTGTATGAGAATTCGGTGGGTTTTTATCTTGCTGCACGTGGGCGGTTCGGAGTTCGCGATTGCCTGCTGAAGGTGGCGAGACTGCCCTCGATCTACGCGTTCTGCCTTGCCGTGGTCCTTAACCTCTCGGGAATCGATATCCCCTCGGTGCTGATTCCGCTGTTTGATAACCTGCGCGGCGCCTACAGCATTCTCGGCATGATGATTATCGGCATGAGCATCCTGAGTTTTCGTGGTCTGGCCGGTGATCTGCGTTTTACCGCTCTGGCATTCTTTGGCAAGTTTGTATCCTGGCCGCTTCTGGCACTCGCATTCTGGTGGCTCGACAGCCAATGGCTGCATATCTACAACCTTGCGGTATACCAGGCGATATTTCTTATATCCATAACACCGATTGCTGCCAACACGGTGGTTATAGCAACGCTGCTGGATACCGAGCCGCAACAGGCCGCGGGCACTACGCTGCTCAGCACAGTCTTTGCGCTGATCTATATTCCGTTGATGGTATCTCTCGTGATTGTCGGGCGCTGACTGCATTTTGCCTGCATGCAAACTGCCTGAGGGAAAAAGGTCTCGTCATGCAAAATGCAATGTCAGAAAAATTGGATGATTTTTAAGTTTATGATTTAAAACAATAAAAAATACAATCAATACTGGCACGTCCCCTGCAGTATCCCCCATATAGGCGATGCCCCGTCTGCTGCAATAACGCTTATTGCCACCGTGAGGGAGTTCAGAATGAAAGCTCGAGATGTTGCTTTTTTTGTCAGTATTCAAGGACTTTTACTGGGCGGGGCATTCCTGCTCTCCTCGGGCGATACGGAAATTCAGAACCCCACCAGTCAGCATCGCCAGGCCACCGAAATCCAGAGCTGGATAGACAACAACGCTACTGCTCAGGCAGCAGCGAAACCGATGAATATGCCCGGTGCCCGCAGACTCGAGCAGGTCGGACAGACCGATTCCGTCGTCGTGGCTCTGGAGCGCGCACGCCATCAGCGCAGTTGGGTTTTCTAGGCGCCGCGCTGGCGCTTTGAGCCGCATTCTCGGTATTAGCCGACGATCACTCAGGATAATTACACCGCACCCGCACCCGCACCCGCACCCGCACCCGCAGGTTTGCAGATTGCACGATTTCTTCTTTTCTCTCCTTTTATGTCTTCTCACCGGTATGGCCGTTGGTCGTTCCGGGACGGTTTGTTGCAGACTTTTCTAATGTTGCGCGGTCGGTGGCCGATATGACGGTTAATATGTCAGAAAGCTCTTTTTTCTGAATGCCAATTGCTCGTTGCGGGTTGTCACAGCCCGCAAACGGCACGAGGAGACTTAAATGATCGCATCGTTACGTAATATGGGCTTTCGCTGGAAACTGACCCTGCCCATGCTGGTGCTTGCCGGCTTTTTCTGTCTGTTGGGCGCAGTGGCCCATATCGGCATGAATGAACTGTCCTCGAGGATGGAGCGTTTCTCCTCGGGCCTGCTACCGCAAGCGACCAATTTGCTCGAGGCGGACCGGGACATGTATCAGGCATTGCTGGCCGAGCGCGCTCTGGTCCAGGGGGTACCGCGCAGCGAGCGTGCGGCCCTGGCGGCGGAACATGCGGGCAATCTGCAGCAGGCGGCGGACAGGGTAAGAATATCCTCGTCACTGGCTGTATCTGCCGAAAATCAGGCTTTGGGGAGCGAGTTTGCCCAGGTCTTTGAAGATTGGAAGCGCGCCACGCTGGAAGTGGTCAGGCTGGCTCAGAGCGAAGCGTTTCAGGACAAGGGAGAGGCCAATCAACTCAGCTTCGGCGAGTCCGCCGCCTTATTCGGCCGCGCGCGCGACCTGATTGATCAGATGACCCAGCTCGTCGATGCCAACGCTGCCGCCGAGTTGCAGGAGGCCGAGCGTGTGACTGCTGCCAATGAAGGCTTTCTTGCGCTGGTGGTAGTGCTCGGATTGATCGTGTGCCTGTTGACCATCGTAGTTCTGCCTACGCTTATCGTCCGTCCGATCCAGGGCATTCTGGCCAGGATACGTGATATCGCAGGTGGCGGTGGCGACCTGACCAAGCGAGTCGAGGTTGCCTCGGCTGATGAAGTGGGCCAGCTGGGGGAGAGCTTCAACTCGTTTCTCGATCAACTGCAGCTACTTATTCGCGAAGTGGCCGAATCAACCTTGCTGGTCGCTTCTGCATCCGAACAGATGAGTGCGATCGCAGCGAATCAGGATCAGCTGGTCAGCGACCAGCATCTGGCTATCGATCAGGTCAGTACTGCGGCGACCGAGATGACCGCAGCCATTCACGAGGTCGCCGACAATGCGCACAGTACTGCCGCCGCCGCCAGTCAGGCCGATCAGCAGGGTCAGGCGACCGCCCAAGTGGTCGGTCAGACCATGGACGCCCTGCGTCGCCTGGCCAAGGATGTGGCAGAAGCCGCAGGTGTGATCAACCGCCTGGAGCAGGACAGCGACAAGATCGGCGGTGTCCTCAGCGTGATTCAGGCTATCGCCGAGCAGACCAATCTGCTGGCGCTCAATGCCGCTATCGAAGCCGCCCGGGCCGGTGAGCAGGGTCGTGGGTTCGCCGTGGTGGCGGATGAGGTTCGGACACTGGCGGCACGCACCCAGGACTCAACGAGGGATATTCAGGAAATGATCCAGAGCCTGCAAACCGGTAGCGCCCAGGCTGTAACCGTAATGCAGAGGGGTGCCGCATTGGCCGCCGAGAGCGTCGATCAGGCCGAGGGTGCCGAGAAGTCGCTTAGCGATACCGCGCAGTCGGTTGTACGCATCAACGACATGGCGGCGCAGATTGCCTCTGCTTGCGAAGAGCAGACCCAGACGACGGAGGAAATTGCGCGCAATATCAGCGGCATTCGGGACCTTTCCGATCAGGCAGCGCAGAACTCGGGTGAAAGCCGCCAGGC
>NZ_JBFGFI010000019.1:0-47459 GCF_041579695.1 Halopseudomonas sp.
CAGCCATGCGGGAATGGATATCACCGAAGGCGACTTCAATGCGCTGGTTGAAGACCTGATTGTCGCGATGAATGCTGAACGAGTGCCTGTCACCGCCCAGAACCGGCTGCTGCAGCGGCTGGCGCCGATGCGCGAATCGATCATCTACCGCTGAAAGTAGCTTCCGCGCGGCAGGCCATTATCAGCTGTTGCTCAGCAGAGTCATCCGCGGGCCTGTCCTTGCCTGGTTCGGTGACCAGATAGGGCAGCGGTCTGCCGATATGGAAACCCTGCACGTAGTCTATGTTCAGCATGCGTACGCACTCGAGCACAGCCTTGCTGTGCACGCATTCGGCGACAGTGCGCATCCCCAGGCCAGTGGCGAACTGCTGGATGCCACGGGTCACGTTCAGAGCGATGGGGTCGGTATCGATGTGCTCGATCAGACTGCCATCGATCTTGATTACGTCGACATTCAAGCGCAGGAGATGCTGGAAATTCGAATAGCCGGTGCCGAAATCATCGATCGCAATTCGGCAACCGAGTGCCTTTACGCGGTCAATGAACTTGCGGACTTCGGCATAGTTCTCGATGCCCTCGTATTCGAGGATTTCGAACATGAGTCTCGAGGCCAGCGAGGGATTGCCTTTCAGTTTGTCGACGATGAAGTTGGCCAGATCGGGATCGAGCAGATCCTCGCAGGACAGGTTCAGCGAAAAAATAAAATCATTGTCGGCAAAGCGACTGAAACATTGGGTAATCATGGTTCGCGTGATATGGCAGTACAGGCGAATCTTCTTGGCCACGCCAAGAAACTCGGCCGGGCTGACGGGTTCGCCATTTTCATCAATCATGCGCGCCAGGCACTCGAATTTCTCGATACGGCCGGTGCGCAGATCCAGGATGGGCTGAAAGTACGGCACGATGCGGCCTTCATTTAGAGCGCTTCGCAGCCGATTGGCCCAGTTCAGGTTCTGCTCGTAGCTTTCCCGGGTGCGGTGCGCCGTGTCGTAGATGCAGTAGCCTATCCTTGCCAGTCGGGCGGATTTCAGCGCAATGCTGGCCGAGGTCAGCAGTTGTTCATCCGCTAGCTGGGTACCATCTTCCTGCAGGCTGGTGGCCAGGCCAAGGCTGACGTTGAGCGGAATCGTCTGGTTCTGCCAGCTCACCGACAGTGTGCTGACAAATCGCAGAAGCGTTTCGGCCCGATTCGCAAGCTGCGCCGGACTCTCAGTCGTAGGTAGCCAGATTGCCAGCTCGTCACCGGGCATGCGGTAGAGTCGACTCTCGGCCCATCCGTGTTCCTCGGACAGGAGTTCGCGCAATGCGAAGGCCAGCTGGCTGATTACGTGATCGCCGCAATGGTGACCATAGAAATCATTGATCTCCTTGAAGGCATCGATGTTGATCAGCAACAGGGAGGCGGTGTCGCAGCGGTGCAGGTCAGCCAGCAGCTTCTCACGATTGGGCAACTGGGTCAGCGCGTCGGTGTACAGCACCTGCACCCGATTCAGTATGCGGGCGACGATCAGCATGATCAGCAATGACAGCCCCAGGGTGATTGCGCTGATCAATGCAACGATTTTCAGGTTGCTCTCGCGCATCGGTAACAATACGGCGTCAATCTCGGCCTTGGGCACGCCAACACCAAATATCATGCCTGCCTGTGTCCGGCTGAAAAACAGCATGTGCGGTTCGTCATCCACGGTCAGCGGCAGGGTCTGCATGGGCGCCACCAGCAGACGTCCGGAGATGACTGCCGACTGAGGCTGCAGCCCCTCGATACGGTCATGGAGCCGGGAGTCTATTATGGCGTCGATTTTGCGCTGGGCTGCCAGGACATCGTCGGCACGCGCCAGGCTGGAGAGGTTTCGGTTTTCGCCGTCGAGCAGAAAGGCGAAGGTGCTCGACGTGACCTTTACACCGCTGATCAGACCGATGATCTCGTCGGCTCGCCAGTCCGTGGATGCCAGGCCGATAACTTCTCCCCCGGCGTCACGCATTTCGGTGGTAAGGCTGATGACGACGTTGTCGATGAAGTCCTTGTAGTACGCCGGCGTCCAGAAAAAGTCGACATGGCCGCTGCGCTTTTCTCCCGGCGTCGTCACCTGCGGAAGAACCCGGTTGTACCAGTCGCGGCCATGGTCGATGCGCTCGTCGACCTGGACCCGAATCATGCCGGCGTTGCGGTAGGCGTAGGCCGAGAGGTCTGGTTGCGACTGGTTTTTGCGGCGGTACCAGATCTCCGCACCGTAGGCCTGGGGCATCTTTTCCAGCGCACTCTTCAGGCTCCTTTCAAGCGTCTGACGGGCATTCTCGCCGGGCATTTCCCGATCCAGGTGAATCAGCTCGCCCAGGTTGGCCAAGCTCGCGGTGTTTTGTTCCATTAACTGGTGATGGGCATTGATCCGGTTCAGGTTGACCTGGAATATGTCGGTTATCTGTTTCTGCCGCAATTTGGCCATTGCGCGCTGGGACAGATCCTGATTGAGCGAGGACATCGCCAGCATGCCCACCAGAAAGACGCTGGTGAGCAGCACCAGGATGAGCATAATCAGGCGCTTCATCCGCATGTCGGCAAGGTTTATCAGTACCATCGACCGTTTATCCCGTCCTCGACTCGCGATCGCGCGGTGGCCAGCTGGCTGTTGGTCAGCAGTTTCTGCTGTCGCTCGATGCCGGTCTTGGCGGGATCATGCCCATTGAGCAGTGCCAGGCTGTACCAGACATAAGCCGCCTCATTATCTGCGGGGCCGTGGGTGCCGCGGGCGTAGCTCTCGCCCAGCAGGAACTGCGCGCGGGCTGAGCCCTGGCGTGCCGCCTTATCCATCCAGTAACGAAAGCGTTCAGGTTCGCTGGCAGCATGCAGATCCGCCAATGCGAAGTAGGCTGGGATATGCCCACTGGAGGCGGCCTGTTCCAGATAGCGGGCTGCCAAGCCGGCGTCAGCACTGACCCCTGTGCCGTTCATGTAGATCCGGCCGGTGTGGTAGGCGGCCTCGGCCAGATCCCGGTCGGCGGCGCTTTTCATCAGGCCGTGGGCACGGACCGGATCCTGCGGTACACCCCGGCCATCCTGATACAGTTGGCCGAGCACCAGCTGCCCCGGGGCATATTGCTGCGCTGCGGAGCGTTTGGCCCAGTCTGCAGCGGTGGCGGCATCGTTGCGCATCAACGCCAGGCTGGCCATGTGATGCTGCGCCTTGGCATCGCCAGCCGCCGCCAGTGGCTGGCAGGCCGCCAGCGCCTGGGTGTTGTTGCGGATGGTGTACAGCAGATAACAATCGCTGTGCTCGCGCCGGGTCAGTGCGTCTTCCAGTTCGGTATCAGGCCTGTCCGTGGCGGGCGGACTCTCTGCGGCGGTTTTCGTGATCTCTTCGCTCGAGGCCTTGACGGCGGTGCTTGTGCGGGCGGAGGCGACCGAGGCGCTGCCGGAGTCGACCCGCGAAGCAAACACCTGGACTTCGCCGGGACAGGAATACAGGTAGCCGCGACGCATGCGCTGCAGATTGTCCCCGGTGGCTTCGCGCTGGGCGTAGGTAGCGCTGATTGCGTCGCAGCGCCTGTTTCGCTCGGCGGCGACACGGGCCAGTTGTGCAGCGAATCGGTCATCCACCGAACGCTCCTCCAGGTATCGGGTGAGCGGGTCGATATAGGGCTGCGCGAAGAGGGCTTCGACTTCGCTGTCGCGAACTTCATCGTCATGGCTGCCGACCAGACTGCCTGCGAAGTTAGCCAGACGCTTGCGCTGAGCCTTTAACACCTCGGCAGACTGACTGAAGAAGTCGCTGGAGCGGGACCAGACCTGCTTGCGGTCCGGCAAGCTGCTGCAGCCACTCAACGTAAACGCGAGCAGGCCAACAACGAGGGTGGCCGGAATTGCATGCATGATGTCTCCTGAGCGAACCAAGGCAATGCGCCATCATCTTGTAGCATAGCCGGGTTGCATGATGCATCCGATTGTTTGGTAACAAATGGCCAGAACCGTTTATACCGCAGTGCTCGAGCTGGTGTCTTGCGGTTTGTTTGTTGCTGTGTCCGCCAATAGTACGTCGGTGATCAACGCATTCGCCGGCATTCCGATACAGGCGCCCTGGGCAAAATCGATACCCAGCAGTCTGACCTGGGCGAGAATCGACGGGCTGTGCACGAATTCGGCAACGGTCTGCAGTTTAAGCTCCCTGGCGAACTGGACGATGCCGCGAGTCAGGGAAACTGCGTTGGCATCGGTGTCCAGTTGCCTGATCAGACTGCCATCGATCTTGATTATGTCGACATTGAGACGCAGCAGATGCTCGAAATTGGAATAACCAGTGCCGAAGTCGTCGATCGCAATGCGGCAGCCCAGTACTTTGACCCGGTCGATGAACAGGCGCACGGGTTCGTAATTCTCGATACTTTCGGATTCCAGTACTTCGAAGATCACCCGCTCTGCGAGGGAGCGATCCTGCAGGCGCTCGACAATGAACTCGTGCAGATCCAGATCGAGCAGGTCTTCCGAGGACAGATTCAGGGAGAACTCATAGTCATTGCTGGCAAACCACTGCAGGCTCATATCGATCATCCGCCGCGTGACCGAGCGGTAAAGACGAATCTTCCGCGCTATCGGCAGGAACATTGACGGACTGATCGGCTCTCCTAGGTCATCAAGCATGCGCACCAGACATTCAAATTTTTCTATCCGGCCACTGGCTATGTTCATGATGGGCTGGAAAAACGGTACGAGGCGATTCTCGTCCAGCGCCGCCTTTAACTTGTTGGCCCAGACAATGTTGTGTTCGTAATTCTCTCGGGCGCGGTCGGCAGGATCGTAAAGCATGTAGCCCGCCTGCTTCATTCTTGCGTGTTCCAGGGCAATACTGGCCGAAGGGAGCAGGTCCTCGCAAGCAATGCTGTCGCCCCTAGGCGACCGGGTGCTTGCCAGGCCCATGCTGACGTGGAGCGTGAGCTCATGATCTTTCCACTGGATGCGGATCGCGGCGACGAGCGCCTGAAGATCGTCCGCCAGGCGAACCAATTGAGACTCGTCGTCCTGGCCAGGTCGCCAGATGGCCAACTCGTCACCCGGCATCCGGTATAGCCGGCCGCTGCGCGAGAGCGGTTGCTTGTGCAGGTAGGCGAGCATCTGCGTGGACAGAGTGACGATCACATGGTCACCACATTGATGACCGTAGAAATTGTTTATCTCCTTGAATCCGTCGATATTCAGCAGCACCAGTGAAGCTGAAGGGCGCCTGCGCACATCCACCAGCAGGCGCTCGCGATTGGGTAAGCGGGTCAGTGGGTCGGTATACAGGTTGCGCAGCTGGCGCAGGGTGCCGGCGATCATGTACAGAATCAGCGCAGAGAGCACGATAAGAATGCTGCCGATCAGCGCGACGATCCGCAGGTTGCTGGCGCGCATCGGCAGCAGCACTGCATCTATCTCCGCTTGGGGTACGCCGATACCGAATACCATGCCGGCTTGGGTCTCGGAGTAGAACAGCGCAAAACGCTCGCCGGCCACTTCCAGGGTACGCTGCTCCATGGCCGCCGCGGCGCCGGATGGGCTGCCGACCGTTTGCAGGGGAATTGACAGCTGCAATTGCGCGGCGCTGACCGCATCCATCAGCTGCTGTGCCCGCTCGACGTCATTGGCCTGTGACAGGCTGGACAGGTTGCGGTTCTCGCTGTCGAGCAGAAACGAGAAGGTGCCGGGCGTGATCTCAACGCCGCTGATCAGACGGATGATGTCATCAGCAAGCCAGTCGGTAGAGACGACGCCGATGCTGCGTCCGCCGGAGTCGCGCATGGTTGTGCTCAGGCTGACCACAACGTTTTCTATCCGCCGCTTGAAGTACGCCGAAGTCCAGTAGAAACGCCGGGGTTGGGTCGCCTGCCCGGCATCGTCCAGGTTATCGACGAGTCTGCGATACCAGCCGCGGTTGACGAAGTCGGAGGTGGCGCGGGTCGCGCGGATGTCGGATCCCTGACGATAGGCAAGCACCCCCACCGGTTCATCGTCAAAAGCCCCCGGCTCATACCAGATACCGCTGCCGTGGGCATCCGGAAAATCATTCAGGCCCTCGCGCAGCATCCGTTCCAGGCTTGCCGAGTTGCCATTCTGGTTCGGGCCCAGGCGATGGAAGAGTTCGCCGGTACGCGCCAATCCTACGGTGTTCTGTTCCATCTTCTGATGATGGGCGTTGATACGGTCGAGGTTCGCCTGGAAGGTGTCGATTATCTGCCGCTGGCGCAGGTCCGACAGGGTCTGCTGGGCGAAGTCCAGGTTCAGCCGTGACATCAGCAGCATGCCGGTGATGAACAGCACGACGAGCAGGCTGAGCACTACCATTATCAGGCGTTGACCGGGCATGCTGCCCGGCGGCTTCACACTCGTATTCATTTACGGGCTCTGGACATGAATGACGGGGCACGCAGCGGTTCCGCAGAGCGGCGGGCCCCGGCTTGGTTTGGACAAGCAAAGAGAGCATAGCAGTGATCCATACCAGAGGAAGAACCGTGGTATGCAATTACGTGACAAAAAACACAGGCTGGAACGGAACTTGCGTAGTGAGTTGCCAGGCCGCATCTGGCGTCAAATATTTGATCGGGAATGTCTAACGCATGGCAGTCAATCGCACAGAAGTAATGGGGAACATGCGCAGCAATCTGGCGGGGCTGCGCCATGGCAGCCTGGGTGTGCCGATTCTGCTGCTGGTGATGCTCGGCATGATGATGCTGCCGGTGCCGCCGTTCCTGCTGGACGTGCTGTTTACCTTCAATATCGCCCTTGCACTGGTAGTGCTGCTGGTAGGCGCCTATGCTCTGCGGCCTCTTGATTTCGCGGTATTCCCGACCATCCTGCTGGTGGCCACGCTGCTGCGCCTGGCCCTGAACGTTGCATCTACACGGGTCGTGCTGCTTTACGGTCACGAGGGCGGCGACGCAGCAGGCAAGGTGATCCAGGCCTTCGGCGAGGTGGTGATCGGCGGTAACTACGTCGTCGGTCTGGTGGTCTTCGCAATCCTGATGATCATCAACTTTGTTGTGGTAACCAAAGGTGCCGGACGTATCTCCGAGGTCAGCGCACGTTTCACCCTCGATGCGATGCCCGGCAAGCAGATGGCCATCGACGCCGACCTCAACGCCGGCATCATCGACCAGGAACAGGCCAAGCTGCGCCGCCAGGAAGTTGCCCAGGAAGCCGATTTCTACGGTTCAATGGACGGTGCCAGCAAATTTGTGCGCGGTGATGCGGTAGCGGGCCTTTTGATCCTGTTCATCAACATTATCGGTGGCCTGGCGATCGGCATGGCCCAGCACGAGTTGAGCTTTAGCGAAGCGGGCCGTATCTATGTCCTGCTGACCATTGGTGACGGTCTGGTGGCGCAGATTCCTTCGCTTTTGCTGTCCACGGCTGCAGCGATCATGGTGACCCGCGTATCGACCTCCGAGGACATGGGCTCGCAGGTCAATCGTCAAATGTTTGCCTCACCCAAGGCGCTGGCGATTGCCGCCGCGATCATGATCGTAATGGGCCTGATTCCCGGCATGCCGCACTTCTCCTTTCTCAGTCTGGGCGCCCTTGCCGCTGGCGCCGCGTATTACATTGCCAACCGTCAGCGGCTGAAAACGGTAGAAGCCGAAGAAGTCGAACGCAAGGAGGCCGAGGTGCCGGCCCTCGCCCGCCCCGAAACCCGCGAACTGGGCTGGGACGACGTTACCCCGGTAGACATGGTTGGGCTGGAAGTAGGCTACCGCCTGATTCCGCTGGTCGATCGCAATCAGGGTGGGCAACTGCTGGCGCGGATCAAGGGTGTGCGCAAGAAGCTGTCCCAGGACATGGGCTTTCTGATGCCTTCGGTGCATATCCGTGACAATCTGGATCTGGCGCCCAATGCGTATCGGGTGACGCTGATGGGTGTCGGCGTGGCTGAGGCGGAGGTATACCCCGACCGCGAGCTGGCAATCAACCCGGGTCAGGTTTTTGGCGAGATCAAGGGGCTCGCGGGCAAGGATCCGGCGTTCGGTCTGGATGCGGTCTGGATCGAGCCGATGCAGAAGGATCAGGCGCAGTCGCTTGGCTATACGGTAGTGGACGCCAGCACGGTAGTGGCTACCCATCTCAACCAGATTCTGCACAAGCACGCCCATGAACTGCTTGGCCACGAGGAGGTCCAGCAGCTGCTGCAGGTCCTGGCCAAGGCCTCGCCAAAGCTGGCCGAGGAGCTGGTGCCGGGCATCATCTCGTTGTCCGGGCTGCTCAAGGTATTGCAGGGTCTGTTGCAGGAACAGGTGCCGGTTCGGGACATCCGCACCATCGCCGAGGCGATCGCCAACCAGCCGGGCAAGAGTCAAGATCCCGGCGCGTTGATCGGCGTGGTGCGTGTGGCGCTGTCACGCTCCATCGTGCAAAGCATTGTAGGGCTTGACTCCGAGCTACCTGTGATCACTCTCGAGCCCAGGTTGGAACAGATATTGCTACAGAGTCTACAGAAGGCCGGTCAGGGTGGCGACGAGGGCATCATGCTCGAGCCGGGCATGGCCGAGAAGCTTCAGCGCTCTCTGTCCGACGCGGTACAGCGGCAGGAAGTGCAGGGCAAACCGGCAATATTGCTGGTGGCGGGGCCGGTTCGCGGGATGATGGCCAAGTTCGTCCGCTACGCCGCCCCCGGGGCTCATGTGCTGTCCTACCAGGAAATACCGGACAGCAAGCAGGTCACGATTGTTGCCACTGTTGGCCAAAGCTAATACAAACGAATAGAAGGGTGGGTCAGCCATGAAAGTAAAAAGGTTCTTTGCTGCCGATATGCGCCAGGCGATGAAGCTGGTCCGCGAGGAGCTGGGTGCCGACGCCTCGATTATCGGCAACCGCCGGGTCGTCGGTGGTGTGGAGCTGACCGCTGCCGTGGATTACGAAGCGCCGCGGCTGACCCCGCCTACTCCCGGCCTGAGCCAGGAGCTGAAAAAGACTCAGGAGCGCATCGTCAATGCCCGCGCCGAGCTTGAAGCCGGAGATCGCATCGCTGAGCAGCCCAGCGTCAACCGTCAGCTGTTTGGCGAAACCATGCGCAAGGCCGTCCAGGATGGCTCCCCGGTGGCCCGTGAACTGCTAGATCGCCTCAATAGCGAGATTGCCTATCCGGCGCCCGAGGCGCCGCGCGCCAAGCCTGCGCCACAACAGACGCAGGCAGAACCGGAAAACAGCTCCGGGCTAAGCGCGATGCGCGATGAAATCGCCGGCCTGCGTGAGATGCTCGAGGCGCAACTGGGCAGCATGGCCTGGGGTCAGGTCAACCAGCAGCGCCCCCAGCAGGCGAGCCTGTGGCGTCGCCTGACCCAGCTCGGTCTTCCGGCCGAGCTAAGCCAGAAGCTGCTGCAACTGGTTGCCGATGAAAAGAATACCCGTCAGGCCTGGCGTATGCTCCTGGCGCACCTCGCGCACAGCATCCCGGTCATGCGTGAAGAATTGATCGACCAGGGCGGTGTTGTAGCTCTGGTCGGCCCTACCGGCGCCGGCAAGACCACCACGCTGGGCAAGCTGGCAGCGCGCTATGTGCTCAAGCACGGCAGCCAGCATGTGGCACTGGTGACCATGGACACCTATCGCATCGGTGCCCACGAGCAGCTGCGCACTTTGGGGCGTATTCTCAATGTGCCGGTGCGCGTCGTGGACGAGCAGAACAGCCTGGCCGATGTGCTGCAGGAGTTTTCCGGCAAGCGTTTGGTGCTGGTCGACAGCGCCGGTCTGCAGGCGCAGGATCCGCACCTGCACGGCCAGCTCAATCAGTTGGCCGCGCTGGGTCATCGCGTCAGCAAGCTGCTGGTGCTGGCAGCAACCAGTCAGTACCAGGTGCTCAAGGCGGCCTATCACACCTACAAGGTCTGCGGTCTCAGCGGCTGTGTGCTGACCAAAGTGGACGAGGCGGCCACACTCGGGGAAGCATTGGGTCTGGCCATGCAGCAGGGTTTACCGGTAGCCTATCTGGCAGATGGCCAGCGTATTCCGGACGACATCGCCAAGGCCGTCGGCCACCAGCTGGTCAGCCGAGCCGTGAGCCTGGCGGGTAACGAAGCGCCAGCCGATCAGGCCATGGCAGATGTGTTTGCCGGTATACTACACACCCAGCGGGCAAGCTAACCCTACTTCATAAGAAGGTAATCAACGCAGATGGGCAGCAAACATCCGGTTCAGGTTATTGCGGTCACCGGCGGCAAGGGCGGTATTGGCAAGACCAACGTGTCGGTCAATCTCGGTCTGGCGCTGGCCGATATGGGACGCCGCGTCGTTCTGCTGGATGCCGACCTCGGTCTGGCCAATGTCGACGTGCTGCTCGGGCTCAAGGCCAAGGCCACGCTGGCTGACGTCCTCGATGGTACCTGTGAGCTGCGCGATGTGCTGCTCAATGGTCCCGGTGGCATTCGGATCGTGCCGGCAGCCTCCGGCGCCGCACGCATGGTCAATCTCAATCCCCAGCAGCACGCGGGCCTTATCCAGGCGTTCAGTGACATTGGCGACAATATCGACGTACTGATCGTGGATACCGCCGCCGGCATCGGCGACTCGGTGGTAAGCTTCGTGCGCGCCGCCCAGGAGGTTCTGGTCGTGGTCTGCGACGAGCCTACCTCGATCACCGATGCCTACGCACTGATCAAGCTGCTCAACCGCGATCACGGCATGACACGCTTTCGCGTGCTGGCCAACATGGTCCACACGCCGCAGGAAGGTCGCATTGTGTTCGGCAAGCTGACAAAGGTCACCGATCGCTTCCTCGACGTGGCCCTGCAGTACGTTGGCGCGGTACCCTATGACGAGAACGTGCGCAAGGCGGTACAGAAACAGCGCGCGGTCTTCGATGCCTTTCCGCGCAGCAAGGCATCGCTGGCGATCCGCGGGATCGCCCAGAAGGTGGACGCCTGGCCATTACCGGCCAATCCGCGCGGCCATCTCGAATTCTTTGTCGAGCGCCTGGTGCAGCAGACCGGATCAGGCCTATGACACTAACGGCAGGTGGGGTGAGCATGTATACACGCGCACAGGGTTCTGCAGGCTCCCAGGATCGGCTGGTCGAACAGTTCGCTCCGCTGGTCAAGCGCATTGCCTACCATCTGCTGGGGCGGTTACCCGCCAGTGTCCAGGTTGAAGATCTGATCCAGGCCGGGATGATTGGCCTGCTCGAAGCGTCGCGCAAGTTCGATAATTCCAAGGGCGCCAGTTTCGAGACCTACGCTGGCATCCGTATCCGCGGCGCCATGCTCGACGAGGTACGCAAGGGCGATTGGGCCCCGCGTTCGGTGCACCGCAATACGCGCATGGTCAGCGATGCGGTCCGGGCGGTCGAATCACGACTGGGCCGGGACGCCAAGGATCAGGAAATAGCTACGGAGCTGGAGATGAGTCTCGAGGAGTACTACGCGATTCTCAATGACACCGCCGGTAGCAAGCTGTTCAGCTTCGATGATCTGCTCGAGTCCGGTACCCGGGCTGACGCGCACAGCGATGAAGAACCCTTTGGCGGGCTTGAGGATCAGCGTTTTCGTCAGGCTCTGGTCGAGGCGATTGACACGCTCCCTGAGCGCGAACGCCTTTTGCTGTCGCTGTATTACGACGAAGAGCTCAACCTCAAGGAGATCGGGGCGGTGCTGGGCGTCAGTGAATCACGGGTAAGTCAGTTGCACAGTCAGTGCGCGGCGCGTTTGCGGGCGAGACTGACCGGGTGGCGTAATGATTGATTTTGTCACCAGCATCTGGAAATGCCCGCAGATTGGAGAAAATGCCTGGGAATGGCGCGGTAAATTAGCAACTTATGTCAGCGGAGGCAGCGCGATTGGGCCCACTCAGATACACTGCGTCAATAAAACGTGAAAGGCTTGTTTGGCCAGTAGCTTAACGGGGTGTGACACTGCACTCTTCCTGGTGTGTACGGAGGTCGACTTGGACAAGAATATGAAAATTCTCATCGTTGATGATTTTTCAACGATGAGGCGCATTATCAAGAATCTATTGCGCGACCTGGGGTTTACCAACACGGCCGAAGCCGATGACGGTAACTCTGCGTTGCCGATGCTGCAAAGTGGCAGTTTCGATTTCCTGGTAACCGACTGGAACATGCCCGGCATGAGCGGGATCGATCTGCTGCGGGCAGTGCGGGCCGACGAGCGGCTCAAGCACCTGCCGGTACTGATGGTGACCGCCGAAGCCAAGCGCGACCAGATTATCGAAGCGGCCCAGGCCGGAGTGAACGGTTATGTGGTCAAGCCCTTTACCGCTCAGGCACTGAAGGAAAAGATCGAGAAGATCTTCGAGCGGGTTCAGGCTAAATAACAACCGGGGTACAGGTTATGGCGTTAAGTAAGGATCCCGGCCAGGCAACCGCTCAGGAATTCGAACATTCCCTGAAAGACAATGCGCGGCAGCTGGTCGACCTCCTGGAGAAGGGACAATTCGGCGAAGCCATACTGGTCATTCACGCAATCAACCAGGCGCGCGACCGCGGCCTGTACCACGAAGTGGGACTGCTGACGCGGGCATTGCACAATGCGATCGTCAACTTCCAGCTCGACACCACCCAGGCATTGGGCGATGACGCCGAATCGACGCGTATCTCCGATGCCTCCGACCGGCTGGACTATGTCGTGACGCTGACCGACAAAGCCGCCAACCGCACCATGGATCTGGTTGACGCCAGCGCGCCGATTGTTGCCGATTTGGGTCAGGAGGCTGCCGCACTGCGCGTCGACTGGGATCGTCTGCAGCGCCGCGAAATGGCCGCCGGCGAATTCCGCGACCTGTATAAGCGCATCGGCGAGTTCCTGGAGAAGACCGAAAAATCCAGCGGCGAAGTCAGTGGGCAATTGAATGAAATCGTCATGGCCCAGGATTACCAGGACCTCACCGGTCAGGTGATCAAGCGTGTGATTACGCTGGTACATGATGTCGAGGAAAGCTTGTTGAATCTGGTGCGCATGGCCGGTCAGGTTGACCGGATGGCCGGCATAGACCATCAGAAAGTTTCGCCGGAAGCAAAAAAAGTATCACCCAAGGGTGAAGGTCCGCAGATTCATGCCGATAAAAGAGAAGATGTTGTCTCAGGGCAGGATGAAGTCGACGATCTTCTGTCCAGCCTGGGTTTCTAAATAACAAGCGCCCCGGGAGTGGATGCATGAGCTTTGAAGCGGATGAAGAGATTCTCCAGGACTTTCTGGTTGAGGCCGGAGAAATCCTGGAATTGCTGTCCGAACAGCTTATCGAGCTGGAAAATCGTCCCGACGATTCCAATCTGCTCAATGCCATCTTTCGCGGCTTCCATACAGTCAAGGGCGGTGCCGGCTTCCTCCAGCTGGATGCGCTGGTAGGCTGCTGTCACATCGCCGAGAACGTTTTCGATATCCTGCGCAAGGGTGAGCGTAAGGTCGACTCCGAACTGATGGACGTAGTGCTTCAGGCGCTGGACAGCGTCAACACCATGTTTGATGAGGTGCGTGACCGGATGCCGCCAACACCTGCTGACCCGGCACTGCTCGAAGCACTGGCCCGCCTGGCAACCCCGGCTACCGCCGGAGCACCGCCCACTGAGCCGGACACAGCCGCACCCTTACCACCCACGGCTCAGGCACCGGAAGCGACCGTGGCCGAAGGCGATATTACCGACGACGAATTCGAACAGCTGCTCGATGCGCTTCACGGGCCTGCCAGTGATGGCGCTGTATCGGCTGCGGCAGGCACTCCTGCGGCAGGCACCCCCGCGCCGGCTGTCGGTGCAGGTGACGAGATTACCGATGACGAGTTCGAGGCACTGCTTGATCAGTTGCACGGCAAGGGTGCTGCGGCTGCCGCAGCCTCTGCTGCCGCAACCAAGGCGGCGCCTGTAGTCACACTGACCGCGCCAGCTGCAGCCGGCGACGAGATCAACGACGACGAATTCGAGGCCCTGCTCGACGAGCTTCACGGCAAGGGCGCGGCACCAGGCCTGGCAGCCGCATCCAGTCCGGCGGCCACCGCCGCAGCGGAACCGGACGCATCGGATCATATAACCGATGACGAATTCGAAGCCCTGCTCGATCAGCTGCACGGCGACGGCAATGCGCCAGCCGTGGCTGCGCCAGTGGCTGCCGCACCCAAGCCTGAGGTCAGCAAGCCCGCCGTGAAAGCTGCAGGCGTGGCAGCGACCAAGCCGAAAAGCGATGCCGGCCCGCCGACTCCGCCTTCCATTCCGCCAGTGACCAAGGACAAGACCGGCGCGGTTGCATCAGACAACCCCGCAGTCGAAACCACGGTACGGGTTGATACCGCACGCCTGGACGAAATCATGAACATGGTTGGCGAGCTGGTACTGGTGCGCAACCGGCTGGTACGTCTGGGCGTCAGTAGCGGTGATGAGGAACTGAACAAGGCGGTTGGCAACCTGGATGTGGTCACTGCCGATCTGCAATCCTCGGTGATGAAGACCCGGATGCAGCCGATCAAGAAGGTATTCGGCCGCTTCCCCCGCGTCGTCCGCGACCTGGCGCGCAGCCTGAAGAAAGAAATCAATCTGGACATGATCGGCGAAGAGACCGATCTGGATAAGAACCTGGTTGAAGCCCTGGCCGACCCGCTGGTCCACCTGGTGCGCAACTCGGTCGACCACGGTATCGAGCTGCCCGCGGAGCGCGAAGCGGCCGGCAAGCCGCGCACCGGCAAGGTGGTGCTGGCCGCCGAGCAGGAGGGTGACCACATCCTGCTGACGATTACCGACGACGGTCGCGGTATGGACGCCGAGGTACTGCGCGCCAAGGCGGTAGAGAAGGGCATGATGGAGAAGGAAGCTGCCGACCGGCTGACTGAGAGCGAGTGCTTCGACCTGATTCTGGCGCCGGGCTTTTCGACCAAGACCGAGATATCCGACGTCTCCGGCCGCGGGGTGGGCATGGACGTGGTCAAGACCAAGATCTCCCAGCTCAACGGCACCATCGGCATTACCTCGGTCAAGGGGCAGGGCACCGTCATCGCGATCAAGGTCCCGCTGACGCTGGCCATCATGCCGACATTGATGGTCACGCTGGCCGACCAGGCGTTCGCGCTGCCCCTGGTCAGCGTTAACGAAATCTACAATCTCGACCTCTCGCGCACCAACGTCGTGGATGGGCAGGAAGTCATCATCGTGCGGGACAAGGCGCTGCCCCTGTTCTTCCTCAAGCGCTGGCTGATGCCCGGCGTGGAAGATACCTCGGACCGCTCGGCGGCCAGCGTGGTGATTGTCTCGGTCGGCACCCAGCGCGTCGGCTTCGTGGTCGACCAGCTGGTCGGTCAGGAAGAAGTCGTGATCAAGCCCCTGGGGCGGATGCTTCAGGGAACTGCCGGTATGTCCGGAGCGACCATCACTGGCGACGGCCGTATCGCACTGATCCTGGACATTCCCAGTCTGCTCAAGCGGTACGCGCGTCGCGGTTGACCGGCGCCTGACCGCGCATACAAGGATACCGACACACCGCCGCAGCGCGCTGTGTCCGTCAAGTTTCAGGAGAGCAGAGAGCCTATGGTAGTCAAGGTGCTGGTAGTGGACGACTCCGGCTTTTTCCGTCGAAGAGTCACGGAAATTCTGGCTGGCGACACACAGATCAAGGTGGTCGGCACCGCTTCCAACGGCCGGGAAGCCGTGGATCAGACGCTGGCGCTGCGCCCCGATGTGATCACCATGGATTACGAGATGCCGGTCATGGACGGCATCACCGCAGTGCGCGAAATAATGCAGCGCTGCCCCACCGCAGTGTTGATGTTCTCCTCGCTTACCTACGAGGGCGCCCGGGTCAGCCTGGATGCGCTGGATGCCGGTGCTGCGGATTATCTGCCGAAGAATTTCGAGGATATTTCGCGTAATCCGGACAAGGTCCGGCAACTGCTCTGCGAGCGGGTACATACGCTCGCCCGCACCAACCGCAAATCCCTCGGCCTTGGCGCGGCAGGCGCCCCAACCTCAGCCGCCGCCCCGGCCCCCGCCACTGAGCCACGCCCCGGCCTGCGCTCGAGTGAGCCACCTGCGGCGCGACCAGCAGCACCAGCGCCAGCGCAGCGCAATAGCCCGCCGCCGCGCAAAAAACATTATCAATTGGTCACGATTGGCACCTCGACCGGCGGCCCTGTGGCGCTGCAGAAGGTACTGACCCAGTTGCCGGCTAATTTTCCTTCGCCGTTACTGCTCATCCAGCATATGCCCGCGGCTTTCACCAAGGCATTTGCCGAGCGGCTCGACAAGCTCTGCCGGATCAGTGTCAAGGAAGCCGAAGACGGTGACACCCTGCGCGCGGGACTTGCGTTGCTGGCACCGGGCGGCAAGCAGATGATGCTCGACGGCAGGGGGATCGTGCGCATTCTGCCCGGTGACGACCGTTTGAATTTCAAGCCCTGTGTAGACGTGACCTTTGGCTCCGCCGCCAAGGCCTTCCGCGACAAGGTACTGGCTGTAGTGCTTACCGGCATGGGGGCTGACGGGCGTGAAGGTGCTCGCATGCTCAAGCAGGCCGGCAGCGACGTATGGGCCCAGGACGAGGCCAGTTGCGTGATCTACGGTATGCCCATGGCCATTGCCAAGGCCAATCTAGCCGACGGAATCTACAGTCTGGATGACATCGGCCGCCACCTGGCAGAGCTCAGCTGATGGATATTCTCAGCATCATCGGTGTCATTCTCGCCTTTGTGGCGATACTTGGGGGCAACTACCTCGAGGGCGGTCATGCCTCGGCGCTGATCAATGGTCCGGCTGCTCTGATCGTATTCGGTGGCACGCTGGGTGCAGCGTTCATCCAGACCCCGCTCAAGGTCTTCAAGCGCGCGTTGGTGATATCCCGCTGGATCTTCATGCCGCCGAGCAACCGGTTGCAGGAAGGGATCAATCAGGTAATCGAATGGAGCACCATTGCGCGCAAGGAAGGCCTGCTCGGACTCGAACAGATCGCCGAGATGGAGCGCGACTACTTTGCCCGCAAGGGTCTGCAACTGCTGGTCGATGGCAGCGAGCCGGAAGCGCTGCGCAGTATTCTGGAAGTCGACCTGTTGACCCGGGAAAATCACGACCTGATGGCGGCCAAGGTGTACGAGGCCATGGGCGGCTATTCACCCACCATCGGCATCATCGGCGCGGTGATGGGTCTTATCCACGTGATGGGCAACCTGGCGGACCCGTCGATGCTCGGCACCGGCATCGCCGTTGCCTTTGTCGCGACCATCTACGGTGTCGCGCTGGCCAACCTGTTCCTGTTGCCCGTGGCCAACAAGCTCAAGTCGGTGGTGCTACTGCAGTCGCGCTATCGCGAGATGCTGCTTGAGGGCCTGTTGTCGATCGCCGAAGGCGAAAATCCTCGCTCCATCGAGATGAAGCTGGAAGGCTTCCTCGATTAACCGCAGGAGCCGCGCATGCGTCGCAGACGTCAGGAAGAGCACGAGAATCACGAACGCTGGCTTGTGTCCTATGCCGACTTCATCACGCTGCTGTTCGCCTTCTTTGTCGTCATGTACTCGATCTCCTCGGTCAACGAGGGCAAGTACAAGGTGCTGTCCGATACCCTGGTCGGTGCTTTCAACCAGCCCCAGCGCACTATCGACCCGATTCAAGTGGGTGACAATGTACCCCGTGGTATCGATACCAGCGACCAGCCGGGCACCGCGGGAAACGATGGTGACGGTATCGGAGCTGACGCGCTGGAAGACATCGCCAGCGCGATGCGTTCGGCCTTTGGCGACCTGATAAGCGAGGGGGATCTGGAGGTCCGTGGCAACGAGCTGTGGATCGAGATCGAGCTGAATTCCGGACTGTTGTTCCCCAGCGGGGATGCGCTACCACTGGATGCTGCCTTTCCGCTGATCGAACGTATTGCCAAAATCCTGGCGCCCTATGAGAATCCGATTCATGTCGAGGGCTTCACGGACAACATACCGATACGCTCGCGCGCCTATCCGACCAATTGGGAGTTGTCTGCTTCCCGCGCCGCAAGCGTGGTGCGTATGCTCGACAACGGAGGGGTCGATCCCGGTCGGCTGGCTGCCGTTGGTTACGGACAACACCGGCCAGTAGCCGATAACACAACGGCGGCAGGGCGACGGGCCAATCGGCGGGTGGTATTGTTGGTCTCCCGGTTCACGGACAATCGGCATGAAGCCTTTGCCGGAGAGGAAGCGGCCGAGGTCGATACGATGCGTGAAGCGCGTATCCAGCCCGGTGGTATCTCGGCTTCCGCAAATGGATCTGGCACGACTCCTGCTTTGTAGATTATCTGGTTCATCGTGATGCGCTGCGCGCGTCAATCCGTTGTCGGAGGAAGGGCATGAAAGTCTGGGCTGTATCCAATCAGAAGGGCGGCGTGGGTAAGACCACCACGGTGGTAGCCCTGGCCGGTTTGCTGGCCGATCAGGGACAGCGTGTGCTCGTGGTCGACCTGGACCCGCACGGCTCGATGACCAGTTACTTCGGTCACGATCCCGATAGCCTGACCAGCAGTGTCTTCAATCTGTTCCAGCACAAGGGGCAGGTCCCGGAGGGCCTGGCTGCGGCGTTGCTGCTGGATACGTCCCACGAAAACATCAAACTGATGCCCTCCAGCACCTCACTGGCCACGCTCGAGCGCCAGTCCGCGATGCAGGGCGGCTATGGCCTGGTGCTGTCCCGAGCGCTGACCCAGTTGTGGGACGACTACCAGTTCGTGCTGATCGACAGCCCGCCGCTGCTGGGGGTGTCGATGATCAATGCGCTGGCAGCCTGCGAGCAGCTGGTGATTCCGGTACAGACCGAATTTCTCGCACTCAAGGGGCTCGAGCGCATGGTCCATACGCTTGAGATGGTCAACCGTTCACGCAAGCAGGCGTTGCCATTTACCATCGTCCCCACGTTGTTCGATCGGCGGACCCAGGCTTCCCTGAGCACCCTGCGCTCGCTGCGTCACGATTACGCCGACCATTTGTGGCAGGCCTATATTCCGATCGATACCAAATTACGTGATGCCAGTCTCGCTGGGCTGGTGCCCTCGCGCCTGGACAACTCGGCCCGCGGGGTGCTGGCCTACCGGGCCCTGCTGCGTTACCTCTTGGCGCAGTCGTTGCCGCGCCGCAACAAGGTGGCCTGATGCTACGCCCGTTGCAATTGGCACTAATGCTCGGCCACCGCTGGCCGATACAAAGACACAGCGCTGCCTTGCCGGGCAAGCCAAGCCTATGCAACATGACAAGCAATCTATGAATAAACCCTTACCCGTCGAGCAATACATTCCGCAGCAGACAATCCAGAGTTATCTGGACGCCCTGCTGCAGGAAGCGTCCAGCGATCTGCTGCTGGCCGAGCCGATGCCGTCCGGCACGTTGGAGGCCGCAGAGGCTGCGGAGGTCGAGGTGCCTGCGGTTGAATTCCCACCGCCAGCGCCTGTGGTAAGCGAAAAGAACAGGGTCGCGGAGCGGATGCTCGAGCGCCGCAGTAGCCCGGTGCCAGAGGTTGCTCTGGTGGCCGCTCCTGAGCCAGCTCTGGCCGAGCCCGTGGCAGAGACTCAGCCGGCCTGGCGTGCGCAGGAGTTCGAGGCGCTGCTGTTTGATGTTGGCGGCTTGACCCTGGCGGTGCCATTGGTATCTCTGGGCACTATCCACGCCCTGGAAGCAGAGATCACGCCGTTGTTTGGCCAGCCTGACTGGTTCCTCGGCATACTGCCGACTGCCGGGGGCAACCTCAAGGTGCTGGATACCGCGCGCTGGGTAATGCCCGAGCGCTACAGTGATGCGTTGCAGGAGGGGCTGCGTTTTGTCATCTCGGTTCAGGGCCACGACTGGGGGCTGGCAGTGCATGACGTCAGCCGTTCGATCAAGCTGCGGCCGGATCAGGTCAAGTGGCGCTCGCAGCAGGGCAAGCGGCCTTGGCTGGCGGGCACCGTGATCGACCACATGTGCGCGCTGGTGGATGTTTCCGCGCTGGCCGGGATGATAGCCACAGGGCAGGGCCAGCACGAACAGCGCAAGGGCAACCCGGGCGGCGCATTGGCATAGCGCCGCCATGGAGTATGATGGACGCAACTTAGCAAACCAGCGTTCCGCTGCCGTGCAGCGGGATTGGCTTATATGAAGATCGGGAACCGAGATAATGCAAAATAACACCGCACAGGGCGCTGAAGATCCTATTCTGCAATGGGTTACCTTCCGCCTGGATAACGAAAGCTACGGCATCAACGTGATGCAGGTGCAGGAAGTCCTGCGCCACACCGAGATCGCTCCGGTTCCCGGTGCGCCATCCTATGTGCTTGGTATCATCAACCTGCGCGGCAACGTGGTGACGGTGATCGACACCCGCCAGCGCTTCGGCCTGACGCCAGCGCCGATCACGGATAACACCCGGATCGTGATCATCGAAGCCGACAAGCAGGTGGTCGGCATTCTTGTCGACAGCGTTGCTGAAGTGGTTTATCTGCGCCAGTCGGAGATCGAGACGGCGCCCAACGTGGGTACCGATGAGTCGGCCAAATTCATCCAGGGCGTATGCAACAAGAACAACGAGTTGCTCATCCTGGTCGATCTGGAAAAGATGATGACCGAAGACGAGTGGGCCGAGCTGCAGGGATTCTGAACGGCATGATCGATACCGCCGCCCTGTTGATGCTGTTCGTGGGACTGGGCCTTGGGGCGCTGGTGGCTGCGCTGGTGGCATTGTACCTGGCCAACCGCAAGGTGGCGCGCCAGGTCAAGGCGCTCGAGGAGCGACAGGCTCAGCGTCTGCAGCAGCTAAAGAGCGAGGTGAGTACTTTTCAGCAGGGCAATATCCGCATGGGCGAGGAGCTGGTCACGTTGCGCGAGCAGTTCAAACGGATGGAAGGCAAGCAGCTGCGAATCGAACAGCACGATCCCCAGTCATTGCCCTACAATCAGGCTGCGCGTCTGGTCAGCCTCGGCGCCAGTGTCGAAGATCTCACCCAATCCTGCGGACTGTCCAAGGCTGAAGCCGAGCTGGTTGCCAAGTTGCACGCCGCGCGCAAGCCCTGATCTGGTTTACTCCGTACCGTCCTGATCCTGTTCCGGCGGCACGAATCCCTCGGGCGCCTTGCCCTTCAGATACCAGGCGAAAGCAATGATTTCCGCTATGGTGCGATACAGCGCCTCGGGAATCTGATCCCCCAGTTCCAGGCGTGCCAGTACCTTCGCCAGTTCCGCATTTTCATAGATAGGCACTTCATACTCCATTGCCAGCTGGATAATCTGCTCCGCCAGATCACCCTCACCCTTGGCTGTCAGAGTGGGTGCCTGGTCACCGTCATAGACCAGCGCGATGGCTTCGCGATTGCTGCTCATCATGTCACCTCGTCGATCCAGCGTTGCTGTAATGCCTGGTTGGGCTGTGGTGGGGTGCCCTGGTGGCAACTGATCTCACCTACCTCCAGGCCCTTGGCGAGCAGGCGGTCGCGCAGCAATGTCAGCTCGCCGTTGAGCAGCGACAGGGTGTGCGGTTGCTCGGCCCAGAACTGGGTGTTTACCCGGCCCTTGTACAGCTTGGCAATCGCCTGCAGCGAGCCCAGATGATCAAGCGTGAACGCCAGACGTACTTCCCAGAATGGCGTCTGCTCGGCGGATTTCCTGGTTGTCGCCTCGTCATCGCGCTGGATACGCACCTGCACATGGTTGAACTGCTGACCGTCACGCAGGGGGATTTCCAGTTGCCAGGTGGTCTGGGTACTGCCATCGCTGAAGGTTTGTGACTGGCCAAGACTCTGCAGCTGGTGGTGCTGGATGCGCGAGAGCAGGGCTGCGGTCATTCTCAGTAGTGACCCCAGATCGGGCGTTTCGGCAAGCGCCTGCATGGCTCTGGACGGCAGCGGAAAGCCACTGGGAGGAGGACCCATGCCTTGCGCCCAGGGCCCGGGCGGCAGGGTCAGTGCTTTCAATGCGGTGGGCGGGACCTGTTGCTGGACGTTGACCAGCAAGTTGATCAGGGCAGCCTTCAGGTCTGCGCCGGGCAGTGGCGGGGCGCCCGGCGTTACCGGCAATGCCGCGAGTGCCGAGAGCAGTTTTGCCAGTGCTGGCTGCGGCAACGGTGCGCTGCCGGCGGGCGCGGCGGTGCCATCGGCCCGGGCGCCGGCTGGCGCCTGCCCGCCCTTGAGCAGATTGGCAAGCTGGGTCAGGTTGGGTTCCAGAAACAGTCCGCTGCGCTGTACTGCCTGTTCGACGCCCTTGGACGTCATCAGTTGCGCGGGGGTTGCTACCTGCTGCAGCACCTGGCGTACCGCGTTCTGGACCTGGGCGGCCAGCTTGTCGCCCGCCGTAGCTCCCGGCAACGCTGTGCCGGCGGTGCTTCCGGCCGATTGCGCAGGGTTGGCTGGTGCGGTCTGACTAGTTGTCGCGCTGGCCAGTTGCTGAAGGCGGTTCAGCAGGGGCTCGACCGAGCCCTGGCGCTGCAGGGTTTCGCGCAGTCCCTGGGAGAGCACCTGTTGCAAGACCTGACGGCCCGGATCGGGAACCCGCAGCTCGCCTTGGGCGCCCACACGTGCGGTCAGCAGGCTACCGGGCTCCAATGGCTTGTTGGTGGTCAGGCTCAGGTTCATGCCACTGTTGGCTCCCTGCAGAACCTTTGCCAACACGGCAAACCGGGCCTGATCCACCTGTTGCTGGCTGATAACCCGTGCCTGTACCGTGGTGCCCGGTGGGAACTGACCTGGATCAAGCCGGGTGAGGGTGGCAGCAGGCCCCGTTGCGGGCTTGTCGCCTGGTTGCAGGATGGCCATCAGTTGCGTCTGGCTGACCGCCTGAATCAGGGCCTGGGTACCGTTGGCAATCGCTCGCGGGCTGGTTGCGGATATCTCGGCCCGCGGTGCGGTCGGGTTGGTCTGCTGCTGTGCCAGGCGCAACACGAGATTGAACTGCCCGCCCTGCGGCGTGCTACTTACCACTTCGGCGCGGCTGGTCTGGCCCGGTGGCAACAGCAGTGCGTCAATCGGACGCAGCAGCTTCAGGGCCACCACGGAGGGGTCCTGAGGTTTGGCTGCAGGGCCCGGCGCTACTGGCGCGGAAAGGGTTGGCGGTAAGCGAAAATCGGATGCCATGGGGTCACATATTGATGTAAATCATGGGCCCTGTCAGGGGGGCTGTATGTATAATGGCCTTGCACTGCGAGAGCTGCGCCTGCGTGTTCTGCGGGGCTCGATCCCCGATCGTCGTGCCGGCTTCAGTGAGTATAGCGGCCTGAGGCCGACAAACATGAATACTGTGCGGCGATATGCGCCAGCCAGTGCGGAGAACCGGTGAAATCACAGCCTATCGACATTCGGCAATTGGCCTGCGAACGTGATCAGCGCGAACTGTTCGATGACCTGTCGCTGCGTCTTGAGCCGGGTGATGTGCTGCAGGTAGCCGGACCCAACGGGTCGGGCAAGACCAGCTTGCTGCGCATATTGGCCGGTTTGCTCCCGGCTGCGGCGGGTGACGTGCTTTATGGCGATGCCTCGGTCTTTAGCGGCATCGGTCGTGATGCCTGGCGTCAGAGTCGGCTGTATATAGGTCACGCACCGGCGGTAAAGGGCGCGCTGACCGCAGAGGAAAACCTTAGCTGGCTCTGCGCCCTGAGCCAGCCGGTGTCCCGTGAGCTGATCTGGCAGGCGTTGCAGATGGTCGGCCTGCATGGCTTCGAGGATGTGCCCTGCGATCATCTCTCGGCCGGCCAGCAACGACGCGTGGCGCTGGCCCGGCTGTATCTGGAAGCTCACCCGGTGTGGATTCTCGACGAACCCTTTACTGCAATCGACCGCAGCGGTGTGGCCACGCTCGAGGCCCACGTGCTGGCCCACGCCGCCAAGGGCGGCATCGTGGTACTGACCACACATCACAGTCTCGAACATCTTTCCGGCCTGCGCTGCCTGGATCTGGGACAGGCCGCCTGATGCTGCAGATTGTCTGGTTGCTGTTTACCCGCGAGTGGCGCCTGGCCTGGCGCCGGCCCGGTCAGTTGCTCAATCCGCTGGTGTTTTTCGCCATCGTGATCAGCCTGTTTCCGCTGGCTGTTGGGCCGGAGCCGGGCATGTTGCGTACCATGGCGCCCGGGGTGATCTGGGTGGCGGCGTTGCTCGCCACGCTGTTGTCCCTGGACGGGCTGTTTCGCAGCGATTACGAAGACGGATCACTGGAGCAGTGGGTGCTGTCACCCCATCCGCTGGCGTTGATGGTGCTGGTCAAGGTGCTGCATCACTGGATGGTGTGCGGACTGGCACTGGTGGTGTTGTCGCCGCTGTTCGGCCTGATGCTGTCGCTGCCAGTTAAAGTGTTACCGGTGCTGGCGCTCAGCCTGCTGCTCGGCACGCCGGTGCTGAGTCTGCTGGGCGCGGTAGGCGCGGCGCTGACCGTCGGGTTGAAAAGTGGCGGTGTACTGCTGGCCCTGTTGATCCTTCCCCTGTACATTCCGGTGCTGATTCTGGGTACCGGCGCTGTGGAAGCGGCGGTGCAGGGCCTGCCGGTAACCGGCTATGCGCTATGGCTGGGCTGCCTGGCGGTACTCTCGCTGAGTCTCGCGCCGGTGGCGATCGCCGCAGGGCTGCGTATCGGGGTTAGCGAATGATTTGCGGAGAGAACATGCGATGAACTGGAGTTTCTTCCACAAGCTGGGTTCGCCCAAGTGGTTCTACGACATCAGCGGTCGCTGGCTGCCGTGGTTCGCGGTCGCCAGCGCGCTGCTGATCGGCGTGGGGACCATCTGGGGTCTGTTCTTTGCACCGCAGGACTATCAGCAGGGCAACAGCTTCCGGATTATCTACATTCACGTGCCAGCGGCCTTTGTGGCCCAGTCCTGCTACGTGATGCTCGCGGCCGCCGGTATCGTCACCCTGGTCTGGCGCATGAAACTGGCCGATGTCGCGCTGCGCTGCGCTGCGCCCATCGGCGCCTGGATGACCTTTATTGCACTGGTCACCGGGGCGATCTGGGGCAAGCCGACCTGGGGTACCTATTGGGTCTGGGATGCGCGTCTGACCTCGATGCTGATTCTGCTGTTCCTGTATTTCGGCATCATCGCCCTGAGCCAGGCGATCAGCAACCGCGATACCTCGGCCAAGGCAACCGCGGTGCTGGCGATCGTCGGCCTGGTCAATATCCCGATCATCAAGTATTCGGTGGACTGGTGGAATACCCTGCACCAGCCCGCCACTTTCAAGATTACCGAGAAGCCGGCGATGCCGGTGGAAATGTGGTTGCCGCTATTGCTGATGGTGCTGGGTTTCTACGCCCTGTTCACTGTCAGTCTGTTGATGCGTATGCGCCTGGAAGTCCTGCGCCGTGAGCACAAGACCCGCTGGGTACGCGATGCCCTGGAGAAAGCCTGATGAATAGTCTGCCCGAATTGTTCGCCATGGATGGCCACGGACCCTATGTCTGGTCCGCCTATGCGATCACGTTCGCGGTACTGGCGCTGAATGTGGTCCAGCCCTGGCTGGCCCGACGGCGTCTGGTCAGCGTCGAGGCGCGCCGCCGGCGCCGGGAGGTCGCGTAATGCACCCGCAACGCAGAAAGCGCCTGATCCTGATCGTGATGGTAGTGCTGGGCGTTGGCGTTGCCGTGGGCCTGGCATTGAGCGCGCTGCAGCAGAATATCAACCTGTTCTATACCCCGAGCCAGATCGCCGCCGGCGAAGCGCCGACTGATGCGCGTATCCGCGCCGGCGGGATGGTCGTGGACGGCAGCGTCAAGCGCTCGCCGGACAGCCTGGATACCCAGTTTGCGGTCAGTGACGGGGCCCAGCAAATACTGATCTCCTACAGTGGCATTCTGCCGGACCTGTTCCGCGAAGGGCAGGGCATTGTTGCACTGGGCCGGATCAACCAGGATCGCATGCTGATCGCCGATGAAGTCCTGGCCAAGCATGACGAGGAGTACATGCCACCGGAGGTGGCGCAGGCGATGGAAAAGGTCAATCAGATGAAACGGGATGCCGATGCGGCATCCGGTTATTGAGGAGACAAGATGATTCCCGAGCTTGGCCAGTTAGCCCTGATCATCGCGCTGGTACTGGCGCTGTTGCAGGCAACGGTACCGCTGTATGGCGCATGGCGCGGTGACACCCTGGCGATGGGCTTTGCCCAGCCGGCGGCCATCGCCCAGTGTCTGTTCGTACTTTTTGCGTTCCTGTGCCTGGTACAGGCTTTTGTCGCCAACGATTTCAGCGTGACCTACGTCGCGCTGAACTCCAACAGCGCCTTGCCCTGGTACTACCGGGTCAGCGCAGTGTGGGGCGGCCACGAGGGTTCATTGCTGCTCTGGGCCCTGATCCTGTCAGCCTGGACCTTCGCTGTGGCAATCTTTTCCCGTGATCTGCCGCCGGAGATGCTCAGCCGCGTGTTGGCGGTGATGGGCATGATCGCGGTGGGCTTCCTGCTGTTCATGCTGATGACCTCCAACCCGTTCGACCGTCAGTTGCCATTCCATCCGGCCGACGGCAACGACCTCAATCCGTTGCTCCAGGACTTTGGCCTGATCGTCCATCCGCCGATGCTCTATATGGGCTATGTGGGTTTCTCGGTAGCCTTTGCCTTCGCCATCGCCGCCTTGCTCGGGGGCCGGCTGGATGCCGCTTGGGCGCGCTGGTCGCGACCGTGGACCATCATTGCCTGGGCTTTCCTGACCCTGGGTATCGCCCTGGGCTCCTGGTGGGCCTATTACGAGCTTGGCTGGGGCGGCTGGTGGTTCTGGGATCCGGTGGAAAACGCGTCCTTCATGCCCTGGCTGGTGGGTACCGCGCTGATCCACTCGCTGGCGGTGACCGAAAAGCGGGGCGTATTCAAGAGCTGGACGGTGTTGCTGGCGATCGCTACCTTCTCGTTGAGCCTGCTGGGTACCTTCCTTGTGCGCTCCGGCGTGCTCACTTCGGTGCACGCGTTCGCCACCGACCCGGAGCGCGGCGTATTCATCCTCGGCTTCCTGTTGCTGGTAACCGGCGGCTCGCTGGTGCTCTATGCGTTGCGCGCGCCGGTGGTCAAGAGTCAGATCGGCTTTGCGCTCTGGTCGCGGGAAACCTTCCTGCTGATCAATAACGTGATCCTGGTGGTCGCGGCGCTGATGATTCTGCTCGGCACCCTTTATCCGCTGGCGCTGGATGCGATCAGTGGCACCCTGGTGTCGGTCGGCCCGCCGTACTTCAATGCACTGTTCATCCCCTTGATGGCGCTGCTGCTGGCAGCAATGGGGGTGGGCATGGTCAGTCGCTGGAAGGACACGCCCACGCGCTGGCTGTTCAGTCAGCTCAAGTGGGTCCTGCTGTTCTCGGCGCTGGGTGCCATTGCGCTGGCGGTCTGGATTGGCGAGCACCACCTGGCCGTTGGCAGCATGTTGCTGCTGGTTTTCTGGGTGGTGGGTGTCAGCCTGCGCGACGTTTTCCACAAGACCCGCAACAAGGGGCTGCCCCGTGGCCTGGCAGCATTGCCGCGGAGCTACTGGGGTATGACGCTGGCCCACATAGGTATGGCGGTTTGTGCGGTCGGGGTCGTTGGCGCCAGCCTGTTCGACAACCAGCGTGACCTGCGCATGGCCCCTGGCGACCAGGTAGAACTCGGCGGTTACCGGTTTGTATTCGAAGGCACCGAGCATTATGAAGGCTCCAACTGGCAGGCCGACCGCGCCACCATGGTGGTCTTCCGCGATGACCGGCAAATAGCCGTGCTGCGGCCGGACAAGCGTCTGTATACCGTGAAGAACCAGGTCATGACCGAAGCGGCAATCGATGCCGGCTTCACTCGCGACCTGTTCGTGGCGATGGGCGAACCGCTGGAAGGTGACGCCTGGGCGATGCGCGTACACATCAAGCCCTTCGTACGCTGGATCTGGCTGGGCGCGCTGTTCATGACATTCGGCGGCCTGCTTGCGGCCACCGATAAACGCTACCGGTTGCGTGCCCGTGAACCCAGGGTGGCGGCGCCGGCCAGGGAGGTAAACCTATGAGACGCGCACTGCTGCTATTGCCACTGGCGCTGTTCCTGCTGATGCTCGGCTTCCTGTTCCGCGGGCTGTATCTGGACAACGACGATCTGCCCTCGGTGCTGGTCGGCAAGCGCTTTCCCGCGTTCACGCTGCCTTCGGTGGAGGCCGGTGAACCGCCGATTACCGAACAGGATCTGCTCGGTCGGCCCTCGCTGGTCAATGTCTGGGCGACCTGGTGCGTGGCCTGCCGGGTCGAGCATCCGGTGCTGAACAAGCTGGCTGCCGATGGCGTGGTCATCCATGGCGTCAACTACAAGGACGACACCGAGGCTGCGCGCAAATGGTTGCGCGACCTGCATGACCCTTACGAGCTGAACATCAGCGATCCCGAGGGTCTGCTGGGCTTGGATCTGGGCGTATATGGCGCGCCGGAAACATTCTTCGTCGATGCCGATGGCGTGATCCGCTACAAGTTCATCGGCGTGATCGACGAGCGCATCTGGGAAGAGGATCTGGCCGCGCGCTATCAGGCCCTGGTCGAGGAAGCGCAGCCATGATCCGTGTGCCCGCTTTAATGGTCCTGTTTGCCTTGTTGCTGGCAAGCTTCGGCGCGCTGGCAATCGACACCTACGAGTTCGATAGCGAGGAGCAGCGTGAGCGCTTCTACTACCTGAGCACCGAGCTGCGCTGTCCGAAATGCCAGAACCAGAACATCGCCGATTCCAACGCGCCGATTGCCACCGACCTGCGCCGGGAAATCTACCGCATGCTGCAGGAAGACCGCAGCAATGAAGAGATCATCGATTTCATGGTCGCGCGCTATGGCGAGTTCGTGCGCTATCGGCCGGCGCTGACCGCAGAAACCGCCGTGCTCTGGTTCGCCCCGGCGGTGTTTCTGATTGTCGGCCTGCTGGTGCTGGTAGTTATGCTGCGGCGCCGACAGAAGGCGTTCAAGGCCGGTGGTGCCGAGCACCTCAGCTCCGAAGATCAGCAACGACTGAAGACCCTGCTGGAGAACAAAGACCGCAATGATTGATTTCTGGTTAGCAAGTATCGTGCTGGTCGTATTGGGGATGCTGGCCATCCTCTGGCCGCTCTGGCGTCGTCATCAGCACGCAACTGTCGATCGCACCGCGCTGAACATCGCGCTCTACGAGGAACGTATCCGGGAGCTGGACGCACAGGTGGCATCCGGCGAAATAAGCCCGGCCCAGCGCGATGCCACGCTGGAAGAGGCCAGCCGGCTGCTGCTGGCCGACACCGATCTGCCCGAACGCACCCAGCGTCGGCGCGGCGCGCCCTGGCTCCTGATCGGCTCTGCCGGTGTGCTGCCGGTAGTCGTCGCGGCGCTGTACCTGGCCTGGGGTAACCCGGGCGGTCTCGCGCTGTCCCGCGAGATGGCAGAAGGCGGCCAGCCGGAAAGCCTGGAACAGATGGTCTCGCGCATGGAGCGCATCACCCGGGTGCAGCCTGAAAGCGGTGAGGCCTGGTACATGCTTGGCCGCGCCTACCTGTCCGATCAGCGTCCGGCAGAGGCAGCGCAGGCCTTCGGGGAAAGTCTCGAGCGTCTCGGGGAGCGCCCTGAAGTGCTGGCCCAGCTGGCCCAGGCACGCTTCTTTGCCAGTGGCAACCAGCTCGACAGCGCTGCGGTAGCGGCTCTGGACAAGGCGCTTGAGCTCGATCCCAATGAGCCCACGGCACTGGGGCTGCTGGGTATAGCGGCGTTCGAAAGCGGCGACTATCCCGGCGCCATCAGTTTCTGGGAACGGCTGCTGGCCGTTACGCCGCCGCAAAGCGCCGGTGCAGAGGCCATCCGCGGCGGTATAGAGCGTGCCCGCGAGCGCCTGAGCGTTGCCGATGCGCCGGGCGCCAATGTGCAGGCTGAGGAGCCGAGCGATAACGCGGTGATCCGCGTGCGTCTGGAGCTGGCGGAGGCGATCGCAGAGGAAGTCGGCCCTGAAGCTGTGATCTTCGTGTTTGCCCGCGATCCTGAGGGCCCGCCGATGCCACTGGTTGCCCGGCGCCTGCAGGTGGATGATCTGCCGGCAGAGCTGGTGCTCAGCTCGTCCGATGCAATGTTGCCCGATGTGCGGATCAACGAGGGCCAGACCCTTCAGCTCAACGCCAGGCTGTCACCTACCGGCGATGTGATGCAGGGTACCCATGAGGGGCGTATCGACGCAGTCACCGTGGGTGATGCGGATCAGGTCACGCTGGTGATTGATCAGGCGGTGCGTTAGAGGCCGCTGAAGATCCAGCCCACCAGAACGTAACCGGCGAAGGTAACAACCACGATGCCGAGCAGATTGAGCGCAAAACCGGCACGGATCATGTCGCCAATCTGCAAATGCCCGCTGCCAAACACAATTGCATTGGGCGGAGTGGCCACCGGCATCATGAATGCGCAGCTCGCCGCAATCGCCGCCGGTACGGTAAAGAGCACCGGCGACAGTTCCTGAGCCATTGCCAGTGCGCCGAGCAGAGGCAGGAACGCCGCCGCCGTAGCGGTGTTGCTGGTCACCTCGGTCAAAAAAATGATTACGGTCACTACCAGCGCCACCATCAGCAGCGCCGGCAGCATGCTCAGCACCCCCAGACTTTCGGCAATCCAGGTGGCCAGCCCCGAGCTGCTGATCGCGCCGGCGAGGGCAAGCCCGCCGCCGAACAGCAGCAGCACACCCCAGGGCATCCCCTGGGCAGTGTCCCAGTCCATCAGAAAAGTCCTTGAGCGCAGGTCCACTGGTATCAGAAACATCGTGACGGCGGCACTGATTGCGATCACCGTGTCATTCAGCCAAGGGAGTAGCTCGGCCGAGAGCAGAGGCTGGAATATCCAGGCCGTGGCGGTCAGGACAAACACTGTCGCTACCAGCTTTTCGGCGCGGGTCATTGAACCCAGCGCATGCAGCTGATCACGCACGCCATCGGCATTGCGCGCTGCGTCATGGCCCAGCCCGAAATTCCTGCGCGTGAGCCAGAACCAGATCGCAATCAGCATGCAAAGCGAGACCGGCACGCCAATCAGCATCCACTGCGCGAAACCGATGGTGATGTCCTGGTTCTGCGCCAGATAGGCCGCAAGCAGTGCATTAGGGGGTGTCCCGATCAGCGTCGCAATACCGCCAACACTGGCGGCATAGGCGATTGCGAGCAGCAGCGCTGTGGCGAAACGGCGGACAGCTGCCGGCTCCTGACGGGTCATCATGCTCACGACCGAGAGGCCAATCGGCAGCATCATGATCGTGGTTGCGGTATTGCTTACCCACATACTCAAAAACGCGGTCGCCAGCATGAAACCGGCAATCTGGCGCTTCGGCTGACCACCCACCGCGAGCAGGGTGAGCAGTGCGATGCGTTTGTGCAGGTTCCAGCGCTGCATCGCCAGTCCGAGCACAAAGCCGCCCATGAACAGGAATATGATCGGGTTGGCATAGGCTGCTGTCGCGGCAGCTGCTGTATCCAGCCCCAGTGCGGGTATCAGGACGATAGGCAGGAGTGCCGTGGCGGGTATCGCTATGGCTTCGGTCGACCACCAGGTGGCCATCAACAGCAGCATCCCGGATGCCAGCCAGGCTTCGCCGCTCATGCCGCCCGGAGCAGGTAGCAACACAGTGACAAGGAGTAGCAGCGGGCCGAGGAGAAGGCCCACAACCCGGATTATAGGCAGGCCCTGGACGGTTTTGTCCGGTGCTGGTACAGACATTGAAAGCCCCAGTGATCTGAATGACTCACGATTGAACCTCTTGCAGCCTCAAGGATAGCAGGGCACCGCAAAATCCCAGGCCCGAGAGCAGAAGCAGCATGCCGCCCGGGCCGATAAGGGCCGTCAACAAGCCCAGAAAGCCGGCACTCAACAGCAACAGGCCGATGATGCTGTTGCTCACTGCGACGTAGTCGGTGCGCTTGTTGCCCCCCGCCATGTCCAACACATAGGTCTTGCGCCCGACCCGCACACCGCTGTGGGCAATACCCAGCACAAAGAAGGCGACCGGGAACAGCCACATGTGCAGGTTTTCCGGCAGAACATTCCACCAGTGCAGACCGACGACGATCGGCGCCAGCAGGCTGGCCAGCAGGCCTGCGCGCGTCAGCACCTGGCGGCTCGAAAGGTCCGCCATGCGCCCCCAGAACATCGCGCTGAGGCTGTTGGCCAGACCGTTGGCAACCAGGAAAGCCCCAAGCATGCTCAGCGAGGCCTCTACCTCCTGGCCCAGCACTACGTAATAGGGCGCGGAGAGTGCCGAGCAGAGCAGCAGTGCGCGGGTGATTACGAAGCGACGAAAGGGCGCATCGTCGCGCAGCAGTCCGATTCGGCTGATCGCCTCGCGGATTGCGCTGCCGCCGCCTTCGGTCGCGCCGGGGGCTTCCTCGACCTGATGGTAGAGGATCGCAGCCCCGACCCAGAGCATCGCCGAGCCCACCAGCAGCAGCGCATAGAACAGGACATCGCCATCGGCGGGTGGGCGCAGCATCATGTAGCTACCAAAGGCCAGTGCCAACAGGCCGGATACTGTGGTCGCCATGCCATGCATGCGGCCACGGCGGGTTTTTGGAATGGTCTTGCCCACGATGTCCTTGATTGCGACCGAGCAGACGCTGCGTGCCAGGCTGAACAGCGTCAGACAGCCGAGTATCAGCAGTCCTGCCAGCAGGCCCTCGGTCAGCCAGGCAGCGGCGCCCATCGCCAGCAGTGCGATAGCCTGCACCAGGCTGCCGACAACCCACAGGGGCTTGCGTCTGGCCTGCGCCCTTATATAGGTGGCAATGAACAGTTGCGGCAGCATCGAACCGGAATCACGGATCGGCACAAGCCAGGCCACCATCGCCGCTGGCGCACCGACAATACCGAGCAGCCAGGCCAGCGTCGTCTTCGGGTTGGTCAGGGTGTCGCCGAGCCCGGTGAGTACGATCGCCGCCACCTGGCGAAAGAAATTGGCAGGTACATTGCTGCACGCCGAGTCGGGAATGTCCTTGCACACCCGCGTATCCTCTTCCTCTACCAGCTTGTCGTAGAGCTGGTCCATATCCGTTTTCAGCGCCATGGTTTAACCCGTTTTAAACGTATGATCGGGTAATTTTGCAGTACCGACAGATACTTGGCCACCTCCGCGCGCGGTCAGACTTCCGCCCGGGTAACAGGGTATTTCCAGTGCAGGGCTTCTCATGCGGGCCCATTGCAGGTAAAAATGCGGGTTTAACCGGCGTAGACAACCGAGGCGGCGACGGCCGCGCGGCTCGGGTGTAGCTTTTCACAGGCGACCGAATGCGACTCAAGTGCATCAAGTTGGCGGGTTTCAAATCCTTTGTGGACCCGACCACCGTTTTCTTCCCGACCAATATGGGCGCCGTGGTCGGGCCGAATGGCTGTGGCAAATCCAATATCATCGATGCGGTGCGCTGGGTGATGGGCGAAAGCTCGGCGAAGAACCTGCGCGGTGAATCGATGAGCGACGTCATCTTCAACGGCTCCAACAGCCGCAAGCCGGTTGGTCAGGCGTCCATCGAGCTGATCTTCGACAACAGCGACGGTACGCTCAAGGGCGAATACGCTGGCTACAACGAAATTTCCATTCGCCGCCGCGTCACCCGTGAGGCGCAGAACCAGTATTACCTCAATGGCACCAAGTGCCGCCGCCGCGATATCACCGACATCTTCCTCGGCACCGGCCTGGGCCCGCGCAGCTATTCGATCATCGAGCAGGGCATGATCTCCAAGCTGATTGAGGCCAAGCCGGACGAGTTGCGGCTGTTCATCGAGGAAGCCGCCGGCATCTCCAAATACAAGGAGCGTCGCCGCGAGACCGAGAACCGTATCCGCCGCACCCACGACAATCTGGCGCGTCTGACTGACCTGCGCGAGGAGCTGGAGCGGCAGCTCGCGCATCTGCAGCGCCAGGCCCAGTCAGCCGAGAAATACAAGGAATACAAGGCCGAAGAGCGTCAGTTGAAAGCACAGCTGCAGGCGCTGCGCTGGCAGGCGCTGGATGCCCAGACCGCCGAACGTGAGCAGCGCGTACGCGAACTCGAGGTAGCCATGGAGGCGCTGATTGCCGAGCAGCGCAACGCAGACAGCGAAATCGAGAAACAGCGCGACCAGCATGCCGACCTGACGGAAACCTTCAACCAGGTGCAGGCCCGCTACTACAGCGTCGGCGCCGATATCAGCCGCATCGAGCAGGTGCTGCAGTTCAACCGTGATCGCCAGCGTCAGCTGCACGACGATATCGACGAAACCGAGCTGGCCTGGCAGGAGGCGCAGAGCCATCTGGGTCAGGATCAGGCACTGCTTGCCGACCTGCAGAACGAGCTGGCGGAAGTCGAACCCGAGCTGGAAATGGCCAGCGCGGCAGACGAAGACACCGCCGAGCAGTTGCTCACCGCCGAAGAGGCCATGCAGTCCTGGCAGGGCGCCTGGGACCAGTTCAACCAGCAGGCCGCCGCCCCGCGCCAGCAGGCAGAAGTGGAGCAGTCGCGCATCCGCCACCTGGAGCAGGCAATTGAGCGTCTCAGTGAGCGGATCCAGCGTCTTGAAGATGAGCGCAGTGGTCTGACGTCCGGCCCTCTGGACGAAGAACTGGCCGAGCTGACCGAACAGCTGGCGGAGATGGAGCTGCGCAGCGAAACCGAACAGCAACAGCTGACCGATATCAGCGATAACCTGCAGCACGAACGTGAAACACTGCATGCGCTGCATCAGGAACGGGATATCCGCCGCGGCGAGATCCAGCGCCGGAGCGGTCGCCTGGCCTCGCTCGAGGCGTTGCAACAGGCGGCGCTCGATCAGGGACAGGGTGTGCAGGAGTGGTTGCGCGAGCAGGGGCTGCAGGATCTGCCGCAATTGGCCGGACAACTGCAGGTCGACAGTGGTTGGGAGCTGGCGGTGGAGACCGTGCTGGCCGACGACCTGCAGGCGGTCAGCATGGACAGCCTCGACAGCATGGCCGATAGCCTCGCCGGGTTCGATCAGGGCAGTGTGCGGCTGATCGAGAGCCGGCAACGCAGCGATGAATCAACCGCGGCAGCGGGTGACTCGCTGCTGGGCAAGGTGCGATGCGCCATCGATCTGGGCCCCTGGCTGGCCACCATCCAGACCGCAGACAGCCTCGAGCAGGCGTTGGCAGCGCGCGGTACGCTCGCCGACCACCAGTCGATTATTACCCCGGAGGGGCACTGGCTGGGACCCAACTGGTTGCGCTATCAGCGCGGTGAAGAGAGTCAGTCCGGCGTCCTCGCCCGCCAGCAGGAAATAGATAGTCTGCTGGTGAATGTCGAGGAGCAGGAACAGCGGCTCGAACAGGACAACCTGCGGGTCGACGAGTTGCGCGAGCGCATTCGCCTGCTCGAGCAGCAGCGCGACGGTCTGCAGCAGGGCCTGGCCAGTCAGAGCCGCGAGCAGGGCGATCTCAAGGCCCAGTGGTCGGCTCGCCAGGTCCGCCTGGAGCAGGTCAATGCCCGCCGCCAGCGCATTACCGATGACCTCGAAGACATACGCGCCCAACGCACCGAAGAGCAGGAACAGATCGGCGAAGCGCGAATGACCCTGCAAGCTGCGCTGGATCATATGGCCGCCGATGCCGGCCAGCGCGAAGAGCTGCTGCGCCAGCGTGATCAGGTGCGCGAAAACCTGGATCAGGCGCGCCAGCACGCCCGCCAGCACAAGGATCGGCTGCATCAGCTGGAACTGCGCGTGCAATCGGTGCGCGCCCAGCATGACTCCACCAGCCAGGGTCTGGAACGTCTTGGCGTTCAGGTCGAGCGTCTGGCCGAACGGCGCGAACAACTGCGCATGACCCTGGAAGAAAGCCAGGCACCCGGGGATGACCAGCGCATCGAGCTGGAGAGTCTGCTTGAACAGCGGGTGCAGGTGGAGCAGGAGCTGGGCAATGCGCGCCAGGCGCTGGAAAGCGTAGATCAGCAGATGCGCGATCAGGACCGCCGCCGCGTCCAGGCCGAACAGCAGGCCCAGGTGCTGCGCGCGCAACTGGATGAGCAGCGTTTGGTCGCCCGTGACCTGCAGACGCGCAGGCAGGGCCTGCAGGAACAATTGCTCGAAGCAGGATATGACCTTAAGGCGGTACTTGCGCTGCTGCCCGAGGACGCCACTGAAGCGGCCTGGGAACAGCAGCTGGCGCAACTCGACGCACGGATCCAGCGCCTGGGCGCGATCAACCTGGCCGCGATCGACGAATATCAGCAGCAGTCAGAGCGCAAGCGCTATCTGGACGCACAGAATGCGGACCTGGATGAGGCGCTCAATACCCTCGAACAGGTGATCCGCAAGATCGACCGCGAAACCCGCAGCCGCTTCAAGGAGACCTTCGACAAGGTCAATCATGGGCTGCAGTCGCTGTTTCCCAAGGTGTTCGGTGGCGGGCATGCCTACCTGGAACTCACTGGCGACGATCTGCTGGATACCGGCGTGACCATCATGGCCCGACCACCGGGCAAGAAGAACAGCACCATCCATCTGTTGTCCGGCGGCGAAAAAGCCCTGACCGCGATTGCCCTGGTGTTTTCCATCTTCCAGCTCAACCCCGCGCCGTTCTGCATGCTCGACGAGGTGGATGCGCCGCTGGATGACGCCAACGTCGGGCGTTATGCACGATTAGTTAAAGAGATGTCTAAGCGGGTGCAATTCATTTACATTACGCATAACAAGATAGCGATGGAAATGGCCGATCAGCTGCTCGGGGTAACGATGCATGAACCCGGATGTTCTCGGCTTGTCACAGTGGATGTGGAAGAGGCAGCCGCTCTGGCGGCGCTATAAAGTTGCTGGCGGGCATGCTAGTGTCCACGGCTAATATGTGGCCAGCCAAACGGCGGGCTCCAGTTCAGAATTTGTAGACAGGATCAGGATATTCATGGATTTCGGTTTGCGTGAGTGGCTTATCATTATCGGCCTTCTGGTGATCGCAGTTATTCTGTTTGATGGCTGGCGGCGCATGGGCGGCCGTTCGCGGATCCGCTTCAAGCTGGAGCGCAACCTGCCAGATGTGCCGGAAGACGAAAGCAGCAACGAGCTGCTTGGCCCGCCGCGGGTGATCGGCAAACACGAACGTGAAGAACCGTCGCTTGGCGACGACGCGCCGATAATCCCCGAAGAAGACGAAATCCGCGAACCCCATGGCAAGCGCCACCCCGAACAGGTAGGTCTCGACCTGGAAGAGCCGGTACCGGTGTTGCTTGATCCTGTTGGCGGTAACAGCCCCACGAATGGCCGCCCCACGGATGGCCGCCCCACGGATAAAGATAAGCAGGCGCGCAAGAACGGCGCTCGTACCGAGAAAAAATCAGCCAGCGCCGAGCCGGCCGCAGCCACACCACCGAAGGAACCCGCACCCGTTCAGGAAGTGCTGGTGATCAACGTCATTGCGCGGGATGAAGAGGGCTTTGCAGGCTCTGCCCTGCATCAGAGCATTCTGGAAAGCGGGCTGCGCCACGGCGATATGAACATCTTCCACCGCCATGAAAGCATGAGCGGCAACGGCGACGTGCTCTTCTCCATGGCCAACGCCCTCAAGCCAGGTGTATTCGATCTGGATGAAATGGACAGCACCCGCGTGCGCGCCGTAAGCTTCTTCATGGGCCTGCCCGGCCCGCGCCACCCCAAGCAGGCCCTCGACCTGATGATCGCCGCCGCCCGCAAACTGGCCCACGAGCTGGGAGGCGATCTCAAGGACGAACAACGCAGCGTCCTCACTGCCCAGACTATTGAGCATTACCGCCTCAGAATCGCCGAGTTCGAGCGCAAGCATTACGCGCTGAGGCGCTGAGCTCCGGTTGAAATCTCTTCGCCGCGGGACCGCGGCTCCTACCGATAAGTCGCGGCTACATCCCGGTAGGAGTGGCGGCCCGGCCTCGAAGGTCTTCATAACCACACTGCATCCCAGTGGGAATAATCTCCGATACTCTCACTTAGCCCCGCCCGCAAGGGATTAACGATGATATGGCGAGCCATCCTTCTCAGATCATCTTCATGCTGCAACGCATGATCATGAAAGCCTGGTTGCCATGTCAGTTTATCGATCTGCCGAGAAGATACGGACTTCACTCGGCCCATCAACGCGTCCAGACGATCTTCCTTTAGCTGCACGAGCCAATGCAGGTGATCCGGCATCACAACGAAGGCGTGACTGTCGACCCTGTCCATACGGTGCTGGTGGGCGAGGATACGGATCAACGTGCGGGCTGCATAAAGATCGGCAAAAACAGGGGCACGGTGTCGCGTTACGCTGGTTAGCAGATAACACCGGCCTGGCTCGGAAATCCTGCCAAGTTGCAGTTGGTGGGTTCCTGTCTGGGGTTGTGGTGGCATGATCATCATCCTTGATGTGTGTGAACAGACCCTAGCGGGAAAAGGGGCCAGCGCTGAAGTGTGGGGAGCGGGAATTGTGAACTGCAGCACAGCTTGATGCCTAACGCGCCCCTTCTCTGCGGGGCCGCGGCTCCCACCGGTAATTTATGGCTCCCATTCCGGCAGCAGTGGCGGCCCCGCCACGATGAGCCATCTCGAAACTCCACTCCGCCCGACCGCCATGAAGATCAACGCAAACACAAACAACACCGAACGATAGGTTCCGGGCCCATGCAAACCCTGACGCCACTGCCCCCATTGGTTACAATCTCCCCACTTATTCCGACCGATGATGGCCATGACCGACTTCACTGATTCCGCTGCCCGCGCTACCGAGCTGCGCAAACAGATCGACCAGCACAATTACCGCTACTACGTCCTCGACGAGCCCGCGATCCCGGATGCCGAGTACGACCGGCTGTTCAATGAGTTGCGCGCTATCGAGGAGCAGTTCCCCGAGCTGGTCACCCAGGATTCGCCGACGCAGCGGGTGGGCAGCGAGCCGTCGCCGTCGTTCAGCCAGGTACAGCACGAAGTGCCCATGCTCAGCCTGGCCAATGCCTTCAGCGATGATGATCTTTACGACTTTGACCGTCGGGTGCGTCAGCGGCTGAGCGGCGACAGGAAAATCGAATACGTTTGCGAGCCCAAGCTCGATGGTCTCGCAGTCAGCCTGCTCTATGAGAATGGCGCACTGGTGCGCGGGGCCACGCGTGGCGATGGCGCTACCGGCGAAGACGTTACCAGCAACATCCGCACTGTCCGCAACATTCCGCTCAAGTTGCAGGGCAGCGGCTGGCCGCAGGTGCTTGAGGTGCGCGGTGAGGTTTACATGCCGCGCAGGGGATTCGAGCAACTCAACGAGCGGGCCCGGGAGGAGGGCAGCAAGAGCTTCGCCAATCCGCGTAACGCCGCGGCCGGCAGTCTGCGGCAGCTCGACTCACGCATCACCGCCCAGCGACCGCTGGAATTCTGCGCATACGGCTACGGCCGGGTGGAAGGTGGCGAGCTGCCGGATAACCAGCACGAGATCCTGCTGCGCGTGCGCGACTGGGGCCTGAAGATCAATGCCGAGATGCGTTTGGTCGACTCGGTCCAGGGTTGCCTGGACTACTACAGGATGCTTGGTGAGAAGCGCGATACTCTGGCCTACGACATCGACGGTATCGTATTCAAGCTCAATAGCCTGGAGCAGCAGAAGGTGCTGGGTTTTGTTGCGCGTTCACCGCGCTGGGCCGTTGCCTTCAAGTTTCCGGCCCAGGAAGAGATGACCGAGCTGCAGGATGTCGAGTTCCGTGTGGGCCGCACGGGTGCAGTCACTCCAGTCGCACGCCTGCGGCCGGTATCGGTGGGTGGCGTGACGGTATCCAACGCCACCTTGCACAACATGGATGAAATTGAACGCCTGGGCGTGATGATTGGCGACAGCGTGGTGATCCGCCGTGCCGGTGACGTTATCCCCCAGGTGGTCCAGGTGGTGCTCGAGCGGCGCCCGGAAGGCGCCAGGCCGATACCCGTGCCAAAGCTCTGCCCGGTGTGTGGCTCGGACGTGGAGCGCACGCAGATCGTCAAGCGCAGCAAGGGCCGCGAGACCTACACTGAAGGCTCGGTTCTGCGCTGCGTCGGCCGGCTCACCTGCCAGGCGCAGGTCAAGCAGGCGATCATTCACTTCGTCTCCCGCCGGGCGATGGATATCGACGGCCTGGGCGAAAAGAGCGTCGAGCAACTGGTCGATCATCAACTGGTGCATTCACCTGCCGATCTGTTCAGGCTCAAGGCCGACGATGTACTGACGCTGGAAGGCTTCGCCGAGCTGTCGGCGAACAACCTGATCGACTCGATCAACGCCAGCCGGCAGCCGTCTCTGGCCCGTTTTGTCTATGCGCTGGGTATTCCGGACGTCGGCGAGGAAACCGCCAAGCTGCTGGCCCGCGCCTTTGGCTCGCTCGAGTGGATCAGCAAGGCGCTGCCGGAGGTGCTGGTCTATCTGCCCGATGTCGGTGGCGAGGTCGCCCATGAGATTCATGCGTTCTTCGATGACGAGCACAACCAGCAGGTAATCAAGCAACTGCGGGCCAATGGCGTCGACGTGCAGGAGGAAGGCAGCCTTGCGCCGGAATTCGCCGCCAGTGTCTCATTCGCCGAGTTTATCGCCCGGCTGGAAATCCCCTACGTGGCTAGCACCAGCGCCGAGCGCCTGGCGAAATCCTTCGGCAATCTGCAACAGCTGATCGAAGCCGACTGGCTCGATCTGAAGCAGGTCGATCGTCTGAACGACAAGGCAATCAAGAGCCTGCGTGGTTTTTTTCAGGATACTGAAAACCGCCAGCGCGCCGAAGCGATCGAGGCGCAGCTGCGCGAGTTCGGCATGCACTGGGAGAGCCCGCGCGCCAAGGCCGACAGCCTGCCGTTGGCGGGTCAGAGTTGGGTGCTGACCGGTACGCTGGAGACCTTTTCACGCGATGTCGCGAAGGAATATCTGGAGAGTCTTGGCGCCAAGGTGGCGGGCAGTGTGTCGGCCAGGACCCATTGCGTAGTCGCCGGCCCCGGGGCCGGCAGCAAACTGGCCAGGGCCGAAGAGTTGAAGGTGCCGGTACTGGACGAGCAGGGTCTGCTGGATTTGCTGGCAAAGAATGCGATATTGGTCTGAAACCGTGCCTCTCACCTCATTTCCGTTGCGCGGCTGCCGATATAAAGTCTGGTCGGCTTGCGATGACGTACCTATTGGTGCCTGAGACACGGGCTGAATAGGCAAGCAGACTCTTTTGCGCTTAATCTGTCTGAAACAAAAATCGTCCTGTCGCCCAAGAGGCATTGATGCAGCCACCAGAAAAGCCTGAAAATGAGACGTCACGTCTAGAGGCGCTCGAGCATTCCGCCCTGCTGTTCACTGCAGCGGAGCCGCGGTTCGACAGAATCACCCGACTGGCACAGCGAGTTTTCGGCGTGGATACCGTCCTCATCTCTCTGGTAGCGGATGATCTTCAATGGTTCAAATCCCGTCAGGGCCTGAATGTTGCGCAGACAGATCGGGATCTGTCCTTCTGTGGTCACGCCATTCTGCAGGATGAGCTCTTCATTGTGAACAATGCGGCAACCGACCAGCGGTTTGCTGACAATCCTCTGGTAACAGATGCACCACACATACGCTTTTATGCGGGTGCGCCATTGCATGAGGCGCATGAGTTGTCGGGCGAACTCCACAGGATAGGCACTTTGTGCCTGATCCATCCCCGGCCACGCACGCTGTCAGACGAGGACGGGCAGGTTCTGCGCGACCTGGCTGATCAGGTCGAGCTGGAGATACGCCAGGCTCGGCTGGAAAAGCAATTGCTCCGCGCCGAACTGGCGGAGCAACGTCTCGCGTCTGTGATAGAAGGCACCAACATCGGTACCTGGGAATGGAACGTGCAAACTGGCGAAACGGTGTTCAACGAACGCTGGGCAGCGATCGTCGGCTACACCCTTGAAGAGCTTTCTCCGGTCAATATTGACACCTGGATGGCCCTGGCGCATCCCGATGACTTCGAGGAGTCTAGCCGAGCCCTTCAGGCGCATTTTAAGGGCGAGGCCGCATTCTATGATGTGCATTGTCGGATGCGCCACAAAGACGGCCATTGGGTCTGGGTCCACGATCGGGGTCGCCTGGTCAGCCGCGCGGGAGATAGCCAGCCGCTCTGGATGGCGGGTACCCATGCCGATGTCAGCGAACAGGTTCAGGCCCAGTTCGCCCTGGGTCAGAGCGAAGCCCGGTTGCGCGGCCTGTTTGAATTGTCGCCTTACGGTATCGCCTTGAACGATTTCGATACCGGGGCCTTCATCGAGATGAATCCAGCTTTGCTGGCTCCAGCCGGCTATACCCGCGAGGAATTTGCCACTTTGAGCTATTGGCAGGTGACGCCAGAGGAATATGCTGCTCAGGAGCACGAGCAATTGCGCAGTATGGAGGAAACCGGGCGTTATGGACCCTACGAAAAGGAGTATATCCGCAAGGATGGCAGTCGCTATCCCGTGGTGCTCAACGGTATGGTCATACACGATGCTGGCGGGCAAAAATTTATCTGGTCAATAATCGAAGATATCTCTGAACGCAAGCGCATGCAGCGTATGAAAGATGATTTCATCTCCACTATCAGTCATGAACTGCGTACTCCCCTGACGGCACTGAGAGGCGCGATCTCGCTTGTGGCATCCGGCGCGTTGGGCGCGTTACCGGACACCGCGCAAGACATGATGGCCGTAGCTGACAGAAACAGTCATCGCCTGCTTGTTCTGATCAATGATGTGCTGGATATGGAGAAGTTGCTGGTTGGCAAGATGAGCTTCGATCTGCAATGGCATGTGCTGAAGACATTGGTGGCGATATCGCTGGTAGAAAATCAACCCTACGCGCTTCAGTATGATGTGAGTCTGCGGACGCTCAATCTCGCCGGAGATACGCAGGTCTGTGTTGACGCGGGTAGATTGCAGCAGGTATTGGCCAATCTGTTGTCCAATGCGATCAAGTTTTCGCCAACGGGGGGTGACGTCCTGGTGACCAGTCAGCATTATGGTGGCGGCGTTCGGTTGACCGTCGCCGATGAGGGGATGGGCATTGATCCCCAGTTCCACGATCAGATATTCGACAAGTTTTCCCAGGCCGATGCCTCCGACAGCCGTCAGCGGGGCGGGACCGGACTCGGTCTGGCAATCACTCGGGAATTGGTGGAAAAGATGGGAGGCTTTATCAGTTTCGACTCAGATCCAGGTCAGGGGGCCCGCTTCCATGTGGATTTCCCTGCGTCAACGGCCGGTCCTTCGAGAATGCCGGCGTGACAGCGAGCCATCAAATTTCCCGTATAGGGAGCTTCTGGTTGATGGTGGCTGGCCTTTTTGTGTGCCTGATGATTCCGCTGGAGTATGGTCTGCAGAGCTATCGCAATGAGCAGGCCGATGATGAAGTACGCGCGACCCTGAAGGACGCGAGTCGGTTAAGAGCCCTGCTGGAATCCGAGATCAACAACGCCGCATTCCTGGCTACTGGTGTCGAGTCCTATATTGTCGCGCGCGACGGCGTCCTCGATCCGCGTGAAATACAGCGCATTCTGTCGTTGGTTTATGAGCGTGGGCGACACTTTCGTAATATCGGGATTGCGCCGGGCAATCGAATTACATGGGTGTTTCCGCTGGCCGGTAATGAGAATGCTATCGGCCTGAACTATGCAGATCTTCCTGACCAGTGGCCTGCCATCCAGAAAATGCAGACTACCGGGGAGGGCTTGCTAAGCGGTCCCCTGCAACTGGTACAAGGTGGTCGAGGCCTTATCTACCGTGCACCGATTTTTATCGAGGACACCTACTGGGGGTTGCTCAGCACGGTCATTGATGCAGACAGTCTGTTCGATTACCTCAGGTCTGCCGCCGACGAACTGGCGCCCGCTATCGCTTTGCGTCATGCAGGGGTCGACGGTCAGCCTGGCAACGTATTCTTTGGCTCCCAGACTTTTTTTGATCAGCCACTGGATGTACTTCCGATAAGGGTCCCTGGTACCCAATGGCAGATGGCTATTCAAGCGCCCGATGCGCGTCCCGGTAAACTGGGGTGGTACCGAGCACTGGCAGTTTCAATGGCTCTGTTTCTGGCCATTCTCATTGGATTGTTCGTGCGGCTTGTCTGGCAACGCAATCTGCTGGACCAGCTTGATTCTGAAGTCAGAAAACGCACCGCAGAGGTGCTCCAAAGTCATGACCTGCTTGACTCAGTCCTGGCCGCGGCACGTTCATTTGCTATCGTAGCCACGGATGCGCGGGGAGTCATCATGCTCTTCAACAAGGGAGCGGAACTGATGCTGGGTCACCCCGCTGACGACATGGTAGGCAAGCAGAAGCCCGGTATTTTCCTGCTGTCTGACGCCATCCGTGAGCGGGCGCACGCGATGGAAATCGAGCTGGGACGGCCGTTGGTGGGTGATGAAGTGTTCACTTTGCGCGCGCAGCAGGGCGTCGAAGAAGTGTTGATGCTGCACTACAGGCATAGGGACGGGCATCTGATTCCGGTTCAGGTAGTGGTGAGCGCCATCCGAGGCAGTGATGGTGATGTTCGAGGTTATCTGGGCGTGGCAGAGGATGTGAGCGACAGGCTGCGTAATGAAACCTTGAAAAATCAATTTATTTCCACGGTCAGCCACGAGCTGCGCACCCCGCTGACGGCAATCTCCGGCGCGATCGGTCTGTTGCGCTCAGGCTCTATTGGCGCCGTTCCAGATGCATTGCGGCCCCTGCTTGATATTGCTTTCAACAACAGCCGGCGATTGTCGCAACTGGTCAACGATCTACTCGACATCGAGAAACTGATGGCAGGACGCATAGCCCTCTACCCGGCCTGCCATTCGGTCGCGGATCTGATACGAACCGGTATTGGGGACATTCAGGCATTGGCAGACCAGCAGCAAGTGGAGATTACGTATGATCCCTCCACGGCGCTCAGTATCTGGGTAGACGCCTCGCGTTTTCAGCAGGTACTGACCAATCTGCTCAGCAATGCGATCAAGTTCTCACCCATTGGCGGCAGGGTGGATGTTGGGATCAGTCACACTTCTGACTCTGTCCGAATCAGCGTTACCGATCAGGGAGCGGGTATACCACCCAGTTTTTACACTCAAATGTTCCAGCGTTTTGCCCAGGCAGACGGCAGTGATAATCGACGCCAGGCGGGTACCGGTCTGGGCTTGGCTATCAGCAAGGAGCTGACGGAACAAATGGACGGTCGCATCGGCTTCGAGTCCGCCATTCCGGGGGGGAGTTGTTTCTGGGTAGCGTTCCGCGAATGCAAGGAGACACAGGATGTTTGCACGGCCCAATAGCGATAGCCGCGTTTTTGGCAAAGGGCTCGGATTGCTGGTGCTTTGCATGCTGGCTCTGCTGGGCAACTGGCTGAGCGTACCGTTGTTATTCGGTATTGATCTTATTTTCGGTTCGGCAGCCGTGATGCTGGCGGTCGTGTATCTGGGGATATGGGCTGCTGTCGTGGTGGCGTTCGTCGGCTCCCTCTATACCTTGGCGTTGTGGGGACAGCCGTTGGCGATTCCCGGGTTTATGTTTGAGGGGCTGTTCGTAGCCTGGTTGTATCATAGACACCATCTGAAAAATCTGGTGATAGCCGATCTGGTCTACTGGGCGATGATCGGTATTCCCCTGGTCGTCATCATCTATTGGGTGATCGCTGATATGCCAGGGTCCGTTGTTGCACTCATTGCCCTCAAGCAAGCAGTCAATGGGATGTTCAATGCTTTGCTGGCCGGTTTGGTCATTTTGCTTATCAGTTATCGACGCAGGCAATTAGCCCAGTTGTCACTGTCGTGGATTATTTTTCAGAGCATGTTGATGGCTATCTTGTTGGCAGGCATGACCCCAATACTGGTAGATGCCCACAATCAGCGGTATACGCTGGAAAGTGCTGTGCTGGAAAAGCTCAGTGGGATTGCAGCCATTTTCGAGAACAGGCTGCAGTCCGACTCTGATGCAGCTAACAGACTGGATGCGCATCTGTCGCGCGTGCAGAGCATGTTCCCTACCTTGACCATCGCGCTGGAAAAGGACGGTGTGGAAGGGGTAGCTATTGGCGCTCAGCCGCACTCTGCCGCGCCGGGTCTGGTCCCAGAACATCCCAGCTCTCTGGAGCGCCTGAGGATCTGGTTGCCAGGGGGTGAATACAATGCGGTACAGCGCTGGCGGGAGGGGTATTACTGGGTCCGTCTGCCTCTGGAGGTGATGCCGGGCTGGTATGTGCGCGTTGAAGAGTCTGCCGCGTCCCTGGTGCAGGCAATGGAAATCAAACGCCTGTCGAAGTTCACCCTGTTGGTCGGCATATTCATGTTTTCGATTCTGTTGGCTTGGGTGATCAGTCGGCTTCTGAGTCATCCTATAATACGCCTGGCCAATGCCAGTCAACATATCGAACGAGGCGTGCGCGCGGGCCAGTTTTCGCCTGTTTCGGGTAGTATCGTGCATGAATTCGATCAGATGTCCACGGCACTTAACCATCTGGGCAGCGAGATGGCCTCCAGTGTCCAGGTGCTGCACGATTCCCGCGGTCGGCTGGTCAAGAGTGTCGCAGCCAGGACCCGGGAGTTGGCCGAGGCCAATGGTCTCTTGTCTTCTGTACTGGATGCAGCAGAAGATTTCAGCATTATCGCTACTGACAGCCAAGGCGTTATTACCCTATTCAACACGGGTGCGCAGCGCCTGCTGGGCTATACCGCAGAGCAGATGGTTGGCCGGGAGACGCCCGCGTTGCTGCATGATCCGGAAGAAGTATCACGGGTAGGCAAAGAGCTGACCGCGCACTATGGTTTTGATATTGAGGGATTCAGGGTCTTTGTGCATGAGGCGGAGCAAGGTCGCCGGCATCCACGTGAATGGACCTACATAACACGTGGTGGCCAGCGCGTGCCGGTGCGGCTTGTGATTTCCATTATTCGCAATGCGGACGATAGCATCGAGGGGTACCTCGGAATCGCCGAGGATGTATCGGAGCGCAAGCACCTTGAGCAAATCAAAAGTGAGTTCGTGTCTACAGTAAGCCACGAACTGCGTACGCCCCTGACGTCTATTTCGGGTGCCCTGGGCATGCTCAGATCCGGTGCACTCGACGGCATGCCACAGCGAGCAGAGGAAATGGTGGCCCTCGCTCACAATAACAGCCAACGTCTCACCAACCTGATCAACGATCTGCTGGATATCGAAAAAATTGCGGCGGGAAAGCTGCATTTCGACTACCAGAAGGTGAGCTTGGCAGAGCAACTGAACCAGGCCCTTGTCGCTATTGTGCAATACGCGCCGGATCAGCAGGTGATTCTGGACTCATCCGCGCAGGTTCCTGAGGTATTGATCAATGTCGATCCGCAGAGGCTGCAACAGGTGTTGATCAACCTGTTGTCCAATGCGATCAAGTTTTCGTCCCAGGGCGGGCATGTTGCCCTGGACGCCCGCCTGCGTGGCGAACGCATACGTATCCGTGTGTCAGATACAGGAGAGGGTATTTCTGATGCCTTCAAACCCAAAGTCTTTCAGCGTTTTGCCCAGGCGGATTCGTCTGACCAACGCAAAAAAGGGGGCACCGGACTGGGACTTGCGATCAGCAAAGAGCTTATTGAGCACATGGGTGGCGAGCTCGGGTTCGATTCGACGCTGGGTCAGGGGTCTACCTTTTGGGTCGACTTGCCTTGCCTTGAAGCAACGGAAAGCCCGATTGAGTCAGAGCATGCCTTGCGG
>NZ_JBFGFI010000020.1:0-46173 GCF_041579695.1 Halopseudomonas sp.
GTGCGCTCTGGTTATTCAGTCCCGAATGGCCTGAGCTGATCCATCCATTTGCCTCTGCGATCGACACACCCTTGCCAGCGCCGCCGGAACATACCCATTCGATGCTGGGATCAAAGGCTTCATGGGTCGAAGTGCCGATTCAGCCAAAGGACCAGCACTTTGACGAGTATCCCGAAGAGTCGATTGCGGAGTGGCACCAGCGCCTGGGGCTTGAGTCCTGAGGGGGCATTCGCGGCTGCACTCAGTCCTCTTTTTTGTAACCGAAGAGGTTCTCGCCGGTGAAACGCGTCCTGCGCAGCAGCGTTTCGCGCAATTCTCGCGACTCATCGGTAGCGATCACTGCCTCCCGCCGAAACAGCTTCGCTGCCTCGCCATTGCCTTGCACATCCAGAGAGCCGGCAGTGTGTTCAAGCAGCATCGCTGCCTCTTCCAGGCTACGCATCGAGATCCAGTAGGTCTCCTCGATACGCTGCACGACCTCCGACAGCAGCGCCGCCCGAGTGTAACCGTGCCCGGTGTGGCAGCGAAAACGAGAGATCCCGTCCTCATCGATCTGTACCAGTACGCCATGACACTCAGGACAGGTAAAGGGTGTCAGCTTGCCGGCGTCCATGATGCCCTTGCGGAACGCATCCCCATCGCTGGCAATGCTGGTTTCCACCCCGGCACGCTCAACAATCGCCGAAGACTCCGCTTTGGCAGTCTTAGCGGGCATTCGCAAAGTCGCGAGCAATTTTCCCATGTCACGCGCAGGCACACAGTAGTCGATCTCTACCTGATCCAGCGCACTCAACGGCATGGAGTCAAAAGCCGCATCGGCCGGCAATTGCACCATGGTCATACCGCCAAGCCGCTTTACTGACCATAATCCAGAGGTGCCATCATCAAGCGCACCCGAAAGCACGATACCCACTACGCGCGACCTATAGCTGTAAGCTGCCGAGCGAAATAGCGCATCAATGGAAGGCCTAAACCGATTTTCCTTCGGCCCGCGCTTGACCAGAACATGTCCCTTTTCGATAAGCAAATGATGATCCGGTGGTGCAACATAGATTGTGCGACTTTTGATCTCATCGCCATCATCGGGATGCCTTACGGGAAAAGGCGAGTATTCCTGAAGAATCTCCGGAATAGTGCTCTTATAGTTCGGCGACAGATGCTGCACGATAAAGATCGACGCATCCAGCCTTGAAGGCAGGCCTTTTATCAGCGTGATAAGGCTCTCGATCCCCCCCGCCGATGAGCCCATCACGATTATCTGCTGGCTGTTTTCCATTTATAGGCCTCAAGTCTTCCGTAGGTAGGAACCAGCGTAGCAGTCCACGCCGGGAGACCCGGACTCAGCTCCAAGAGAGGTTTCACGGAGGCCTTTCGCAAGCCGCTATTTCTTGCTACGCGCCTGATGCTCCAACATCTGCTCCATCATCAGCTGCATCTGATCCAGGCGGTTTTCCATCATCTGCAGGCGCTGGTCATTAGGGGTCGTGGATTCGGAATCATCCACCTCCGGGAGGTTGTTTCCCCCACCGCTGCCCATCATGCCTTGACCGCTTCCCATCATCGCGTCGCCCATCATGCCTTGGCCGTTAGCCATCATGCCCGGGCCGTGCATGCCCTGACCCATCATGCCACCGTGCATCATGTTCATATGTTTCTGCATGGAATCCATATGCTGCTCAAGCAAACGCTGACGTTCAGCTTCGGACTCGACCTGTGGCATGCGGTGCATCATTTCCTGCATCTGGGACATATTCTCCCGCATCTGTTGCCTGGTTTCCTGGTTCATCATCCCGGGTCCCTGTCCGGGAACCCCCTGCGCCAAGCTCCCGACCGATACCGATGTCAGTACCGAACAAAGAATCAACCCACTAAGTACACGCATAAAACCTCCTCAAACTGACTGATCCGGAAAACCGGTCTTTCTGGTTTCAAAGGCTACGACCGGTAGGCACCCGAAAAGTTACAAATAACATGCTCTTTTTCCAGATCACCGTTGGCGGCAGGAACCCTGTTTTTCCTGATAAACTAGGGCCCTCCTTATATGAGCGGACAGCAATCGTCAGCAACCGCAGCGAACTTGTGATCAACAGGCAAACAGATGCAGCAGGAAAACCACTCCAACCCCATCATCCGACGCCCCGGCCCGTCCAGGCGCTTCTGCGTGGCTCCGATGATGGACTGGACCGATAGAAACTACCGGTTCTTCGCCAGGCTGATCAGCCAGCATGCGTTGCTGTATACCGAGATGGTCACCACCGGCGCGGTGATTCACGGTGACCGCTCACGCTTTCTTGGCTTCAACGCCGCTGAGCAGCCACTGGCGCTGCAACTGGGCGGCAGCAATCCGGCCGAGCTGGCCACCTGCGCCGGGCTGGCCGAGGATGCCGGCTTTGCCGAGGTGAATCTGAACGTCGGCTGTCCCAGTGACCGGGTGCAAAACAACATGATCGGAGCGTGCCTGATGGCACATCCGGCGCTGGTGGCCGAGGGCGTCAAGGCAATGCACGAGGCCTGTGCCATTCCGGTGACGGTCAAGCACCGGATCGGCATCAATGGCCATGATAGCTACGCTCAGCTGTGCGATTTCATCGGCCAGGTACATGAGGCGGGGTGTGACACCTTTATCGTGCATGCTCGCATCGCGATTCTCGAGGGCCTGTCACCGAAGGAGAATCGGGACATTCCACCACTACGCTACGAGGTCGTGCACCAGATCAAGGCCGATTTCCCGCACTTGGAGATTATTCTCAATGGCGGGCTGACCGATCTGGACGAGATGCAGCAGCACATGCGCGTGCTGGATGGGGTCATGGTCGGGCGGGAGGCATATCACAATCCCTACCTCCTGGCCGAGGTGGATCGCCGCTTCTATAACGATTCGACACCTCGCCCCGAGCGCATTTCCGTGCTGGAAGCGCTGCGCCCTTACATTGTCAGCCACCTCGATCAGGGCGGCGCAATGAACCATGTCACGCGGCACATCCTCGGATTATTCCAAGGCCTGCCAGGCGCACGCCATTTTCGCCGGCAGTTGAGCAGCGCGCTGCACCAGACCGATGACCCGCTGGCGCTCTACGATGAGCTGATCAGCGACATGGAGCGCCGGCTGCAACCCCGGGATTGCCCACGTCAGCAGGCTTGAGTTATGGTCAGAACATACATCCCAAGAGTCTGTCCACAATGCCAAGCAAACTCGAAAGCCTGCGAAAACACACGCAAATCGTCGCTGACACCGGTGATATAGAAGCCATCCGCGTCCACCATCCGGTGGATGCCACTACCAACCCGTCACTGATGCTGAAAGCTGCCCAGCAAAGCGCCTACAGCGAAATGCTCGATCAGGCCTTGAAGGCATCGGCCGGCGGCTTCGATCCGGTGGCCGAAGCCTGCGATTCCTTCGCCGTCGCACTGGGCACGGAGATTACCAAGCTGGTCCCCGGCCGGGTGTCGACTGAAGTTGATGCACGCTTGTCATTCGATCGCGCGGCGACGCTGGGCAAGGCCCGCCGACTGATCGAGCGTTACGAAGAGGCTGGAGTGACCCGTGACCGTGTACTGGTCAAGATTGCCTCCACCTGGGAGGGTATCCAGGCCGCTGCCGAGCTGGAAAAGGAAGGAATTCAGTGCAATCTCACGCTGCTCTTCTCGTTTGCCCAGGCGCAGGCATGCGCCGATGCCGGCGTGTACCTGATTTCGCCGTTTGTCGGTCGCATCTACGACTGGTACAAGAAAAGTGAAGGTCGTGACTTCCAGGGCGTGGAAGATCCGGGCGTACAATCTGTCGCGCGTATCTATCGCTACTACAAGCAACATCAGTACGCCACGGTGGTGATGGGGGCAAGCTTTCGCAATACTGGACAGATCGAGGCCCTGACCGGGTGCGACCGCCTGACCATCAGCCCCGCCCTGCTGCAGCAACTGGCTGTCGAGCAGGGCGAGCTGCAGCCATCGGAAATTCTTACCCAGCCTTCGTCAGACCCGCTTGAACGATTAGACGAGAGTACCTTTCGCTGGGCACATAACGAGGACGCAATGGCCACCGAAAAACTGGCCGAGGGCATAAGAGCCTTTGCCGCTGATCAGGTCAAGCTCGAGGAACTGTTGCGCATGCGTTCGGTGCAGGCCTAGACCGATATACCTGGCGCAGAGCGCCGGGTACTTAAACGCTCAAGCGAGTATCAGTCAATTGGATTCGAGGGCACTGACCAGGTCGCGAAACGCTTCGCGGTTATGCTCGTTGAGGTTCATCAGTATGCGATGGGCCTCAAGCACCTTGTCTTTCACCAGCTCCTCCGATAACGCCTGCCCAGGAAGATCTTCCAGTTCGGTCGCAGTCGGTGTGATCTCGGAAACGATATTGAACACCTGATCGAACCCCATACTCTGCAACAGTCGATTCATGTCGTCCTTGGTTGATACCAGGGTGGGCAGAAAGCCGACTTTCTGCCGCGACAGAATCGACAGTTTGGCCAACAGGCCCAGCGAAGTACTGTCTATTCCGTCTGTTTCAGTCAGATCGATGATGATGGCGTTGAATGTCAGCACGCTGAATATCTTTTCGATATAGGCATCCAGGGCGGCGCACAGGGTCAACCGCACATCACCGATGAACTTGAGCACGAAAGTACCTTCCGACTCTGCAAACTGGATCTTGCCAGTGGTCATCATTGGCGGTTCCTGCTTAGTACCATAAGTGAAATATCATCGGGCATAACCTTGCCCGGCTGCAGGCCGAAGCTTCCCAGCAACGCTTTCATGCTGCCATTGCATTGTTCTACCAAGCCGGGCAGCTGCGCTTCCTTATTCCTCAGGGTAGCCCCTTCAATGCAATCGAGCACCCCATCGGAGCACAAAATCAGACTGAAGGCATCCGGCAACGTTATCTTGTGATTCTCATATACCGCATCGTCGAACAATCCGACTGGCCTGCCCTTGCCTTGCAGATAATGTGCTTTGCCATTTGCGTAAAGCAGCGGTAGCGGTAGATGACCACCGATACTGTAGGTCAGCGTGTTACTTGATTCATCAATTATGCCGCCGAGCATGGTTACATGCTTGCCAAGTTTGCAGTTGATCAGGCCGCGGTTGATATGCTCAAGCACATCAGAGGGCAGAAACTCGATCGGACTGCCGTCGCCCTGACGCCGCTGTTCATACAACAAACGCGTGGTCATGAACTTCAACAGGACGGTGGCGAAGGCCGACGAGGCGCCATGGCCGGACACGTCTGCCAAATAAAAGCCCAACTGGGTCTCGGAAATACGAAAGTAGTCGACGAAATCGCCCGAAAGATACAGTGAAGGGATGATACGGCGCTCGAACGTGTATTCGCCACTGACCCATGGACTCTCGGGCAGCATATTGATCTGTACCTGATGCCCTGCTGCCTGATCATCCTTCAGTTCCTGCAGGCGATCCTCGAGCTCACGGTTGGCGGCTTCCAGACGTTCGCGGATGCGTCGATTCTCGTTGCGCAGACGACTCTGGTCCAGCGTGCGCTTGACCACCAGTTCGACCAGCGCGGTATCGACCAGCGGCTTGATCAGGAAGTCATGCGCGCCCGCGCGCAGCGCTTTGACTGCCAGCGGCATATCCGTGGTAGGTGCGATAACAATTAATGAGGTTTCAGGATTGGCCAATACAGCCTGCAACACGTCAGCGAAGCCGTCTTTTTCTGGCAGGTACAAATTGCAGAGGATCAGCTCCGGTCGTTGCGAGGCCAATTGCTCCTGTCCATCAGCCGCGCTGCCGGCCTGCAGCACGTCAAAGCCGCAGTTCTGCAATCGGGTGGCGATGTCGCGCCGGGAAGCTTCGTCATCGTCAATAACCAGCAAGGTGGTGCCAGTAAGCTGCATAGAGTCCCTACGTCAATGCGCCACAGCTGAGCAGGCTGTGGGCCACAGGGTGTGTGTATCGAGGCCAGGTAACCTGACGTTTTCAAGGGCCAAACAGTACTCCCATCCGCTTGCCCAGGCAACCGTCACGGCATCGTGCCAGAACGCTTGTGTGCGACAGACCGGGGAACTACGATAGCGATGGCAAGCGAAACCCGAAAAGCAGCCAGTCAGGCTTCGCTACAGCATATCAAGTATGGGAGTCATCGCATGTCATTTCATGACCAGCAGTACAGGGAAAAGCGCGACTTCATCCGGATGAAGGTCGAGGCTCGGGCGATTCTGACACTGCATGAGGGCGACGAGAAGATCGAGGCCGATTGCCAGGATCTCTCAAGCCAGGGAGTGCAACTCGTACTGGACCGGCCGCTACCGGAAAGCGCTCATCTGAGCCTGTCGATCCCCTCCCCGACCCCCGGCCTCCAGGGGCTGGAAGCAGAAGGTCAGGTGATGCGTTGCGAGGCAGTGGACAACGGGCAATTCATTGTCGGCGTGTATTTCAACGCACTCAAATGATCAGAAGGGGTCTTCGACCTCTCCGTCCTTGACCTGGAACTCGCGGTTTTGCAGGAATGCATTGCGCACAAACCGATAGCGGTCGCCTCTGATCATCTCCTCGCGCGCGAGCAAGCTTGCACGCGTGTCGATCAGATCGGTACCGATGGCGGTATTGCGGGTGGGTACGTGATCTATCTGATCGTTGTAGCTGTAACCGGCGTAACTTTCAGGTATCCGCGAGCTGCCGTCGCGCAGGGTACTCGGACCCAGCAGCGGTAACACTATGTACGGACCGCTGGGAACGCCCCAGGCGCCAAGGGTCTGACCAAAATCTTCGTCGTTGCGCTGCAGCCCCATCCTCGTGGCTACATCGAATACACCGAGAACACCTACGGTTGAATTGAGCAGGAAACGCGCAGTGTCGATGCCGGCATCGTGGAACTTGCCCTGCAAGGTGTCATTAACCAGATTACGCGGCTCGCCCAGATTACTGAAAACATTGCTGATGCTGTCGCTGACCGGCTCGGGTACAAAGCGATCATAGGCTTTTGCCGCAGGCTTGAGGGTAAAGCGATCAAGAGTGTCGTTGAAACTGAAGATCACCCGATTGACTGGCTCCCATGGGTCGGGGGTGACGGAGTTGGCCGCGTAATCGTCATAATCTTCCTGGGCCATGACCGTGGCCGTTCCGGCTATCGATAGCGTCCCCGCCAGCACCATACGCAATGTAAACGACAACACCTTCATAACGATTCTCCCTGGTTCTGGATCCGGCGTGGACGCGCTCCGCGGCGGTTTTCGAAGTAATTACAGCGTAAGTGTAATGCAAAAGCCACCGCGATTTCATCGGTTCAACCCGCAACCCCATCGGTATCTGGCGGCGCGTGACAGCGAGACGTGAGCGCCCCAGCCAGCTATAGTGCCCTTAGACCGATGATTATCACAGGAGCACCCCATGCCCGCGCAACAATTGAAGAATCAGCTAGAGAATCTGCAGCGCATACTGGCAGAGACCGATGAACCGCTTTCACCGGAAGAACGTGAATCACTGCAACAATTGGCTGACCGCATTGAGGCACGCTTGCTGGCCGTACAACACGACACCGACATGGAAGACACCAACCTGGTCGACAGCGTGAATCTGTCTATCGAGCATTTCTATGCCCGCCACCCGACAGTGGCAGCAACCTTGCACCGCGTCGTCCAGGCGCTGTCGGATATGGGTATATAAAAACTGGAAGTATCTACTGGCGGGCCAGCCGAAGGTTTTCAGGGAAGCTCGCCGCGGTGGACCGGTAGGGATTGATATCCAGGCCACCACGGCGTAGATAACGCGCATAGACCGTCAACTCTGCCCCCTCACCGAGCAGCGGCAGCACATCGGTAAAAATCCTTTCCACACACTGCTCGTGAAAATCAGCATGCTGGCGGAACGAGACCAGGTAGCGCAGCAGCGCCGAGCGGTCCAGCCGCTTGCCACTGTAGGCGATCGAAATACTGGCCCAATCCGGCTGGCCGGTCACCGGGCAATTGGATTTGAGCAGATGGCTATGCAACGCCTCGCGAGCCAGCCCCCCTGCATCAGCCAGGGCCAGCAGGGAAGCGTCATATTCATAGCAGTCAATTTCCGCTTCAGCATCATCGATACAGTCACCCGGTAATTGCGCCATACCGCCCGCGTGAAGCTGGGCCATGGTAAACAGCCGCACCATTACAGGCCCCTGTGCAGCCACGCTCAGATCCGATTCCAGGGTATGCAACACCTCTGCGCGGTCGCGAAAGACGGTCTGGTTGAACGAATTCAGATACAGCTTGAGGGACTTCGATTCGACGATCCGCCTGGCCTTCAGCGGAAATACGAACTCGGCTGCGGCAACCGCGGGCTTGCCTGAAGGCGTCAGCCACGACAGCTCGTAACAGTTCCAGATATCGGCACCATGAAACGGCAGCTTATCCGCATCCAGGCCCAGCTCCTGCCATTTCGGCTCACGCGCAATCGGAAACAGCAGCGAGGGGGTATAAACGCTCACATAAGCGCTGCTCTTGCCCAGGGGTGACTGGTCAGCGGGATGCCGGGTCATGGTGTATCTCCTTGCAGACAGGCGGGGATGATACTCCCCACCCTGACTGCAGACCAGCATAGCCGGTGAATACAGCTATTGCCGCATGCCAATGCCACGCGACAGCAGCCAGTAGCTGATCGAATAGAGCAGAACGATGAACACGCTCATCAATGTCAGCGCCACGCCAATGGGTATGTCCGACACGCCGAGGATACCGTAGCGAAACGCGTTGACCATGTGCAGGATCGGATTGATCATCGATACCTTCTGCCAGAACTCAGGCAACATGCTGATGCTGTAGAAAACGCCGCCCAGGTAAGTGAGCGGCGTGAGCACGAAGGTCGGAATGATCGAAATATCATCGAAGGTCTTGGCGAACACCGCATTGATGAAGCCGCCCAGGGCAAAGACCAGTGACGTGAGGAACACCACCGCAATGGTCAGCCCCAGATGCTGGACCTGCAGCCGGGTGAAGAACAGTGACATGATAGTCACGATCAACCCCACCGCCAGCCCTCGCGCCACTCCGCCAAAAACGTAACCCAGCAAAATGGTATGCGGCGACACTGGCGCGACCATCAGCTCCTCGATCGAGCGCTGGAACTTGGTGCTGAAAAAGCTAGAGACCACGTTCGAGTAGCTGTTGGTGATTACCGCCATCATGATCAGGCCCGGCACGATGTAATCGATGTAGGCATAACCATCCATGGTCCCGATCCGGCTGCCGATCAGGTTGCCGAAAATGACGAAGTACAGCGCCATGGTGATACCCGGCGGCAGCAGGGTCTGGGGCCAGATGCGGGTGAAGCGGCGGATTTCCTTGAACAGGATGGTCTTGAAAGCCACCCAGGTAGTGCGCCAGTGGTTCATCAGGCGGCCCCTTTTGCTTTTTCGGTATTCTCATCGACCAGGGCCAGAAACAGCTCTTCCAGCCGGTTACTGCGATTGCGCATGCTGAGCACGTGCAGACCCTTGTCGTTCAACTGGGCAAACAACGCATTGAGCCCCTGGCTTTTTTCCACCTGCACCACCAGCGTATGTTCATCCAGCAGGCTGCAGGGGTAGCCTTTAAGCTCCGGCGGCTCGTCCATTATCGTCTGGCAATCGAGCAGAAAGGTCTCGGTATGCAGTTCAAGCAACAGTTCGCGCATGCTGGTGTTATGGATGATGCGTCCCTTGTCGATGATCGCAATGTTCTTGCACAGTTGCTCGGCTTCTTCCAGGTAATGCGTGGTCAGCACGATAGTGATGCCGCGGGCGTTTATTTCCTGCAGAAATTGCCACATCGACCGGCGAATCTCGATATCCACCCCGGCGGTGGGTTCATCGAGAATCAGCAACCTGGGCTCGTGAATCAGCGCGCGGGCGATCATTAACCGCCGTTTCATGCCACCGGACAGCATGCGCGAAGGTTCGTCACGCTTGTCCCACAGACCGAGGCGCTTGAGATAACGCTCGGCGCGCTCTTTCGCTTCACGTAACGGAATCCCGTAATAGCCAGCCTGATTGACCAGAATATCCATGGTTTTTTCAAACTGGCTGAAATTGAACTCCTGCGGCACGATGCCGATGCAGCGCTTGGCGTCCATCAGATCAGTATCCAGGTCATGGCCGAATACGCTGACCTGCCCCGAAGTCTTGTTGACCAGTGAGGAGAGAATCCCGATGGTGGTCGATTTGCCGGCGCCGTTGGGACCCAACAATGCAAAGAAATCGCCCTGTTGCACTTCCAGATCGACTCCCTTGAGAGCTTGAAAACTGTTCCCGTAGGTCTTGTGCAGACCCCGAATACTAATTGCTGACGTCATGCATGGCTTCCCGTCTAGGCGATCGAATGGGCCTATATGGGGTCACGTACAGGAAAAATCAAGAGTGAGGCCAAGCGGCGGTCGCCCCTGCGCCGGAAACAGCTACAAATCTGCTACAAAACTGACTGCCCGGTCAATTGTGCGTTTTCTCGTCCAGCCCTATGATTTGCCAACAACAAAAGTGTCCTTCTAATAACAATCGGAGACATGCATGACACCCTCGCCAGAGACAACAGACGGCGTTGTACGGATTACGCCGGCCTACCGCCGCTATGCCCTTTTCCTGCTGGTGGTGGCTTACACCTCCAGTCACGTCGACCGCAATATTGTCGGCATCCTGATAGAACCCCTCAAGGCTGACTTGCTGCTCTCTGACACACAGCTGGGCTTTCTTTCGGGTATTGCTTTTGCCCTCTTCTACGCCACTCTGGGCATCCCGATCGCGGTCTGGGCTGATCGCTCCAACCGCCGTAACATCATTGCCTGGTCCATCGGCATCTGGAGCTTGATGACCGCAATCTGCGGCCTGGCACAGAACTTCTGGCAACTCGCCGCCGCCCGGGTCGGCGTGGGCATCGGCGAGGCAGGCTCCAGCCCGCCGTCACACTCCATGCTGTCGGACCTGTATCCGAAGGAGCAGCGCTCCAGCGCCATGTCCATCTACGCCCTGGGCGTGTACTTCGGCATCATGATCGGCTTTATGGTCGGCGGCTTCGTGGCCGAATGGTGGGGCTGGCGCGCAGCCTTCTTCGTGGTCGGCCTGCCAGGTCTGGCGATCGCTTTACTGGTGCGCTTTACCATGATCGAACCGCCGCGCGGCTACGCCGATGGCGGTGCCCCGCCCGCAGCCCTGGCCAAGGTCAATGTCAAGGCCGGGTTCGCTGTGCTCTGGCGCGTTCGAACCACACGCCACGTGGTCATCGGCGTCACCCTGACCGCCCTGGTGGGCTATGGCAGTATCGTCTGGGGTCCGGCATTCCTGATCCGCAGCCACGGCCTCACACCCGGCCAGGTGGGCATGTTCCTGGGGCCGGTGATGGGCATCGTTGGCGGCCTGGGCGCCTACATTGGGGGCATCCTGGCGGACAAGCTTGCTGCCCGTCGCCAGGCCTGGAACGCCTGGATCGTCGGCCTGGCGAAGATCCTGGCAATACCTTTCATTGTCAGCTTCTATCTGATCGACAGCACCTTCTGGGCGCTGGTCGTCTATATGCCCGCTGCTTTCCTCGGCGCCTTCTACCTCGGGCCCAGCTTTGCGATGATTCAGAGTCTTACACCGCTGCGCAGCCGTGCACTGGCTTCGGCCATCATGCTCTTTGTGCTCAACCTGGTCGGCCTGGGCTTTGGACCGCAGCTGATTGGTATCGCCAGTGACGTCATGCGCGTCTGGTTCGACAACGACAGTCTGCGCTATGCGCTGCTGGGTGCCGCCTTCATCAACATCTGGGCTGCGATCCACTACTATCTTGCCGGCAGGACCATCGAGTCCGACACCGGCAATCTGGCGATCCCCGACTAGAAAAGTGTTCGGGCGCGCTCCGGCTTTGGCGCGCGCCCTTTACTGATCTGTCTCAATTTTTTGCATCCCAGTTCATCCTGTTACATCAGACGGTTACCCTTGGTTGGCTCTAGCGACTATGCTGAGAGCTGAATTAATGAAATCAAGGAGTGTTGAATGATGATCCTGCTATGGCTTGTCGGCCTGGTACTGGGTATTGCTGTTCTGGCGTATATACGCGCAGGCCTGCTTAACAGCTGCATCGCTGTTGGCGTCTATCTGTTGGCAATGACGGTATTCTCGTCCGCGCACTGGCTACTCGACCTGGTGCTCTGGGCTGTCTTTCTCGGCATCGCAATCCCGCTCAACATGCCGGACTGGCGCCGCTCGTTCATCAGCAAGCCGCTGTTCAAGTGGTTCAAGAAAGTTCTGCCCCCCATATCAGACACCGAGCAGGAAGCGCTCGAGGCCGGAACCGTATGGTGGGACGGCGAGCTGTTCACCGGCCGTCCGGACTGGAACAAACTGCACAGCTTTCCCAAGCCGGTCCTCAGCGAGGAAGAAAAGGCCTTTATCGACGGTCCGGTGGAAGAAGTCTGCGGCATGACCGATGAGTGGGAAGTGACCACCGAGCTGCAGGATCTGCCAGCTGATGTCTGGAAATTCATTCGTAGCAACGGCTTCTTCGGCTTGATCATTCCCAAGGAGTACGGCGGTAAAGGATTTTCTGCCTACGCGCATTCGCAGATCACCATGAAACTGGCCAGCCGCAGTGGCGACCTGGGTTCAACCGTAATGGTGCCCAACTCACTCGGTCCGGCCGAATTGCTGATGCAGTTCGGTACCGAAGAGCAGAAGAACCACTATCTGCCACGTCTTGCCAGTGGCGAAGATATCCCCTGCTTCGCGCTGACGTCTACCGAGGCCGGTTCCGATGCTGGCGCGATGCCCGACCGCGGCATCGTCTGTAAGGGCCAGTGGCAAGGCGAGGAAGTAATAGGTTTGAAGGTAACCTGGGAGAAGCGCTATATCACGCTCGGTCCGGTAGCCACCCTCCTGGGACTGGCGTTCAAGGTTTACGATCCAGATGGCCTGCTCGGCGACGAGGAGGAGCGAGGCGTCAGCCTGGCACTGATTCCCACCGACACACCCGGCGTGGAAATCGGCAATCGTCATTTCCCACTCAACGCAGCGTTCATGAACGGGCCCAATTCGGGTAAGGATGTGTTCATCCCGCTCGATTATCTGATCGGCGGCGAAGAGATGATCGGCAAAGGCTGGATCATGCTGATGAATTGCCTGTCTGTAGGTCGCTCGATCTCACTGCCGGCAGCAAGTATCGGTGGTGCCAAGATGGCAAGCATGACGACCGGTGCCTATGCACGTATTCGTCGCCAGTTCGGCATGCCCATTGGCGAGTTCGAGGGCATTCAGGAAGCCCTGGGACGCATGGGCGGCAACACCTATGTAATGAACGCGGCGCGGACCATGACGGCCGGGGCAGTAGACCTGGGCGAGAAACCCTCGGTGCTCTCGGCCGTGGTCAAGTATCACCTGACCGAACGCTTGCGCCAGTGCATTAACGATGCGATGGACATCCATGGCGGCAAGGGTATCTGCATGGGGCCGAAGAACTACCTGGGCCGCGCCTATCAGGCACTGCCCATATCCATCACGGTAGAGGGCGCGAATATCCTCACGCGCAACATGATGATCTTCGGTCAGGGTGCCATACGCTGCCATCCGTTCGTGTTGAACGAGATGCAGGCCACACAGGATGAGGACGAAACCCGCGCCCTCAAGCGTTTCGACAACCTGCTGTTCGAGCATATCGGCTTCGCTCTGGGCAACGCCTCCGGCAGCCTGCTGCTGGCGCTTACCGGCGCCCGTTTCGTGAAAACGCCGGGCAACAAGCACACCCGCCGCTATTATCAGCAGATGTCCCGTCTGGCAGCATCCTTCTCTACCTTGACCGACGTGACGATGATGATCCTCGGTGGCGAACTCAAGCGCCGTGAGCGCATCTCCGCTCGGCTGGGTGACGTGCTGAGTAACCTGTATCTGGCCAGCGCGACGCTGAAGCAATATCAGGATCAGGGCTGCCCGGAAGAAGACTTGCCGTTCGTACAATGGGGCGTGGAAGATTTGCTGGCCAAGACCGAACAGGCCATGCACGAGATTATCCACAACTTCCCCGATACCCGTGTTGGCGTGCTGCTACGGGTGCTGGTGTTCCCGCTCGGACGCCACATGTCGCCACCTGCCGACAGCGTTACCGCCGAGGTGGCCAAGCGTCTGATGACACCGGGTGCGGCCAGGGATCGCCTGCTCGATGGTTGTTACCAGAGCCAGGATCCGAATGACGTCACCGGCCTGGTCAACTCGACGCTGCACAAGGTAATTGCCGCTGACCCACTCGAAGCACGTATCGCCAAGGCGGTGCACAAGAGTGAGCTGGAGGTTGCGTCAGGTGCCGATGAAGTCGACGCTGCCGTAGAGGCCGGTGTGATCACCGCCGAGGATGCCACATTGATCCGGGATGCAAGGGAAGCCCGTACTGCAGTGATCGCGGTAGATGACTTCACCAAGGAAGAGATGACACCCAACCGCAAGAAACAGAAGACCGCCAGCGCCAAAACGGCGTAAGCATCCTGGCCGGCCCTCAAGGGCCGGCCATGTTTTTGCCGGCGTCGATGCAAGCCATCACCGGTGCTTTTTGCTAGACTCCGCCGCATTGCCCCAGGAGTCTACTATGAATCCCGATCTGCCCTACCACCGTTACCACTTGGCCCTGCTCAAGAGCCTATTCGATACCCTGCGCGCGCAATCCGTGCTGATGGAGCAGGTTCCCGAAGAAAGCAACATCCTGTTTCTGGAACGTTTCGACGAAATGATTGGCCAGCTTGAGGCGGGTGATCACGATGCCCTGTATCCCGGGCAGGATATCCTCTGCCAGATCATTAGCCGCTACCCCCAGATCGCTCATCTGATTCCCAGGGACCTGCTCTGGTACTTCGGCGGCGACTGCCTGCATTTCATGCCCGACGAAGAAATAGCCCAGTATCAGCTGATCGACGAGCACCGCGCCGCAGCGGAAGAGCGTGGCGAGGAATTCAACTGGGAACAGGCAAGGCAGCTGATTCAGAGCCCCTGATCGGGAGCGCGGATCCGGGTGCTCCGAGTTCCATTCCGACGGGGTTTGAATCCTGATGCACCGCATGGTCGAGGTGGAACTCGACCCTCCAGACACCGCTGATCGAGGTGCAGCCCGGCTTTGCAAATAGACAAATCTCAGGCACAAAAAAACCGCCGTTAAGCGGTTTTCCTGTTACATATGGAGCGGGAAACGAGACTCGAACTCGCGACCCCGACCTTGGCAAGGTCGTGCTCTACCAACTGAGCTATTCCCGCAAAATCTGACGCCGAATGGCGTCCCCTAGGGGACTCGAACCCCTGTTACCGCCGTGAAAGGGCGGTGTCCTAGGCCACTAGACGAAGGGGACATACCCGGACTTCTCTCACCAGGGTGTTAACCCCGGCTCACCTGCTTCGAATTGTTCGCTGCAAGTGGCGCGCATTTTAGGCATGCACTGAATTATCGTCAACCCCCAAGTCCATCTTTTTCAAGTTTATTTCCTCACCCCGGCCCTTCCCGGCCAACCGCTCTGGAACGCGGCCGGCGCTCAAGCCGCCAGAGGGCGCGTACAGAGTCAGAGCAGGACCACGAGAACCCACGCAGCGAGAGGTAGTGTAATAGCCAGCACAGCGTATCCCAGGCTGCGCCGATGCATTGCGATCCACAACTCTCGGCTACCGTCACGCGCCTCGGCGTCGAGACCGCTGGTTTAGGCTTAGCAGCCAGCCGGAGCTCGCAGGGGCAAACGCCATGCAAGGTTTGCATCCACCGCAGATTCGGATCCGGGGAGAAATCACCCAGTCTTTTGCCCGAACGGCGACGAAAAATCTTGTTGCAACCTGACAATAGTTGGATGACCCTGAAACGCTATTCGGTTAATGTCTGATAGCTATCAACACATTTTCAGGCAGCACAGGGATACGGCTGCGAAACGAACCGGCAATCCCAGGCATGGGGGCGCTCCGGGGCACCTCTGGCAACATCCACTGCGTGCCAAAGATCGAACAAGAGAGATTGACCATGTCTCCGTTACTCATAGGTTTGCTTGTGGCAGGGGGTGTGCTGATCCTGCTGAGCATCGGTTTTATCAGTCACGGTCTCGAGCGCGCGCGGATCGAACGCGCGCGCACCATCGCCGACCTGAGTTCCAGACTGAAGATCTGCCGCACGATCAATGGCCAGTTACCTGGCCAATATATGAGCCCCGAGCTCAAGGTTCTGCTGACCGGCCTGGAAATCAGCCTGCTGGAAAAGCTGGTTCGCCTTGACCGCAAGGACGAGCGTGCCCAACAGATGCTTGAAAGCACCCGGCAGGAATTGAAAAAGCCGGAACTGACCGTGGCTAACCCTCCACAGAAAATGGAGAGCGAGGTACAGGCCAAGGAAGCTCGCCTGATGCTCGAGAACCTGCACAATTTGCTGACCCAGGCGCACAAGGAACGCATAATCGATCAATTGACCCTGCAGCAGTGGTCGGGGCAGATTCGGCAATACCTGCTCGCAACGTCTCTGGAGGTTTTCGAAGTGCTGGCCAGGCAGGGCATGCGTCAAGGCAAGCCGCGCATCGCCAAGCTGCAGTATGAGCGGGCTATCGCCTATCTGAACCAGCAGAATAATCCAGCACTTGCCGACCAGATCCTGCGTTTCAAGGAACTGTTGAAACAGGCCTCCGAAGCGACCGTGCGTAGCGAGCAGGCAAGCACCGCCGACTCCAGCGAACTCAGCGCTGGACTCCAGGAACTGGAAATAAGTGACGAAGAATGGAAGAAGAAGGCCGTCTACGACGACTGACCAAGCGCCATTGATAACCTCCAGGGCCACCCAACAGGCCCTGCCACTCTTATGGAAACCGCTGCATGGCCCTCACTCTTTACGGCGCAATACTCTCTCCCTTTGTGCGCAAGATTCGCATTCAACTGGCCGAGCAGTCCATCCCCCATGAGCATGTGATTGTCGCGCCCTTGCGCCAGCCCGAATGGTACTTCGACATAAGCCCGCTCGGACGCATCCCGGCCATTCAGGATGGGGACCTCCGACTGGCTGACTCGGCGGTTATCGCTCAGTACCTGCAGGAGGCCTATGGCGGGATCTCACTCTTCGGCGAGACGCCCGCCGAGGCCGCCCGGGTGCGCTGGCTGGAAAAGTACGCTGATTATGAACTCGCGGCCCACGCCACATTTACCGTATTCGCCCAGCGCGTCCTAGAACCCCTCAAGGGCAACCAGACTGACGAGCAGGCCGTGGCAACTGCGCTGAGTGATCACCTGCCGCCACTGCTGAACTACCTCAATCATGAATTGAACGGCAAGGCATTCTTCCTTGGCGAACGCATGAGCATGGCGGATATCGCAGTCACCTCGCAGCTGATCAACATGGCCCATGTTGGCGAGCTGATCGATGAGGATCGCTGGCCCTGCCTGTCCTCTCTGCTGGCGCGCATGACCGCCCGATCGAGCTTGAGCAGCCTGCTGCCAGCCGAGCATCAGTTGCTTGCCAGGCTGAGCAGCCGCTAGTCGCGTTGTTCCAGTAACTGACTGCCGACCCAGGACCGGGCAAACTGATAAGCGCAGCGGCCATTACGGTTGCCGCGTGACAACGCCCAGCGCAGTGCCTGCTGCTGCAGGGCCTGGGACCACTGCCATTGCAGCTTGTGCTCGCTAGCCAGCACGGCCAGCCAGTGCTGCACCACTTCCAGATAATGCTCCTGGGTGAATGGATAGAAAGATACCCAGAGCCCGAAGCGGTCAGAAAGCGCGATCTTTTCCTCTATAGCCTCACCGGGATGCAATTCGCCATCCACCATGCTTGCTCCAAGATTGTCGCTGCGCTGCTCCGGTAGCAGGTGACGTCGGTTGGAAGTCGCGTAAAGAAGCAGATTTTCCGGCGCGGCTTCCACCGTTCCGTCGAGCACCGTTTTCAGGGATTTGTACGCACTGTCATCCGCCTCGAAGGCCAGATCGTCGCAGAACAACAGGAACCGCCAGGGCTTGCCGTCTATCTCACGCACCAGAGCAGGCAGATGCAGCAGATCACTCTTGTCGATCTCGATCAGCCGCAGGCCCTCCCCTGCATACTCAGCCAGCAGCGCACGGATCAGCGAGGATTTTCCGGTGCCACGGGCACCCCAGAGCAGCGCGTTGTTGGCTGGCAAGCCGTGGACGAACTGCCGCGTATTGGCCTGCAATGCGGCCTTCTGGCGATCCACCCCGAGCAGGTCGGCAAGGTGCATATCCTGGCTGGCGACCAGCGGCCGCAACCATCCGCCATCGCCTTCAGACATCCAGCGCGCCGCCGTTACCGTCTGCCAGTCGACCGCCTGCTGACGCCCATCCACACCCGCTTCCAGTCGATCGACCAGACCCAGAATGCGCTGCATGAATTGCTGCGAAGAAATTTCTGACATACTGGTCTCCAAATAATTCGAGAATGCCATGCACTGGGCGGACTCTCCAGCGGGAGTTGCGCTAACATGCACAGTAGGCCACTGCGGCAGAACACTAATGAACATCCGCTTTACCGACCGCCTTTCCTTCAAGCAGACCCGCCTGGGGGTGTTGGCTGCATTCATTCTCGGCACGTTGCTGGGCTTGGTGCAGGTAATAGTCGACTACCATGCGCAGAATGCAGCGATTGACGAGGAAGTCCGCGCGCAGATCAACGTAAGCCTCGGTCCCGCCTCGCGCATCGCCTATAACATTGATACCGAGCTCGCCCTGGAGCTGGTCAATGGTCTTCTGAAAGCGCCTCCGGTGGTCCGCGCAGAGATCATCGACAATAACGCGATTGCCCTGGCCAGCGTCAGCCGGCCCATGGCCAGCAGCCCCTACCGCGCCGTCAGCGATGCACTTTTCGACCGTCGCCGCACCTATTCGCAGCCGTTGTACGTCAACCACTCTCCAAATGAATTGCTGGGATACCTGGTTATCGAGGTGGACACGTTCCACCAGGGCGCCAACTTCCTGCGCCGCGCGGGCCTGACCATGCTCTCGGGGTTCATTCTGAGCTTGATCCTTTCGCTGGTACTGATGGTGCTGTTCTACGGCATGCTGACCAAGCCGCTGGTGCGCCTGATTGATGACCTGCTGAACATGAAGACCGGGGACGACGACCGTAGCCGCCTGCCCTGTCCTGCTGATCATGAACGCGACGAAATCGGCGCCCTGGTCGAGGTAATCAACCGGCAGCTGCAAAGCATTGATGTGAACATGCGGCAGAAACTGCGTGCCGAGGAGCGCTTGCGCCAGTATCTGGAAGAGCTGGAGATCATTGTTGAGGCGCGTACCACAGAGCTGCAGGAAACAAACGCCCAGCTGCGTCGCTCGAATCGCGACCTGGAAAGCTCACGCGAGGAAGCCCTGAGCATGGCGCGTGCCCGCTCCTCCTTTCTCGCCAGCATGAGCCATGAGATTCGCACGCCGATCAACGGGCTGCTGGGCATGATCGGTCTGACCCTCGACAGCCCGCTGAGCAACGAGCAGCGTCAGCAACTAACGATCGCATACGACTCCGGCAAGGTGCTGGTCGCGCTACTCAACGACATCCTCGACCTGTCCAAATTTGAAGCAGGCAAGCTGCAACTGGAGCAGATCCCCTTCGATCTCGGCGCCCTGCTGGAGGACACCGCCAGCCTGTTATCGCAGAACGCCGGCAAGCGTGAGGTCGAGCTTACCTGCCGCATAGATCCTTTGTTGCCGGGGCTGGTGACCGGAGATCCGACTCGCATCCGGCAAATTGTCAGCAACCTGCTTTCCAATGCGCTTAAATTTACCGAGCAGGGCCACGTCAACCTCCGGCTGGACCTCGAGCCGGCACTGTCAAGCGGTCACCAGGTACGTATCACCGTGCGCGATACCGGCATCGGTATTGCACAGGACGCCCTCAAGAGTATTTTCTCGCCGTTTACCCAGGCCGATCCGCAAATTTCCCGACGTTTCGGCGGAACCGGCCTGGGGCTAGCCCTGTGCAAGAGCATGACCGACGCGATGGATGGTGAACTGGAGGTAGAGTCGCGCCACGGCGAGGGGAGCACTTTTACCGTTACGCTGCCGATAAAGCTGCATCAACCGGAGCCCACCTACCAGTATCCTCGGCGTTGTCGTGCGATGATCTGGAACCGGGCCGGCAAACTGCAGGGACAGGTACTGCTAGAGCTGCTGCGCCATTGGAAGATCGATTGCGAGCTAAATGAATATACCGACGAAACCATGCACGAGGCGCAACCGGGAGACGCCGATCTCTGGCTGCTGGACAGCGCCAGTCTTGCGCAGGCCATACGCGACCGGCAACCGGGCATACCCCGGCTGCTGATCTGCCCCTACCCTGACCAGTTGACTGCCGACACAGCCCGCAGCATGGGCATCTGCGAACAGGTCGCCAGCCCGCCACCGCGGGTACGTCTGGCCGGTGCAATCGATCGCTGCATGGGTTTTGCCGAGGAGGTCGACGAATCCCTCTCCAGTGCACCCGCACCTACAGGCCAGCGCATTCTACTGGTCGAAGACAACAGCGTTAACCAGTTGGTGGCACGGGGCATGCTGACGCGTCTGGGTTACGAGGTGGAAATCGCCGAACAGGGTGAGGCGGCCCTGGCCCGGTTGGAGCGGGAGGATTTCGATCTGGTACTGATGGACTGCAACATGCCGGTTATGGACGGTTACGAGACCAGCCGACGCATGCGCGCGGATCCACGCTGGCAGGACATCCCCATCATTGCCCTGACTGCCAATGCGCTGCACGAGGATCGCCAGCGCTGCGAAGAGGCCGGCATGAACGACTACCTGGCCAAGCCGTTCAAGCGCGAAGATCTGCAGGCACTGATGAACAAGTGGCTGGAGCCTTCAACACGGACTCAGCCTTCAGCGGGAATTGAGCCCCCAGCCGGACCCGGCGCTCCGACCGAAGACTGAGCGCTCGCCCCGGCCGTCTCTCAGCGCAATAATGCCTCTATGTCCGCAGCCATATCAGCGGGCGCAGTCGAGGGAGCATAACGGCCGATCACCCTGCCCTCTCCATCGATCAGAAACTTGGTGAAGTTCCATTTGATCCCCTTGCTTCCAAGCAGGCCTGGAGCATCGCTCTTGAGCTTCTGGAACAGCGGATGGGCATCACTGCCGTTAACCTCAACCTTGGCAAACAGCGGGAAGCTGACGCCGTAGTTTGTGTCGCAGAACTCAGCGATCTCCTGCTCGCTTCCCGGCTCCTGGGCGCCGAACTGATTGCACGGAAATCCGGCAACTTGCAGCCCCTGGTCACGGTAGCTTTGCCACAGCGCCTCGAGCCCTTTGTACTGCGGGGTGAATCCGCATTTGCTGGCGGTATTGACCACCAGATAGGCCTTGCCGCCAAGCTCCGCCAATGTGGTTTCGCGGTTATCGATGCGGGTCACCGGGATCTGCAGCACATTACCCTGCGGCGCACTGTTCGATGTATCGGTCATGGCTATTGCTCCTTGTGTTGAGGTTCAGGGCCGCGGTTCGAGCCTGAGGGCGACCGAATTGATGCAGTAGCGCTGGCCGGTCGGCGGCGGCCCATCGGGAAACACATGCCCCAGATGCGAGTCGCAGCGGGCACAGAGTACTTCCGTGCGGTGCATGCCATGACTGAAATCCTCGACTTCGGTCACCGCCTCCTCGCGCACCGGCGCGTAATAGCTCGGCCATCCGCAACCGGCGTCAAACTGGGTTTCGCTGTCAAACAACTCGGCATCGCAGGCCACGCAGTGATAGCGGCCTGGTGTGGTATTGGCGTAGTAGGCGCCGGTAAAGGGGCGCTCGGTTCCCTTGAGCCGGCATACCTGGTACTGGTCGGCGTCGAGTTGCTCGCGCCAATCCTGTTCGCTCTTGGTGATCTTGTTCATGTCTACTCCTCGGGAGGTCGATAACGGACTTTCCCAGTCACGTCTGCACAACGTATGATGAGGGTTTTACGCCCATTCGCACAGCCCCAGGAAAGCACCATGCAGGTTAGCAAATCGCACAAGTTGGCCAATGTCTGTTATGACATCCGCGGGCCCGTTCTGCGTCACGCCAAACGCCTTGAAGAAGAAGGCCACCGGATCCTCAAGCTTAACATCGGCAATCCTGCACCGTTCGGCTTCGAGGCACCCGAGGAAATCCTCCAGGACGTCATCCTGAACCTGTCCACGGCGCAGGGCTACAGCGATTCCAAGGGGCTGTTTTCCGCACGCAAGGCGGTCATGCACTACACCCAGACCAAGAACATCCCGAATGTGAACATCGAGGATATCTATCTGGGCAACGGCGTTTCCGAGCTTATCGTGATGGCGATGCAAGCGCTGCTCAATAATGGTGACGAAGTGTTGATCCCCGCGCCGGATTATCCGCTGTGGACAGCAGCCGTGAGTCTCTCCGGTGGCAAGGCGGTGCATTACCTGTGCGACGAACAAGCCGACTGGTATCCGGATATCGAGGATATCCGCAGCAAGATCACCCCCAATACCCGAGCGATCGTGGTGATCAACCCCAACAACCCCACCGGGGCGGTGTATACCCGCGAGATGCTCGAGCAACTGGCCCAGGTTGCCCGCGAGCATGATCTGATCATGTTCGCCGACGAGATCTACGACAAGATCCTGTATGACGGCGTCGAGCACGATTCGGTGGCTGCGGTTGCCCCGGACCTGTTTTGCCTGACGTTCAACGGCCTGTCCAAGTCCTATCGCATCGCCGGCTTTCGCTCCGGCTGGCTGATCATCAGCGGCGCCAAGCACAAGGCGCAGAGCTACATCGAAGGCCTGGATATTCTCGCCTCCATGCGTCTGTGCGCCAACGTGCCGGCGCAGCATGCGATCCAGACAGCGCTGGGTGGTTATCAGAGCATCAACGATCTGATTCTGCCCGGTGGGCGGCTGCTTGAGCAGCGCGATATTGCCTGGGAACTGCTGAATGAAATCCCCGGCGTGAGTTGCACCAAACCCCAGGGCGCGCTGTATCTGTTCCCGAAACTCGATCCCAAGGTCTATCCGATCCACAACGACGAGAAAATGGTGCTGGATCTGCTGTTGCAGGAAAAGATCCTGGTCGTGCAGGGTACTGCATTCAACTGGCCGTGGCCGGATCACTTCCGCATCGTCTCGTTGCCGCGCAAGGATGATCTGGAAATGGCCATCGGCCGGATCGGCAAGTTCCTCAAGCATTATCGACAGTAACAGCGTTATCGTCAGCGGAGACACGCGTGGCCGACCTGCATATCGATGATTTCTATCATGACGTTGCCGGCATCCTGCTTGGCCTGTACAACAGCTTCCCGCGGCCGACCACGCTGTTTGTCGCGGATCTGATCGGCGAGCACGAGCCGGACGCCTTCGGCGTTCCCGCGCCGCGGCATCAGGCCTGCTTCAGTGCAATGCTCTGGCTGTCCGAAGAAGGCTTCCTGCGCTATACAGACGTAATACGACAGGAAGCAATTGACCAATGCTGCCTCACCGAGCGGGCCTTCGTGCTGCTCAGCAGTCCGGTAGAACAGATGCTCGATTCCAGTCTGCCCGCCAGCGTGGCCCGGCAACGTGCGACACTCGCCCAGCAGCTGCGCGATGCGCGCTCCAGCGGCTCATCCATTCGCATGGCTGAAACGGCCCATCTCTGTTTTATCCGATAGTCGGCACCCAGACCCTCGCTATTACGATTTGCAACAGACGGCCCATTGAAAGCCGCTGAAAAACACCCATTATTATCGCTCGAATATCCGGGTTATTGCCGCCGTTGGGAAGACGGAGGCAGTCATCCACCTGATCCTTTGAAGGAGACTGCAGTTCATGATGCGCATTGTTCTGTTCCTGGCGACCAACCTCGCTATTCTGCTGGTCGCCAGCCTTACGCTCAGCTTGCTGGGCATCGGTACCCGCGACGCCGCAGGCGGTATAAACCTGACCGGCATGCTGATCTTCTGTGCCCTGTTCGGTTTTGGCGGCGCCTTTATTTCCCTTTTTCTCTCCAAGTGGATGGCCAAACGTGGCACCGGCGCGCGGGTAATCGAAACGCCGCAGAACCGCCAGGAGCAATGGCTGGTCGATACTGTGGCGGCACTGGCCAAGCAGGCCAACATCGGCATGCCCGAGGTCGCCATATTCCCGTCGCGCGCGCCCAACGCGTTCGCCACCGGATGGAACCGCAACGCCTCCCTTGTTGCGGTATCCCAGGGCATGCTCGAGCGCTTCAGCCCGAATGAAGTGAAGGCAGTCATGGCCCACGAGATCGGTCACGTGGCCAATGGAGACATGGTCACGCTGACGTTAATCCAGGGTGTGGTGAATACCTTTGTGATGTTCTTCGCACGTATCATCGGCAGCTTCGTTGACCGAGTAATATTCAAGAACGAAGACGGTCCCGGCTTCGGCTTCATTATCGCGACCATCTTTGCCGAGATTGTTTTGGGCATTCTCGCCAGCATCATTGTCATGTGGTTCTCGCGCCAGCGCGAGTTCCGCGCCGACGCGGCCGCCGCCCAACTGGCCGGGGCCGGCAGCATGATCGCTGCACTGGAACATTTGCGCGCGGAGCAGGGTGTGCCGGTCGAGCTACCGGGAGAAATGACCGCCTTCGGCATCAACGGCGGCCTGCGCAAGGGCCTGGCAGCCCTGTTCATGACCCACCCGCCGCTGGAAGAGCGCATTGCCGCGCTGAAGACGGCGGGCTTCAGGTAAGCCAGCCAGACACTGCAAGCTGAAAAGCAAAAACCCCCGAAGCCTGAAGCTGCGGGGGTTTTTCTTTAGGGTCAGCGGTTAACTTGCGACCTCTTCTAGGCTCGCCAACTCGCCGGATACAGCATCTCCTCCCGATATCCACTCAACACCCGCCGCAACCCCGTGAGCTCCTGATCCAGCTCGGCGTCTCCGCTGTCGAGCAGGAAGGGTCTGCCATTCAGGGTCTTCAGCTTGGTCTTGGTGGCAACCACCAGCAGGTTGTCAGGCCCGGCGGCGCGCACCACCCGGGGGGATATCTGCTGGTTGCCGCGCCCGAGTATGTGTCCCTGGCCGCCGATAGCAGTCACCAGAATGCGCCATTCGCCGCCATCTTGCAGTAGATCCCAGAGCTGCTGCTCAGTCGCATCTACCGCTAGCAGCTGCCCATCGCGCAACACGTCCACGCCGAGCAGTGTGCCCTCCAGCCCCATGGCTTCCAGCAGACCCAGGTTGGTGGAACCGGGCCCCATGATCCAGCCGATCTGCGGGTCCTCTTCCTGCAGCCAGGCGGCAATATCGTCGAGCACCAGGGTTTCGGTTTCTCGCCCCCCCTGCTTCACCTGTTGCACAAAGCGGCCCTCCTCGGGGATCGCGAGCTCGCCAAAATGCCGGGTACGCACCTTGCCCTGGCGAAACGCTTCCTCGTCGATGTCGCGCACCTCGGCTTCACCCAGGCGCACGAGCTCGCCACGCACCAGCAGCGAGACCAGCTCGCCCGCCGCACGAGGATTGACCGCGTACACACCCGAATGAATCTTCACTCCAGCAGGAATGCCCAGTACCAGTTGGCCTGGCGGGATAGCGCTGCAGATATCCCGCGCGGTGCCGTCACCCCCGGCGAACAGCAACAGGTCGATGCCCGAGCCGACCAGCTCGACCGCCAGGCGGCGCGTGTCCGCAGCACTGGTGCGCTCGCTATCCAGCGACCCGATAACCTGATGATCAAACCCCATCTCATCTGCCAGTACCGCGCCCATGTTGCCCGGCGCTGCGAGAAACTCGATGCGGTCGGCATACGGGAGCACTTCGGTCAGGGCCTGTCGCACCCGTTCGATGGCGAGCGGCTTGATGCCCATCGCCAGCGCCTGGTCGGCGACATTGTCCGATCCCTTAAGAGCTGCCTGGCCGCCCAGCCCAGCCAACGGGTTGATAACCAGACCAATACGGAAACGCTGGTTGGGTAACTCGGTCATCGGACTGTAAACCCCGCGGCCAGTAGCAGGGCATGTGAATCGGCGGGCAACGCCTTTTCGCCAGTGATCTGCAGCAAGCTTGCTTCGCGGCGCAGCGGATACTGCTTGCGCAATGCGTCGAACCCGGCGCGCCGTTGCGCCTGGAAGTTCGCATCTCGAAGCATGCTGCGCATCCGGGCGTCATCATCGCGCACGTCGTAAACCCAGCGCAGCGCGCGCGCCAGCAACCACTCGGCGGGCGCCCCTGAATGCACCTGCAGGGCTGCCTCTCCCGCGTGCGGCGCCAGCACGGCCAGCTGCTGTTCGGCAGGCTGATTGAGAAAATCACAGAAAGCGGAATAAATCATCGCAGTGCCGCGCAGCTTGCCGTCCAGGCTATAACCGGCAATATGCGGGGTGGCCAAAGCGCAGAGGTGCGCCAGGTCCGGATCGACCTCCGGCTCGTGCTCCCACACATCCAGTACTACCTGCAAATCCGAGCGCGAGCGCAGCACCTGCGCCAGCGCCTGATTGTCGACTACCGGGCCGCGGCTGCTGTTGATCAGCCAGGCGCCTTTGCCCAGCGCCTGCAGGCGTGATCGATCAAACAGATGAAAGGTCGGATGCCCACCTTCGCGAGTCAACGGCACATGGCAACTGACCACATCGGCCCCGGCAATCAACTGGTCGAGATCGACCAGCCCGGATTCTCCCGATTCGGCCAGCAGTGGATCGCAACGCAGACAACGCACACCCAGCGCCTCCAGAGTGGTGACCAGCCGGCTGCCCACCTCACCCACCCCGACCACCCCGACCGTCTTGCCGCGCCAGGGCTCACCTGTGCGCTCGGACAACGCCAGCAGACAGCTGAGTACATATTCCACCACGCCGCGGGCATTGCAGCCGGGAGCGCTGGCAACCGTTATTCCCGCGGCAGCGATTCCCGGCAGGTCCAGATGATCGGTACCAATGGTACAAGTGCCGACAAAACGCACCGGGGTATCTGCCAGCAGCTGGGCGGAAACCTGGGTAACCGAGCGCACCAGCAGGACATCCGCACCTGCCAGCGCCTGCTTGTCTATCTGCCGACCCGGCAGGCGGCAGATCTCGCCGAAGGATCCGAAAAAGCCGTCAAGCAGCGGGATATTTTCATCAGCAACTATGCGCATTGGACACCTCCTTTAGGGCGCCGGGCATCAAACTGGTATTCGGACAATAGTAGTCGAGCAGCGCCCGAACAAACCGGCCGGGACGCTCGGGCAAACCCGTGGCCAGATATCGATTACGCTGCCATTGCACTGCACTGATGAAAGGCTGCGGATCGGTTGGCTCGCCTCCGAGGTTATCCAGACTGACACTGAACCTGTGTCCTGCAGCCTCGCAGAACAGCTGTTCCAGTGCCTGAGGTTTGATCTCCACCTGCTCGAACGCCCGTTGCTGCTCAGCACTGCGGCCGTCGGGCGCGTACCAATAGCCAAAGTCGGCAAGTTGGCGCCGCTGTGCACCGGCCACGCACCAGTGGGCGACCTCGTGCAGGGCGCTGCGAAAATAGTCACGGGTAAAAATGATTCGGTGTTGCGGGCGATTTTCATCCGCCGGCAGGTATTCAGGCTCGGCTGCGCCACCCAGCAGAACGGTGTTGTAGTCGCCGGAAAAACAGGCGTTGAATATGCGGATCAGATCCTGACAATCGTGATTCATGGACGGCTGGACAATGTCGGGCAAGTTGTTAGGATGAGGCGCTTTTCCTCGGACTAACCGGCTATGACCAGCAGCGAATCCGGCACCTACAGGCGCCGCAGTGTAACAGAATTGCGCTCCCTGATATGGCTGGCCCTGCCGATCATCGCGGCGCAGATGTCGCATACCCTGCTTGGCTTCGTCGACGCCGCAATGGCCGGGCGCTTGAGCGCCGTCGACCTGGCGGCAGTGGCACTGGGCAATGCGTTCTGGGTGCCTACCTTCCTGTTCCTGACCGGCGTGCTGATGATCGTTACCTCCAAGGTGGCGGCGGCCAATGGCAGCGGCCATCTGGGCGATGCCGGCAGCCTGGTGCGCCAGGGTGCCTGGCTGGGTCTGAGCATCGGCTGTCTGAGCGCGCTTTTTCTCTGCTCCGTGGAACCCGTCATGCACTGGATGGAGGTAGAGCCGCGGCTGATTCCAGTCACCGTCGACTACCTGATCGCTGTCGCCATCGGCTTTCCTGCCGTTGCCCTGTTCCAGGCATTGCGCGGGCTGACCGATGGGATGTCGCAAACCAAACCGACCATGCTGATCGGTTTTCTCGGCCTGGCCCTGAACGTACCGGCCAATTACGTGCTGGTCTACGGCAAGCTGGGTTTTCCGCAGATGGGAGCGGTGGGCTGCGGTGTAGCAACCGCCCTGGTGATGTGGTTCATGCTCGGCTGCATGCTGGTATATCTCAAGCGTTCCAGCCTGTACGCCGCAACGGGTCTGTTCTCACGTTTCGAGTGGCCGCACTGGCCCGTGCAACGGCATCTGCTGGGGCTTGGATTGCCGATCGGCATGGCGCTGTTCGCTGAAACCAGCATGTTCTGTGTGATCGCCCTGCTGATCGGTGGTCTCGGCGCCATCGTCGTCGCCGGACATCAGATCGCAATGAACTTCTCGTCGCTGACCTTCATGGTCCCCTTCAGCCTGGGGCTGGCGATAACCGTGCGCGTCGGGCACAACCTGGGGCTCAACGGCGCGCGCGCCGGCCTGTTTGCGGCAAAGATGGGCCTGGCAGTCGCGCTGGTTTTCGCCATAATTGCGGCCTCGATCATGCTTGGTCTGGCGGAATGGATACCGCTGATGTACACCGACAATCCGCAGGTAATCGCACTGGCGACCCAACTGTTCTTCTATGCCGCGCTGTATCAGTTCTCAGATGCGATTCAGGTGGCTTGCGCCGGCGCATTGCGCGGCTATCAGGACACGCGCCTGCCGATGGTGCTGACGATGACGGCCTACTGGGCTATCGGCCTGCCCAGTGGCTACGTGCTCGGGCTGACCGATCTCTACGGTCCAGCGCGCGGCCCGGTAGGTTTCTGGCAAGGACTGATCATCGGGCTTACCGCCGCGGCAATATTCCTCTCATTTCGATTGGCCTGGGTCAGCAGTGAGCGCAAGCGCCAACAGCCCTGGGGCAGTGCCGGAAAACTCGGGTAACGGCTAGCGTCGGTGCGGGCTGGCACAGCATGGCATAATCGGCTTACCCCCTTGCGAGGAGTATCGATGCGAGCGCTACTGACAGTCATCGGTTTGTCTCTGGTACTGGCTGGCTGTGAGCGTTCACCGCCCGCCACAGGGCAAATGGACAACTACCTGGAACGACTCGGCCGCGTGCTCGATCATGAGCCCGCCGCCTACGACGTCACACAGTTGAGCCGCTACCGGCTGCCCGAACGCCGCGAAAGGCTGCTCGAAGTAGCACCCATGCGCATCAGCCTGATTGAGCTACTGGTCGATACGCGCCGCTGCAAGCCCCTGCAGCAAAGGGTCAGCGAACGTAACAGCATTCTGGGCAAAGTCATGCCCTGGTCCCATCGCCTGGCATTCGAAGGCGAGCTGATCCGCGCCATCGAGGCCTGCATCGTCACGGTCAGCGACGACCCCGACCGCACGGAGCTGACCACAGAGCTGGAGCAACTGGTCGAGGAAAAACGCGCCCAACTACCAGCGGTGTTCTGGAATGCGCTGAACGCCAGTGAAGAGTTCGAGTATTACCTGAGATTCGCCAGCGAGCCGCTGCCGATCCAGGACCAGCCACTTGAAGATCGCCAGGGTGTACTGGCTCTTGGCGCGCTGGCGGGCATCGGCCGCGCCCTGCCCGGGCAACTGCCACCTGCCAGATCCGAACTGGAGGCGCATTTTCAGGCATTGCACCAGAGCGAGCGCAGCAGTCAGTTGATCCACAGCCTGAGTCGCCTTACGCATACCCTGGAACAGGCCAACAGCATGCTCGCCAGCCCGGCGGCGCGTCAGCTCTGCCCGCTGGGCACGCCGAACTCGCGTTCGCGCATTCTGCTCAACGTCTTCGTGCTTTTCTACGCTAGTGAAATCCAGCCCTACATGGCGCAAATACAGCGCCTGGGCGAACCCTGGCAACAGAACATCAGCGCACTGGCGGGCGTACCTGCCATTCCTGCTGCAACCAATGAGTATCTGCAATCGCTGGTCGGCAGCGAGCAATCCCTGTGGCAGCGATATCAACAACAGATAGCCGCTCACAGCAAGGGTTGGCAGGAGGTCCTAGGGGCTTGCCAGATGCGTCCAGGCCAACCGGGCTGGCAATCTGCGCCACCTGAAGCCTGAGAACTCAGGCCTGCTTGCGGATCAGGTAGCGATATATCCCCTCGTTCTCGCCCTGCTCGACCAGCTCATGGCCGAGAAAGCTGCAGAACCGGGGAATGTCGCGTTGCGTGGAGGGATCGGTCGCCAGCACTTCAAGGAGATCGCCACCGTCGATGTCGCGTACCGCGTTGTGCAGCAACATCACCGGTTCGGGACACATGAGCCCGCTGGTATCGAGCTGCCTGGGGGAAGTTGTCTGGGTCATGGTCAGCCTGCCAGATAAAATACCATTATCCGCAAAAGCGCCAGCCCTTGCCAGCAGCGCCGCGAGCACCGAAACTATACGCATAAACAGATGACAGAAGCGTCAACCAAGACGCCATAGAAACCCGTATCAAGGATTATTTGATGATCAAAGTACTGATCGAACGCATTATTGCCGAGGGTCTTGAGCAGCCCTACGAAGAAGCTGCACGCAAGATGATCCAGCGCGCCATCCAGTCTCCTGGATTCATTTCCGGGGAGTCATTCCGCGACCTGGAACGTCCCAACCATCGCATCGTCATGGTCACCTGGCAGAACCGCCACTCCTGGGAGCGGTGGGAGCGCTCCCAGGCGCGCGCCGAAAGCATCAGCGCCTTCGCGCCGATGCTGCAGGAAGAGGAACGCATCACCCTGCTCGAGCCGCTCTAGCCGTTATCAAACAGAGGGGATACCGCGGGCTATCAGTTCAGTGTCTGAATCTTGAAACTGCCCGCGTGCAGCACTCGCACGTGGCAGGTGACTTCCTCGCGGTCGCTATATAGCTGCTTGCACGAGATCGACGCCTTGATACCGGCCGCATCCAGATCGGCCTGCACGTGTTCGATACACCGCATGACTTCCTGATACCGCTGCTTCATCGGCAACTTGAAGTTGATGATCGCCTCCCGACACCAGCCACGCCCGACCCAACGCCCCAGCAGGGCACTGGAACGCGCCGGTTTGTCGACGATATCGCAGACCATCCAGTGCACGGTTTTCTTCGGCTTGAACAGATAGCCATCGGCCTGGATATGCTCGACCTGCCCGCTGTCCATCAGGCTTGGCGCCATCGGGCCGTTATCCACTGCAATCACATCCATGTGGCGATTGACCAGCTGCCAGGTCCAGCCACCGGGTGCCGCGCCCAGATCCACAGCGGTCATGCCCGGAGCCATCCGGCTGTCCCATTCGTCCCGTGGAACGAAGTGGTGCCACGCCTCCTCCAGCTTCAGCGTCGAACGACTGGGTGCATCGCGCGGCACTTTCAGCCGTGGTATGCCCATCGGCCAGGGCGCAGCATTGTTCGCCCACGACCAGCCGACGAATACACGCTGGCCACTCTCGAAACACAGATGCAGACGCGGCGCATCGGTTTTCGCCGGACGCACGAAACGGGTCTTGGTCAGCGCCGATTCCAGCGGGCGCGACAGCTTCTTGGTCAAGGCCGCCATGGCCTTGCCATCGTTGGTGTCGGCGGTCTCCAGCCAGACGGTCGAGGCAATAGGCCCCTTGGAACAGGCGGTGATGATTGGCGAGATGCGATCTTCCACCGGCACGTCCAGCCAGTCTCCCAGAGCCCACTGACGGGCAAAGATCAACTGGCGGAATTTAAGCCTGGTCATCAATTGCTCGGCGTCGCCTTCCTGCGGACAGACGAAGCGCACCAACGCGGAGCCTTCCTTGGTGATCGCATAGCCGGCAATGCCCATGGCACCCGACTGTTCCTGCATTTCTGCGGCCGCTTCACCCTCAAATCCGGGACGGCAGTGCAACAACAACTCGCGCATGTAAGGCTCCAGCAAAATGACCGGCCGCTACTTTACAGGCTACCCGGCAGACTGCGCCACCTGCTTGACCGCGTATTGCGACCGGGAGTCGGCCGCTGCCGCGGTCTCGTTGTCGCGCAACTGCCGGGTCGCTTCGATCATGGCCTCAAGCGCGGCGCGGGTTTCCGGCCAGCCGCGGGTCTTCAGCCCACAGTCGGGGTTGACCCACAGCCGCTCCGCCGGAATCACCCGCGCCGCCTTGCGCAGCAACCGAACGATCTCGGCCACCTCGGGTATCCGCGGTGAATGAATGTCGTACACCCCCGGACCGATTGCATTGGGATAGGCATAGCCGGAAAAGGCTTCGAGCAACTCCATGTCCGAGCGCGAGGTCTCGATCGTGATCACATCCGCATCCATATCGGCGATCGAATCAAGAATACCGTTGAACTCGCTGTAGCACATGTGCGTATGGATCTGCGTGGTGTCTTCCACTGCGCTGGCACTCAAGCGAAACACTTCGGCCGCCCAGTTCAGATAGTGCGGCTGCTGCGCAGCGCGCAATGGCAAGCCCTCCCGGAATGCCGGCTCGTCAATCTGGATGATGGCGATACCCGCCTGCTGCAGATCGACCACCTCATCGCGGATTGCCAGCGCCAGCTGTCGAGCGCTCAGTTCACGGCTGACATCCTCGCGCGGGAATGACCACATCAGCATGGTCACCGGGCCGGTCAGCATGCCCTTGACCGGTCTGTCGGTCAGGCTTTGTGCATAGGCTGCCCATTCCACGGTCATTGGCGCTGGCCGGCTGATATCGCCATAGATGATAGGTGGCTTGACGCACCGCGAGCCGTAACTCTGCACCCAGCCAAAGCGCGAGAAAGCATAGCCGGCCAACTGTTCGCCAAAATACTCGACCATGTCATTGCGCTCAGCCTCGCCGTGCACCAGCACATCGAGACCCAGAGCTTCCTGCTCGCGGATTACCCGCGCGATCTCGTCACGCATCTGCGCAACGTATTGCGCTTCATCAAGGCGGCCCTGCTTGAATGCCTGACGACTTGCGCGGATCTCGCTTGTCTGCGGGAAGGACCCGATGGTCGTAGTCGGCCAGGCCGGAAGACCCAGGCGTTGTTGCTGCACCGGGGCGCGCTGCACATAGGGTGCTGCTCTCTCGCTGTGCTGCGGACCGATCGCCGCCAGCCTCTGGCCCACTGCCGGATCATGAATACGGCGTGAGGCACTGCGGGCCCGCTGCAACGCATCGGATTCGGCCAGCGCGGCGCTGACATCTACCGCACCCGGCTCGTTGAGCGCTCGGCTCAGCAGCGAAACCTCATGTACCTTCTGGGCCGCAAAGGCCAACCAGCCGCGCAATTCCTCATCCAGTCTGTCCTCGCGCTGCAGATCCACCGGACTGTGCAGCAGGGAGCAGCTCGGCGCGACCCAGAGCAGTTCACCCCATCGCTCCTGCGCCTGACGCAGGGTGTCCAGTGCCTTGGTCAGGTCGCAGCGCCAGATATTGCGCCCGCTCACCACACCGAGCGACAGCACCTTATAGGCAGGCAGCCGGTCGAGCACCGCGAGCAACTGCTCCGGTGCGCGCACCAGGTCCACGTGCAGACCGTCCACCGGGAGGCTGCAGGCCAGACCCAGATTGTCCTCAAGACCGCCGAAGTAACTGGTCAGCAACTTTTTCAGCGGCGCATATTGCAGCCGGTTGTAAACGCTTTCATAGGCGGCTTTCCAGTCCGCCGGTAGATCCAGTACCAGCGCCGGCTCATCTATCTGCACCCATTCCACGCCCTGCTCGGCCAGGCGATTGAAAATATCGACATACACCGGCAGCAATTCTTCCAGCAGCTCCAGCTTGTCGAAGTCTTCGCCCTTGGTCTTGCCCAACCACAGATAGCTGACCGGACCCAGCACCACCGGCTTGACGTTGTGCCCGAGAGCGAGCGCTTCGTCGACCTCCTCGAACAGCTGGGTCCACTGCAGACTGAAAGACTGGCCGCGGGTAAATTCCGGCACCAGATAGTGGTAGTTGGTATCGAACCACTTGGTCATTTCGCAGGCAAAGGTCTGGGTACCGTTGCGGCTGACGCCACGGGCCATGCGAAACAGTGTATCCAGGTCCGGCGCGGCCCCGGTGCCAAAGCGTTCCGGTACCGCGCCGACCATCAGACTGTGGGTCAGTACCTGGTCGTACCAGGCAAAGTCACCCACCGGCAGCAGGTCCAGGCCCGAATCGCTTTGCAGGCGCCAGTGGCTTGCGCGCAGCTCGCGGCCCGCCTGCAGCAGCGCTTTCTGCTCGATTTTCCCGGACCAGAAGGCTTCCAGTGCCTTTTTCAGTTCGCGGTCGCGGCCAATGCGCGGAAATCCCAGATTGTGTGCCAATGCCATATCGCTCTCCATCGTGTTCGGTTTGTGGACGCTATGGTCTGGCCAGGCAAGAATTGAATCAAACTCATCCTGTTAATGTTAAACTTCGATTCTGCTCATGTTAGAGAATCAACCATGCTCGAGATACGTCACCTGCGCACCCTGGCCACGCTGCGCGAAGCCGAAAGCCTGGTGGAGGCCGCAGAGCGCCTGCATCTGACCCAGTCCGCCCTTTCGCACCAGATCAAGGATCTGGAGGAGCGGCTGGGTCTGCCGCTATTCGCACGCAAGAGCAAGCCGGTGCGCTTCACCAGCGCCGGGCTGCGTCTACTGCGCCTGGCGGACAACATCCTGCCGCAACTGCGTCAGGCTGAACGGGACCTGCAGCGTCTTGCTGGTGGCCAGGCCGGGCGACTGCACATGGCCATCGAATGCCACAGTTGCTTTCAATGGCTGATGCCCACCATCGATCAGTTTCGCAACACCTGGCCAGAGGTGGAAGTGGATTTCGCCTCGGGTTTTTTCTTCGCCCCGCTGCCCGCACTGGCGCGCGGTGAGCTGGATCTGGTGGTCACCTCCGATCCGCAGGAAATCCCGGGTATCAGCTACGTTCCGCTGTTCGCCTATGAGGCCATGCTGGCGATCAGCAACCAGCATCCGCTGATCAACTGCAACCATGTAGAAGCGGCAGACCTGAGGGATGAAACGCTGATCTGTTACCCGGTGGATCGCGATCGACTGGACATCTTCACGCAGTTTCTCGATCCGGCCGGCGTCGAGCCTGTCGCAACCCGCAACGCCGAACTTACGGTGATGATGATGCAGCTGGTCGCCTCTGGCCGCGGCGTCTGCTGCCTGCCCAACTGGGCAATGGCCGAGTACCTGCAGCGTGGTTATGTCAGCGCCCGGCCACTGGGAGCAGACGGTTTGTTCGGCACACTGTATGCCGCGGTGCGTAAGGACATGCTCGAGATGTCATACCTGCAGGACTTCCTGCTGACCGCCAAGGACATTTCTTTCGCAACGCTTGAGGGCGTGAGCGCCAAAATAAGCAAAAGAACATAATAGATATATCCACTGATTATGTCTCAACGCAGGAGCGTATTATTACCTCTATGCTGGATCAAGCTCGAGCACGCTCGGGCTCATAGGGCAAGTAGGCATGGCAGCCCATTAACAATAATAATTATCAAGGAAAGATCCAATGCGTTCTGGCGTCCAAATTACCCCTACCCTCGCACCGCTTTTCTCGCGTCCCGTCCTGAGTACCCTCGCCCTGGCAGTTGCGGGATCGCTCGCGCTGTCCGGCTGCCTGGGTGGCGGCGGCGGAAGCAGCAGCAATATCACCCCGGCCGGCCAGTTAAGCCTGGCCAATGGCTCTGTGCAAGGCATTGTCGAAGACGATGCACTGGTCTGGCATGGCCTGCCCTATGCACAACCTCCGATCGGTGATTTGCGCTGGCGTGCTCCGCAACCCGTCGAGAACTGGACCGGAGTGCGGGACGCCACCGAGCGTCATGCCGAATGTGTCCAGGCGGAAACCACAACCCAGTGGCAGCGGACCTCGAACATGGTCGGAAGCGAAGACTGCCTGATCGTCGATGTCTATCGTCCCAACCGCGCCGACTACCAGAACGAAAAGCTGCCGGTTTACGTATGGATCCATGGTGGCTCAAATAACTTCGGCACCGCCAAGCAGTACGATGGCCGCGCTCTGGTCGAGAACTCTGATGTCGTGATGGTCGTGCTGCAATACCGTCTCGGCCCGCTGGGCTGGTTCTTCCACCCCGATGTACAGACCGGCGGGGCCGATCCCGTGTCCGATTCGGGTAACTTCGGTACGATGGACACCGTTCAGGCGCTGAAATGGATTCAGGCCAACATCGCCGAGTTTGGCGGCGATCCGGATAACGTCACCATCACCGGTGAATCGGCCGGCGCGCACAACGTGCTCAACCTGATGGTTTCGCCCCAGGCAACTGGCGATCTGTTCCACCAAGCCGTATCGCAGAGTGGCGCGATGACCACGCGCAGCACCAACAGTGCTCGCGGCTCGGCCAACAGCCATATCGAATGGCTGATCCGCCTGATCGAAGATCGCAAGACGCCCAATAGCCCTATAACCGCAGCTGAAGCCACCCAGATGCGCAAGGACATGGAAGCTGCCGGCACCCTGAACACCTATTTGCGCGCAACCGAGGGGCGTGACCTGTATCAGGCCGTATTTAACTACAGTTCCTTGAGCTCATATGGTGCGATCGAGGACGGCACAGTGATCCCCGCTGGCGGCTGGATACCTGCCTTCACCAGTGGCAACTTCAATAACGTACCGGTCGTTCTCGGAGCAAACGAGTACGAGCAGAAGTCGTTCATGCCGCTGTACGGGGGTGCATTGAAAGGTGCTACCGGCACCATCCCTTCTGCGGCAGGCAAGAGCTGGCTCGACTTGCTCGACGTCGCCTTTACCGGCAACCAGACCCTGGACGAAGTGCTGCCAACGCAGAAGGACAAGGATACCTACGAGGTCACCGGTTATCACGGCGGTCGGGCGTGGCGAGCAAAGTATGTGGATGAGCTGGCTCGCCTGATCACCCAGCATCAGCCCAACACCTATGCTTATGACTTCCGCTGGGGTACACAGTCCGGCCCCTCGCCGTTCAACTTCATCTATGGCGCAGGTCACGCGGCGGAGATTTCATTCTTCCATGGGGCCGGAGAGGGTCTGTTCAGCCTGCCCTTCACCGAGCAGAACCGCCCCGGTCGGGAAGCGCTGCAGAACGCAATGATGGATTATCTCGCTGACTTTTCCAGAGGCGGCAATCCCAATGGCGAGTTCAGCCAGAACGAACTCGCCTGGCAGCCCTGGTCCAGTACAGCCGGAGCGGACAAGGTCATCGTTTTCGATGCCACCGATACCGCGACTGACATCAACATGTCCAATGAGGAGCTGACTCTCAACGGCGTCAATACTGCCTGGACAGCGGCCATGATCAATATAGGTCTCGGCCCGGTCGAGCAGGGTACATTGCGTGCCTTCTTCGGTCAGTCTCCCAATTACTCCAATCCCTGATACGCACTGGCCAGCCAGTCGCACCACCCAAAACGGGGCCTTCGGGCCCCGTTTCTCATGATGCAATTACAAAAAATGTCTCTCTTACTCGACTGATCGAGCTTCAATCTCGATTTGCAGGAAAAAGCTGACAATAAGACACATTTTAGACATATGTCTCGTTTTCCACCCGAATAGGCGAGTGTGACACACAACCTTCAGAACTATATTCAGTGTGCGTGGAGCCTGTCAGTCGGTGGATGCCAGAGGCTCATGACTTAAATAACAACAAACTGAAGAGAGATCACTATGAAAATGGCAACATTCAAACTGACCAGCCTCACCGCTGCCCTGTTGATGTCGACCAGCGTCATGGCATACACCCCGACCCCCGAGCCGACTCCCACTCCCCCTTCCGGCGGATCAGACTTCCCGTCCGTGTCTGACTTCAGCCGCTCCGGCCCGTTCGCCACAACCAGCGGCAACGAAGGTCCTAGCTGCACCGTTTATCGTCCTCGTACTTTGGGCGAAGAAGGTCGTCGCCACCCGATCATCATCTGGGGCAATGGTACCGGCAGCAGTCCGGGCACCTACGGCAGCCTGCTCAGCCACTGGGCGAGTCATGGCTTCGTAGTGGCTGCAGCGCGCACCTCCAACGCCGGTTCGGGTGAGGAGATGATTGATTGCCTGGACTACCTGGTGGAGCAGAACGGTCGCAGCTCTGGCACCTACGCTGGCAACCTGAACGTCAACAAGGTTGCTACAACGGGTCACTCCCAGGGTGGTGGCGGTTCCATCATGGCCGGCCGCGATGGTCGCGTGACTGTCACTGCACCCTTCCAGCCATACACCATTGGCCTGGGCCACCGCTCCAGCTCGCAGAGCCGTCAGAATGGTCCGATGTTCCTGATGACCGGTGGCCAGGACAGCATCGCTTCGCCGAACCTGAATGCCCGCCCGGTATTCAACAACGCCAACGTACCGGTCTTCTGGGGCGAGCGTACCAGCGCCAGTCACTTCGAACCTGTAGGTAACGGCGGCGACTACCGTGGTCCGTCCACCGCCTGGTTCCGCTACCACCTGATGAACGATGGCAACGCTGAGAGCACTTTCTACGGCAGCCGTTGCGGCCTGTGTACCGATTATCGCTGGGATGTTCAGCGTAAGGGCATCAACTGATCCGTTACACCTGATCAGGCAACAACTGGCGTAACACGCGCCAGCAATCGAAAGCCGGTTACTCCAGGGTAACCGGCTTTTTTGCATCTGCGCTATGCTGTGGCACCGACAATAGCCAGGGAAATAACAATGTCAGACCAACAACCCGTAGCCCTGATAACCGGCGCTGGCAGCGGAATCGGACGCGCCACAGCCCTTGCTCTGCTCAAGACCGGATATGCCGTCGTGTTGGCGGGCCGGCGTGAAGAACAACTGAACTCAACCGTCGAAGCGGCTGGTGAGCTGGCCGCGAACGCGTTGGCCGTGGTTACCGATATCCGTAAACCGGAGTCGGTCGAAGCGTTGTTTGCGGCCACGCGGCAGCGTTTTGGCAGGCTGGATATTCTGTTCAACAATGCCGGTACCGGAGCGCCGCCGGTTCCACTGGAAGATGTCAGTTTTGCCCAGTGGCAGGCCACGGTCGAGACCAACCTGACCGGCGCCTTTCTGTGTACTCAGCAAGCATTCAAGATCATGAAAAATCAGCAACCTATGGGCGGGCGGATCATCAACAACGGTTCGATCTCGGCCCACGCACCTCGACCCAACTCCGCGCCCTATACCTCGACCAAGCACGCGATGACGGGTCTGACCAAGTCTACGTCACTGGATGGCCGACGTTACAACATTGCCTGCGGACAGATCGACATTGGCAATGCGGCCACTGAAATGGCGGCGCCCATGCAGCGCGGCGTACCTCAGGCCAACGGTGACATAGCAGCCGAAGCGGTGATGGACGTCGAGCACGTGGCTCAGGCCGTGGTGCAGATGGCCAGCCTGCCGCTGGAGAGCAACATTCAGTTCATGACCATCATGGCCACGAAAATGCCCTTTATCGGACGCGGTTAACGCAATCGCCGCAACGAAAAAACGCACTGAAGTCGTTGGCTCCACTTAGCGTCCTCGGCGTAGCTCCGTCGCAACTCAGTGCCTTACAGGGCGCGATCACATTGGCGAACCCGCGCCAGATGCCCGGAACCGGCTTGAATCAATTTGCACTTCAGACTTGCATACATCTGAATCGGATAAAGAACCCGCTACACAGATGGAAAAGTTGCTGATTCATAGCCGGGACACTTCTAATCTTGGTATCGTTATTGCTACTATGTGCCACGCAAAACATTTTCCGGATTCGAAACCATGAGCAGCCAACCTACCCCACTATCGCTGGCCCTGTCCCAGCGCAAGTCCGATGAACGCGCTACCCCGATGAGCGCCTTTCGCATGGCCCGCCGCTGGTGGCTGGAGGGTCGCCGCCTGAACCTTTCGCTGCTGGCCGAGGAGCTGGGAGTTGGCCGCGCCACTCTGATGCGCTGGGTCGGCAACAAGGATTTGCTGATGGGCGAGATCCTCTGGTCCCAGTACAAGCATCTGTACGACGAGGCGATCGAGCGGGCGCAGACTAACCCGAAGCTCAAGGGGATCGATTTCCTGGCGCAGATCTATACCGATATCAACATTGCGCTGATCAATGCCAAGCCGATGCATGATTTCATGCGGGCTGAGCCGCAGTGGGGTTTGCAGCTGCTGACCTCGAACGTTTCAGGCCTGCAGAGCCGGTTGATCGAGACCTGGCGCAAGCTGTTCGAAGAGCAGATAGAAGCCGGATTGATCAATCCGGAAATGGACGCAGAGAGCCTGGCCTATTTCATCATTCGTATCGGCGAAGGGGCTATCTACTGCGATCTTATCTGCGGACGCACGCCCGATCCCGAGCCTGCGAGCACCGCGTTCCGCCTTCTGGTAAACGGTCATACCCGCTAGAACGGGCGCTTAACCGGCGCTGGCCGCTAGCCGCGGCGCAGCGGCCATTCCAGAATAAAGTCCGCCCCACCGAGGGCGGCAGAGCTGCCGGCACGCGCGGTGCCGCCGTGCCAATACATCACCCGTCGCACTATCGACAGCCCCAGACCATAGCCCCCCGAAGCACGTGTACGGCTGTCGTCCAGGCGCAGGAAAGGCGTGAAGACCTTCTCGCGCAGCTGCTCCTCAATACCCGGCCCGTCATCCTCGATGCTCACCATACAGCGGCCATACACTACCCGGCACGTCACCCGCATCCGGAGACTGGCATGGCGCATCGCGTTGGTGATCAGATTGCTGATCGCCCGGGTGAGGTAACGCTGCTCGGCTTCGACCGCAGTGGCGCGGCCGTAACTGAGGTCTACCACATCAATAGTAATGCCCTGGTTCAATGGCGCCAGCTCGTGCACTACCCGGTCGATCAGCGCGGGCACATCGACCAGCACCATGCTCAGTGCAGGCGCGCCCTGCTCCAGGCGTGCATAGGTGAGGATCTCGTCGACCAGCATATCCAGTTCACTCAGGTCGGCATCCATGCCGTGCACATAGTGGGCGATGTCCTTGTCGCTCTTGGACGTCTCGACCATTTCCAGGCCGAAACGCAGGCGTGCGATTGGCGTACGCAGCTCATGCGAAACTGCACCGATCATTTCCTGCTGGATCTTCATAAGACGCTGCAAGTGGCTGGCCATGTCGTTGAAGGCACGGGCCACCCGGCCGACCGGGTCCTGTCCCGCAGCATCCACTCGGGCATCAAGATTGCCATGGCTGAGCAGCATGGCTGCGGCCTCCAGCGTGATCAGCCGCCGTTCCAGTTGCCGCACCAGCAGATAGATCAGTAGGCCGCTCAGGGTAAGTACCAGCAGGCCGGTAATCAGCAACAACTCCCGGGGATAATCCTCCATCTGGAACAGCGGACCCAGGCGCAGCACCCAATCGGTGTCTGTCACCTTCATGTACAGCAGAATCGAGTCGCCATCGGGACCCAGCGTCATTACCGTATCGAACTCCTCCAGACGTCGACGCTGGTCGGCATCCAGGTCGGCCTCGCGCATCCGCGTAAGCATCAGCGGGTAACCAAAATCCTTGTCGCGGCGCAGACGCTGCAGCCGTTCGGGCATATCCGACTCGGGATGGCGCACCAGCTCGTCGACCAGCAGGAACAGTGTGGCCCGACCGAGCTGTTCAGTTATGCGCTGGATCTCGGTGGTCAATACGAAGTTTTCATCAACCAGGCTGTACACCTGCACCTGGTTCTGCGTCGCAGGTTTGACCAGCACCCGGCCGCGGGTCAGCTGCGCACGCTGACGCGCCTCCAGATCCAGTTCGTCCAGCGGCTTGAGCTGCAATGGCACACCGATCAGCCGCGTCCAGGCGGCGAGTGCACGCAGCCGCTCGGCGCCTTCCATCAACTGCAGGTTGTCCGCCATCAGGCGGAAGGTGCCGGTGGCTATTTCTTCGCGGTAGGTCTCGGCGCGGAACTCATTGACCTGGCGAATCCCCACCAGCGCGAGCAGCGAGACCACAACCAGAATCAGCAGCATGCCGCCGTATATGCGCAGGAAAATCGAGTTCACAGGGGTTCCGGATCAGGGTTGTACGGCAACGAACAGGTAACCCTTGCTGCGCACTGTCTTGATGATGCGTGGCAGCTCCGGGTCGTCGCCGATCTTGGGGCGTATGCGCGAGATACGCACGTCGATGGAACGATCCTGACCGTCGTACTCGATCCCGCGCAACGCGTTGAATATCTCCTCGCGGCTAAGCACACGCCCCGCATTGCTGGCCAGCAGCCATAGCAGATCCAGCTCGGCACCGGTCAGATCGATCAGTTGGTTGCGCAACCAGGCTTCACGGCGGGCATTGTCGATTACCAGGGGACCAAAGGTGAGACGGCTCACCGGAGCGTCGCTGGCCGGCTCGGCATCATGACTGCGACGCAGCAGAGCGCGAATGCGGGCGAGCAGCACCTGCGGCCTGACCGGTTTGTTGACGTAATCATCGGCGCCCAGTTCCAGCCCGCGGATGTGATCTTCGTCATCGCTGCGCGCGGTCAGTATAAGTACCGGGCGGGTATAGCCGGCGGCACGCAGGCGCTTGCAGATCGACAGGCCGTCTTCCCCCGGAAGCATCAGATCCAGCACGACCAGATCGGGATTGCCGGCCAGTATATGCTCCACCGCACCCGCGCCATCAGTCAGCAGGTCCACCTCCAGGCCCTGCGAGCGCAGGAACGCCTGGATCAGATCGGCCAGTTTGAGATCGTCCTCGACTATGAGTATGCGTTCGTTATCAGTTGCCATGCGTCCGCCAACCTACCTGTCTCAATCCAGAAAGGACCGATTGTAACAACCCCCCGGCAAAACACCTATCTGGGGTCAAAGCGCGACACCGGTCACAAAAGCAAAACACTACATCTAGTGTCTCCTGCATTTTTTACAATTCTTTTTCCTGGGCGAAATAAGCCCATACACCGCGATTTCACTGGCCAGCCGGACCGAAAACGTCGATTTGAAACGATAATATAGCCTGAACGCACACTTGCACGGCTGCCAAATACACACTATCTTGTGATCAAAACAACGCAACACACTACATATAGGATCAGCACTGGTCGTGCCACTCTCAGGAAGCCCGGCCTAACTGACCCTGAACAGCAGAACACTACATATTGTGTTACCGGCTTCGCCAAGGAGATCACCCATGCAGCCCACCATGCCGCCCGTCACCCCATCCACCGAATCGCACCAGGGCAGCACTCCCCATGGCGACCACAATGCAGAACTGCAGATGACCGCTCCCGGCCAGATGCGCGTGATCAAGCGCAATGGCAAGCTGGTCAGCTACACCGACGACAAGATCAAGGTCGCCATTACCAAGGCCTTTCTCGCCGTTGAAGGTGGCCAGGCAGCCGCATCCAGCCGTATTCACCAGACCGTGAACCAGCTGGCCGAGACCATCACCGCCACCTTCAAACGCCGCATGCCTTCAGGCGGCACCCTGCACATCGAAGAGATCCAGGATCAGGTAGAGCTGGCGCTGATGCGCTCTGGTGAGCAGAAAGTGGCCCGCGCCTATGTTCTCTACCGCGAAGAGCATTCGCGCCAACGTCAGGCCCGCCAACCGATCGAGGCCCACCCGACGCTGAACATCACCCTGGCTGATGGCAGCCGCCAACCGCTGGACCTGGGTCGCCTGCACACTATCATCAATGAAGCCTGCGAAGGCCTGGCGGTAGTGGATGCCAAGCTGATCGAGGGTGAGACACTGAAGAATCTGTACGACGGCGTAACCCAGCAGGACGTCAATACCGCCCTGGTAATGACCGCGCGCACCTTGGTCGAACGCGAGCCCAATTACAGCCACGTCACTGCTCGCCTGCTATTGGATAATCTGCGCGCCGAAGCCCTGGGCTTTCTTGGCGTGGCCGAAAGCGCTACCCACGGCGAAATGGCCGAGCTATATGCGCGCACCCTGCCCGCCTACATCGATTTTGGCGTAGAGAACGAATTGCTCGATCCGCGCCTGAAGGAATTCGATCTGGAGCTTATCGGCAAGGCACTAGACCACAGCCGTGATAAGCAGTTCTCCTACCTGGGCCTGCAGACCCTGTATGACCGTTACTTCATTCACAGTGAGGGCGTGCGATTCGAGCTGCCGCAGATCTTCTTCATGCGCGTTGCCATGGGGCTGGCGATTGAAGAGGCCGATCGCAGCGCCCGCGCGGTGGAGTTCTACAAGCTGCTGTCGTCCTTCGATTACATGGCTTCCACGCCTACCCTGTTCAACGCCGGCACCCTGCGTCCGCAGCTGTCGAGCTGTTATCTGACCACCGTACCGGACGAACTTTCGGGCATCTATCACGCGATCCACGACAACGCCATGTTGAGCAAATTCGCCGGCGGCCTGGGTAACGACTGGACGCCCGTGCGCGCCCTGGGTGCGTACATCAAGGGCACCAACGGCAAAAGTCAGGGCGTCGTGCCCTTCCTCAAGGTGGTCAACGACACCGCCGTGGCAGTGAATCAGGGTGGCAAGCGCAAGGGCGCCGTCTGTGCGTATCTGGAAACCTGGCACCTGGACATCGAGGAGTTCCTTGAGCTACGCAAGAACACCGGTGACGACCGCCGCCGTACCCACGACATGAATACCGCCAACTGGATTCCTGACCTGTTCATGAAGCGTGTGTTCGACGACGGCATGTGGACGCTGTTCTCCCCCTCCGACACGCCCGATCTGCACGACCTGACCGGCAAGGCCTTCGAGGAGCGTTACGAGTACTACGAAGCGCTGATCGAATACGGCAAGCTCAAGCTGCACAAGACCATCAAGGCTCGCGACCTGTGGCGCAAGATGCTCAGCATGCTGTTCGAGACCGGCCACCCCTGGCTCACCTTCAAGGACGCCTGCAACTTGCGCAGCCCGCAGCAACACGCTGGCGTGGTCCACAGCTCCAACCTGTGCACCGAGATCACCCTGAACACCTCGGCCGACGAGATCGCCGTGTGCAACCTGGGCTCGATCAACCTGCCGCAGCACATCGTCGACGGCAAACTGGATACCGCCAAGCTCGCCGCCACGGTCAAGACCGCCGTGCGCATGCTGGATAACGTCATCGACATCAATTACTACTCTGTGCCTCAGGCGCGCAACTCAAACCTCAAGCACCGCCCGGTCGGCCTGGGCATCATGGGCTTTCAGGATGCGCTCTACCTGCAGCACATTGCCTACGGCTCCGACGCCGCCGTCGAGTTCGCTGACAACTCCATGGAAGCGGTCAGCTACTATGCCATTCAGGCCTCCTGCGACCTGGCTGAGGAACGCGGCAGCTACTCCAGCTTCGACGGCTCGCTGTGGAGCCAGGGCATTCTGCCGCTGGATTCGCTGGATATCCTTACCGAGCAGCGCGGCGCCAAGTACATCGAAGTCGACCGCAGCCAGACCCTGGACTGGGAGCCCCTGCGCCAGCGCGCCAAGCAAGGTATCCGCAACTCCAATATCATGGCCATCGCCCCGACCGCGACCATCGCCAACATCACCGGCGTGTCCCAGTCGATCGAGCCGACGTACCAGAACCTGTATGTGAAATCGAACCTCTCCGGCGAGTTCACCGTGATCAACCCCTACCTGGTGCGCGACCTCAAGGCCCGCAACCTCTGGGATCCGGTCATGGTCAACGACCTCAAGTTCTACGACGGCTCGGTGCAGCAGATCGAACGCATTCCAGCGGATTTGAAAGCCCTGTACGCCACCGCATTCGAGGTGGAAACCAAGTGGATCGTCGAAGCCGCCAGCCGCCGTCAGAAATGGATCGACCAGGCCCAGTCGCTCAACCTGTACATCGCCGGCGCGTCGGGTAAGGCATTGGATGTGACCTACCGCATGGCCTGGTACCGCGGTCTGAAAACCACCTACTACCTGCGCGCCCTGGCTGCGACCAGTACCGAGAAGTCGACAGTGGAAACCGGCAAGCTCAACGCCGTGTCATCGGGCGGCAACCCAGTCACAGCCGCCCCCGCCGGCCCGGCCCCCGTGCCGAAGGCCTGCGCGATTGATGAGCCGGATTGCGAGGCGTGCCAATAAACACGGGGCATTCCGGATCCGCAGCATGGATCCCCGCCCCACCCTCGTCATTCCCGCGCAGGCGGGAATCCATTTTGACCTTCGGGGTTTGGCAGAAAGCACAGCACCTACTGCCACCCCAGAATGGATCCCCGCGTTCGCGAGGATGACGTAACAAAGAGGCCGTACTTACAGAATCGTCATTCCCGCGAACGCGGGAATCCATTTTGAACTTCGGGGCTTGGCAGGCAGCACAGCACTACTGCCACCCAGAATGGATCCCCGCGTTCGCGAGGATGACGTA
>NZ_JBFGFI010000021.1:0-45121 GCF_041579695.1 Halopseudomonas sp.
CAGATCCAGCGCCGGAGCTGAACTGTCGACGCACATGACTTCGCTGGCACCGAAGGCCGCCGCCTGCACGCCCCAGCCGCCAATGTAGCTGTAGAGGTCGAGCACCCGCTTGCCCTTAACGTAAGGCGCCAGGCGCGCGCGATTCATGCGGTGGTCGTAGAACCAGCCGGTCTTCTGGCCTTCCCATACCGGGGCCTCGAACTGCACACCGTTCTCTTCCAGGGGTACTCGCTGGGGCACTTCGCCGTGGGCGGATTCGACGTAGGATGGCAAGTCCTCGGCGCTACGGGCGCCGCTGTCGTTCTTGAACAGCACGCCCTGGGGCTTGAGCACCTGTACCAGGGCTTCGACGATCTCGTTGCGCACGCGCTCCATACCGGGAGTCGCGATCTGGACCACCAGATAGTCACCGAAGCGATCGACAACCAGCCCGGGCAGCAAATCGGCGTCACCGTAGACCAACCGATAGAATGGCTTGTCGAACAGCTTTTCACGCAGGCTGAGCGCGACCTGTACGCGGTGCACCAGCAATGACTTGTTCAGGGGCGTGCTGGTATCACGGCTGTGCATCCGCGCGCAGATCAGGTTGGTCGGACTCATGGTGACGAGACCGAAGGGTTTGCCAGTGGCGCTTTCAAGCTGCACTTCCTGGCCCGGCTCAAAGGCTGTCAGAGGGGTCTGCGCGGTATCCACTTCGTTGCTGAATACCCACAGATGGCCGGCCTTGATACGGCGGTCGCTGTTGGATTTCAGACGCAGGCTGGGCAGTGTCATCGGGGAGCTCCTCTTTCAGACGGTAGTGAATTCCACCGGGCGGGCAGTATACAGGCTGTCCAGTGCGACAGTCTGCGGCTAAACTTGAATATCCAGCATGTTATCGGACCGAGCGAATGACAGAGGATCTTACGGAAGAGCAGATCAGGCGCGCCCTGCAGGGTATCAGTGTGCCACCGCAACCCCAGATCATGGTGGACCTGCAAATGGAGCAGGTAATGCCAGACCCCGACCTGAAGGTCATTGCGCGCCTGATCAGCCAGGATCCCGGACTGTCCGGAAGCCTGCTCAAGGTAGTCAATTCGCCATTCTTCGGTCTGGCTAACCGGATCTCGTCGATCCAGCAGGCGGTCAATCTGCTGGGGGTACGGCGCGTGATCAACATCATTAACGCCCAGTCGATCCGCGGCGAGATGTCCGATGAAAATATCGTCAATCTCAATCGGTTCTGGGACAGCGCCCAGGATGTGGCGATGACCTGCATGACCCTGGCGAAAAAGATCGGCTGCATCGAGCCGGACGAGGCCTATGCGCTGGGCCTGTTCCATAACTGTGGCATCCCGCTCATGCTACGGCGTTTTCCGTACTATATCGAGGTCATGGAAGAGTCCTATTCACAGGCCGGGCGGCGCATCGTCGATGTGGAGAATCAGCGACTCAATACCAACCATGCGGTGGTGGGCTATTTCACCGCAAAATCCTGGCTGTTACCCCCGCACCTGTGCGAGGCCATTGCCAGCCACCATAACGCAGAGCAGATCTTCAGCCAGGATGACTATGATCCCGGGCTAAAGAACCTGCTCGCCATACTGAAAATGGCCGAGCATATCTGTCAGGCTCACCGGGTGCTCGCTAACCAGCCGGTTGACCACGAATGGGAAGCCGTGGGCCGCGAGATACTGGAGTATGTTGGCCTCACCGAATACGACTACGAAAATCTCGAGATCAACTGCCGGGAAATGATGCTGAGCGGCGAAGGCCGTTACTATCAGGACTGACGGCAACGTCTCAAGCACCGATTCAAGGAGTACTGCATGTCGACACCCCTCGTTATTACGGTCATTTCCGCCGACAAATCTGGCCTGGTGGAAAGTATTGCCCAGGTGATCAACCGCCATGGCGGTAACTGGCTGGAAAGCCGTATGGCCCGTATGGCCGGGCAGTTTGCCGGCATCCTGCGGGTAGACATTGCCGCGGAGAAGGTCGAGGCACTGCGTATTGATCTCGACGGACTGACCAGCCTGGGCATCAATGTTCAGGTAGCGGTCAGTGGCCAGGCGGATGAGCCGGAGCTGGAGATTCTGCATTTGACGCTTCTGGGTAACGATCGGCCAGGCATCGTCCACGAAGTATCCCAGGTACTCGCCCGTAACGGCGTGAATGTGGAGCAACTGGAAACCGAATGCGGTCCGGCGCCGATGAGCGCAGATGTGCTGTTCAAGGCCCGTGCGCGCTTGGGCATCCATCCGCAGACTGACCTGGAGGCGCTACGCCAGGATCTGGAGAACCTGGCAGACGATCTGATGGTGGAGCTGACGCAGGAGGAATGAGCGCCTGTGTGGCCACCATTGCTTGATCGAGATCAGCGTGATGATAAGGAGATGTTGCTAGGCTATTCATAGTATCTGCACCGACCTGGGATAGTTACAGTGAATCACCTGAATACTTTCTGGTACAACCTGCGGCATGCATTTGGCAACCTGTTGCCAATCATCATTGTCGTTGGACTGTTCCAGACAGCCGTCATTGGCGAGATGCCTGACGGACTGGCCGGTATGGTGCTGGGCCTGGCCATTGTTATTATCGGCGTGGCCGTATTCCTTCAGGGGCTGGAACTGGGCGTCTTCCCGGTCGGCAAGGGCCTCTCGAATGCCTTCGCCAGGCGAGGGTCCCTGCCTTTGCTGATGAGCTTCGGTTTTTGCCTGGGTTTTTCGTCGGTCATTGCCGAGCCGGCGCTGATTGCGGTAGCAGAGCAGGCCGAAGAAATCAGCGAGGGCAGGATCAAAGCCTTGACCCTACGATTGCTGATTGCCCTGTCAGTGGGGCTGGTCGTTGCGCTTGGCGTACTGCGCACCCTTCTTGGTCATCCCCTGCACTGGTACATGATCATTGGCTATCTTCTGGTTACTGGCGTGACCTTTTTTGCTCCCGAAGAAATCGTCGGCCTGGCCTATGATTCTGGTGGGGTGACAACCAACATCGTTACCGTCCCGCTGATTGCCGCACTGGGTATCGGCCTGGCCGGGGCAATCAAGGGGCGCAATCCGCTGGCCCATGGCTTTGGTCTGGTAGCGCTTGCGGTAATGGTGCCGATGATTGCTGTGCAGTTTTACGGCATTGTCGTCTATAACTTGTTCCCGGTTGAAACCCTGACGGCAACGGCGTCGGCAATGGCGTCACAAGCGAGCCAGGCAGCGGAGATCGTGACGGAGAAGTCTGGACCTATCGGATTGAATGGGCTGATCGATCTGCTCACGATGCTGCGCGATGTGCTACCCATTATCGTCGTGATCCTGTTTTTTCAATATGCTGTCATTCGCAAACCCTTGCCCTACGTGCGCCGGGTGATAATGGGCTTCGCCATGGTTATCCTGGGTCTGTATGCCTTTGTGCTCGGACTGAAGCTGGGATTGTTTCCGGTAGGCCGTAGCATGGCAGAGCAACTGATCGCCCTGGACACGCTGGTTTACGTCTACCTCTTTGCACTGGCCATCGGGTTCGCCACGACCATGGCCGAACCGGCGTTGATTGCGATTGGCGGCCAGGCCGAGGAAGCCGCACGGGGCAAGCTCAATGCCAAGCATATTCGTCTGCTGGTGGCCCTGGGCGTAGCAGTGGGGATCACCATCGGCGTGCACCGAATCGTCACCGGTGACTCCATCCACCAATACATCATGGGCGGCTATGCCCTGGTGATATTGCTGACCTGGTTCGCACCGCGCTTTATCGTGCCGCTGGCATTCGATCTGGGTGGCGTGACTACCTCTGAAGTCACTGTTCCTCTTGTCACCGCGCTGGGCATCGGTCTCGCTACCCAGATCGAAGGTCGCAGCGCTTTGATCGACGGCTTTGGACTGATTGCCTTTGCCTCGATATTCCCGATCGTCACCGTCCTGCTCTACGCTATTGTGATGGAGCGGCTCAAACCCGCCGAAGGAGACAACCCATGAAATTTTCGGTTTTGGTAGCCATAGTGGCAGAGGATCTGGAGGAAAAGGCCATCAAAAGCGCCAAGGCCGCAGGCGCCGGGGGCATAACCATCCTCAATGCCCGGGGCCTCGGGGCCGAACAGAAAAAGACATTTTTCGGTTTGACCTATGAAGGGAGTCAGTCGGTACTGATTCTGGTGCTGGAGAAGAAGCTTTCCTTGCAGGTGATGAAGTGCCTGATGCGGGATCTGGATTTGAACCATGACAGCCGCGGCGTGGTATTCACGCTGCCGCTGGAGCACATCGCCGGGATCGACCCCAGCCAGATTGAACAATTCGAGCAGATAATAAAAGATAACATCTGACCCTAACGGAGCATTTGCCATGTTGGTCAAGGACATCATGAAAACCAGCGTGATCACCATTTCAGCCTTCGCCACGGTGCGCGAGGCAATGCTGAAAATGCGTGAGCACCGCGTGAAGTCGCTAGTCGTCAACAAGAACAACGAGCACGATGCCTACGGGCTGGTTACCTATAACGACATGCTCAGAACCATCGTTGCTGAGGAAGGCGACATTGATCTGGTTAATGTTTATGACATTTGCAGCAAGCCCGCGCTGATTGTTTCACGCGAGCTCGCGGTAAAACATGTGGCTCGTCTAATGGTAACCATGAATATTCAACGCATTCTGGTGACCAATGCCAACGAGCTGGTTGGCATCATCACCATGAACGATATCATCAGCGCCATCCTGGAGATGGCTGACGCAATCGACTAACGCTGACCAGCTACTGACGGCCGACGTAACCGGGGTTAAATACCACCTCGTCGCCCTGCATGTGCTCGAAAATATCTTTCGCAACAATCGCCGGATCTTCCCAATCGGCGGCGCGATCACTCTCGGGATCGGCCATCGGCCCGATGGAGTGCTGACTGATCTTGGTTTTCATGCCGCCCGGGGCTGCCAGGAAGACCTGAATATTGTCTTCTTCAACCTCCTGCGCCACAGTCTGGAACAGGCCATGCAAAGCATGCTTGGTTGCTGCGTAATGCCCTAGACCGGGTGGCGCGGGGCGCATACCCAGAATTGAGGACACGTTGACGATGGTACCGCCGCCCTGCTCCCGCATGATCGGGATGACTCTCTGCGCCAGATCAGCGTACGCCCAGTAATTGACCTCGAATAACCGGTGGGCCTGCTCAATATCCATTTGCTCGAGTGTGGCTAGATAGGAGTAGCCTGCATTGTTGAACAGATAATCGATGCGACCGAATTCTTCCATCGCCGCCTCGATAATCTTGGGCCGCTGTTCTGCGTGCGCAAGGTCAGCTTCGACCACGATCGCATGTCCTTCCTCGCTGCGGATCTGCTCGGCCAGCTTTTCCGACTCCTCGCGGCGCATATCAACCAGCACCAGCTTCATGCCCTTTTCGGCACCCAGCCTGGCGAGCTCATAACCCAGCCCATGACTGCTGCCAGTAATAATCGCCACCTGATTCTCGTACTGGCGTGGCTCTGAGTGATCGTCGGCATGGGCTGCAGCCGCGAACATGGACAGCCCGCCGACCGCCAAGGCGAGCCAGAGGCCCAGGGCCAATCGCACCGGCGCGGTTGCGGGAATAGGGATACGTATCATGGGAAAACTCCTGGTTTGGTCGAAACTCTACCATAGCGGAATGAGCGGACTTCTTTGAAGCGGGAAACATCCGCTTTCAATTGCCCGAAAAGAGCCGGCGTCCAGGGCTGGATGCCGGCCTGCCGATCAGACCTCGAGCTGCTTCGCCGACCCCTTGGCTGACCTGCCCTTGATCCTTCCGGCGGCTACATTGCGCATGAACTTCAGAGCACCGCGTGCATTGGAGAACTCATCGAGCATCACCGGATTGGGAAATGCCTGGGTCAGCCAGTGGTGGAACACGACCGAGCCACCGCCTGTGATAATGATGGCCCGATAGATACCTATCGATCCCAGCCTGGACTTGACGTTATTGATGATCTTGGTCGCCACCGAGGAGGCGACATCATCACGCAATACTTCGAAATTGCGCAGCTCGCCGGCATAGAAAGTAGAACCGGTTTCCAGCACTTCATTGACCAGATTCGGCGGAATTTCGGCGTCATGGGAGTTTTCCAGCAGGCCGAGATTGATCAATTCCTGCTTGATCGCTTTTTCCAGAGCAAACTTGAGGTCCAGCACGCCGACCTTGTCAGTGCCCGAATAGGTGTTGTTGATGGTGATGCTGTCATCGACGATCAGATTGACCACGTCAGTGGTGGAGCCACCGATATCGATTATCGCTACATCGCCCTTGGTGTATTTGGCGGCATCGGTAAACTCACCTTCATCGTCCAGCACGAAATCGAAGAACGCTGAAAGCGCTTCGGAATAGCAATCGACCTGTTCGATGTTCAGCTTGTCATCACTGCCTACCACTTCAACAGTACCCTTGCTGCCGTTGAAGTTGGCAATGGTGGCGACCTTGTTCTCGGTGATCTGGCTGCCCTGCTCGGAGAAATAATCGCGGAATGACAAGGTGACGCCCAGATGCAGGGGCTGGTTGAGTAATTTGGCCTTGCGCAGCGCATGGGTCACCAGAACGCGGTTCTCGACCGAAGCGGGATAGTTCGCGTTGCGCAGATTGATCGGCGAGCGCACGGAGGGCTTGCAGGTGTAATCCACGCCATCGGCGCGGTAACGGTCAACCGTCTCGCCGCTGTTGGAGCTCAGACGGTCAGTACCGATAATCGTCGGTATTTTGAGTGTCTGGATTTTGCCTTCGGTGTCAAGCCAGGCCAGCTTGTGGTCCGCGTAACCGTTGTCGTCAACGACCAGTGTTACCTCTGCCATGTCACCCTCCCCATCCATTCAAATGTGATCGCTGCACGATTTCCGGCTGCGCCTGTTCCATACATTCGCCAGCTTGCCGCGGAAAGAATCCGCTCCGGCAACTTCGAGCTGCCGCGCTTGTGTGCAGGAGTATGCCAGTCTAGGCCGCAAGACGGAATATCGACGCTGCGCCTGATCAGATCAGCAGCAACGTCGCCAGGCCGAGAAACGCGAAGAATCCGACCACGTCGGTCACGGTAGTAAGGATCACGCCGCCGGCCAGCGCCGGATCGATCCCGAAGCGGCGCAGAACCAGGGGAATAACCAGCCCGGCCAGCGCAGCACAGAGCAGATTCAGCAGGATCGCAGCGCCGATGATGCCGCCGATTTTCCAACTGCCGAACCAGAGTATCGCGAGGCCCGCGACCACCAGCGCCCAGAGGATACCGTTGAGCAGCCCGATCCCCATTTCCTTGACCAACAGCACCCGGGCATTGCCGCCCACCACCTGGCCGAGCGCCAGACCGCGAATCACCAGCGTCAAGGTCTGGCTGCCGGCAATACCGCCCATACTGGCAACGATCGGCATCAGGACCGCGAGGGCCACGATCTGCTCCAGCGTGCCTTGAAACTGACCTATCACCCAGGCAGCAAGGAATGCAGTAATCAGGTTGATGCCCAGCCAGACCGAGCGCCGCCGGGTGCTGGTCAGGATCGGTGCGAACATGTCGGCCTCCTCGTCCAGACCCGCCATGTTCATCATCGCCCGCTCGGAGTCCTCGCGGATGATATCCATTACGTCGTCGACGGTGATACGGCCAAGCAAGATACCGTCTTCGCCAACCACACCCGCCGAAAGCATGTCCAGATCCTCGAACAGGCGTGCCACCTCATGGCTGGACAGGTCGACGTTGATCGGCTTGAACTCCTCGTCCATCACCTCGCTGACCTTGGCCTCGGGCAGGCTGGTAACCATCCGGCTCAGGCGCAACACACCCAGATAACGATTCTTGCGGTCGATGACCATCACCTTGTCGGTGTGGTCAGGCAGATCTTCCAGCAGACGCAGGTAGCGCAAGACCGAACCAATATGAACATCCGCACGCACCGAGATGTGGTCGACGTTCATCAGGCCGCCAGCGGAGTCCTCCGGATAGGACAGCATCTCCGCGATCTGCTTGCGCTTGCGCTCGTCCATCGACAGCAGCAGCTGCCGGCCAGAGCCGCTGGGTAGCGCCTGAATCAGGTCGACAAGATCATCCAGGTCGAGCTTGCGTGCGGCAGCGACCAGTTCGTCGTCACCCATCTCCAGCGCCAGCTTGGCTCGTACTTCTTCGTGCAGGTGCACCAGAATCTTGCCGGAGCGCTCACTGTCGAGGGTTTCCCAAACCGCACTGCGTTCGTCCGGTGGCAGTGCTTCGAGCAGTCCCGCCGCCTTGGCCGGATGCATATGCCTGAACACCTTGCCGACGCGCTTGTACTTGCCAGCCTGGAGCGCATCGCGGACGCTGCCGATATGGGTGAAGACGCTTTCTTCTTCCTCGTCCAGCAGCGCGTCAACGTCACCCCCTTCGCTGTCGCGGTGCAGGGCCGTCGCCATCTGCGGATCAAGATGGCGAAGCACCGCGGCCTCATCTTCATCGGCCACCTGCTGCCAGACGAGGTGGCGCTGCTCGGGCTCCAGCGCCTCCAGCAGGCTGGCCAGCTTGGCCGGATGCATCGGACGCAGCAATTTGCGCACGCGCTTGAGCTTGCCTTTGGCCAGCGCCTCGACAATCGCGTCCTGCCCGGTATGCACCGGATTACTGCTGTCGTCAGTCATAACAGTTGCCAACTCCTGTTTTCACATGCGGGCGGCGCCGGGATATCAGTCCTCGTAGCTCTCAACCGGAGGACAGGCGCAAAACAGGTTGCGGTCACCGTATACGTTGTCGATCCGGTTCACGCTTGGCCAGAATTTGTTGGCTGCTACCCAGGGCTGCGGAAAGACCGCTTCCTGCCGCGAATATGCGCGCTGCCAGTCGCCGGTGATATCGGCGAGTGTGTGGGGCGCATTGTGCAGCGGGTTGTCCTCGGCGCTCCACTCGCCCTGTTCAACTCGGGTTATCTCTCGGCGAATGGTCAGCATGGCATCGATGAAACGATCAAGCTCCGCTTTGGATTCGCTCTCGGTTGGCTCGATCATCAGCGTTCCGGCCACCGGAAATGACATCGTCGGGGCGTGGAAGCCGAAATCCATCAGGCGCTTGGCGACGTCTTCCTCGCTGATACCGCTTGCCGCCTTGAGGGGCCGGATATCAATAATGCATTCGTGCGCCACCCGTCCACCCGCCCCGCTGTAGAGCACCGGGTAGGCTTCGCCCAGGCGCTGGGCCAGGTAATTGGCATTGAGAATCGCCACTTCGGTTGCCTGGCGCAGACCCGAGGCTCCCATCAGCGCAATGTAGGTCCAACTGATCGGCAGGATGCTTGCGCTGCCCCACGGAGCGGCACTGACTGCACCGTTCTCCGGGTTGGGGCCATCAAGGGGCACCACCGGGTGATTGGCAACATAGGGAGCCAGATGGGCACGAACACCGATCGGGCCCATGCCGGGACCGCCGCCACCATGGGGAATACAGAAAGTCTTGTGCAGGTTCATGTGCGACACATCGGCCCCGATATCCGCCGGCCGGGTCAGGCCGACCTGGGCATTCAGGTTGGCTCCGTCCATGTAGACCTGGCCACCATGCTGATGGACGATATCGCAGATCTCGCGGATACCTTCTTCATACACGCCGTGGGTCGAGGGGTAGGTGATCATCAGGCACGACAGGTTAGCGGCATTGTCTTCCGCCTTCTGACGCAGATCGGCAATATCCACATTGCCCTGATTATCGCAGCCCACCAGAACGACGCGCATGCTGGCCATCATCGCCGAGGCAGGGTTGGTGCCGTGCGCGGAGGTCGGGATCAGGCACACATTGCGATGTTCGTCACCGTTGTCCTCATGGTACTTGCGAATCGCAAGCAGACCCGCGTACTCGCCCTGGGCGCCGGAATTGGGCTGCATGCAGATCGCGTCGAAGCCGGTAATCTGGCGCAGCATCTCCTCCAGTTCGTCGATCATCACCTTGTAGCCTTCGGCCTGGGCCAGCGGAACAAACGGATGGATCTGACCAAATTCGGGCCAGGTCACCGGGATCATCTCGGTGGTGGCGTTGAGCTTCATGGTGCAGGAACCCAGCGGAATCATCGCGTGATTGAGCGCCAGATCCTTGTTCTCCAGGGACTTGATGTAGCGCAGCATCTCGGTTTCGGAGTGGTAGCTGTTGAACACCGGATGCGTGAGGAAATCCGACTGCCGACGCAGTGCGGCCGGAATGCCTAGGTCCTTGCCCGCCACTGCAACGTCCAGCTCCTCTACGCTGCGGACTGCGCCGTCGCCGGCAAATATCGCCAGCAGGGTTTCGACGGTCGCGCGGGTGCTGGTTTCGTCCAGGCTGATACCCAGCCTGTCGCCATCGATCAGACGCAGGTTGATCCGCGCTGCCCGTGCCCGCTCGACGATTGCACTGGCCTGGCCGGGGACGTCAAGTGTCAGGGTGTCAAAGAAATTCTGGTTGCAGCGCTTGATGCCCGCCGCTTCCAGGCCGCTCGCAAGAATAGCGGTCAGTCGCTGGATCCGCTCGGCAATCACCTTCAGACCCTGCGGGCCGTGATAAACGGCATAGAAGCTGGCCATGTTGGCCAGCAGGACCTGGGCGGTGCAGATATTCGAATTGGCCTTCTCGCGGCGGATATGCTGCTCGCGAGTCTGCAGCGCCATGCGCAGTGCACGGTTGCCGCGGGCATCCACGGAAACGCCGATGATCCGCCCAGGCATCGCCCGCTTGTAGGCGTCCCGGGTAGCAAAGAAGGCCGCGTGCGGGCCGCCATAGCCCATCGGCACACCGAAACGCTGGGCCGAGCCAAAAACCACATCCGCGCCCAGGTCGCCGGGCGGCGTGAGCAGCACCAGGCTGAGCAGGTCGGCGGCGACACAGGCCAGGCCATTATTGGCATGTACCTGATCGATCAAGGGCTTGAGATCGCGAATCTCGCCCCAGGTATCGGGGTACTGGAACAGTGCACCGAATACCTCGTGCTCGCCCAGGGTCGATACATCATCCACCACCAGGTCGAAGCCGAACGCCTCGGCGCGGGTACGCACCACGGATATGGTCTGCGGGTGACAGTCGTGATCGACGAAGAACAGATTGCTCTTGCTCTTGGCCACGCGCTTGGCCAGCGCCATGGCTTCGGCAGCAGCGGTCGCCTCGTCCAGCAGGGACGCGCTGGCCAGCTCCATCCCGGTCAGATCGATGGACACCTGCTGGAAATTCAGCAGCGCTTCCAGCCGACCCTGGGCGATCTCGGGCTGGTAGGGGGTATAGGCGGTATACCAACCGGGATTTTCCAGCACGTTGCGCAGGATCACGGTCGGCGTCAGCGTGTTGTAGTAACCCATGCCGATACACGAAGTGAATACCTGATTGCGGCCAGCCACTGCCTTGAGATACGCCAGCACTTCGGCTTCACTGCGCGGCGCCTGCATGTCGAGCAGGTCCTTGCGCAGGATGCTGCGCGGCACGGTCTGTTCAATCAGTGCGTCCAGTGTCTCGACGTCCAGCGCATCGAGCATCGCTCGCTGCTCGGCAGGATCCGGACCGATGTGGCGACGCAGGAAGGCATCTGTCTGTTCCAGATCGTTGAGACTTGGCGTATGGCTCATGGGAATACCTGTCAGAGATTGAAAATGCGGATGTTGCGGCACGGGTTCTGCCAGAAAAACAGCAATGCCAGGCACAGGATGTACCCGGCATTTCAGCGCACCCTGGGGGAGCTACCGCGGCGGCAGCCCCCTGCGCTATCAGATCGAAGCGCTGTAGGCGTCTGCGTCCATCAGCTTGTCGAGTTCGGCCGGATCGGTTGGCCTGACGCGGAAAAACCAGGCGCCGGCATAAGGCTCGCTGTTGACCAGCTCGGGGCTGTCGGTCAGTGCATCATTGACCGCAATGACTTCGCCAGTGACCGGCGCGTAGATGTCCGAGGCGGCCTTGACCGATTCGACCACGGCGCATTCCTGGCCGGCGTTGACCGCGCGGCCCACTTCCGGCAGCTCGACAAAGACCACATCGCCCAACAGATCCTGGGCGTGGTCGGTAATACCGACAGTGATGGTGCCATCGGCTTCCTGGCGGGTCCATTCATGGCTGGAAGCGTAACGCAGCTCGGCGGGGGTATTGCTCATAGGGCTGTCCTCGGAAAAAGAATCTGAAATTTATTCGAATACGGCCTTGCCGTTGCGCACGAAGCCGGGCTTGACCACCCGCACATCCAGCAGCTTACCGCGGATCTCGACCTTGGCGCTGTCGCCGGTCGAGCGTGGCACGCGCGCCAGTGCTATGGAACAGCCCAGCGTGGGCGAGAAGGTACCACTGGTAATTTCGCCTTCGCCGACGCCCTCGACCACAACCTTCTGGTGGCCGCGCAGCACCGCGCGCTCGGCCATCACCAGCCCCACCTGCTTGGGCTGATCGCCGGCGGCACGCTGGGCCTCGAGCGCCTTGCGTCCGACGAAGTTACGTTCGGCCGGCTCCCAGGCGATGGTCCAGCCCATATTGGCTGCCAGCGGTGAAACATTTTCGTCCATATCCACGCCATACAGATTCATGCCGGCCTCGAGCCGCAGGGTATCGCGGGCAGCAAGACCACAGGGACGGCAGCCGGCGGCCAAAAGGGCGCTCCAGAAATCTGCAGCCTGGTCGGCCGGCAGAATGACTTCCAGGCCGTCTTCGCCGGTGTAGCCGGTCCGACCAATAAACCAGTCGTCATTGGGCAAGCCCTGGAAGGGCTTGAGATCATTGATCAACGCGGCCCGACCATCACTGACAACGCTGGCGGCAACCTCGCGCGCGCGCGGTCCCTGCACCGCCACCATGGCCAGGTCGTCCCGCTCCTGCAATGTCACCGCATAACCCTCGGCCTTGCTGTTCATCCAGGCCAGATCCTTCTCCCGGGTTGCGGCGTTGACCACCAGCCGGTAGCCGGTCTCGGTAATATAGACAATCAGATCGTCGACTACGCCACCGGACTCGTTGAGCATACCGCTGTAGAGCGCCTTGCCTGCAGTGGTCAGCCTCTCGACATCATTGGCCAGGAGGTATCTGAGAAAAGCCTTGGCTTCAGTGCCGGCAACGTCCACCACGGTCATGTGGGAGACATCGAACATGCCGACATCGCGGCGTACCTGGTGATGTTCCTCCATCTGCGAGCCGTAGTTCAATGGCATATCCCACCCGCCAAAATCGACCATTTTGGCGCCGGCGGCCAGGTGCTGCTCGTAAAGCGGAGTGCGCGAACCCATACGGCCTGTTCCTTGATAGAAGATGGATGTTCAGGCTGTGAATTGTAGCCACAAATGAGCTGACTGTGCAGCCTTTGCTGCGAATTGATGGCGCTGTGTGCGCCGCAAATCGGTCGCGATCAGCGCCGCGCCGAACGGCGAATCAGCACAATCACCGGCAGCAGGCCCACCAGCACCAGAGTCAGGGCCGGCAATGCCGCCCGCTCCCAGTTACCCTCTGTGGTCAACCCATGAATGCGTACGGCCAGGGTATCCCAGCCAAAGGGGCGCATCAGCAATGTGGCGGGCATTTCCTTGAGCACGTCGACAAACACCAGCAGACCGGCGCTGAGAATTCCCGGTAGCAGGAGCGGCAGATAGATCCTGCGCATGACCGCCCAACCCGACTGACCCAGGCTCTGTGCGGCCTCCGGCAGCGAAGGCCGGATGCGCGCCAGGGAAGTATCAAGCGGACCATAAGCCACAGCCATGAAACGAATCACATAGGCCAGCAGCAGCGCAAACAGACTGCCGAGCAGCAGCGGTGAAGGCTGCTCAGCGCCCATCCAGCCTCGCAGGGGTATCAGGAAAGCGTTATCGATCCAGCTGAACGCGAACATGATGCCCACCGCAAGCACCGAGCCGGGCAGCGCGTAACCCAGATTGGACACAGCCACTGCGCTACGCACCCGGCGGATGGGTTGCAACCGCCGGGCCAGCGCCAGCAGAATCCCCAGGGTCACGGTCAGGGCTGCCGCCATCGCGCCCAGCAACAGGGTGTTACGAATCAGCGACCAATAGCGGCTGTCCAGATAGCCCATGCCGCCCTGGACCAGCCAGTAGATCAACTGGATGACCGGAATGATGAAGGCTATGGACAGCACCAGCAGACAGAATCCGCAGGCGAGCCAGGCCCTGGCACCGCGCAACCGGTAAATCGCACCGGGGCGCGGCCGGTCGACGCCGGGGAAACGCCGGCTGCCCTGCGCCCTGCGCTCGGCGAAGAGCGCCAGAAAGACGAACAGCAGCAGCACACTGGCCAACTGGGTGGCGGTCTGCAGACTGAAAAAACCGTACCAGGTCTTGTAGATGGCGGTGGTAAAGGTATCGTAATTGAACACCGACACGGCGCCGAAGTCGGCCAGCGTCTCCATGATCGACAGCGCCGCTCCGGCACCTATCGCAGGTCGCGCCATCGGCAATGCAATCTTGGTGAACCCCTGCCAAGGTGTCTGACCCAGAACGCGCGCAGCCTCCATCAGGCCGCGCCCCTGAGCCATGAACGCGCTGCGCGCCAGCAGATAGACGTAGGGGTAGAAAACCAGCACCAGCACCAGAATGACGCCGCCGGTAGAACGAATGGATACCATGCGGAAATCATCGCCGAGCCAGCTACGCAGCAGTGTCTGGACCGGGCCAGAGAAATCCATCAGGCCGATCATTACAAATGCCAGCACATAGGCCGGAATGGCGAATGGCAGCATCAAGGCCCAGTCAAACCAGCGCCGCCCGGGAAATTCGCACATGCTGGTAAGCCATGCCAGGCTCACGCCGAGCAGGACAACACCAGTACCTACGCCGGCGACCAGCATCAGCGTATTGCCAATCAGTTGCAGCAGCTGTGTCTGCAGCAGATGCGCCCATATCTCGGTATCAATACTCTGCCAGCTGAGTACCAGCACCAACAATGGCATCAGTACCAACGCCGCCGAGCCATAGCTCACGGCTCGCCAGTAAGGCATTTTACTGATCAAGACTCGGGGCACATCCGCTCCTGCTATTGGTGGCCAGGCGCGCCGAAAATTAGCCGCCCTGTGCAATGCAAACGCCCGGCACTGAGCCGGGCGTTTGCATTATATCGGAAAAGCCCACAAAAGCTGCGGACCAGTGTCAGTTCACTTCCAACCCTGACGATCCATCAGCATGATCGCTTCGGCCTGCAGGCGCCCCGCCACTTCAACATTGATCTGATCTGCCTTGAAATCACCCCATGCGGCCACTTCGTCGGAAGATTCCACTGCCGGGTTAGCCGGAAACTCCTGGTTGACCTCGGCGAATACCTCCTGCGCAGCAGGAGTAGTCATCCACTCCAGCAATTTGATGGCTTCCTCCGGCTGCTTGGAATGCTTGGTGATGCCGGCGCCGGAAATATTCACATGCACGCCGCGGTCTTCCTGGTTCGGCCAGAACAGCGCAGCTTTCAGATCCGGGTCCTCCTGCTGCAGGCGACCGAAGTAGTAGGTATTGACGATCCCGACGTCACACTGGCCGGCGTCGATCGCCTGGATCAGGGAAGTATCGTCGGGGAAAACCGGCGTTGTCAGGTTGCTCACCCAGCCTCCTACGATTTCGCCGGTGCGCTCGATTCCCAGCGTCTCGATCATCGTGGCGGTCAGCGACTGGTTGTACACCTTCTTCGAGGTGCGCAGGCACAAACGCCCTTTCCAGCTGTCGTCCGCCAGCGCTTCATAGGTGCTCAGCTCAGATGGATCGACACGCTCGGTGGAATACACAACGGTACGGGCGCGCAGCGAAAGCCCGGTCCATTCACCACTTTCAGCCCGGTACTGGGAGGGAATGTTTTCCTCAATGACGTCTGACTTGACCGCGCGCAGCACGCCCTGTTGCTCGGCCTGCCAGAGGTTACCGGCATCGACGGTGATCAGCATATCGGCCGGAGTGTTCTCCCCTTCTGCCTGGAGGCGGGCCAGCAGAGGCGCTTCCTTGTCCGTGATGAAGTTGATTTTCACGCCGGTTTTTTCAGTGTAGAGCTCGAATACCGGCTGAATCAGGTGGTCCTGGCGAGCAGAATAGACCACAAGCTCTTTGGCCTGGGCGATGCTGCCGAAGGTGGTCAGAGCCAGGCTCAATGCAGTAATGGAACGAATAGCGGACATAGGTTACGCCTCACAATGGGTAAGCGGAGCCTAGATGATAATGATTCGAATTTAGTTTAGCAACCAGGTAATCAACAACTTCCCACATCCAGCTCCGGGTTCTTCGCCAGGGATGGAAGATCGCCATCGAGCCCCATCGCACGACGGATCACCAGCGACTTGAGCTTGCCCTGCTGATCAAGCCATTGCATGCCGGCATTGCGCAGCCAGCGCAGCGGCAGCGCATCGGCATGGAACAGGCGCTCGAAGCCTTCCATCGCGGTCATCATGCCCAGATTCGCCCCCATGCGCCGCCGCTCATAGCGTTGCAGTACCGCCAGATCCGCAGGTGATTCCCCGCGCCGAATTGCCGCACGCAGCACATCGTTGAGCTCGGCTGCATCAAGCAAGCCAAGGTTCACGCCCTGTCCGGCCAAGGGGTGGATCGTATGCGCGGCGTCACCCACCAGTACCAGCCCCTGCATCGCGTAGGTCTTGGCATGGCGCTGGCGCAATTCGATACGATGCCGCGGATCCGCCGCAACTATGCGGCCCAGGCGTCCCTCCATTGCGGCGCCGATCTCCCGTGCAAAAGCCGCATCGTCAAGCGCCATCACCCGGTCGGCGGCATCAGGTAACAATGACCAGACAATCGAGCAGTAATGTGCCCCATCCTGATCCGGCAGCGGCAGGAATGCCAGCGGCCCGGTCGGCAGGAACCGCTGCCAGGCAGTATCCTGGTGCGGCTCGGCCAATTGCACCGTGGTGACTACAGCGTGATGCAGATAGTCCCACTCGCGCAGCGCAAAGCCGGCAAGCTCGCGCACCCTGGAGTGCGCACCATCGGCGGCGACAATCAGCGGAGCGCGTAGCGACTCGCCGCCGGCCAGCTTGAGCCGCCAGCCATCGTCCTCGCATATCAGTGTCTCGATCCGGCGACCGCCGAGCATGGCAACCTCGGTCTGCGCCAGGCGTTGCAGCAGAGCGTGCTGAATGCGTTTGTTTTCCACAATATGGCCCAGCCGGCTCTCATCCAGTGCAGCCGCGTCGAAACGGATCTCGCCCGTACCCTCGGCATCCCATACGCACATGTGCTGATACGCGCAGCCGCGGTCGTCGGCAATCAGCGGCCAGACGCCAAGGTGGGAAAATATGCGCTCGGACGCAGCGCTCAGCGCGCTCACCCGGGGATCGTAGCCGGAGGCCGTTGCCGCCGGCTGCTGCGGCAACAGGTCCAGAGGCAGCGCGTCGACTACGGCAATCCGCAGATCGCTGTCGGCCAGCGCCAGGGCCAGGGCCAGGGTCGCGCCAACCATCCCGGCCCCAACGATTATCAGGTCATGCTCATGCGCCATGCATTTCACCTCGGTAGGGAGCGGCCGCGACAGCTCAGATTTTCAGACCCATCGCCTGCCGCGCGAACATGCGTCGGGCCGGCGGCAGAAGACCCAGCCCGAGTAGGCCCAGATTGCGGCCCAATGTCAGCACCGGCTGGCGGTTACTGAACAGACGGGTCAGGTAGTCACTGAAGGCGACGGTCAGTCTCTGATCCGCGTGCTGACCCTCAAGGTAATCCTGCAGCACCGCAAGGTCACCCAGGGCTCGCTGCCTGTGGCTGGCGGCGACCAGCTTGTCGGCCAGGGCTACGGTATCACGCAGGGACAGATTGAAACCCTGGCCGGCAATCGGATGCAGACTGTGTGCGGCGTTGCCGAGCACCACCAGGTGAGCCCTGACCTGCTCCTGGGCCTCAATCAGATGAAGCGGGTAGCAGGCACGCGATCCCACCCGCGTAAGCGCTCCCATGCGAAAACCAAAAGCCTGTTGCAGCGCAGCAAGAAAGGGCCCATCCGCCAGCGCGGCGATATCCTCGGCCTGATCCTCGGGCAAGGTCCACACCAGCGCGCTGCGTTGCCCGGCAAGGGGTAACAGCGCCAGGGGGCCTGATTCGGTAAAACGCTCGTAGGCAACCGAATCGTGGCCCAGCGCAGTAGTTATGTTGGCGACTATGGCGGTCTGTCCGTAGGGGCGGACCTCGCGATGCACACCGAGCTGATCGAGCAGACCCGAGCGACCGCCGTCGGCAAGCACCAGCAAGCTGGTATTCAATGTCTGCTGTGCGCCATCCACGTCGACTTCGAGCGCGTAGCCGCCGGGCTCCGCACGCGCCGAGATGGCACGTGCCGGCGCCAACCATTCGACCGCGTCGCTGTCCAGCGCGGCAAGAAGCACCTCGCCCAGTCTGGCATTTTCCACTACGTAACCCAGGGCCGGCACGGCCTCCTTCTCTGCGTACAGACGGGTTACGCCAGGGTGGCCGCGGTCGGACACATGAATCTGCCTGATCGGTTCGACACTCGGCGCCAGCTGCGACCATACTCCGAGCCGCTCAAGCAGCAATCGGCTGCCATGGGACAGCGCCGTCGAACGGGCGTCGTAGCTGGGCTGCTGCTGACCGGCAGCTGGCGGCTGCGCCTCGATCAGACGAATATGCCAACCGGCCTGCCGGGCACGCTGCTGCAGTGCCAGTGCCAGGCAGGCTCCGACCATGCCGCCGCCGACGATTGTCAGGTCGGCGCTCACCGCATCGCGCTGCAGGGCATTCACGCAGGCACTCCGACTTCGTCACGCGCCTGCGCCATCAATGCCTCGATCTCGTCGGCGTCCTTGGGCACGTCGGCGCTGAGCACATCGCAGCCGGTTTTGGTTACCACCACGTCATCCTCGATGCGAATACCAATGCCTCGCCATTTACGCGCCACCGTCTCATCGTCCGGCGCGATGTAGATGCCAGGCTCGACGGTCATTACCATGCCCGCCTCCAGCTCGCGCCAGGCACCACCTATGCGGTAATCACCCACATCGTGCACGTCCATACCCAGCCAGTGACCGGCACGGTGCATGTAAAAGCGCTTGTACGCCTCATCAGCCACCAGCTTCTCGACGTCACCCTGCAGCAGGCCCAGCTTGACCAGCCCGGCGGTGATTACGTTTACCGTCGCTTCGTGCGCTTCGTTCCAGTTGCGCCCTGGCGCAATCACCTCGAAGGCTGCCGCCTGGGCATCAAGCACGATATCGTAGATCGCGCGCTGCTCTGCAGTGAAGCGGCCACTGGCGGGGAAGGTACGAGTAATATCGCTGGCATAGCAGTCGAGTTCGCAACCGGCGTCGATCAGCACCAGATCGCCGTCGCGAATCTGACTGCTGTTTTCGGTGTAATGCAGGATGCAGCCGTTACGCCCGGCTGCGACGATCGATGAATAGGCCGAATAGCGGCTGCCATGGCGCATGAAGGTGTACTGTAGCTCTGCTTCCAGCTGGTATTCCCAGCTACCCGGCCGGCACACCCGCATGGCCTGCATATGCGCCTTGGCGGAAATCTGTGCTGCCTCGCGCATGACTTTCACTTCCGCGGCGCTCTTGTACAGCCGCATGTCGTGCAACAGGTGATCGAGGGCGACGAACTCATTGGGCGGCGTTGCCCCCAGCCGCGCCTTGCTGCGTATCACGTTTATCCAGTTGGTCAGGCGACGGTCAAAATCCTGATTTGCACCCATCGCATAATAGACCCGCTCTCGCCCTTCGATCAGACCCGGCAGAATGTCATCGATATCGGCAATCGGAAACGCGTCGTCGGCGCCGTATTCGCTGGATGCGCCATCCTGGCCGGCACGATAGCCGTCCCAGAGCTCGCGCTCCTTGTCCTTCTCCCGGCAGAACAGCACATACTCGCCATGCTCGCGACCCGGAATGAGCACGGCCACCGCCTCGGGCTCGGGAAAGCCGGTCAGATACTGGAAGTCGCTGTCCTGGCGATACTGGTATTCCACATCGCGGTTGCGTACCCGCACTGGTGCGGCCGGCAGCACGGCAATGCTGTTGGGCTCCATCTGCGACATCAGCGCCTTGCGACGTCGGGCGTATTCCTGTCTGGATATGTGCATGTTTACCTCTGATGTCAGTGCAAGGATGCCGGCGGCTTGATCTCGCTGTCGGAGTCCGGCTGGCATTCGCTGAACAGCATCAGCACCGCCATGCGCACGTACTCCATGACTTCCATATAATCGACCTCGTTCGCCTCGGACTCTTCAAGGTCGGTCTGCACCTGGGCAATCGCGGCGAAATCGCGCAGGGCGCTGTCCGCCTCCTCGCTGAGTTCGTTGCTGCGCTCGACCAGGCCGAAGCCGCCGAGGAACCCCTCGCACCACTGGCCCAGCGCCTGGGTCCGACGATCCACCGTGGCGCTGTCATCAGGCAACAGCAGGGTAATGTCGAAACCGCTACCGGTCAGCTCGGCGAGGCTGGCGTCATATAGCTGGATAAGCTGGACCTTGCCGGCTTCGGGCAGACTGCCGCGGGTATCGAGCAGCTCGTGCGCCACATTCAGCCAGGTGCCGTGATCATAACGGGCTCCGGCCGACAGACGGCCGACCAGATGGCCATGCAGCTCCGCCGGGAATGCGGAGGCTCCCAGCTCGCTGAAAAGCTGGGCGAAACGGTCAAAATCAAATACGGCTGGCATCAGTGCCATAAATCAAGGTCTCCAGAAATGTGCAGGGACAGTATAAAAGCAGATGAGCTTCTAAGGTGGAGCTTTATGTTGCGTAATCTACTGGGCCGGGCGACCAGGGTCCAGTGCAGCGAGCCGTAGCTGTTTCGTCCGGACCAGGCATCCGTCAGACACAGGTTTGACCGGCCTGCGGCGCCACTCTATAGTTGCCCAACACCGGGAAGACAGAATGGCGAAAATGGAAGCACCCGACATCAATACCCTGACACTGAAAGTGGCCCAGCTGATCGACTTGTGCGACCGCCTCCAGCGACAGAATCAGCATTTGCAGCTACAGGAGAAATCCTGGAGGGAAGAGCGGATGCAGTTGATTGAAAAGAACGATCTGGCCCGTCAGAAGGTCGAAGCCATGATATCGCGTCTCAAATCCCTGGAGCATGATGCATGAGCACCGCCCTGACAGTTACTTTGAATATTCTCGACAAGGAATACCGCGTCAGCTGTCCTCCCGAGGAACGCAGCAATCTGGAGCAGGCCGCACGCCATCTGGACAGTACCATGCGGGACATCCGCAACAGCGGCAAGGTGATCGGCGTTGAACGCATCGCCGTGATGGCCGCCCTCAATATCAGCCACGAGATGCTGACTGGTAGCCGCCAGCAGGATTCGGAACTGGATCGGCAACAACAGCAGATTGGCGACCTGGTCAGCCGCCTGGATCAGGCGCTCTCACGCCATCAATCCTGATCGGCCGTGAATTAGTGCTCACTTTTCTGTATACTCTTACCCGTCCCTGGGATGTTTGCCAGCAGGTGATGTCCCTGAGCCGATACTCCTGTAAAAGGAGGCCACGCGTTATTGCCAGTGTGCATGTCCGCATGACGGAAAGCCTGAGGCAATGCCGTGTCCCCCACCTTGAACTTTCGGGTTCAAGGGCTAACCCGGCAGCGGCATCTCCGGGGACCCTCATATGACTCCCACCCGGCGCAAGGCGTTACGCAAGGAACTGCGTTCCGCGCGGCGGGCACTGACTCCCGCTCAACAGCACCGCGCCAGCAGGCGACTTTTCCGACAGCTGGCCCAGCATCCGCTATTCATCCGCAGTCGCCACATAGCTTTCTATCTGGCCAATGACGGGGAAATAGATCCTGTGCTGCTGTTTCGACACGCCCACCGCCTGGGCAAGGTCTGCTACCTGCCGGTTATTACCGGCTGGCCGCGCAACAGCATGAAATTTCAGCGAATTCATAAAGGGCAGCGTTGGAAGCGCAACCGCTTTGGTATCGATGAGCCCCAGGCAAGAGGTGATCATCAGACGATGCCATGGCGACTGGATCTGGTGATGATGCCACTGGTGGGATTTGATGTGCAGGGGAACCGACTGGGAATGGGTGGTGGCTTCTACGACCGCACGTTCGCCTACCGCCGCAGGCGGAGCACCTGGCTGGCGCCGCGCCTGCTGGGCCTGGCACATGACTGCCAGAAGGTTGAAGCATTGCCGGTAGCCCCGTGGGACATCCCTGTGGATGGCATCGCCACTGATGCAGAATTCATCAGACTCTCGAAGCCATGAAGCCTATTCCTGGCTGCGCTCGATAACCGGCTTGCTCTCCAGAAACCCCTGGGTATAACCAGTGGTCACTACCCCCAGGCCGAACACAATGACCAATACCCACAACAGGTCGGGTTTACGCCGCACAGCACACCTCCAGATCAAACACGTTATTATTATTCAGATCGTGATTCATCGACACCGGGCGCTGGACGCCACGGTGCTTTCTGCCTGATCGCGCATCGCAGGATGCGCGCAGGTGAGACGAAACATCAGGGTGAATCGACTATGGGTTTTAAAGCCTACCCATGAGGATGTCAAATTCAGGGATACTCACCGCGGGCGCCGAGCCCCTCAAGCAAGGTAAAGTCGATAAGCCGGGTTGTCAGTCTCATCCCAATACATGTAACCGATACTGTCCAGCGTCTCGGGCACCTTGTGCCTGTCTGCTTCAGCAACCTGCAGGCCCACCACAACCCGTCCGTACGCGGCGCCATGATTGCGGTAATGGAACATGGAGATATTCCAGCGCGCGCCCAGCTTGTTGAGAAAATTGAACAGCGCACCCGGCCGCTCAGGGAATTCGAAACGATAGACCACCTCATCGGTCACCTGCTCGCAGTGCCCCCCCACCATATGCCGGATATGCAGCTTGGCCAGTTCGTTGTCGGTCAGATCCAGCACCGGGAAGCCCTGGCTCCCCAGCATTTCCACCAGCGCATCACGGGGATCGAGCTCGGGATGGGTCTGCACGCCGACAAAGATGTGCGCTTCGGCGTTGTCGTGATAGCGGTAGTTGAACTCGGTGATCGAGCGCTTGCCGATCGCCTGGCAGAACGCCTTGAAGCTGCCGGGTTTTTCCGGAATCGTGACTGCCAACAGCGCCTCGCGCTTCTCGCCGATCTCGGCGCGCTCGGCCACATGACGCAGGCGGTCAAAATTGACGTTGGCGCCGGAATCGATCGCAATGAATACCTTGCCACTGCACTCTTCGCGCTCGACGTATTTCTTGATGCCCGCCACGCCCAGACAACCCGCCGGCTCGCAGATCGAACGAGTGTCATCGTAGATATCCTTGATCGCCGCGCACATCTCGTCGGTGGTGACCGTAATCACCTCGTCGACGTAATGCCGGCACACTTCAAAGGTGTGCTCGCCAATTTGCGCGACCGCGACCCCGTCGGCAAACAGCCCTACCTGACTCAACACCACGCGTTCGTCCGCCGCCATTGCCGCCTGCAGACAGGCCGCATCAGCGGGCTCAACACCAATCACGCGAATCTCGGGCCGCAGGTATTTGACGTAAGCGGCGATCCCGGCGATCAGGCCGCCACCGCCCACCGGAACAAAAATGGCGTCGAGCTGCCCCTGGTGCTGACGCAGGATCTCCATGGCAATGGTGCCCTGACCTGCGATGGTGTCCGGATCATCGAAGGGGTGGATGTAAACCAGCCCTTTCTCCTTGATAAGCTTCTGCGAATAAGCCAGCGCCTCATCGAAGGCATCCCCGTGCAGTACCACCTTCGCTCCCCGCGCACGCACCGCGCGCACCTTGATCTCCGGAGTCGTACGCGGCATGACGATGGTTGCCTTGACGCCGAGATGTCGCGCGGCATATGCCAGGCCCTGGGCATGGTTGCCAGCCGAGGCGGTCACAACGCCACAGGCACGCTGCTCGTCTGTGAGCAATGCCAGCTTGTTATAGGCCCCCCGAATCTTGAACGAAAACACGGGCTGCAGGTCTTCACGCTTGAGCAGCACCGTATTGCCCAACCGCTCGGACAGAAACGGGGCCGCATGAATCGGCGTCTCCACTGCGACATCATAAACGCGGGAGCTGAGGATCTTCTTGACGTAGGTTTCCAGCATGGGGTTTGGGCTTGTTCCGGTGAAAACAGCCAGTCTAGCGAATCACCTGCCCTGCGACTACACGCTGCCGCTTGCGGGTGCGTATAATTTAATACTTTGAATAACGCCGAGCAGAGGTATCAAGCATGTCCCAGGATGAACTGAAACAGGCCGTCGGCCAGGCCGCGGTGGATATTCTGCTACCCCACCTGGAAGACACCAGCGTTATCGGCGTAGGCACCGGGTCGACTGCTAATTGCTTTATCGACGCCCTGGCAAAACACAAGGGCTTCTTTGATGGCGCCGTAGCCAGCTCGGAAGCGACCGCTGAGCGACTGAGGCAACACGGCATCCAGGTGCACGACCTCAACAGCGTCGGCAGGCTGGACTATTACGTGGACGGTACCGACGAGACCAACAAGCATCTGGAGCTGATCAAGGGCGGCGGCGCAGCGCTGACCCGGGAAAAGATTGTCGCGGCCGTGGCGGAGACTTTTATCTGCATCGCCGACGGCAGCAAGCTGGTCGACACCCTGGGTGCATTCCCGCTGCCGGTGGAAGTGATCCCGATGGCCCGTAGCCATGTAGCCCGGGAAATAGTCAAACTTGGCGGGGATCCGGTCTACCGCGAAGGTGTGGTAACCGATAACGGTAACGTGATCCTGGATGTACACAACATGCAGATCCATGACCCGCGCAAACTGGAGGAGCAGCTCAATGCGATCGTCGGCGTGGTCTGCAACGGATTGTTTGCTGCCCGCCCCGCCGACATTCTACTGTTAGGCACCGCCGACGGCGTCAAGACACTCAAGCGGACCTGATTCGGTCGCTAGTGCTCCGGTACGAAACGGTAGAACAGATTGGGTTCGCTGACGACATAGATTCGTTTACGGTCATCCACCGCCAGCCCTTCGGCCTGTTTTACCGTATCGCGCGAGCCATGCATGCGCTGCCGAAGCCCCAGCAGGCTGAGCGGTCGCCGATCGACGGCTTACCCGACAACCATATGCGACTCATCGCTCGACAGCAGGATGTGGCCGCTTTCCCAGTGCTTGGTCAGTGATGAACGATCATCATCCACTCCAGGCACTTCGCGCGCCTCGATAGCCACCTTATAGCGTCCCAGCTCCAGGGATCCGTCTGGCGCAGCCTGGCGGTTGAGCATCCAGTTCTGCCACAAGAGTACATCGAGATGATTCAGCCTTACATAGCCGCCTGCGGCCAGCGGCCAGCAGGCATAGCACAACGAGGGCAAGTAGCACTCTCAATATCGGCTTCCCGCTAACAGTGACTGCGAGATCCTGTGAAAACCAGACGAGGGAAGGTCCGGTGCCAGGCGCTGGAAAATATCAGCTTTGCATCTCAGCCCTGCACAGAAGTCGACAGCTCGAGCTGGCCGGGGATGGACAGGTCCAGCCGATCGCCGGCATGCAGTATGCCCACCCCCGCAGGCGTGCCGGTGATAACCACGTCGCCCGGCAACAGGGTGAATACCGTCGAGATCTGTTGCAGGAGAATGGCTATTGGCGTGATCATCTGAGCGCTCCTGCCCTGCTGGCGGACTTCGCCATTGATCCGCAGCTGCAGCGCGATGTCATCCAGCTGCGGAGCCGACGTGGCGGGTATGAACACCGACAGGGGACATGCGCCATCAAAGGCCTTGGCCCGTTCCCAGGGATGGCCCTTGGCTTTCAACTGATCCTGCAATTCGCGCAGAGTCAGATCCAGAGCCAAACCGACACCAGCGATCGCTGCCGTTGCTTCGGCTTCGTTCACCTCGCCCGAGAGTGTGCTACCGATCAGCAGCGCAATTTCAGTTTCGTAGTGCACCGGACCACGCGAAGGGTTCAGCACAATCGACTCAGCAAGCGGAACTATCGCGGTTGAAGGTTTGAGGAACAACAGCGGCTCGGTGGGGACCGGATTGTTAAGTTCTTTAGCGTGCTCCGCATAGTTGCGACCTACGCACACCACCTTGCCTACTGGGAGGTCAGCAGGAGAACCATCAGCGTAACGGTGTTGGTAGTTCATGGACACTCCTTGCTGTAGTTGATTCTTGAGCTCAGGGGAAGATCTTGCCCGGGTTCATGATCCCGCTCGGATCAAACACCTGCTTGATCGATTTCATGATCGCAATCTCTGCTTCACTGCGGCTGTAGGTCAGGTAGTCGCGCTTGGTCATCCCCACGCCGTGCTCAGCGGATATCGACCCATTGTATTTCTGCACGATCTCAAAGACCCACTTGTTCACCGTTGCGCAGCGCGCGAAGAACTCGTCCTTGGACAGAGTCTCGGGCTTGAGGATGTTCAGGTGCAGGTTGCCGTCACCGATATGTCCGAACCAGACGATCTCGAAGTCGGGGTAATGCTCGGCCACGATCGCGTCGATGTCGTGCAGAAAGGCCGGCACCTTGCCCACGGTGACTGAAATGTCATTCTTGTAGGGCGTCCAATGGGAGATGGTCTCGGAGATGAACTCACGCAGTTTCCACAGGTTCTGCAGCTGCTGCTCACTCTGGCTCATCACGCCATCGAGTACCCACCCCTGCTCGACACAGTGCTCGAAGGTGGCCAGTGCATCGTTGGCGACATCCTCGTTCAAGGCCTCGAATTCGAGCAGCGCATAAAACGCGCAATCGGTCTCGAAGGGCGCAGGTACGTCGCCGCGGGCCATGATCCTGGCCATTGCCTTGTCAGAAAAGAATTCGAAGGCGGTCAGATCGATACGGTTCTGGAACGCGTGCAGCACCGGCATGATCGAATCGAAGTCCGGAGTACCCAGCACCATCGCCGTCAGATTGCGTGGCGCGCGTTCCAGCTTCATGGTCGCCTCGACAACGAAGCCCAGAGTGCCTTCGGCACCGATAAAAAGCTGACGCAGGTCGTAGCCGGTCGCGTTCTTGGTCAGATCCTTGTTCAGTTCCAGTAACTCGCCGGTGCCAGTGACTACTTTCAGGCCGGCCACCCAGTTACGCGTCATGCCATAGCGAATCACCTTGATGCCACCGGCGTTGGTGCCGATGTTACCGCCGATCTGGCTGGATCCGGCGGAGGCGAAGTCAACCGGGTAGTAGAGCCCTTTTTCCTCGGCAAACTGCTGCAGCTGTGCCGTGACCACGCCCGGCTGGCATACGACGGTGCGATCGAATTCATTGAACTCGACAATCTGGTTCATGTAGTCGAAGGACACGACAATTTCGCCATTAGCCGCTACCGCTGCAGCCGATAGCCCGGTACGCCCACCTGAAGGCACCAGCGCCAGCTTCTGATCGTTAGCAAAACGCACCAGCGCCTGCACCTGCTCCGCGCTTTTGGGAAACACAATCGCCAACGGTGCGGGCTCGAAATGCTTGGTCCAGTCCTTGCCCCAGGTATTCAGCGACTCGGCGTCGGTGCGCACCTTGTCGGCATCAACCAGCGTTTTCAGGGTATCGATAATGGCGTCTGGGGTCATGGGCGGCTCTCGAACGAAATTCATGCAATACCTGAAGACTTTTCATACAGGTACGGGCATCAAAAAAGGGAGATTATGCTAGCATACGCGGCTTCCGAAACAGGACTGTTGCTGCGACAAAAAGCGTCACAGAATCCTGAAAGCTAATTTTAATCAGCATTGCGGGTATCCGACACCATGAACAAAACCTCGCTGGACAAAAGCAAGATCAAGTTTCTGCTCCTCGAGGGCGTCCACCAGACCGCCGTCGATACGCTCAAGGCTGCCGGTTACACCAACATCGAGTACCACACCGGGTCACTTCCGGAAGACCAGTTGAAAGAATCCATCGCCGAGGCGCATTTCATCGGTATCCGCTCGCGCACTCAGCTAACGGCCGAAGTGTTCAGTCACGCGCAAAAGCTGGTTGCCGTCGGCTGCTTCTGCATCGGCACCAACCAGGTGGATCTGACCGCCGCGATGGAAATGGGCGTGGCGGTGTTCAACGCTCCGTTCTCCAACACGCGCTCGGTAGCCGAACTGGTGCTGGCCGAATCCATTTTGCTGCTGCGCGGCATTCCGGAAAAGAATGCTTCCTGTCACCGTGGTGGCTGGATCAAGAGCGCGGACAACTCCTACGAGATCCGCGGCAAGAAGCTGGGCATCGTCGGTTACGGCTCGATCGGTACCCAGCTGTCCGTGCTGGCGGAAGGCTTGGGCATGCAGGTGTTCTTCTATGACGTAGTGACCAAGCTGCCACTGGGCAACGCAGTCCAGGTCGGCTCCCTTAACGAACTGCTGGGCATGTCAGACATCGTCACCCTGCACGTACCCGAGACCGCTGCAACCAAATGGATGATGGGCGAGAAGGAGATCCGCGCCATGAAGCCCGGCGGGATCCTGATCAATGCCGCCCGCGGCACCGTAGTGGACATCGACGCGCTGGCCGGCGCATTAGGCGACAAGCATCTCAATGGTGCAGCCATCGATGTATTCCCGGTCGAGCCACGCTCCAACAAGGAAGAGTTCGTCAGCCCGTTGCGCGAATTCGACAACTGCATACTGACGCCACACGTGGGCGGCTCAACCCTGGAAGCCCAGGCCAACATTGGCCTTGAAGTGGCAGAGAAGCTGGTGCGCTACAGCGACAACGGCACCTCCATCACCTCGGTAAACTTCCCGGAAGTGGCATTGCCCTCGCATCCGGGCATGCACCGGCTACTGCACATCCACCAGAACGTGCCCGGCGTGATGAGCGAGATCAACAGAGTATTCGCGGAAAACAACATCAACATCTGCGGTCAGTTCCTGCAGACCAACGAAAAGGTTGGCTATGTGGTGATCGATGTCTCCGCCGACGCCTCCGAACTGGCTCTGGAGAAGGTCCAGCAAGTCAAGGGCACAATCCGCGCCCGCGTGCTGTTCTGATCCGGACTGGCACAGGCGACTGATCGGCCCGGCAACCCGCTAGCGCAACAGCGGGTTGTCCGGTCGCCGACGAAACCACCCCACCAGACTCGCACGCTCCCTGTTTGCAGCCAGCACCTCGTGCACGATGCTATCGCTCATGAATACCGCCAGTGTGCCCCCGCGGGGTGCTATGTCACGCTTACCCTCCTCCAGATGCAGACGCAACTCGCCACCATCTCCAGGCTGCCAGGCCTGATTCAGGTATACCACCACCGACACCTGTCGTAGCGGACTGCCCTTGAACCGGTCCAGGTGCTTACGGTAGCCCGCGCCCGGCGGATAGAGCGCATAATGAGTCTCGAAGCTGTCGAGCCCGATAAAGAGGCTGTGATTGAGCGCAACCCGCAGCCCATCCATGATCTGCAGAAAGGCAGCGCCAGCCAGTGTCGGCGGGCAATCGTCCAGCCAGCGCGTATAGTCGCCGCGGATCGACGGGATCACCAGTTCCTCTCCGGCCGGGCCGACCGCGGCCGGAGTCAGGTCGTCGCGATGCCAGAGCTGGCGGCAGACAGTGGCGAGCTGACCCACCAGCTCATCAGGCAACGCCTGTTCCTGGACGGACCAGCGGCGCGCCACCAAATCATCGGCGATACGCTCGAAGCAATCGCCAAGGGCAAGCGGGAACTCGGACATGATAATAAACTCGAAAACAGCATTGAATGCTACGCTAGACCAATAGCCGGGGCGGGCATGAAGAAACTTCTCTGGAACAATCGTCGACGCTTCGAACCATACAGCCGTTGCATTGTATCCTCTGGCGCCTGCCCCGCAAGCGTGCGGCGGCATACGGACCCACACACCCTTTAGCCTGCGAGACCTTATGCGTTTAAAACCGATCCACCTGCTGGCAATGACGCTCCTGCTCAGCATAGCACTCATCGCCATGACAGCCCGGGCAGACACCCAGAGGCAACTCTACGACGTGTCTGGAATGGCGACACACCAAAGCCATTTTCAGCATGCTCTCAGCACAGCCCAGCAGCGTTACGCCCAGCAGCTGCCGGCTAACATTCATGCCAGCCTGGTGCGCCAGAGTAATGTACGCTTCGATCCGCAGGGAATGGAGAACCGGGCCCGCAGCCGACTGGCTGTTTCGCTCACCGATTCAGCTCATGAGCAGGCTATGGCGTTCTATGACAGCCCGCTTGGGCGCAGGATTGTTGCACTGGAAACCAGGGCCACGGCGCCAGAATCAGTCAGGGCAATGCAGCAGGGCATTCCAAGGCAGCAGATTGACCCTGAGCGCTACACCCTGTTGCGCCAGCTGGGCTCCACGCTGCCTGCACTCGAGATCGGAGTAGAGGTGTCGATGGCTCTGGCCAACCTGGCTACCGACAGTGCCAACGAACTTCTCGGCGGCCTGTTTCAGGTACCGGTAGACCTGGTCAGCACGCGACGGGAAAACATCCGCAACCAGATGCTGCCCGACCTGCCCAACACTCTTGCCTACGTCTATCGCGACCTCAGCGACCAGGAGCTCGAGCACTATCTGCAATGGAGCCAGTCAGCTGCAGGAGTGGCTATTTACCAGGCAATGGAGCTGGCGGCAAAGGATGCGCTGAATCCCTGAGCCGCGAGGCGCTTTCAGATATCCAGCTCATGGCTGAGCCAAGCCAGGTACTGACGGCGAATAAGTTCGTCCTCGTTAGCCAGATGATGGCGCGCCTGCGGCAGGTAGAATATCTGCGGACTATCGAACTTCTGCTCCAGAACGCGCATGTTGTGCTGCCAGTCAACGGTACCGTCAAGCTGACCCTGGACTATCAATGGTGTATGCGCGCTCGGCTCGGCCTGCTCGATTCGCGGTATCCATCTGCCCAGTGCCTGAGCCCAGGCCACCGGCAGCACCTGTGACTGCAATGGGTCGCGCTTGCGGACAAAGTCGAGAAATTCCTGATCGGTCGAGTTTTCAGTAAAGCGTCGACCCAGTTGCTGAACGAAGCCACCGAGCAGCCGCAGGCTGACCTGCGAGACACCCCATTTGCGGGGCCTGATCAGCGGCGCCATGAGTACCGTGCGTCCCAGCTCTTCGGGCAGCGGCCCATGTAACAGCTTATCGATCAGGATTGCGCCGCCGGTGCTTTGCCCCAGCAGGTGCCAGGGCGCAGGCAACCCCCATCCGGAGGCTTGTATGAGCACCTCATCAAGCACTTTCTGATAGCGCAGAAAACAGTCGATGCTGGCGCGCGCTCCGCTCGACAGCCCATGACCGGGCAGATCAAACGCCATTACCGCCAGCCCGTGCTGCAATGCCCAACTGATCAGATGACGGTACAGGCCCATATGGTCGTAGTAACCATGCAATATGATAAGCGTGCCGCGCGCCTGCGGGGGCAGCCATACCTGCACAGCCACAGAAAACTCGTCGACCTGTATACGGCCAAGATGCTGGGGCGCATGATCACTGAAGTCGATGCCGTAATAGCCTGCATAGAGCCGCGCGGATGCGTCCAGCTCGCGCCCGGGCTCCAGCTCCGGCAACTGGTCGACCAGCAAATCCAAGAAAACCTGATCCATTCGCTTCTCAACTGGTCATAGGGGAACAACTTGCCAAAACGAGCGCAGTACCTTTTACCCGACTAGGATACGCTTTACCAATCACGATGCGCTCCACAATCATGAAACGGGGCGCGACACAATTCCACGTCCTGAACATGATTTGCAACCGATCATCGTGTAACATGCTGCGTCTCCAAATTCCACGCCCTGTGCATGTTCGCGCAGGTTGTCAGCAGAGTGAGGGTTTTCCATGACTGAACGCGTCCAAGTCGGCGGCCTCGAGGTTGCCAAGGTTCTTCACGACTTCATCAATCAGCAAGCCATACCCGGTTCCGGCGTCGATGCCGCATCCTTCTGGTCCGGCTTTGAAACCCTGATCAACGATCTGGCGCCGAAGAACCGGGCCCTGCTCGCCAAACGTGACGACCTGCAGGCGCAAATCGATGCCTGGCACCAGAAGCGCGCCGGTCAGCCGCATGATGCTGCGGCCTATAAGGCGTTCCTGCAGGAAATTGGTTACCTGTTGCCCGAGCCCGACGACTTCCAGGCCACCACCAGCAACGTCGACGAAGAAATAGCGACAATGGCCGGCCCGCAGCTGGTCGTACCGGTGATGAATGCCCGCTTCGCCCTGAATGCGGCCAACGCCCGCTGGGGCTCGTTGTACGACGCACTCTACGGTACCGACGCCATCTCGGAAGCCGACGGCGCCACCAAGGGTCCGGGCTACAACGAGATCCGCGGCAACAAGGTCATCGCCTTCGCTCGCGTATTCCTCGATGAGGCAGCGTCATTGGCTGAAGGTTCCCATGTCGACGCCATCAGCTACGTGATCAAGGACGGGCAACTGTCCGTCGCACTGAAGGACGGCACTCAGACCGGGCTCCAGGATCCGGCCCAGCTCACTGGCTACACCGGTCAGGCTGACCAGCCGCAGGGCGTGCTACTCAAGCACAACGGACTGCATTTCGAAATCCAGATCGACCCGACAAGCAACGTCGGCCGGACTGATGCCGCCGGCGTCAAGGACGTGCTGATGGAGTCAGCACTGACCACCATCATGGACTGCGAAGACTCGGTTGCCGCCGTGGATGCCGACGACAAGACCGTGATCTACAGTAACTGGCTGGGTCTGATGAAGGGCGACCTGGCGGAAAGCGTCGCCAAGGGCGGTAGCAACTTCACGCGCACCATGAACCCGGACCGCGAGTACACCCGCCCTGACGGCTCAAGCCTGACACTGCATGGCCGCTCACTGCTCTTCGTGCGTAACGTCGGCCACCTGATGACCAACAACGCGATTCTTGACAAGGACGGCAATGAAGTACCTGAAGGCATCATGGATGGTGCTGTCACCAGCCTGATCGCGCTGCACAACCTGAACGGCAATACCAGTCGCAAGAACACCCGCACCGGCTCGGTGTATATCGTCAAGCCGAAGATGCACGGTCCCGAAGAAGTGGAGTTCACCACCGAACTGTTCGGCCGCGTGGAAGACATGCTCGGCATGCAGCGCAACACCCTCAAGGTCGGCATCATGGATGAGGAGCGCCGTACTACGGTCAATCTCAAGGCTTGCATCAAAGCTGCCAGCGAGCGCGTGGCGTTCATCAACACCGGCTTCCTCGACCGCACCGGTGACGAGATCCACACCTCGATGGAAGCCGGCGCGTTCATTCGCAAAGGCGAAATCAAGGGCGCCAAATGGATTGCTGCCTACGAGAACAGCAACGTCGATATCGGCCTGGCGACCGGCCTCAAGGGTCGCGCGCAGATCGGCAAGGGCATGTGGGCAATGCCCGATCTGATGGCCGCGATGTTAGAGCAGAAGATCGGTCACCCGATGGCTGGCGCAAACACGGCCTGGGTGCCCTCGCCCACTGCTGCCACACTGCATGCTCTGCATTACCACAAGGTCAACGTCGCCGAGCGCCAGGAAGTACTGGCCAAGCGGGAGCCCGCCTCGGTCGATGACATCCTGACCATTCCGCTGGCAGAGAAGACCGACTGGTCCGCCGAGGAAATCCAGCAAGAACTGGACAATAACGCCCAGGGCATCCTCGGCTACGTTGTGCGCTGGATCGATCATGGCGTGGGCTGCTCCAAGGTACCCGACATAAACGATGTAGGGCTGATGGAAGACCGCGCAACGCTGCGGATTTCCAGCCAGCACATCGCCAACTGGTTGCGCCACGGTATCTGCACGCAAGAGCAGGTGATGGAAACCATGAAGCGCATGGCTGCGGTGGTAGACCGTCAGAACGAGCACGACCCGGCCTACAAGCCAATGGCTGCGGACTTCGACGACAGCATTGCATTCCAGGCTGCAGTAGAGCTGTGCGTAGAGGGTGCGGCACAGCCCAACGGCTACACGGAGCCGGTTCTGCACCGTCGCCGCCGGGAGTTCAAGGCGCGCTACGGCTGCTGACCAGCGGCATGAAAAACCCGGCTAACGCCGGGTTTTTTTATGCTATCACTTGCTCAAACGCCACCAGCTTCCTGGGCTAGCAAGACTGCCTCAATGCTTGAGAATGACATACAGCGCATGGATGATGCCCGGGATGAAACCGAACAACGTCAGCAGGATGTTCAACCAGAAATGGCCCTTGAAGCCCACCTCAAGGAACACCCCGACAGGTGGCAAGAGAATTGCGAAGATGATCTTGATTGGATCTGTTGCTGTGACTGCCATGTTGTATCCCCTTCCGCCGTTCAGTGTACTGCCAGCATAGACGCTAACCGCCCAGCTGTCAGATCCAGAGCTTCGATACCGAGTCGGCGTGCCTGCAAGGGTCATTACACTGTGGTAAAACCGGAGAGCCTCCGGCCTCGCCCACCGCACAGCAGACATCAACCCGACAACAGAGGAATCCCGGCATGCCCCCTATCTCCTTTCGTGAAGCGGTGATCGTGTGGTGGCGCATCGGCCTGCTCAGCTTCGGCGGACCAGCGGGACAAATCGCCCTGATGCACCGAATCATCGTGGAAGAAAAAGGCTGGCTCGACGAAGCGCGTTTTCTCCATGCGTTGAACTACTGCATGCTGCTGCCGGGTCCGGAAGCACAGCAACTGGCAACCTATATTGGCTGGCTGCTGCATGGGGTGCGCGGGGGTCTCGTGGCGGGGCTGCTGTTCATTCTCCCAGGAGCAGCAGCAATCCTTGCCTTGTCCTGGCTATATGTACTGTTGGGTAATCTGACACTGGTAGAGGGCCTGTTTTTCGGCCTCAAGGCCGCCGTACTGGCAATTGTGGTGCAAGCACTGCTGCGGATCGCCGCTCGGACCCTGCAAGGCCCACTCAAGCCGGCGCTGGCGGTGATTGCCTTCCTGGCGCTGTTCGCATTCAACCTGCCGTTTCCGCTGGTGATCATCGGCGCCGGATTTGTCGGCTATCTGGGCGCCCGTTTTTTGCCAACCATCCCGGACACGCTGACTGCGGCCGATCTCGCCGTGACGGTGCGACCCGGGACGCGGTTCGCTGCACTCGCCTGCCTGCTGCTATGGGCCGGCACGGTTGGCGGACTCTATGCGGTACTGGGTGCGGAGAACGTGTTCGCCCAGCTGTCCGGATTCTTCTCGAAGATGGCCGTGATTACCTTTGGTGGTGCCTATGCGGTGCTCGCCTATGTGGCCCAGCAGGGCGTGGAGCACTACCAGTGGTTGCAGCCCGGCGAAATGCTCAATGGCCTGGCTATGGCAGAAACCACCCCCGGGCCGCTCATCCTGGTTACCCAGTTCGTCGGTTTTCTTGCCGGCCTGCGCGAGAGCTCTACACAGCCAAGCCTGCTGGCGGCGACCGCTGGCGCGTTGCTAACACTCTGGGTCACTTTCCTGCCGTGTTTCCTATGGATATTTGCAGGTGCGCCCTACGTCGAGAAGCTGCGTGGCAACCGCGCCCTGGCCGCCGCGCTGGCGGCCATCACCGCCGCTGTAGTTGGCGTTATTGCCAATCTGGCGCTATGGTTCGCGCTCAACGCGCTGTTCACCGAGCAGCACCGGTTTACCGGTTACGGGCTCGATCTGCTGCTCCCCCGGCTGCCCAGCGTGAATCTGCCATTACTGGCAATATCGTTGATTGCCTTCACGCTGGCATTCGTCCTGAAGATGCGCATGTTGCCTCTGCTGGGCGCATGCGCCGCGATGGGCATGGGTTGGACATTGCTCGTAGCCAGCATCGGGTAGCGCACCTCGACAACCGCCGGCAAAGGTGCTGCAATCAGTTACATGGCGCAAGATAATATACAGGAGCCGCTGGACGTCCCAGCCATCTCCATCGAAGACAGCCTGGATGCGGTTGGCAACTGGGCCGAAAGCTATCTGTTTACCGCCGGCACGTTGATCGAGACGCTGCTGCTGGCTGTCATACTGCTTGCCGCATTCCTGCTGCGCCGAGTTGTGGTACCGCGCATCGACACAATGCTGGCCGGCGAAGCCCTGCTGCCAAGCATGCGTTACACCCTGCACCGCCTGCTGCTGGTGATCAGCACCGGCGCTGCCGCCTTGCTGGCCTGGGTTGCCCATGGTGCGACCGAAACCGCAGGCCTCGATGGCGAACTGCTGCGCGTTGCCGCCAACCTGCTCACTGCCTGGGTAGTCATACGCCTGGCTACCAGCTTCCTGCGCCAGCCGGGGTGGGCCAAGCTGATAACGGCTGTAGTCTGGTTCGTGGCGGCGCTGGCCATTCTTGGCTGGCTACAAGCCTTTCTCGATCTGCTCGATTCGATTGCGTTCAACATCGGTGAAATGCGGCTGTCGCTGATGGGGTTCATCAATGGCATTCTGCTGCTGACCATCTTCATCTGGCTGTCCAGCTTGCTGGCCCGGCTGGTGGACAGCCGACTGGTCTATCTCGAAGGCGTAACGCCGGCGGCCCGGGTCCTGATCGGCAAAGTGCTGCGCATCATTCTGTATCTGGTCGCGGTGGTAGTGGCGCTCACCTTCGTCGGCGTCAACCTGACGGCCCTGGCCGTATTCTCCGGCGCACTTGGCATCGGTCTGGGCTTTGGTCTGCAAAAGGTCGTATCCAACCTGTTCAGCGGCATCATCCTGCTGCTCGACCGCTCGCTGAAGCCTGGCGATGTGATCGAGACCGGCGACGCCTACGGCTGGATCAGGCAAATGGGCGCCCGTTATACGACCGTCGCAACCCGCGATGGCAAAGAGTACCTGATTCCCAACGAGAATCTGATTACCGAACAGGTAATCAACTGGAGCTATTCCGACACTGCAGTAAGACTGAAGATTGAAGTCGGGATTTCCTATCGCTCAGACGTGCACAAGGCGATCGAACTGATGGTCGAGGCGGCGCTGACTCAAACCCGGGTCATGCGCGATGGTATCCATGCACCGCAGGCCCACCTGGTCGGATTCGGTAATTCCTCGGTGGATTTCGAACTGCGCGTCTGGGTAAGCGATCCGCAACAGGGCCTGGTTAACGTGGCCAGCAAGATCCGGTTGGCGATATGGGATCTGTTTCACCAGCACAACATCGAGTTTCCGTTCCCGCAGCGCGATCTTCATATCGTCTCGGCCGAAGGCCTGTCGCAGCAAAAGCCCGACCTGGACGACCGGACTCGCCCGCGCAGCCCCGGGGCTGGTGACGACGACAGCGACTCTCCCAGCCACCAGGACTGACTCAGGCTGCCATCGCCCGGCTTTTGTCGCGGACAGATTCAGAGGCTCTGGTAGACGTTGTATTCGAATTCAATAAACAACGGCATAGCCTTCACATCGGCGAACGGGAATATCTGCGTCATCATCACACCGGCAATACCCGTTTGCGGGTCTATCCAGAAATAGGAATTGGCCAGGCCGGCCCACATAAGACTACCGGCAGGGCGGCCGGTGGGTAGCGGATCAAGATTGATCATCGCCGCCAGACCCCACTTGTGCGAGATGCCAGGCGGCAACTCGAAATCGTTGGTCAGCATGGGGTTGGCCGTTTTCGACGAGCCTACTTCCAGATCGCCAATATGGTTGCGCGAAAGCAGATCCACAGTCTCGTGTTGCAGCACGCGTCCGTACTCCCCCTGGCCACCATTGAGGATCATGCGGACAAACTTGAGATAGTCGCCTACGGTGCCATAGAGCCCGCCACCGCCCATTTCGAACTCGGCATCCTGGGGCATTTCCAGATCCAGCGGCATCAGGCTACCGTCTTCCGTCCGCTGATGGATCTTCGCCATGCGCTCACGCATCTGCGGCGTCAGCTTAAAAGCGGTTTCGGTCATGCCCAGTGGTGCCATCACATGCTCTGCCAGGTATTCGCCCAGGGACTTGCCGCTTATTGCCTCGACCACCAGGCCCGCCCAGTCCAGGCCGATACCATAGCCCCAGCTTTCACCCGGATCGAACAGCAGCGGTAGGTCCAGCGCCGCCTTCTGGCCGCTGAGCAGCTCCGGAATATTGCGTACAGCCTGATAACGCTGCAGATCTTCGCTGAGAAACTCGTAGCCAAAGCCGGAGGTATGCGTCAGCAGGTGCCGTAGGGTGATGGGCCGAACTGGCGCTCGCAAAACGGGCTCACCTGCGCTATCGAAACCTTCCAGCACCTGGACGTCCCCCAACTCGGGCAACCAGTGTGCGGCGTGTGTATCCAGATTCGCCTGGCCGCGCTCGGTGAGCTGCAATATGGCTGTGGAAGTCAGGGCTTTAGTCATGGAAGCAATCAGCCCGATGGTATCCAGCGTCATCGGCTCGCCGCTATCCAGAGCTCGCTTGCCGAAGGCAGCCGTGTACAGGGTGTTGTCAGCATCGGTGAGCATTGCCACCACGCCCGGCACATCGCCGGCATCGGTGGCGCGGCGTAGTACCGCGTCGAGGTTATCGCGCATTGACATGACATGGTCCCGTTTTGCATTGTTTTTTATTTCGCGCCAGGCGCGTCAGAGACATTCTAGTTGGCCGGCACCGGCACCACATGCATCGCGAGGCGGCAATTCGGCCGAATGCACGGATAAACAAGGGTAGTAAGGGGATAGGGACAAGGCTTGCCTCGCACCGGGGAAAGCTATTCCAGCGATAGGAAAAACCGGACTACAGACTGTTGATATCGCTAAGCCCCTGCAGGTATTGCTTGCAGACCCTGTTCAGGATATTGCGTATCCAAGCGGGCAAACCTTTCAACCAACCGTTTGGACATATCTTTGGCTGTCGCTACACTCGACAGCTCATCTGCGCGCCCAAGGACCTTTCATGTTGTTATCGGCAAGTCTAAGCATCGCCCTCATCGGCCTGGTTTCGTTTGGCTGTCAATGGTTGGCCTGGCGTGTAAAGCTGCCGGCGATCCTGTTCCTGCTCGCCGCGGGCATCGTTCTTGGGCCCTTTACTTCGGTCATAGACCCGGACCAGCTGTTCGGTGATCTGCTGTTTCCGCTGATCAGCCTCTCGGTTGCAATCATCCTGTTCGAGGGCAGCCTGACGCTCAATCTGAGCGAAATAAGGAGCCAGAAGGCCGTAGTACAACGCCTGATCACCCTTGGCGCGGCAGTGACCTGGCTGATCGTCACGATCGCCACGCACTACCTGATCGGTGTGGGCTGGGAGCTGAGTGTTCTGTTCGGGGCGCTAGCCGTCGTCACTGGTCCCACTGTGATCGTGCCCATGCTGCGGACCGTGAGACCCAACCGCAACATATCCAATATCCTGCGCTGGGAAGGCATCCTGATTGATCCCATCGGCGCTCTGCTGGTGGTTGTGGTGTATGAGTTCATCGTCGCCCAAAGCCAGAGCGCCGGGGTACTCCATGGACTGTTCGCATTCCTCGAGATTATCGCCGTGGGCAGCATCCTGGGTATAGCCGGTGGCTGGTTTCTCGGTTTCGTACTCAAGCGTGGCTGGGTACCGCATTACCTACAGAACCTGGCGACCCTGTCGGTGGTATTCGCCGCGTTCAGTATTTCCGATTCACTCGCCCACGAATCCGGCCTGCTGGCGGTCACGTTGATGGGCATGTGGCTGGCCAACAAGAAGGATCTGCATATCAACGAGATCCTCAACTTCAAGGAAAATCTCAGCGTAGTGCTGATTTCAGGCCTGTTCATTTTACTGGCGGCACGGCTCACTCTTGACGACATTCTCGTGCTGGGCTGGACTCCCCTGTTACTGCTGCTGGTCATGCAACTGGTCGCCCGACCCGCTTCGATATGGCTGTCTGCGATTGGTTCGAGCCTGACCTGGCAGGAAAAGTCACTGCTGTCCTGGATCGCCCCCCGCGGCATTGTCGCCGCCGCAGTCTCGGCATTGTTTGCAATACGCCTGGAAGAAGCTGGGCATGCTGAAGCTGCGATTCTGGTTCCGCTGACATTCTCCATCATCATCGGCACCGTCGTCCTGCAGAGTGCAACCTCGCGGGGTCTGGCCCGTGCACTTAAAGTCGCCGAACCCGCCGCCTCGGGCTTTCTGATTGTCGGCGCCAACCCGGTCGCCAGAGCCATCGCCCGCGCGCTGCAAAAGCAGGAGGTACGGGTAACGTTGACCGACACCCAATGGGAGCACATTCGCGAAGCGCGCATGGAAGGGCTGGAAACCTTTTATGGCAACGCCGTTTCCGCCTACGCCGATCAGCATCTGGATCTGGTAGGTATTGGCCGGCTACTCGCATTGTCGCCCAGCCTGGGCATCAATGTGGTGGCCAGCATGCGCTATGCCAGCGAGTTTGGTGGCGACAAGGTATATACACTTTTATCCACAACTGAAACCGATACGGCGGAGAAGCACAAGCTGGGTACCCAGCACCGCGGTCACACCCTGTTCGACAAGGGCATGAGCTACAGCAAACTGGCCAGCCTGCTGAGTAAGGGATGGGAAATACGCAGCACCCGGCTGACCGAGGAATTTGACTTCACCAGCCTGGCACAACTGCACGAGGGCAAGGTTGTCCCGCTGTTTGCGATCTCACCCAAGGGTCGGCTGGAAGTATTCGTCGATGAGGGCAGGCTTGATCCCAAACCGGGCTGGCAGGTACTGAGCCTAACGCCCCCCAAGACTGCGGAAGCCAAGCTGGTGGCGCAAAAGGAAATGGAAGAAAACCCGAAGGAAAAGAAAATCCCATGACGTCCGCACACCCCGAACCCGGCACCGACACAATCTGTATCGTCGAGGCCGACCTGAACTCACCCGAGCATGCCAACGCCATCATCGAACTGCTCGACCATTATGCACGCGACCCGATGGGCGGCGGCGCTGCGCTGGCCGCGAGCACGCGGGAAAACCTGATCGGCGAACTGCGCAAGCGCAATACAGCCCACATCATTCTGGCTCTGGCTGACGGCCAGCCAGCGGGTCTGATGAATTGCTTCGAGGGCTTTTCCACCTTTGCCTGCAAGCCGTTACTGAATATTCATGACGTGGTGGTTGCGTCCGGATATCGCGGCAAGGGCGTGAGCAGAATGCTGTTCGAAAAGGCTGAGGAAATGGCGCAGGCATTGGGCTGCTGCAAGATGACGCTGGAAGTACTGGAGGGCAATACCGTCGCCCAGGCAGCCTACCGGGCATTTGGCTTCAACAGCTATGAGCTGGATCCGGAGATGGGTCGAGCGATGTTCTGGGAAAAGAAACTGTCGACAGAAAAATCGGCATAAACCGCGCCAGTTTAATTGTTGCGTCATCCCGGGGACGGCGCAACGATGACGCGGACGAGCCGAAACGGCACCCGGCTTGCCTGTGCTACATGCGCAGATTGAATCCACCACCAAACAGACCTACAAGACCGATGATGATCAGGTAGATCGCAACGATGTAATTCAACAGGCGGGGAACGACCAGAATCAGGATACCGGCAATAAGGGAAATCAAGGGCGTCAATGCGATGTTCATGGCGTGCTCCTGCAATAGGTCGGACCGGCTCGATGTGGCGCCACTGGCGCTGCAACTTAGACCGCAGCGCGTTACGTTAGTTCACTATTGATTAATCCAGGCGAGGATTTTCCGGAGCAGCCTCATTACCAGCGCTTGGCTGCTTCACGCATGAAGATCTCGACTGTCTTCGGACCGACACCCTCAAACTCCTCAAGCCGTTTTTCCAAATCCTTGCGGTTTTCGCTTGCTTCGTGGATGTTGCTCACCTTGCCATCGTATTCGTCATTGAGCTTCTCACAGAGCTTGAGCAGACGCTCGGCGGTCGACTCGTCATAACGGGTGTAGTTGCCTTCGCCGAGCATGTCGACCAGCTCCTGCCAGGTGCAGTTGCACAGTTTGCGCGGTGTATCCCGGCCATGCTTTTCCACTATGACCTTGTAGGTTTTCACCGCGATATCCTGCTGAATCCGCTTGCCGAACAGAAAGCTGGCGAGAAACCATTTGAATACATCCTTTTCATCACCGGAGCTGACGTTCAGCCCCAGTTCCTTCGCTGTGACCTGATCACTCATGTCTATCTCCCATCGTTTCCTCGTGCAATAAACCACGGACAGCAGGCCGGTGCCGACCTGCCGTCCGCGAGCAAGCATTACATCGGGGCGGTCTGCGGGTGGGCTTGCATAGAAGTAGATGCCCATACCCTGCACGAACATGCTGTCAGCCTCGATAGAGGCATCAAAGAACAGAGGCTGTTCTACCTCGCCATATAGGGCGGCGGTGTCGCCAGTCAGTACCGGAATGCTGTCGTCATACCACTCCCAGCCATCGATTTCGACGCTGATCTGACCATGTCCGTAATCCAGGGTAAATTCGTCATCCTCAGGGTCCACTACGGTACCGCTAATTGATATCCAGGAGCCGTCCGGCCTTTGACCGTTTCGCCGACCTCACTCGATCAGGCTCCGGGGCCCTTTCCACCCTTGACCATATTCTGGATCAGGTCTATCGGTAACGGGAAAACAATCGTCGACGCATTGCCGGTGCTCATGTCCGCCAGTGTCTGCAGATAGCGCAACTGCATCGCGCCGGGCTCACTGGACATGACTCGTGCTGCCTCCACCAGCTTCTCCGAAGCCTGCAGCTCTCCCTCAGCATGAATCACTTTGGCCCGGCGCTCGCGCTCGGCTTCTGCCTGACGCGCGATCGCCCGAACCATCGACTCGTTCAGATCGACATGTTTGATCTCGACGTTGGCCACCTTGATACCCCACTCGGCCGTCTGCGAATCGAGAATTTCCTGTATGTCGGAATTAAGCTTGTCCCTTTCCGAAAGCATTTCGTCCAGGTCGTGCTTACCCAGCACCGAGCGCAGCGTTGTTTGCGCAAGCTGGCTGGTGGCTTCGGCGAAATTCTCGACCTGAATGATCGCCCGCTCCGGATCGACCACCCGGTAATAGAGCACCGCGTTGACCCGTACGGTCACGTTATCCTTGGAAATCACATCCTGGCCGGGAATATCGAGCGCGACAACGCGCAGATCTACCCGTGCCATCTGCTGGATACCGGGAATAATGATAACCAGACCAGGACCCTTGACGCCCTGGAACCGGCCGAGAAAGAACACCACGCCGCGTTGGTACTCGGGCAGTATGCGGATCGCCGAAGCCAGAATGGCAAACAGGAAAAGCAGGGGTATCAGATAGGGTAGAAAATCGAACATGTGAGTTCTCCCGGGAGGTGAGTCGCGCATCTGCGTCAGCCAAGCTTGTTTACGTCAGCTCAAGGTGGTTTCAGATAGAGCACCAGGCCTTCCATTCTTTCGATGACAACCGGCGCACCAGCTTGGACAGGGTGATCCGCCACTGCGTTCCAACGCTCGCCGGCAACCTGCACGTGACCTTGATAGCCCTGCTGCTGAGCTCCGCCAGATGGTTGAAAATCGTCCACGGCAACAGCGCTGCGACCGATCATGCTATCGGCGCCAGTGGCTGAAGGGACGTGGCGGAGACTGATAAAACGGGTCAGAGTCCAGAGCATGAAGCCGGCAGCGACAGCCGCCACACCGCCCACCATAGGTAGGGATACCTGCTGCTGGGTGCCATCCATCAGGATCACGGAACCGATAACGAACGCGACCGTGCCGCCAATACCCAGAATGCCGAAACTCGGCGCGAAAACCTCGGCGATGATCAGCCCAAGGCCGAGGAGGATCAAAGCCAGGCCAGCATAGTTGACCGACAATACCTGGAACGCGAACAGGGCCAGAATCAGACAGACAGCTCCAACGATGCCGGGAAACAGCTCCCCCGGACTGGCCAGCTCAAAAATGATTCCGTAGAAACCGACGATCATCAGAAAGAATGCGATGTTCGGATTGGTGATCACCGACAACAGTCGGGTACGCCAGTTGGGGTCGACCCGTTCGACCAGCAGATTGCTGGTCTTCAGGGTATGAGTACCCGACACCATAGCCACACTGCGGCCATCGATCTGCTGCAGCAGATCGCCAACATCGCTGGCGACTACATCCACCACATTGTTTTCCAGCGCTTCCCTGGCACCCAGATTGACGGCTTCACGCACCGCCTCTTCCGCCCAGTCCGCATTGCGGCCATGTCGCTCGGCCAGACTGCGGATGTACGCAACCGAATCTTCCAGCACCTTGCGCTCCATCGCCGTGCCCGTGGGCGCCGCCTGGCTCTCGGTCTGACTGGAATCGGAATCGGAATCGGCATCAGAACTGGATTCGACATCAGGCTGTGCAGGCTCTATCTGCGGCGTGCCACCCATCTGCACCGGCGTTGCCGAGCCCAGGTGGGTGGTCGGTGCCATCGCAGCGATATGACTGCCATACAGAATGTAGGTACCTGCGCTCGCAGCGCGTGCGCCATCAGGAGCAACCCAGGTAGCCACCGGTACCGGCGACGCCAGAATCTTCGAGATGATGCTGCGCATGGACTCCATCAGCCCCCCCGGCGTATCCATGCGGATGATCACCAACGCGGCCCGCTCCTCTTGCGCCTGGTCGATACCGCGAACCACGTAATCCATGGTCGCCGGGCCGATCGCGCCATCGATCGTCAGCATGATTGCGCTACGCTGGTCCTGCTGACCCTGGGCCCAGAGAGCCTGAGCAACCATCAGCACGCCCAGCGTGAAAACGCAGGCTGCGAGCATAACCCTGATGCGGCCGAAGGGATCATGAACAGACACTGGCGGAGCCCCTTCATTGAAAAATGAATGAAAGACACTGTTTTCAGCCTAGCAGATCATCCCGCGCGCGCCGTACGTGTTGGGCGGCTGTGGCGTAGCGTTTACACTTGCACGCCTATCTGCTTCGAGACCTCTTTCCCATGGCCGACCTGCTGCCCTATCAATACGCACTCATCGGCCTGCTCTTCGTCTGGAGCGGCTTCGTGCGGTCCGGCCTGGGTTTTGGCGGCGCCGTGCTGTCTTTGCCCTTTCTGCTGCTGGTGCACAATGACCCGCTGGTCTTCCTGCCCCTGATTGCGATGCACCTGCTGTTTTTCTCATCGCTTACCATCGCTTTCAACAACCGCCGGCAAGCTGGCGACTCGGCCAAGCCGGTCAGCACGGTGGACTGGCGCTATCTGGGCCGTATTCTGGCCATCATGATCGTTCCGAAGATGATCGGTGTGCTGGGCCTGCTGACCCTGCCGGGCAATATCATGAGCATCATCATCTTCGTCATCGTTGCCGCCTATTCCCTTTCGTATATCAGCAACCGACCTTTTCGCAGCCGCAGTCGGGTAGTCGACACCCTGTTTCTGATGCTCGGCGGCTATGTCAGCGGCACCTCACTGATCGGCGCGCCACTGATCATAGCTGTTGCCGCCCAGCATCTGGCCAAGGAACAGTTTCGCGATACGCTGTTCGCCCTGTGGTTCATCCTGGTCACCATCAAGATGGCGGCGTTCCTTTATGCCGGCGTTGACCTGCAACTGATTCACCATCTGTGGCTGTTGCCTTGTGCAGCGGTCGGCCACCTGATCGG
>NZ_JBFGFI010000022.1:0-39884 GCF_041579695.1 Halopseudomonas sp.
ACGCATGCAACTGGATCGTCCCCGGGGCTTCAAGGAAAGGCTATATCGCGCTCTACTTCTGGCCACGCTGGAGGCAGACAGGAGCTGAGTCGGGACCCTGCCCCCGTCACCCGGTTACAGCGTTAGCCATACCAATTCAGCAGAGCGGTGTTCTTGCGCGCGGCCAGGGCGACATGGGTCTCTGCGAGTGAGCCCGTGCCGTACATTTACGACTGAAAAAACTGAAAAAGGTTTTCACGCTTTTTCTTCCTGTCGCTCAGGTCGCTCAACCCGCTTCCAGCTATAGGGTTTGCACCGCTCTGACACAGGCCTCTGCCAACAACAAAGGCTCTCGCTAAACAACTGCCTTCACGTGGCCCCGAGATTTCCCGCAATGTATCCGGGCCGCTCCGCAATTTTTATCGTCTATATTCAATAGAGTGTTGCAGAGACTATTGCTCGATTGCTAAGCGCGGTGTGCGAGGCCGGTCTATTTAAGCAAGAGCACCAATGGAGCTGCCAGGAGGATCTATGAGCACCATAATCGCAGGACGTTTCGAAACGCAGGAAAAAGCCGAAAAGGCATGTGCTTCACTGCAGGACGCAGGATTTGGCAAAGACGAAGTTTCCATGTTTTTCGTCAATCCCCATGGCCAGCATGACATCTATCCAATCGGTGGAGACGAGCCAGCCTCCCCCGGTGCAGAAAAATCAGGCCGCGGCGCACTTGTTGGCGGCGGTATCGGCGCCGCAGCGGGCGTGGTGCTGGGTGTTGCAGCGTCTCCGATAGTCGGCCCTATTGGCGCGTTAGTAGGTGGCGGTATCGGCGCCTACACCGGATCACTGGTTGGCGCGATGAAACAAACCGACAAGGATTCCGAAGTCAACGAAATGGCCGAGGAAACACCTCTGGAGGAAAGGCAGCTGACCGAGCGCCATGCCGGCATGCACGTCGCTGTGAAGGTAACGGCTGAAACTCGCAAAGAGGCTATCACGGTGTTGCACAGTCACAACGCCGAGGCGCTGGAGGAGGCCGAAGGCGAACTGAAAGATGGCGAATGGGTCGACTTTGACCCGCGCGAAGCTGTAAAGCTCCTGCCCGAAGACCGGCGCTAGGCATCACAGCCTGGGGCGCGGTTGCCAGTCAACCTGCTTTAGCCTTTCCGGGACGCAAGATGCTGCAGCTGTTCCAACATTGCCTTGCTGGCATTATTGGTCGCCTGCTCAATCGTCTCGCCGGTGTCATCTGCGATAACCGGCTCATGCCCGGCGAGCTGGGCTTGCAGAACACACCGCTTGCCGACATTGTCGGTTTCGATATCCGCGCACCAGTCACTCAGACCTGCGTCCACCCGGATGACCCTATCTGCGAAGGGCGCCAGCCGGGAGCGCACCAGTTCATCCACGCGAAGACTGAGGGCCGCATCACACTGGATACTCCGCTCGGCATTGATTTCAATGTGCATATCTCCAGATCCTCCAATCGCTTACCGCCTGATAGGCAGACAGCGAAAGGTTCGGTTAGTCCCACTACTTTTTAACGCCTGCCGACCAGTAACAGATACAATTTCCCCATGAGACTCGACCGTCTGATCAGCAACCAGCCCCAGTACAGCCATCGGACCGCGCGCTGCCTGATTGCCTGCGGTCGCGTCAGCGTGAATGGTGTAGTGCTCCGCGACACACAGGCGGTGGTTGATCGCTTTGCTTCGGTCCGTATCGATGATCTCCTGCTGCGCGCAGGCCAGGCGTCCTTGTATTTCATGCTGCACAAACCCATCGGTTATCTGAGCGCTACCAGCGACAGCACCCACCCTACCGTGCTCGATCTGTTCGAGCCTGGACTGCGGGCGCACCTGCATATCGGCGGGCGCCTGGATCGCAACAGTTCGGGGTTGCTGCTGTTGACCAATGACGGACTCTGGTCACGGCGGTTGACCGAGCCGCGGATCAAGATCCCCAAGGTCTATCATGTAACCACCGCCGAGCCGATTACCGCCGATGCCCCGGCGCTTTTCGCCGCGGGTATCCATTTTGCCTTCGAGGGGCTCACCACCTCGCCGGCCCTGCTACAGAGCCTGGGCCCCTGCGAGGCCCGGGTGACGATATATGAGGGACGCTATCACCAGGTCAAGCGCATGTTTCACGCAGTGGGCGGCCGGGTGGTGAGCCTGCACCGCGAGCGCATGGGCGACATAGTGCTCGACCCCGAACTTGCACCAGGCGAGTCTCGGCCATTGACCGGCGCCGAAATACGCTCTGTGTCCCCAGACATCGCCAAGTCGGGTTGACGCCGGTCTGAGACGCTTGCTATACCGGACACACTATAAATAGCGTCGCAGTTGCATGCCCGCAGATTCGGAGCAAGGCGTATGGAGTGGATACAGATGGCCCGAGAAGTCTGGGCCGGTAGCGGACTGACCCGGTTGCTCGACTCGCTGCCGTCCTGGCTCGCACTGGACGAGCGGCAACTGGTGTTCATGCTGGCCACGCCTGTGTTCATCGGCGTGTTTGCCTGGGAATACCTGAAAATCCGCCACGATCCGCGCTTGGTGGACGGTCCGGAATCGATACGCAATTTTCTGCTTGGTGCCGGCTACCAGACCACTGAGCTGCTGTTTGCCGGCCTTATCGCGTTCCCGGTATATGCGTTCGCCTATCATCATCGCCTGTGGGATATACCGCTGACGCCGCTGACCGGCCTGCTGCTATGGATGCTGACCGATCTGTGCTTTTACTGGATGCATCGCTCATCGCACAGGGTGCGCTGGCTCTGGGCCGCGCATGTTACCCACCACTCCTCCGAGCGCATGAACTTTTCCACCGCGATGCGTCAGAATGCCACCAACATATTCAACGGCGGCTGGCTGTTCTACGTACCGCTGGCGTTGCTCGGTTTCAACCCGGTATGGATCGGCGTGTGCTATGCCCTGTCGCTGGTGTATCAGTTCTTCATTCACACCACGCTGGTCGGGCGGCTGCATCCGGTCATCGAGTACGTATTCAACACACCCAATCATCATCGTGTGCACCACGGGCGCAATCGCGCCTATATCGATACCAACTACGGCGGCGTGTTCATCGTCTTCGATCGGCTGTTCGGCACCTTCACCACTGAACGGGCAGACCAGCCGATAGAGTATGGAATCACGCGGCCAGTGGGTGGTAACGGATTACTGATCAGTTGGCTGCACGAATACCGGGACATGTTCCGCGATATGGCGCGCAGCGGCCCGCTTGTACAGCGGTTAAAACACCTCTGGATGCCGCCGGAGTGGGAACGTGAGGAGAGTACCGATAAGTCCGTCTCGGGCAAAGACGGACAAGCCCTGCCCCTGAAGCCGTCAGCTCCGGAATGAAACTGACCTGCGGTTGAACGTCAGCCGCGGGGGATGGCGTAGGTTCCCGTCGCGTGCGCTACCGGATCGGATGAGCCTTCGGAATAGATCGAGACTTCGCCGATCGCCAGTGTCTTACCCACCTTGAGCAGTGTGCACACGCCGAGAATGTCGCGGCCGGCTGCCGGCTTGCGCAAGAAGTTGATATTCAGATTGGTGGTCACGGCTAGCGGCACGATGCCAATAGCGCCCAGAATCGCCGTGTACAAAGCCACGTCCGCAGTCGCCATCATCACTGGCCCCGACACCGTTCCACCGGGGCGCAGTTCATCCACACCGACAGTGTGACGTACCCGGGCCGAGCCATCACCCAGCTCCTCAACCGAGACTTTCGCCTGGGGAAATTCGCGGCGGAAAAACGCATTGAGTTGCTCAACACTGGGCTTGCTGGTCATGCATCACTCCGTGATCGATCGTGGACAGACCACAGCATGCACAGAGTCATTACAGTGCACCAGACCCGGCACCCTTACTGGCAGATCAAGCCGTCAGGCTGGCGGCTTTGACATACCGCCACCTACCACTGGGAGCAGGGCACGCTGGTCGCATCCGGAACCTTGGCTCGGGCATCGAAACCCAGGGCTCGCGCCTGCTGCAAATGTTTCGGAGCAATCTCGAACAGGCCGATCTTGCCATCAGGCGAGCCGCACATCGCCGAGTACTCCCTGCCATCGGTGCCGCATGCGGCATCGGTAAACGGGATACCGGCCTCCTCCAGCTGCTGCTTCATCTGGTCAAGACTCCATCCGTCGTCCTGGCACTGGGTAGACCCTGCGTCCTGATATATCCCGACTGTGCCGTCCAGGGTGGTGGGACCGGCTTCGGAGCAGCCTGTCAGCGCCAGCAATGAGCCAGCAAGAACCATTCGCACGTGCATATCTCGTACTCCAGGAGGGGTCCGCGTCGATACGCGAACAGGCAATTTGTAACACATGCCGGCGCTATTTGCCCCGCGCATCCCTTAAGCTTGAATTTCAGGCGCGCCACCCGGGCGCCCTGAAAAAAGGAGACCGATGCCATGTTTGGCCTGTTCAAGCCCGATCCCGTCAAGAAGCTGCGCAAGCAATACAATGCGAAGCTGGAAGCCGCAATGAATGCCCAGCGTAACGGCGACATTCGCACCTACTCAATGCTGACCCAGGAAGCCGATGCCCTGTGGCGACAGCTCGAACCGCTGGAAAAAACCGGCCACTGATCACCCGTTTCCTGCCAGACCGTGCGCTCAATGCATGATCTGCTCACGCAGCAGATCCATTGGCAGGGGGTCGGACAGCCTGACCGGACTGGCATGAAGGTTTGCAGGGAACTGCCCACTACCGCCGAAAGACCGGCAATACCCACGCTGGCGGCCAGCAGTTGCGGAACAAATATAAGCCACACAGCCCAACCGCAAGGCCCACCAAGTGTGTGAATACCCTCCAGCATCGTACGGCCGGTGACGATACTGAAACGGGCCATCTCGCGGATCATCACCCACATGAAAAACACCGGCGCGTAATCGCCAACCTCGCTCCGGGGGCCTATGCTCTGGAACAAACAGGTCGCGTATCCAACAACAACCCCAAGAGGACAACCCGTGAAAACGCTGAGAACCCCCGATTCGTGCTTCGACAACCTCCCTGGATATGATTTCGCCCCGCACTACCTGATGGTGCCCGATACAGAGGGCGGGGAGCTGCGCGTGCATTATCTGGATGAAGGCCCCCAGGATGCCGATCCGGTCCTGCTGCTACACGGCGAACCCTCCTGGTGTTATCTGTACCGCAAGATGATTCCGATTTTGACAGCGGCCGGGCATCGCGTGATCGCTCCCGACCTGCCCGGCTTCGGCCGTTCGGACAAACCGGCGTCGCGTGACGACTATACCTACCAGCGGCACGTCGACTGGATGCAGTCGCTCCTCGATCACTTGCAGCTGAACAACATCACGCTGTTCTGCCAGGACTGGGGCGGCCTGATCGGCCTGCGCCTGGTGGCCGACAACCCGGATCGCTTCGCGCGGGTGGCCGCTGGCAACACAATGCTTCCCACCGGGGATCATGATCCGGGCGAGGGCTTTCGCAAGTGGCAGAAATTTTCCCAGACCACCGATCAGTTTCACGCTGGCGGCGTGATCAAGGGCGGCACAACCACCGATCTGCCCCAGGCAGTGATCGATGCCTATAACGCACCCTTCCCAGACGAATCATACAAGGAAGGCGCAAGGCAGTTCCCGATGCTGGTGCCCACAACCCCGGATAATCCGGCATCGGACAAGAATCGTGAAGCATGGAAACAACTGAGCAAATGGAACAGGCCCTTTATCACGCTTTTCAGTGATTCCGATCCGGTGACCGCCGGCGGCGACCGCGTAATGCAGAAGCTGATCCCCGGCACCCGGGGGCAGAAACACACCACAATTCCCAATGGTGGGCATTTCCTGCAGGAAGATCAGGGTGAGGCAGTGGCTGAACTGCTAGTGGAGTTCATCCGCAACAACCCACGCTGACTAGTCCTCGGGCTCAATACCAAGCTGCTTCCACAGGGCCAGCTTGGTCTGCAAGGGAATGGATGCGTTGGCCGGGCTGGTCGAAGGCAGTCTGATACGGGATATCTGCGCTGCCGAGCAGCCCAGGGTTGGCAGGACGTACCGCTTGAATACGGCCTCGGCCTTCGCGCCGTTGAAATAGATCGCCTGTATGTGCGGATGTGCCTGAAAAAAAGCAGCAAAATCGTTGGGAACAATCGAGGATTCGATGATATCCGAATCCAGGCTGCTGGTGCGCGTGCAGGTCTTGAGCACATCCCACACCGCCACCTCCCTGCGCCTGAGTTCCAGGCAGCGGTCCTCGTAAGCCAGAGCTAGCGGCACGCCCAACACGGCCTCCATGATCGACCAGAAATGGTTACGCTGGTGGGCATAGTAACGATCAGCAGCCAACGACGCCTTGCCGGGCATGGACCCGAGTACCAGGCGGGTTGCGCGCGTGTCGGCGATCGGCGCGAAGCTGTGGATGAGCGTCACGCCGCATCCGTATCGAGCACAAAGCGCTCGACCACCCGATACATGGGGCCCGACCCGCCGGGGTGACTGCTGAACAGGGTCAGATGCTTGACCGTCCAGGGCGGCAGTTCAAGGTCCCGGTGTCTGGCGAGAAAGTCATCTGCAGCCGGATGCTGTCGTCGAGAGGAGCGCGCCAGGGTGACATGGGGCACAAAATCGCGTTCTTCGATAGGCATATCTATCTTCGCCAGACGTTGATCGACCAGTTGCTTCAGCAGATTCAGGTATTCATTCGGTTTGATCGCAGCCCAGAACACCCTTCCAGAGAACGACCCCACCCCCTGCACAGCCAGATCAAAGGGTGCCAGGCCCAATCCCTGCATCGACGCGCACACGCTTGACTGCCGGTCTTCAGCCACCCCGCCAAGAAATCTTACTGTCAGGTGCATATCTTCTGGCCACTGCCAGCGAGCGCCGGGCAGATCCGCCTGCAATGCAGCGAGTCGGGCCTGGACAAAAGCAGGCATTTCAATACCGATAAACAGCCGTCTGGCACCGCCGGCGCCAGAATCCGGTGCACTGCTGGTCATACATGTCTCCCGGTGTTTTGCGTTTGGTCCGGCACGCCGCATTCAGTCGTGCTGGCAGTCATTATTGGTATGACCGAAGCCCGCGGGCGAAATTCCACAACCATAAGGTCTATGCTGTGGATATGTGACACCTGTAGGCTGGTGGCCTGAAGAAAAACTCAACAGGAGTATTTGATGAAAACCCTGCAGATCGACATCGTATCCGACATCGCCTGTCCATGGTGCGCGATCGGTTACGCGCGGCTGGAACAGGCGATGCAGGCCGTCCAGGACGAACTGGCATTCGAGATCGAATGGCATGCGTTCGAGCTCAACCCGGACAAGGCCTCGGACGGCGAGCCGATCCTGCAGGCTCTGAGCCGGAAATACGGTCGCAGCGTTGCCGAAATGGAAGCAGCACAAACCAACATGATGACCATCGCAGAGCAGCTGGGCCTGAACTTCAGCAAGATGCAGGAGAGGTATACACGGAATACCTTCGACGCCCATCGACTGGTGAAATGGGCTGGCGGAAAAGGCCGACAGACCGACCTGAAAATGGCGTTCTTTGAGGCATACTTTGGCCGCGCAGAGGACATCTCCGATCCCGGAGTACTGGCAGAATGTGTTGAATCGATAGGCCTCAATGCGGCCGAAGCAAAGGATATATTGGCATCTGACGCCTTTGCCGACGACGTGCGGGCCGATGAGGCCAAGTATCAGCAGTCAGGGGTCTCGGCAGTGCCCGCTTTCATCATCAACCAGCGCCACCTGATATCCGGTGCGCAAGAGCCCGATACCCTGGTCAATGCCTTCCGCGATATAGCCACCCGCGGCCCTGAGACTTAAAGTAACGTGCTGTCTCGATAGGAGAGCAAAGCAATAAAGATAGCGTACAGACTACCCCAGCGTCTCGCTGATAAGCATCCCGTGCAGCACGTAACAGATACGGTAGCCCTGCTTAAGCGTCAACGGATTACGCGTAGCTATCTGCCAGCCATCGTTGAGCAGATCGTCAATGTGACTGCGCAGCTCCTTCAGTTTGCGTTGCTGCCGATCCGGCAGCTCAACTACCTCGATACCCTCTACCAGAACGGGAACCGTCAGGTCGGTAACGATCGGCCCGTCGGAAGCGGCAGCCGGGGTGTCGGCGAGTTTGTCAGTAAAGGAGGCTGTCAGGGGTTGATCACGCATCTGCACGCTCTCTGAGGGTTGGAATATAACCGCATCCTGCGAGAATCAATTGGCGGCCCCCAGAACAAAACATGCACGATCTAAAGCGCGAGAGCCTACTGAGAGGGTACACTCAGACAGGCATTTATTCAATTCAGACCAGGCGAACCCGGACGGAACTGGTCTTTTCCCCGACCAGATGCATCTTCGCCCTGGCCAGCCTGAAACAGCATATCGGGAGCCATGGATCTTGATCCCAGGAATACTCATTTACACAATCTCTGCCGGAGTCCTCGCCCTTGGTCTGACGTTCTTCCTCGATGAAGAACCCACCAGCGCCGAGGCGATGACTTATCCACCTGTTGCACAGCCCGCTGAGCAACCCATTCCAGAGCTGGCCAACACCCTCACAGAGCTATCCGCTGCGCTGCAGGTACCCGTGCCCGGCATCGCCGCGCGGGACCTGCATGACAGTTATACCGACCCCCGAGGCGGCGACCGGATACATGAAGCCATGGATATCATGGCGCCCACCGGAACACCGGTCGTCGCGGTCGATGATGGCATCATCATCAAGTTATTCGACAGCGTACCGGGCGGGCTGACCATCTATCAGTTCAATCCAACCGGCGATCTGACTTACTACTATGCGCACCTGGATAGCTACGCTGCCAACCTGGAAGAGGGGCAGACAATCGCCCGGGGCGATCTGATCGGCTACGTCGGCGCGACCGGTAATGCCGACCCGTCAGCACCCCATCTGCATTTCGCAGTTTTTCAGCTGGGCCCCGAAAGACAGTGGTGGAAAGGCACGCCCATCAACCCCTACCCACTTTTTCAACATCGCGAACCGCTGCATGAATAGCCACAGACAAGGAGAGCCACATGGCAGAGCAATACCGGGAGTTGTCCGAAAAACTGATTGATTTCATCCGCGCCCAGCAATTGTTTTTCGTCGGCACGGCCGGTGCCGAGGGCTCCGTTAACATATCCCCGAAGGGGCTGGACAGCCTGCGGATCATCAGCCCTGTGGAGGTTGCCTGGCTTAACCTGACCGGCAGCGGCAACGAATCCGCTGCCCATGTGCTGGAAAACCGCCGGATGACGATCATGTTCTGCTCGTTCGACAAACAGCCACTGATCCTGCGCCTGTATGGCGAGGCCGAAGTCATCCATCCGCGGGATGAGGATTGGGAGCCTTTGTCGGGTCTGTTTCCGCCCCATCCGGGCGCGCGGCAATTGTTCCGGTTGCGTATTTCCCTGGTCCAGACATCCTGCGGCTACGCAGTACCCCACTATGACTTCAGCGGTGAACGCAGCACGCTGACCAAATGGGCCGAGAAGCGCGGAGAGCAAGGGGTCAAGCAATACTGGCAGGACAAGAACAGACTCAGCATGGATGGCAAGGACACCGGAATTATTCCTGAGAAACGCACTTTGTAAGCATTCAGGCCTGCTAAAGTTTTGTCGATTGGCCCCGGTTCGTCCATCATGGGTAATGATGAAAGGGTTGCGGACCGATGATTTGCCCGCTTTTTGACCAGCATTAACCTGCTTCGGCCTGGCTGACTACGCGCCGCGGAGGGCTTTTCACAACAGGATCGAGGCGCCGAGCCGCCCGTGCGCAGCCTCGATGGTCCGGCTTCGACCCTGCTCAAACGATTTCAACCGATGGAGACGACAAAGTGAACAATGCCGAACTGCAAGAGCTCAAGAAACGTTACGTGGCAGCTGGCGCTGCCAGTCCGAACGAGCAATTTGCCGCCCACGCCACCAATGCCGAACTCTGGGATGCAGATGGCAAGCGCATGATCGACTTTGCCGGCGGTATCGGCGTGCTCAACGTGGGGCATCGTCACCCGAAGGTAGTCGCTGCGGTCAAGGCCCAGCTAGACCAGCTGATGCATACCTGTCAGACGGTGATGCCCTACGAGGGTTATGTCAGGGTCGCCCAGAAACTCAGCGAGATCAGCCCCGTGCGCGGTCATGGCAAGGTCATGCTGGCCAATTCCGGTGCCGAGGCCGTGGAAAACGCGGTCAAGATCGCCCGCGCCGCTACCGGTCGCACCAACGTCATCTGCTTTGATGGTGGCTATCATGGGCGCACCTTCATGACCATGGCGATGAATGGCAAGGTCAAACCCTATCAGGGCGATTTCGGTCCGATGCCAGGCACCGTATTCCGCGCCCCCTATCCCGTCCCTTATCACGGCGTAAGCGAAGAAGAGGCCCTGCGCGGGCTGCGCATGACCCTGCGCACCGACAGCGCTCCAGAGAGCACAGCCGCCATCTTCATTGAGCCTGTCCTTGGTGAAGGCGGTTTCTACGCTGCCTCGCCAAAGTTCCTCAAGGCGATTCGCGAGATTTGCGATGAGCACGGCATTCTGATGGTGGTCGATGAGGTGCAGAGCGGCTTTGGTCGTACCGGCAAAATGTTCGCGATTGAGCACAGCGGTGTCGAGCCTGACATGATCACCATGGCCAAGAGCATGGCTGATGGCATGCCGATCTCGGCAATCGTCGGTACCGACAAACTGATGGACAGCTCGGGACCGAATTCGCTCGGCGGCACCTACACGGGTAGCCCGGTGTCCTGTGCCGCGGTCCTGGCAGTCATAGACATCTTCGAGACCGAAGACATCCTCGGCAAGGCCAACCGCCTGGGCGACAAGCTCGCCAAGCGATTTGCCAAATGGCAGGAGCAGTTCGAGTTCGTCGACAACTCCCGCAACCTGGGCGCGATGGCGGCGTTCGAACTGGTAACCGACAAGGCCAGCCGCAAACCACGTGCCGATCTGGCAGCGGCAATCACCGCGAAGGCCAAGGAAAATGGCCTGATTCTGCTGGCGTGCGGCATGCACGCCAACTCGATCCGCTTTCTGATGCCGGTCACCATCGAGGACGACATTCTCGAGGAAGGGCTGGATATCATCGAGAAAGTGCTCGGTGAACTGCCAGGCTGATCGCCTGCAGGACGGAAAAAGCCGCGGCAATAGCCGCGGCTTTTTTGTATCCAGACCGCCTTTTCAGGTCCCGCAAAAGGTATTGCGGACCCTTTGCCCGAGTGTCGGGGGCATAGCGTATCGACCGTCCTGTGACTGGTAATCGCAGGGGGCGGCAAGCCGATCAACCAGATCATGGAAAGGTCGCAGATCGCCCTCGTCCTCGGCTGCTCGGATAGCCTCCTCGACGAGATGGTTGCGTGCTATGAAGACGGGATTCAATGCCAGCATCTGCTGCTGACGCTCGGCTGGCGATGTTTTCTGCCTCTCCACAGTGGCGTGCCATTTCGAGAGCCACGGCGCAAGACTGTCAGGCAGCTCGAAAAAATCTGCAACGCTGTCACCGTCGATTTTTCCTTGCGGCCCGGCCCGCTCCGCCAGCCGGCGAAATGTCAGGGTGTAATCGGCGTTTGCGGTGGCCATCAACCCGAGCAGCTCCTCGACCAGCGAGCTGCTTTCCTCGTCGCCGCCACGCAGGCCCAGCTTGCGAGCCATCAGATCATCATAGGCTGCCTGGTATAGTGCTACGTAATCGTCGATAGCCTGCTGTGCGGCCTGCACGGCTGCGTCCTCGTCGGTATCGAGGATGGGCAACAGGGCGCGCGCCAGCCAGGCAAGGTTCCACTGCCCGATCGGTGGCTGGTTCACAAAGGCATATCGGCCGGCCGTGTCGATCGAGCTGAAAACCGTATGGGGGTGGTATTCATCCATGAAAGCACACGGCCCATAGTCAATCGTTTCGCCGGAGATGAGCGTGTTATCGGTATTCATCACGCCATGGATGAAGCCCAGCTGCTGCCATTGGGCAATCAGCCTGGCCTGCCTGCCGATGACTGCCTGTAGCAGCGCGACATAGGGGCGGTCTGCTTCCCCCGCCTCGGGATAGTGCCTTGCAATAACGTGATCGGCCAGAATGCGCACCGCCTCGGTGTCACCGAGGCCAGCAAAATACTGAAAGGTGCCGATACGGATATGGCTGCTGCAGATACGTGTGAGGATGCCACCGGGCTGCGGCCGGTCACGCATGACCTGCTCGCCGGTCACTACCGCCGCGAGACTGCGCGAGGTCGGCACATCCAGCGCCGCCATGGCCTCACTCACGACGTATTCGCGTAGCACCGGACCCAGCGGAGCGCGACCATCCCCGCCGCGGGCGAAGGGTGTGCGTCCGGCGCCCTTGAGCTGCATGTCGTAGCGTTGGCCGTCGGTACCGATGATTTCGCCCAACAGCACCGCACGCCCGTCTCCCAGTTGCGGATTCCAGTTGCCGAACTGATGCCCGGCATAGACCGTGGCGATCGGCTCCGAACCGGGCGCGATTTCATTGCCGGCGAGCACTTGCAGGCCCTGAGCCGATGTCAGCCACTCGGTCGATATGCCCAGTTGCGCGGCCAGCGCCTGATTGATGCGAATCAGTTCCGGGGCGCGAACCGGTGTCGGCTTCTGGTGCGCATAGAAGCGTTCCGGCAACGACGTGTAGCTGTTATCGAACTGCGGGCTTGAGTGTTGACTCATGGTTGGCTCCGAGGACTGAATAAGCCGACAGGATACGTGAATGCATGGGCGGAGATAAAAGGCTGTGCGTGTCATTTGTGACCGATTCCGGCCGACAGGGTTCACAGAGCGGTGCCGGGGTTCGCAAAAGGCGGCCAAAGTTTCTATGCTCTGTTTAACAGTCCCATCTATCACAAACAGCCAGTTGGAGTTGCCCCCCGAATGCAACCATTGAAACCTGCCGGCGTAGGGCTGAGAACGCGCCTGTTCCAGATCATTTTTGAATCCAGCACACCACTCGGCAAGGGCTTCGATATAGCACTGGCGTTGCTTATTCTGTTGAGCGTCACCGTGGTATTGCTTGATAGCGTAGAAACCTACCATCAGCGCTACGGTGACTATTTCTATTACGCCGAATGGGTCGTCACTGCCCTGTTCACATTGGAGATAGGGCTGCGCATCTACTGCCTGGAAAAACCCATTCAGTACCTGAAGAGCTTCTATGGTGTGATCGATGTGCTGGCGGTGCTGCCCACCTGGTTGGCTCTGGTGCTGCCGGGTGCGCAGACCCTGGTCGTCATTCGTCTGCTGCGGACACTGCGCCTGTTCCGGGTGCTGGAGATGATGTCTCTGGTAGGCCAAGGAAAGCTGCTGGTGGATGCGATGAAGCGTAGCCGCGGCCAGATTATGCTGTTTCTGTTTTCGGTAATGATGCTGGTGACCATCTTTTCTTCAATAATCTATCTGATCGAGCCGGCCGAAGCCGGCTTCACCAGCATCCCCAAGGCGATCTACTGGGGTATTGTCACGCTGACCACCGTGGGCTACGGAGACATCACGCCGGTAACGCCGCTTGGCCAGTTCATTTCCATCATGATCATGCTGACCGGCTATTCGATAATCGCATTGCCGGTGGGCGTCTTCTCGGCTGAAGTTATTCAGACTCTGCGCAACGAGCGCTATTCCGACGAGGCCTGCCCGGGCTGCGGCAAGCATCAGCATGAAAGGGATGCCAGATACTGCAAATTCTGCGGCACCTGGCTCAATGAGGAAACGACTAATCCGCCCGAAGAGAAACCGGCCAGTTAGCCGCATCATCCGGTTTCAGAGTATCTCTCGCGAGATGTCCAGCACCCGGCCGTCGACGGTGCGCTGCAGTTTGTCTTCGATCTCGCTGCAGATCGATTCGACCTTCTGCGGCGTGGTCGCAGCCACCACAAAAGACCATTCACTGGACTCGAGCCGATCAAGTTCACCGCTCTCGCATACTGCAATCGCCGGCGTGCGGCCAAAGCGCTCATGCAAACCACCCATGCGCTGGCGCTTCTCCTTGAGCGAGCCGCAACCGGGCAGAGAAAACTGGATTGTCAGTACACCAATATTCATTCAACCTCCGGGGTCCTGTTGTGTCTCTCTGGCGTTATTGCATTGACCCCAGGCTGCTGCAGAAATTGCATCAGCCCGGCCAGCTTGCAGGCACCACAAAGAAACGCTCGGCCTCTTTCCACAGGCCCGAGCAGGCATCAAGCCGCATGCTGGCGAAGAGACGCGGTGTGCCTGTCGCGGCGATCTGAGCGAGAACCGCAGTTGCTTCTGCCGGTGCGGGCACACCGGTCTGCAACCAGGGCCCCAGCCAATGCGGTTTGCGCAGATGGACCCAGTTGGCAGTATCCATCCCGCGGGCCGCGTCCAGATAAACCCAACGGCCGCGCTGATGGTTCGCCGGCACGCTGGCTGGAGCCTTCATCTGCGGCTCGAGCGGGTAGAACAGATAACCAGGCATGAACACCCGCGATTTCAGCGGCCCATCGATACCCAGCGCACCGAGCGCTGCCACGCTCTCGGCCAACCCGGCCCGCTGGCTCTGATGCTCCAGCATGCGCTGGGTTTTCAGGTCCAGCCGGTCGACTGCGTTGGGACCATACCAGCGTGCCATTGCTTCACTGCCGCCATAGCCAAGATAGAACTTGATGGCAATCTCGTGATGTTCAGCCCCGCCTGTAGCTGGATTACGAACTACAAAATCAAGTTCACCCAGTGTTCGTTCATGACCGCGGATGGGCAGGTTGCGTACCAGTACTTCCCAGCCGAGGATATCCGTCAGCAGACATTCGTACAGCCGCTCGAAATAATAGCCAAGCCGTGGCTGTGCGGGCTCGAGCAGCGCTGCCGGTGCGGTGTGCGGCGCCTGCTCCCAATCCTGCAGCTTTTCCAGGGTGTTGGCCGGCAGATGCGCGCTCAAATCAAAGGCCAGAGGGCTATCGGTAAGCTGCGCAGCCTGACAGATCCACGCCAGATGGCGTATCGCCGGCTGGCGAAAACGGGTTGGGTCGAAAGTGGGATAAAGATCAGATTTCATGTCCTCAGCCTACCTGAAAATATCGCCGCTGCGCTCATCGCTGGCACTGAAGTAGACTGGCAGCCATCACCAGCAAGCGGAAACACACCCATGGCCAAATGGCTCGTCAAGACCGAACCCGATGAGTGCAGCATTGATGACTTCGCTCACAGGCCGGAAAAACCGATCACCTGGGACGGCGTGCGCAATTACCAGGCTCGCAACTTTCTGGCCGCGATGGCTGAGGGCGATGAGGTATTCATTTATCACTCCAGCTGCAGGCATATCGGTGTCGCCGGGGTAGTCAGAGTCGTGCGTGCAGCATATCCGGACCCGGCCCAATTCGACCCGGACTCGCCGTATTACGATCCCAAAAGCACAGCGGAAAAACCCCGGTGGCAGGCTGTCGATATGCAGTTCCAGCGCAAACTGAAGCGGCTGGTTGCGCTGGACGAGCTGAAAAATATCGCCGGGCTGGAGGGGCTGCCGCTGGTCAAGCGTGGAAACCGCCTCTCGGTCATGCCGCTCAGCGACGAGCATTGGCAGACAATTCTGCAGCAACAGGGGCCTGACTAAACGGGTGCGGCAGTCAGGCAAGGCTACTTTTTCTTGCCACCCTTGCCGGCGCCAGGTTGGCGCGGTGGCCGGGGCAGATTCCTCTGCTCCTTGCGATCGGCCCGATCGGAGTTACGTGAGCCATCCTTGAACCGCTGCTTGCGTTCGGCGTTCTCGGCTTCCTTCCTGGCCTTCGCTTCGGCTATGGCCTGTTTCTCCAGCTCGACCATGGCGGGTGTCTCAAGGGTTATCCGGCCCAGCTTGCCGGACCGCAGCTCGTTGATCAGCACCTCGCAGATCTTGTGCAAGTTGATCCGCCCGCCCGTTTGCAGCGCGCCGCGCCTGGCGCCGGCCATCTCCAGAAACTCCAGCTCGCTGGTGGGCAGCCGCTCCAGCTGAAAGTGCGCCATGATCAGTTCGGGATAGGCCTTGATCAGATACTCGGCCAGAAAGAAACTGACATCATCGTATTCCATCGCGGTGTTCTTGATTGCCCCGGTAGCAGCCAGGCGGTAACTGCTGTCAGGATTCTCGATCTTCGGCCAGAGGATGCCCGGGGTATCCAACAGCGTGACGCCGCTGCCCAGATTGATCCGCTGCTGGTCCTTGGTCACAGCCGGCTCGTTACCCGTCTTGGCCACCATGCGACCGGCCAGGGTGTTGATGATCGTCGACTTGCCGACGTTGGGGATACCGACGATCATCGCGTTGATGTTCTTTGCGCCAGCATCCTTTTCCGGAAGCATCTTGCGGCACAGGTCTACCAACTGTTTGATTCTGCCGGGCTGCTCGGTGGTGGTAGCGAAGGTCTTTACCCCGCGCTCGCGCTCCAGATACGCCTGCCACTGCGCAGTCAGCTCCGGGTCGGCCAGATCCGTCTTGCTCAGCACCTTGATGCATGGCTTTTCGCCGCGCAGTTGGGCAATGGCCGGGTTCTCACTGGAGTAGGGAATTCGCGCATCCAGCACCTCGATAAGCAGGTCTACCTGGGGCAGTACCTCCCTGATCGCCTTCTGCGCCTTGTGCATGTGTCCGGGGTACCACTGAATCGCCATTGTGCCGCGCCTTGAGTCTGACTGAGGCCGTCATTGTACGTTAACTGGCCGGCGGTTAAGCAATCTGCGGGAATGCCCATTCAAACATCCCGTGGTGCGGCTCAGCTATTGTTGGCCAGATGCGCGCGGTATTCCCCCGGCGTCATGCTGGTCCAACTGCGAAACGCCCGGATAAACGAGCTCTGCTCGGAGTAGCCCAGCAGTAGCGCCACGTCGGTCTGCGCCAACGCGGGATCGGCCAGATACTGCCGGGCCAGGGTATGACGGGTATGCGCCAGCAAGCCCCGGTAGCTGTAACCTGCCCCACGCAGCTGGCGATAAAAAGTGCGCAAGGAACACCCCAGTGCGCGGGCAACAGACTCGGCGCTGACATCGCCGTTCTTCATCGACTCAACTATCTGCTCCTGCACCCGGGCAAAAAAAGCGCCGGTCTGAACCTCTTCGAATCGCGGCTGCTGCTTGAGTAGCGCCTGGGCCTGCTGCTCAAGCAGGCGCAGCAGGTAAGGATCCTTGCTGGAAATAGGCAGCGCCAGCAGATGTGCAGGCAGCGCCAGCTCGATTGCGCTGCAATCAAAGTCCACCGGACACCCAAGCAGTACCTGATACATGCCCGCATCCTGTGGGCGGGGAAAGGGCAGGCCCGCGCGGACCGGGATGACTTGCCTGCCGATCAGTGTCTGACACAGGGCGACGAATACCGCGAGGCTGAACTCGGTAGCCAGCGGCGTATTGGCCACCGCCTGAGTCCAGCGCATGAACAGGACCCCGTCCCTGAGCCATGCGCGGGAAGTCAGTCCTGCCTGCAACAACCCCTGGTAACGGTGGTAGCGGGCCAGTGCCTGACCCAGCGTGCCGCACGAGGACACCATATAGCCCACAACCCCGAACTGACGCGGCTCGGCTGACAATCCCAGGCGCACACCCAGGGCGTCCACGGGGTCCAATTGCCAGACCGAGTCCAGCAGCTCGCAAAACTGCAGTGCCGACACGCTCGGCGACTCCAACTGCGCGCTCAGCTCGTCCATCAGGGCAGCCGCGGGCAGGCCGCGTTCCTGCACATAGCACTGCAGCGTTTCGATGAAGCCCGAGGGAATGAAATCAGCTTTGCTCATGATTGGCACTATCGGGACGCTGGCACAAAATGTCAATCAGGCGCGTGATGCCAATACGCCCGGGCAAGTCCCGACATACCATGCGGGTTTTGTAATTATCCTGCGTGGAGTGGATCATGGCGTATGTAGTCACCCAGAGCTGTATCGGCAACAAGCACACCAGTTGCGTGGATGTCTGCCCGGTCGAGGCGTTCCGCGAAGCGCCCGAGATGCTGTTTATCGATCCCGATGTGTGTATCGACTGCAACGCCTGCGTCTCAGCCTGCCCCGAGGGAGCGATCTTTCCGCAAAGCATGGTGCCAGAGGACCAGCAAACCTTTATTACCCTGAATGCCGAGGGGGCAAAGACGCACCCGGTCATTCGCGAAAGTATCAAAGCCGGGCAGCATGCCACCAGCCCGCTGGCGCGTCTGCCAGGCCGCTTTGCCATTGTCGGCTCCGGCCCGAGTGGGTTCTATGCCGCCGAGACACTGATGAAGCAGATGCCCGCTGCGCGGATCGACATGTTCGAGCGCCTGCCAACGCCCTTTGGCCTGGTGCGCTATGGCGTGGCACCCGACCACCCGCGGATCAAGTCGGTCACCGCCGGCTTCGAACGCATTGCCGAGTCGCCCCAGTTCCGCTTTTTTGGCAATGTGCAGATAGGCCGCGATCTTTCCAGCGCCGATCTGCGCCAGCGCTACCACGGCGTGATCTACGCCACCGGCGGCTCCCAGAGCCGTGCGCTCACCTTGCCGGGTGCCGATAGCAAGAATATTTTTGGCTCCTCCAATTTTGTCGGCTGGTACAACGGCCACCCCGACGAAGCCCATCTTGCTCCTGCCCTGGCCGGGCCCACCGCAGTGATCATCGGTATCGGCAATGTGGCACTGGATATCGCCCGCTTGCTGGTGTTGCCCAACGCCCAATTGGCCAAGACCGATATCGCCGATGATGCCCTGCAGGCCTTGGCGGCCAGTGACATTGAAGAAGTGCGCCTGCTGGCCCGCCGCGGGCCGGCACAGGCCGCCTTCACCCCCAAGGAACTCGAACAGCTGATGGCCATTAAGGGTCTGCAGCTGCTGGTCGACCCGGCAGACCTTGAGCTGGACGACACCACAGAGCGCCAGCTGGAACAGCCCGAATTCGCCGAGGCGCGCCAGAACCTGGCTCTGCTGCGCGAGATTGCCGCCCGGCCAGAGGCCGAGGGCAAGCGTATCCGCTTCATGTTTTATACCAGCCCGACAAGCTTCAGCGCCGAGTCTGGCCAGGTCAGCATGGTGCATGCGCAGCGCACCGAGCTGATTCGCAACGACCAGGGCGCGCTGATCGCCCGCCCCTCTGACCAGACCCTGGATATACCTGCATCCCTGGTAGTGCACGCTATCGGCTATCAAGGCTCAGCGATCGACGAGCTACCCTTCGATACCGGCCGTGGCGTGATTCAACACGAGCAGGGACGGATCAGCGGCAATGCCGATGGTCGTGATTATGTCGCCGGCTGGATCAAGCGTGGCGCCAGCGGCGTGATCGGCAGCAATCGCCAGTGCGCGACCGAAAGTGTGCAGCGCCTGCTGGACGACCTGGGCAGCAGCCTGCCCACGCTCAATGGGGAAAAGATTGATACGCTGCTGGCAGCGCGGGACGTGGATAGCGTCAGCCTGGCTGACTGGCGCCTGCTGGACCAGCATGAGCAGGACCGCGGCCGACTGGAAGGCCGCACGCGACGCAAGATCGTCCATATACAGGAAATGCTTAACGTCATCCGCGACGCCCGCGAGCGCGAGGCCGAGCAGGCCCGCATGCCGGTCAAAACCCATCACCGCGCCTGCACCCTGTGTGAAGCCATGTGCGGCGTGGTGATTGAAACCCAGGGCGAGCAGATTCTGTCGATCAGCGGTGACACGGAGGACCCCCACAGCCTGGGCCACATCTGCCCCAAGGGTTACGCCCTGCAGGATCTGCATACCGACCCGGACCGGCTGCGCACCCCGCTGGAAAAGGTCAACGGCGAGTGGCTGCCGATCGACTGGGACAGCGCCCTGGACAAGGTGGCGGCCAAGCTGGTGGATATCCAGCAGCGCCACGGCACCGACTCCATCGCCGGCTACTGGGGCAATCCTTCATCGCATAACCTGGGGCTGATGCTCGCGTCCGGTTCATTGCGCAAGGCCATAGGCACCCGCAACATTTCCTCCGCCGCGTCGCTGGACCAGATGCCGCACCAACTGGTCTCCTATCTGATGTTCGGTCATAGCCAGCTGTTTACCATCCCCGATATCGACCGGACCCAATACATGCTGATGCTCGGCGCTAACCCCGCCGCTTCCAATGGCAGCCTGATGACGGCGGGCGACATTCTCAAGCGACTGGAGAACATTCGCGAGCGCGGCGGCAAGGTGATCCTGGTCGACCCGCGCCGCACTGAATCGGCCCGCTATGTCGATCAACATTTGTTTATCAAGCCCGGTACCGATGCGTTCTTCCTGCTCGGTCTGATCCGCCATGTGCTCGACAAGAACCTGACCAAAGCCGGTCGCCTGCGTGAGCTTGCGGATAACTGGGATGCGCTGGGACCGCTGTTCGTGGGCGTGACGCTGGAGCAGGTCAGCGCCCGGTGCGGTATCCCTGTTGCCGAGATCAAGCGCATTGCCGAAGACTTTGCCGCCGCCGAATGCGCGGTCTGCTATGGCCGCATGGGTGTCTCCACCCAGAGCTATGGTGCCCTCAACCACTGGTTGATGCTGGTGCTGAACATTCTCACCGGCAACCTCGACAGCCCCGGTGGCATGATGTTTACCACCCCGGCCTTCAACAAGGCGCAAAGCCGTCCCATGGGCAGCTTCAACACATATCAGAGCCGCGCACGCGGCCTACCGGAGTTCGACAGCTACTTCCCCGCGGTAACGCTCGCGGAAGAAATGCTGACTCCCGGCGAAGGTCAGGTCCGTGGATTTGTCTGCGTAGCAGGTAATCCGGTGCTCTCCACGCCCAACGGGCGGCAGATGGATGAAGCGCTGGAGCAACTCGATTTCATGGTATCAATCGACTTCTACCTGAACGAAACCTCCCGGCACGCCGACATCATCCTGCCGCCTACCGGCCCGTTGGAGCACGAGCAGTACGATATCGTGTTCAACATGCTCGCCGTGCGCAATCTGGCGCGCTACAGCGATCCTGTTTTCGACCCGGCCGAAGGCACCCGCTGTGACTGGGACATCGTGCAAGGCCTGGCCGAGCGCATTGCCGCGCTTAAGAACCCGGACTCCGGCCCCGGACGTAAAATGCCCAGCCCCGAACAGATTCTCGACCACGGCCTGAAAACCGGCCCCTATGGTGAAGGCTTCAACGAATACAACAGTGGCGAGCCAGTGAAGCGTGACGAGCCGCTGAGCATTGAAGTGCTCAAGCGCTATCCGCACGGCCTCGACCTTGGACCGATGCGCGAGTCTTTCCCCGGCTATCTGTTTACCGCGGACAAGAAGCTGCACCTGACCCCGCCTGAACTCGTCGCCGACCTCGGCCGTGCCATGGCCGAACTGCGCGGAGCTGAGAACGGCGAACTGATGCTTATCGGGCGCCGCGACCTGCGGACCAACAATTCCTGGATGCACAACAGTCAGCGCCTGGTCAAAGGCAACGACCGCTGCGCGCTGCTGGTCAACCCGGCCGACGCCGAACGCCTGGGCCTGACCAGCGGCAAGCAGGCCCGCATCATGTCACGCACCGGGGAGTTGCTGGTCAGCGTTCAGGTCAGCGATGACATCATGCCCGGGGTGGTCTGCCTGCCCCACGGCTGGGGTCACGACCGCGAAGGTATAAGCCTGCGCGTGGCGCAGAGCAATCCGGGCATCAACGTCAATGACATAACCGATGATCAGGTGGTCGATGTGTTGTCCGGCAATGCGGTACTCAACGGCATCCCGGTATCGGTGGTGGCAGCCTGACCCGGCCCAGGCAGGGCCGAGTCTTGTATCCGAGATAGCAAAGCGCTACCTTGATAATAATAAAAAAGAGCACAAAACATGGAAGGGCATGCCGTAACCGCCAGCGCGCCTGGGCGGAGGAGCAGATGAGCCGTTGCGAAGCACAAGACGACCCCTTGCTTGTCATGCTTCGTCGGCTGCCTATTGCCTGCATACTTACGCGGGTCGCGGACAGTCATGTTCTGGCCACCAATCCAGCGTTTACCCAGCTATTTGGCTGGGACGAAGATCAAATCATCAGCCGGCATTCAACCGAGCTTCCCATCTGGACCAGCCCAGAACAACCCAGCGAAATCCTCGACAGGTTTAACCGCGCCGGCCGTATCCAGCAGTTTGAAGCACAGCTGCAATGCAGCAACGGCAAGATCAAACCGTGCCTGGTTTACGTGGAGGATATCGACTTCAACGGTGAGGCCTGCCGACTATCCATCGCTCACGACATGTCGAAGCGGACCAATGCAGAACTGGCGCTGAAACAGAGCGAGGCAAAATTTTCCGCGCTCTTCAGCGATTCGCCCGAGCCCTACGTCCTGTTTGCCAAGAGCAGCGCGAAGATTACCGACGTTAACCGGCGTTTTACCGAAGTGTTCGGCTATCGCCCTCAGGACGTAATCGGCAAGACAGCGAAGGATTTCAACTTCTGGCGCCATCCGGAAAAGCGGCCGGCCATCATCAACAAGTTGTTGCGCGAGCGCTGCCTGCGCAACGAACCGGTTGATTTTGTCGCCAGGGACGGATGCGTGCTCAACTGCGAGGTCTCCAGCAACTTTGTCCTGATCGGCGAGGATAGGTGCATTCTCTCCTGCTTCAAGGATGTAACCGAACAAAAAAACATCGAGGCCCGAATCAAGCACCAGGCCTATCACGACTCCCTCACCGACCTGCCAAACCGGCTCTTGCTGCAGGACCGGTTGCAGCAGCATCTCGCGCTGAGTGAACGTCATGGCTTGAGCTGCGCGCTGCTATTCTTTGACCTGGACCATTTCAAACGCGTTAATGATTCGTTGGGGCACAGCTGCGGAGACGCGGTTCTGCAGGAAATCAGTCGTCGCTTGCTGGCCCGCGTGCGCAAGGCTGACACGGTGGCGCGCCTGGGCGGGGACGAATTTGTCATACTGCTCACCGGTCTTTCAGGGAACACTGCACAGATTGCCGAAACCGCCAGGCTGCAAGCAGCAGAGTTGCTTGAAGCTGTATCCGTCCCGATGTGCATACACGGCCACGGAATGCAATTGACTTGCAGCATCGGGATCGCACTTTCCTCCGAGCACAGTCACACGCCCGAGGACCTGCTCAAGCATGCCGATACAGCCCTCTACGGCGTCAAGGCCAGCGGTCGCAACAGCATTGCGTTCTTCGAGCCACAGATGCAGGTGGTGGTCAGTCAACGCCTGCAACTGGAAACTGATCTACGCCAGGCCCTGCTCAACGGGGAATTCGAACTCCATTATCAGGCGCAGCTGGATGCCCGCACCCAAAGCATTATCGGTGCCGAAGCTCTGCTGCGCTGGCAACACCCAGAGCAGGGCCTGGTCGGACCTGCCACCTTCATGCATGTACTTGAGGAAAGCGGAATGATCCTGGAAGCAGGTCACTGGGTCGTACGCGAGGCCTGTAGCTTCATCGCCCGGCTGATGCTGCAGGGGCTCATCACCGCCCCGTTCAGTCTCAGCATCAATATCAGCCCACGCCAGTTTCGTCAGGCCAACTTTGTCGAAAGTGTCGCTGCTGCTATCGAGGAATTCCGGGTTCCCAGACAATGCCTGAAGCTGGAAATCACCGAGAGCATCATGATCCACAACATCAGCGACACCGTGGAGAAGATGAACGAGCTGCGCGACATGGGTATCAGCTTTGCGATTGACGACTTCGGTACCGGATATTCTTCGCTCAGCTACCTTAAACGCCTGCCGGTGGACCTGCTGAAAATCGACCAGTCATTCATCAATGACTGTACCCGCGACAGTAACGACGCTGAAATCGTGCGCGCGATCATCGCCATGGCCCGCAGCCTGAACCTGGAGCTGATCGCCGAGGGCGTGGAAACCGCCGAACAACTGGCCTTCCTGCAACAGCAGGACTGCCATGCCTACCAGGGCTACTATTTCAGTCGCGCCGTGAGCGAAGCGGTATTCTGCAAGCTGCTGGAGCAAATGTCAGTAAGCGCAAACTAGTCGATTTTTCTCAGCGTTTCCTCCTTGTGCATGGCAATGTGATCGGTCTTGTCGCTCTCGATCTCGTACTGCGGCTCCTGCTCGCTCGCCCGCCGCAGATGCCCTTTGTAGGTCGTGTCTGAGATATGCACTTTGGTTATTTTGCCACTGACCCGGCCCGCTTCGGAATTCCAGCTGACGTGATCGCCGACCTTGAATTTATGCGCCATATCTTCTCCTCCATGGTTCGGACGCCTGTTGATATGACAAATATTTGAGTCGAAGGTTTGGTCGCCCAACCCCGTCCGCACCGCAGCAGGCGGACAAAGTCTTCTACTGTCAGTGGCCGCCCGGGGTTTAACTGCCCGCCTGGGAAACTGTCTGGTCAAAGCCAACAAAAGTCGCCACGTCGCTTACCGCGCGACGTTTGGACACCACCGCGTTGGCCGGGAATTCCTCATCCGGATAGCCCATAGCCACGCAGATCATGATGACCTGATCCTCCGGAATACCGGCGTACTCGCGTACGACTGGCGAGTGCATGATGCCCTGACTGTTAACCACACACCCCAGGCCGCGCGACCACGCAGCATTGACCAGGCCGTTTACCAGTGCACCGCAGTCGAACTGCGCAATATCCCCTTCCCGCAAAGCCCGATCGTAGGTGACGACGATTGATACGGGCGCATCAAACTGTCGAAAACCACGCAGTATCCAGTCCTGGCGCTTTTCCTTGTCATCACGGGCGATGCCCATGGCCTGAAAAAGCTGCACGGCAATTTCGACCTGACGATTCCGATGCTCGCCCTCGTAACTGCCAGTGCCACGGCTTTCCTTGGAAGGCGGCACACCCTTGAGCATGCGCTCGGTGTTCTCCGCACGGATACGGTCAAGCGGTTCACCTGTAAGCACATGCAGGTGCCAGGGCTGGGTATTCATCGAAGACGGAGCGCGAATGGCCATCGCGATGACTTCTTCTATCACGCTACGCGGAACAGCTTGCTGCTTGAACGCGCGAATACTGCGGCGCCCAAAGACGACATCTTGGTAGTTCAAAACCTTTCTCCTCAAAAGTCTGAATGGCGTGCCAAGCGCTACTGGGGCGCGAGCAAACAAGGGGAGCAAACCTTAGCATATCCGGATCAGGTTCAGCGTTCACATGCCCCAGAGCTGCTGGATTATCCGCCCGACTACTCAGGAAAGCGGACAAACTCGGGAAGCGACGTAATATGTTGCACCCAGCCGACCCGTTCAGCGGTCTGAATCTGTACCCCTGGAGGTAAAGCGTCGGGATCATCCAGTGTTGCAGTCTGCACATCAACGATTCCCGGCAGGAAAGCTTCGTTGCGATAGAACAGCCCGCTTCCACAATCAGCGCAGAAACTGCGCATTGCTGCTCCTGACGAGTTGATCGTTTTCGGCTGCCCCTGGGTCACCGTTAGCGCGACCTCCGGAAACATCGCCCAGGAGACCATCGGAGCACCTGCACTTCGCTGGCAATCACGGCAATGGCATAACGCGACGGTACTGGGTTCACCTGAAAGCACAAATTTAACTGCACCACATAAACATTGTCCGGAATGGGACATGAGATGCCCTCCTTTCTTTACCCGGCCACTTCTAATTTTATCGAGAGCAACTGAACCAGTGAATACGCCCAGCGCCAGTGGAGCCCCCACCCTCGGTCTTTAACCGCCAGATACAGGGTGCACTACAAACTGCGGATTTTCTGCAGTGACCGTCGGCAGCCCTTGCCGAATAAGCAGGCAGTGCTGTCAGGCGAGCTTGGCCCATGCCGAAGGTATAGCACGAGAGGTGGTGCGGGAGAAGCACGGCTGCTTTTTTTGCCGTCGTAAAAAAACCCCGGTTTCAAGGCCGGGGTTTTTTGTGGTGCGGGCGTAGTTTAAACGCCGCTGGCCTCGGCTGCTTCTACGTCCTTGATGGACAATTTGATGCGGCCGCGGTTGTCGACGTCCAGTACCAGTACGCGGACCATCTGGCCTTCGCTGAGTACGTCGGTGACTTTTTCGATGCGGGTGTTGGCGATCTGTGAGATGTGAACCAGACCATCCTTGCCCGGCAGGATGTTGACGAATGCGCCGAAGTCGACGATGCGCTCGACCTTGCCTTCGTAGATCTTGCCGATTTCCGCTTCTGCGGTGATCTCGTCAACCCGTGCCTTGGCAGCGTTGGCGGCGTCCTTGGTGGGCGCGAAGATCTTGACTGAACCGTCGTCGGTGATGTCGATGGAGGCACCGGTCTCCTCACAGATACCGCGGATGGTTGCGCCACCCTTGCCGATCACGTCACGGATCTTGTCGGAGTCGATCTTCATGCTGATCATGGTCGGTGCGTTGGAAGACAGTTCCTTGCGCGACGCTGGCAGCACTTCGTTCATCTGCTGAAGAATGTTCATGCGCGCGTCCAGGGCCTGGGCCAGCGCGTTCTCCATGATCTCTTCGGTGATGCCCTTGATCTTGATATCCATCTGCAGCGCGGTGACGCCCTTGGCGGTACCGGCTACCTTGAAGTCCATGTCGCCGAGGTGATCTTCGTCACCCAGGATGTCGGTCAGGATAGCGTACTTGTCGCCTTCCTTGACCAGACCCATGGCGATACCGGCTACCGGCGCTGTCAGCGGTACACCGGCATCCATCAACGCCAGGGAGGCGCCACACACGGAGGCCATGGAGCTGGAACCATTGGACTCGGTGATTTCCGATACCACGCGGATGGTATAGGGGAAATCATCCATGTTCGGCATCACGGCAGCAATACTGCGACGCGCCAGACGGCCGTGGCCGACTTCACGGCGACCAGTGCCGCCCATACGACCGCACTCGCCTACGGAGTAGGGAGGGAAGTTGTAGTGCAGCATGAAGGGGTCTTTCTTCTCGCCTTCCAGAGTGTCCAGCAACTGTGCGTCGCGGGCGGTACCCAGCGTGGTGACAACCAGGGCCTGAGTCTCGCCGCGGGTGAACAGGGCGGAACCGTGGGTGCGATCCAGAACACCGACTTCGATGTTCAACGGACGCACAGTTTTGGTGTCGCGGCCGTCGATACGCGGGTTACCGTTGACGATGCTTTCGCGCACGGTGCGATACTCGATCTCGCCGAAGGCATCTTTGACTTCGCCAGCGGAGGGCTTGCCTTGTTCGTCGCCAGACAATGCTTCGATGGCCTGGTTGCGCAGCTCGCCCAGGCGAGTATAGCGGGCCATCTTGTCGGTAACAGTGTAACCCTCGGCAATACCGGCGCCGAACTGGCTTTTAACAGCATCCAGCAACGCGGTGTTCTCCGGAGCAGCCTGCCAGTCCCAGCGCGGCTTGCCGGTTTCGGCGGCCAGTTCCTTGATTGCCTGAACCGCTGGCTGGAATTCCATGTGGGCGAAGAGTACCGCGCCCAGCATCTGGTCTTCGGTCAGCTCTTTGGCTTCAGACTCAACCATCAGTACGGCGTCTTCAGTACCGGCTACGATCATATCCAGACGCGAGGTCTTCTGCTCTTCGTAGTTCGGGTTGAGGATATAGCCGTTGTCGGCGTCAAAGCCAACGCGTGCGCCGGCGATAGGGCCGTCGAACGGGATACCGGAAATTGCCAGCGCGGCGGAGGTGCCGATCAGCGCAGCGATATCAGGATCAGTGGTCTTGTCGGTGGAGACAACAGTACAGACCACCTGGACTTCATTCATGAAGCCGTCGGCGAACAGCGGGCGGATCGGACGGTCGATCAGGCGCGAGGTCAGGGTCTCTTTTTCAGTCGGACGGCCTTCACGCTTGAAAAAACCACCGGGAATGCGGCCGGCGGCGTAGGTTTTCTCGATGTAGTGTACTGACAGAGGGAAGAAGTCACGGCCTGAGTCGGCTTTCTTGGCTCCGACTACGGTACACAGAACGCTGACTGCATCGTCGATGCTGACCAGTACGGCACCAGAAGCCTGGCGGGCAATACGGCCCGTTTCCAGGGTGATGGTGTTGTTGCCTAGCTTGAATTGTTTGATAACCGGTTTCACGGTGTCTTCTCTCTCTGTATTTGCCTTTGGGGAAACTCTGGGCACGACCGGGTTTCGGACCCGATCATGTCCAAATGGGGCTTGTCGCTTAGCGACGCAGACCCAGACTGCTGATCAAGCTGCTGTAACGCGGAATGTCTTTCGACTTCAGGTAATCCAGCAGCTTACGACGCTGGTTTACCATCCGGATCAGACCGCGACGTGAATGGTGATCCTTCTTGTTTATCTTGAAGTGACCCTGGAGCTTGTTGATGTTTGCAGTCAACAGCGCTACCTGGACTTCAGGAGAACCGGTATCACCTTCGCCACGGGCATATTCAGTTACGATTGCAGCTTTCTCTTCGACGCTCAGTGCCATGACAGCTTTCCTCTGAGTGAACAGGCCGGGCACATCTCTTGGAGTGACCCGTGTTTTAAATCGAGGTATGACCGTGCCTGTTAACAGCCACCCTCGTCGCGACCCTTATGGGTCAACTTCTTTCTGATGACTCGGCGTATTGGGCCAAGTCACCATGGATTCCCGCGTTCGCGGAAATGACGTTCATGCGGGGCTCGGTGTGGTTCTCCCGAGCCCATTCCTTATCCGTTGAAGCGCATCAACCGCTTCGGTGCTACGCGAGCATCGTCGGTAATTTCGCCGATGCCGATAAACTGTCCGGTGTGGTCACGCAGGCGCACCATCCCGAATGCCGGACTGCCCGGGACCATGACCGCCTGACCGTGATTCAGGTAATAGGCAGTCTGCTCTGTGAGTTCGACCGCAGGCCAGTCTTCCAGTCCGCTGTCGCTGGGTAGCAGCAGATGATCCAGTGCCAGATGGCCGCCCTCGGCGTGCAACGCTTCCAGGGTTTCCAGGGTCACGGCCTGGCTCAGATCGAAAGGCCCTGCCTGGATGCGTCGCAGTTCCGACACGTGCGCGCCACAGCCCAAAACCTCGGCGATGTCCTCGACCAGCGTGCGGATATAGGTGCCTTTGGTACAGTGCACCTCGAGCCGCAGACGGTCGCCTTCCAGACCCAGGATCTTCAACTTGCTGATGGTAACAGATCGCGCCTTGCGCTCCACTGTTTCCCCGGCGCGGGCCAGCTTGTACAGCGGCTGACCTTCATGCTTGAGGGCCGAGTACATTGGCGGGATCTGTTCGATCGGGCCGGTGAACTGCGGCAGCAAGGCCTCGACGTCTGCAAGGGTGATATTAACCGCACGCGTTTGCAGCACGTCACCTTCGGCGTCGCCGGTGGTGGTGGTCATGCCCAGCCGCGCCTCGGTGATGTAAGCCTTGTCTGCGTCCAGCAGGTATTGGGAGAATTTGGTCGCCTCGCCCAGGCACAGGGGCAGTACGCCACTGGCCAATGGATCCAGACTGCCGGTATGTCCGCCCTTGGCGGCATTGAACAACCAACGCACCTTTTGCAGGGCAGCGTTGGAGGTCATTCCCAGGGGCTTGTCAAAAATCAATACGCCGTCGATATCCCGGCGTTTGCTGCGTGGTGCCGACAAAAGCCTACTCCTCGCCGTCCGGTTTGTGCTCGCGATCTTCGGCCACGGCACGTTCGATCAGCGATGACAGGTGCACACCACGACGTACGCTTTCGTCGTAGTGAAAGTGCAACTGCGGAACACTGCGCAACTTCATGACCTTGCCCAGCTGCATGCGCAGAAAGCCGGCCACGTTCTTGAGGATCGCCAGGTTCTCGGCAATCTCCTCGTCGCTGTCCTTGTTCATCAGCGTGATATAAACCTTGGCGTGCGCCAGGTCGCGACTCACATCGACCGCCGTGATGGTGATCATGCCCAGGCGCGGATCGCGGATATCGCGCTGGATCAGCAATGCCAGCTCGCGCTGCATCTGATCGGCTACGCGGTGGGTACGACTGTTTTCATTAGCCATAAAATCTGTCTCTGGCTGCCCGCGGGCGGCCTAAAAAAGCGGAACATCGCAAACGTGAACGGCAAGCACCCGATTCAGCTTGCGCTGAGCCCGATGCCTGCCGTGTATCACCGCCTGCAGCTATTACAGGCTGCGTTGTACCTGGATGCGCTCGAATACTTCGATGCGGTCTCCGGGTTTGACGTCATTGTAGTTCTTCACGCCGATACCGCACTCCATGCCGTTACGCACTTCGGCGACGTCATCCTTGAAGCGACGCAGGGATTCCAGCTCGCCTTCGTAGATAACCACGTCTTCGCGCAGTACACGGATCGGACGATTGCGGTAGACGGTACCTTCGATAACCATACAGCCTGCAATCGCGCCGAACTTGGGCGAACGGAACACGTCGCGCACTTCGGCAACGCCGAGGATCTGCTCGCGAACGTCGCTGCCCAGCATACCGCCGAGGGCTTTCTTGACGTCGTCGATGATCTCGTAAATAACGCTGTAGTAGCGCAGGTCGATATTCTCGGACTCGACGATCTTGCGCGCGGTAGCGTCGGCACGAACGTTGAAACCGAAGATCACGGCATTGGATGCCAACGCCAGGTTGGCGTCGGTTTCAGTAATACCGCCCACGCCGCCGGAGATGATCTTGACCTGAACTTCCTCGTTACCCAACTCGCTGAGAGAGCTCTGCAGGGCTTCCAGCGAACCACGTACGTCAGACTTGAGCACGATGTTGAGGGTCTTCTTCTCGTCCTGCCCCATGTTCTCGAACATATTCTCGAGCTTGGAGGACTGCTGACGCGCCAGCTTGATCTCGCGGAACTTGCCCTGACGGAACAGCGCCACTTCACGCGCTTTCTTCTCGTCAGTCACAACGGTGAGTTCGTCACCGGCATCCGGCGTGCCGTCCAGACCGAGGATCTCGACTGGTATCGACGGGCCAGCTTCCTTGATCGGCTTGCCGTTCTCATCGTACATCGCACGGATGCGACCGTAGTTGACGCCAGCCAGCACGATATCGCCCTGACGCAGCGTACCGTTCTGAACCAGTACCGTGGCAACCGGGCCGCGACCCTTGTCCAGACGGGATTCAACAACTACACCACGGCCTGGAGCCGACGGCTGGGCCTGCAGTTCGAGAACTTCAGCCTGCAGCAACACGGCTTCGAGCAGATCGTCGATGCCGGTGCCTTCCTTCGCCGAAACATGCATGAACATGGTGTCGCCGCCCCACTCTTCGGGGATGACGTCCAGAGCTGCCAGACCGTTCTTGATGCGGTCCGGATCGGCATCTTCCTTGTCGATCTTGTTGACTGCGACGACCAGCGGCACACCGGCGGCCTTGGCGTGAGCCACAGCTTCTTCGGTCTGCGGCATCACGCCATCGTCGGCGGCCACGACCAGGATCACGATATCGGTCGCCTTGGCGCCACGAGCACGCATCGCGGTAAACGCGGCGTGGCCGGGGGTGTCGAGGAAGGTGACCATGCCGCGGTCAGTTTCCACGTGGTAGGCACCGATGTGCTGGGTAATGCCACCGGCTTCGCCGGAGGCAACCTTGGCACGACGGATGTAGTCGAGCAGCGAGGTCTTGCCGTGGTCTACGTGACCCATGACAGTGACAACCGGTGCGCGATTAACCAACTCGCCTTCGTGCGCCTGGGACTCGGAAACCAGTGCATCTTCCAGATCACTCTCGCTGATCTGCTTGACCTTGTGGCCCATGTCCTCGGCAATGATGCTGGCCGTGTCCTGGTCCAGCACCTGGTTGATAGTCACCATGTTGCCGGACTTGAACATGTACTTGATGACTTCGGCTGCCTTGATCGACATCTTCTGGGCCAGCTCGGCCACAGTGATGGTCTCGCCAATTACCACTTCTCGCACTATCGGTCCTGTCGGCTTCTCGAAGCCGTGTGCATTGCGTTTCTTGTTCGCCTTGAGCTTGCCACCACCGCCACGACGGCGAGCGCCACCATCGTCGTCATCGCTGGCGCGCGGAGTATTGCGGCCCTTGCCGCTGTTACCACCGGCCCGCTTGCGACTCCGCTCTTCCTCTTCCTCGGCGCGCGTCGGCTTGCGATGCGCGTCCTTCTTCTTGGAATGGTCGGGCTTGTCTGCCGGCGGAGCGATAACCACAGGGGCGGCTGGCGGCTCTGGCGGCGCAACCGGCGCTTCAGGTTCGACTTTGGCTGGCTGTGCAGCGGCTGTTGCTGGGGCTGCGGCCTCAGGAGCTTTGCCAGCTTCCGGGGCTTTAGCCGCTTCGGCTGCTACACGGGCCTCTTCTTCGGCCTTGCGCTTAGCTTCAGCTGCAACCGCTTCCAGGCGCGCATCTTCGGCCTCACGCAGCACTTCAGCTTCGCGCTGACGCTCGGCCTCGAGGTCCACCGGATCGCGCTTGACGTAGGTCTTCTTCTTGCGCACCTCGACGTTGACCGTCTTGCTGCCGGCAACCCGCAGCGTACTGACTGTCTTGCGCTTGAGGGTGATCTTGCGCGGCTCGCCAGCGGTCTCTCCGCCATGGGCGTTCTTGAGGTAAGCCAGCAATGCCTGCTTCTCCTCGTCGCTCACGCGCTGTTCCGCGCTGGTTTGGGGCAAACCGGCTTCCTGCATCTGCTGTAGCAGGCGCTCCAGGGGGGTTCCCACTACCTGGGCCAACTCTTTGACCGTTACTTCCGCCATTCAATTCTCTCCTCAGTCGGGGTCCTGCTTACCAGCAGTACAAAATCGCTTACCGACCGGTTATGCAAACCAGGGTGCCCGTGCGGCCATAATCAGGGCACCGGCACGTTCTTCGTCAATACTTTCGATATCCAGCAGTTCATCAATCGACTGTTCTGCCAGATCTTCCATGGTGATGATGCCTTTCGCGGCCAAATGGAACGCCAGGGCGCGGTCCATCCCCTCCATGTTCAACAGATCCTCTGCTGGCTGCACCTCGTCCAGTTTCTCTTCGCTGGCAAGAGCCTTGGTCAGCAGTAGATCCTTGGCTCGCGTACGCAACTCGGTGACGATATCCTCGTCAAAGCCGTCGATCGCCAGCATCTCCTCCATGGGTACGTAGGCAATTTCCTCCAGGGAGGTAAAGCCTTCTTCTACCAGGAGCTGTGCCAGGTCGTCGTCGATATCCAGCTCGTCGACGAAAGTCCGCAGGATATCGCCCGTTTCGGCTTCCTGCTTGGCACGGATATCCTCTTCAGTCATCACGTTCAGCGTCCAGCCGGTCAGCATACTGGCCAGCCGCACGTTCTGGCCGCTGCGACCGATCGCCTGGGCGAGGTTGTCCTCGGCCACTGCGATGTCGATGGTATGCGCGTCTTCATCCAGAATGATCGACGCCACTTCGGCCGGGGCCATGGCGTTGATCACGAACTGGGCGAAGTTATCATCCCAGAGCACGATGTCGACGCGCTCGCCACCCAGTTCGCCGGACACAGCCTGCACGCGTGAACCACGCATACCGATACAGGCGCCCTGTGGATCGATGCGCTTGTCCTTGGAGCGGACGGCGATCTTGGCCCGCGAGCCCGGATCACGGGCAGCACCCATGACTTCGATCAGCTCTTCGGCGATCTCCGGCACTTCGATCCGGAACAGCTCGATAATCATTTCCGGGCAACTGCGCGACAGCACCAACTGCGGCCCGCGGTTCTCTGTGCGGATGTCCTTGAGCAGGGCACGGATACGGCTGCCGGTGCGGAAGGTCTCGCGCGGAATCATTTCTTCGCGGGGCAATACCGCTTCGGCGTTGTTACCCAGGTCCACGATAACGCTGTCGCGTGTCACCTTTTTGACCGTACCGCTGATGATTTCGCCAAGACGGTCACGGTAGGCATCAACGACCTGAGCACGCTCGGCCTCGCGAACCTTCTGCACGATGACCTGCTTGGCGATCTGCGCGGCAATACGACCAAACTCGACTGACTCGATCTTGTCTTCGATCACGTCGCCAATCTTGATGTCGGGATCACGCTCCTGCCCCTGGTCCAGGGTCAGCTGCATGCCGGGCTCTTCGAAATCCTCATCAGCAACCACAGTCCAGCGCATGAAGGTCTCATAGCTGCCGGTGTGGCGATCGATCGCCACACGCACATCCACTTCGTCTTCATAACGCTTCTTGGTAGCTGTTGCCAATGCCAGTTCCAACGCTTCGAAAATCACGCCGGGCGGTACGCCCTTCTCGTTGGAAACGGATTCCACAACCAGCAGCACTTCTTTGCTCATCGTATGCCTCGCCTAACGCCATCCATTGGGGCCACTGGAGCCCGAAATAATGCTCAAAACCGCGGAATGATATTGCTCTTGTCGATTGTGTCGATCGGCAGCAGGTATTCATGCTCGTCTACCTGCAATATGATCTCGTCACCTTCAACTCCACGGATGACACCTTGAAAATTGCGTCGCCCTTCATAAGGCACGCGTAACTTGATCTTGGCCTGCTCGCCAACATGGCTGGCGAACTGCTCCAGCGTGAAGAGTGGCCGGTCCATGCCGGGCGAGGAGACCTCGAGGGTATAATCACCCGAGATCGGCTCCTCGACATCCAGCACTGCACTGATCTGACGGCTGACCGCTGCACAGGCCTCGACACTGACGCCCTCAGGATGGTCTATATAGACGCGCAGCAGGCTGTGCCGCCCCTGGGACAGATACTCCACACCCCAACAACGATAGCCCAAAGCTTCGACAATCGGGACCGCAATGGCCTCCAACTCAGTCACTTTGCCGGACAAATTAACCGCCTCGCATTTTTTAAAATAAACAGTCTGAAAAACAGCCTGAAAAACATGCACCAATAAAAAATGGGCATTGAAGCCCATCCCGTATCACACCGCCTGCATGACCAGGACAGCTAATAAAAAGCCCCTGAGAAGGGGCCTTGAAACTGGTTGCGGGGGCAGGATTTGAACCTACGACCTTCGGGTTATGAGCCCGACGAGCTACCAGACTGCTCCACCCCGCGTCGAATCTAGGGCGCTTATTATACGCCCGGATGCCTGACAAGACAACCGGGGCATTCAGCCCTGAAAAATGCAGGGCCTGCAAATGCAGGCCCTGTTTGATTGGTGCGGAAGATGGGACTCGAACCCATACACCCTAAGGCACTACCCCCTCAAGATAGCGTGTCTACCAATTCCACCACTTCCGCAAAACTGTTGGCTTACTCGGCCGGAGGTACGTCATCCGTCGTGTCTGCCTGAGGAGCCTGCCCTTCAAGAACAGGTACATCTTCTTCAAGTACCGGAACATCTTCTTCGATGCTCAGCGGAGCAACTTCACGCTGCATTGCCGGAGCAGGCAAGCCTGCATCGCGAACCGCCGACGCCTGGTTACTGGCATAGAAGGCCAGACCCAGCGAGGTGATGAAGAATACAGCGGCCAGCACAGCAGTCAAGCGGCTGAGGAACGTTGCCGAACCCTGGCTGCCAAAAACGGTGCCCGACGCGCCAGAACCGAAGGAAGCGCCTGTTTCGGCACCCTTGCCCTGCTGGATCAGCACCAGGCCGACCAGCGCAAGCGCTGCCATCAGGTGAATAACCACTACCACGGTCTCAATCATTACACTCGTCCTGCGGCACGTGCTATCGCACCAAATTCATCTGCGTTGAGGGAAGCTCCACCAACAAGCCCCCCATCGATATCCGGCATGGCGAAAAGTGCTTCGGCGTTATCCGCCTTGACGCTGCCGCCGTAAACAATCTGGACCAACTGTGCCTGCTCGTCGTCGAGCATGGCAAGCCGCGCCCGGATCATTGCGTGCACATCCTGAGCCTGGTCGGGCTCGGCTGTCAATCCGGTACCTATCGCCCAGACCGGCTCGTAAGCCACTACACCCTGGGCAAGCCCTCCAACACCAAAGGCATCGAGGATCACTTTCAATTGCGTACCCACTACTTCGGCTGTCCGTCCGGCGTCTCGCTGCTCGAGCGTCTCGCCTACACAGAGTACCGGTCGCAAACCGCACGCCAGTGCTGCGGCAAACTTCCTGCGCACCACCCCGTCGGTCTCTCCGAACAGACTACGGCGCTCGGAGTGGCCCACGAGTACAAATTCACATCCCGCGTCACGCAACTGGGCGGCTGATATCTCGCCGGTCAGAGCGCCGGGCTCCGCCTGGTAGGCACAGCTCTGACCACCCACATATAGCGGCGAGCCCGACAGGCGGTCAAGACAGTGCTGAATGTACAGTGCCGGTGGAGCAACCATGAGATCAACGTTGTCCGGCCAGTCCTGCTGATTCAGCCCTTGAAGCAGGCTGTCAACCGATTGCCGAGTCCCATGCATTTTCCAGTTACCGGCGACGAGCAGACGACGCATCCTCAACCTCTCAGTTCGAGCGGGCGCCAATGTTAACCAAGTTGCCCCAACGACACAACCGCATTTTCATTCTGGCGCAAGCTCAGGCAAACAAAGCCCGGACTTCCCCCGCCAATGACTCGGCCTCGGCCGAAACCCGGGCCGAATCCTGCCCCTCCACCATCACGCGAATGACAGGCTCGGTGCCGGACAGGCGCAGTAAGACGCGACCACTGTCGCCAAGGCGCCCTTCCGCTGCCTTGACCGCCGACTGCAAGCCCAGATCGGCCAATGGAGAGGCTGTACCACGCTGATACCGCACGTTGATCAATACCTGCGGGCACTTCTGCATGCCCTGCCGGGCTTCAGCCAGAGTCTGCCCGAAACTCTGCAGCGCCTTGAGCACCTGCAGGGCGGCAATGATACCGTCGCCGGTACTGCTGTGGTGCAGGCAGACCATGTGGCCCGACGCCTCGCCACCGAGAACCCAGTCCCGCTCGCGTAGTTCGGCCATGACGTAACGGTCCCCGACCTTGGCGCGCACAAAGTCGATACCCTTTTCACGCAGTGCCAACTCGAGTCCGAGATTGCTCATCAGAGTGCCGACCACGCCGCCGCGCAGCGCATTGCGCTTTTGCAGTTCCATGGCAAGGATGTAGAGCAGTTCGTCGCCATCGACTTCTGCACCCTGGTTGTCGACCATCAGGACCCGATCGCCGTCACCGTCAAGGGCGATACCCAGGTCCGCGCTGCGGGACAGCACTTCGGCACGCAGCGCCGAGAGGTCAGTGGAGCCCACGCCATCGTTGATATTGATACCGTCAGGATTGGCGCCAATCACGAACACCTCTGCCCCCAACTCGCGGAACACGCTGGGGGCCACCTTGTAGGTTGCTCCGTTAGCGCAGTCAAGGACGACCCTGAGACCCTTGAAGCTGGTACTGGTCGGGACGCTGCTCTTGCAGAATTCGATGTACCGCCCGGAGGCATCCTCTACCCGAAATACCTTGCCCAGCGATGCCGAATCCACTACCACCATTGGCGAATCGACCAACCGCTCGATCTCCAGCTCGAGATCGTCAGGTAACTTGCTGCCTGCGGCCGAGAAGAACTTGATGCCATTGTCGTAATAGGGATTGTGCGAGGCACTGATGACGATACCGGCATTCGCCTGGAAGGTACGCGTCAGATACGCTATGGCAGGTGTCGGCATGGGGCCCAGCAACTGCACGTGAGCGCCCGCGGCGGAAAGTCCCGCCTCGAGTGCGGACTCGAACATGTAGCCGGAGATCCGCGTGTCCTTGCCGATCATTACCCGGCATTCACCCTGCTTGCGAAAAGCTGTGCCAACCGCCCACCCCAGCTTGAGAATGAACTCCGGAGTAATAGGAGCAATACCGACTTGTCCGCGTATGCCATCCGTGCCGAAATATTTCTTTTCCATATGCGCAAAATCCTGATCGAGTTCTTTGTTTGGTCAATCTTGTTGTATAAATCCGGAGGCTAGCCGACGTTTTCCCGGCCGGCCGTCATAACGGCCTCAGTCATCCGTATGGCATCCACAGTCTGCGCAACGTCATGCACGCGAATAATCCGCGCACCGCTGCGCACGGCCAACACGGCCAGAGCCAACCCCCCTGCCAACCGCTGATCGACGGGACGATCCAGTAACTGGCCGATCATGCTTTTCCGCGATACGCCTACCAGCAGTGGGCACCCCAATGACAGCAAGCGCTGCATTCCGGCAAACAATTGAAAGTTATGTTCCAGCGTCTTGCCAAAACCAAAGCCGGGGTCAAGCAGAAGGCGGTCGGCAGGTATCCCCGCCTGCGCGCAGACGGCCACACGCTCGACCAGAAAGGCGCTCACCTCGTCGATTATCGATTCATACTGAGGAGCCTGCTGCATATCCTGCGGACTGCCCTGCATGTGCATAAGACACACCGGCAAGCCGGTAGAAGCAGCCGCGCGCAATGCCCCAGGGCGCCGCAGCGCGCGCACGTCATTGATCAGACCGGCACCAGCAGCGGCGGCCGCGCTCATTACCTGCGGGGTACTGGTGTCGACGGAGACAATCGTATCAAAGCGCTGCCTGATTGCTTCGACAACCGGGATCACGCGATCGAGCTCCTGCTCGGGACTGACTGTGGCGGCGCCGGGCCGAGTCGACTCGCCGCCCACGTCGATCAGTGTCGCGCCATCGGCAATCATCTGCTCGACGTGTCGCATTGCCTGGCCGGCGTGCACGAAGTGCCCGCCATCGGAAAAGGAGTCGGGGGTTACGTTCAGAATGCCCATGACATGGGCACTGGAAAGATCAAGCTCCCGATCGCCGCAAGGCAACCGGGAGCCGTGCTCTACGCTCGGCATATCCATGCTGGGCATATCAGGATCAGTGCTCGCCTGCCGGTCCGCCGATGATGCTGTCGCCACGCTTGTCAGATGGTCCCTCTTCCGACGTGGAACCGGCTGCAGCGCCAGGCCCCGCCTTGTCGTCGGAATTCCAGTCCTTGGGCTCACGCGCCGGCTTGCCGGTCATGATGTCCTGAATCTGGTCAGCATCGATGGTTTCATACTTCATCAGCGCCTCGGCCATCAGATCAAGCTTTTCGCGGTTATCCTTGAGCAACTGCTGCGCGGTCGAGTAACACTCGTCGATGATCCGGCGCACTTCCTGATCGATCAGCTTGGCTGTCTCTCCGGAGATACCGCCCGCCTGACCGCCGCCCTGGCGACCCAGGTAACCCTGATCTTCATCCTCACCGTACATCAGCGGCCCGAGCTTTTCCGACAGACCCCACTTGGTAACCATGTTCTTGGCCAATTGGGTGGCGCGCTGGATATCGTTTGACGCACCAGTGGTAACGCCGTCAAAGCCCAGTGTCATTTCCTCGGCGATACGGCCGCCAAACAGCGAGCATATCTGGCTGATCAATGCGCGCTTGGACAGACTGTAACGGTCTTCCTCGGGCAGGAACATGGTGACGCCCAGGGCGCGACCGCGCGGAATGATCGAAACCTTGTAGACTGGATCATGCTCGGGCACCAGGCGCCCGACAATTGCGTGACCCGATTCGTGGTACGCCGTGTTGAGCTTTTCCTTGTCGGACATGACCATGGATTTGCGCTCGGCGCCCATCATGATCTTGTCCTTGGCCATCTCGAACTCTTTCATCTCGACCAGCCGCTTGCCGGCACGGGCGGCGAACAGCGACGCCTCGTTAACCAGGTTGGCCAGGTCCGCACCGGAGAAGCCGGGGGTGCCGCGGGCGATATTCCCTGGTACCACGTCATCACCCAGCGGAACCTTGCGCATGTGCACCTTGAGGATCTGTTCGCGGCCACGAATGTCCGGCAGACCGACTACAACCTGACGATCGAAGCGACCCGGACGCAGCAACGCGGGGTCCAGTACGTCCGGACGGTTGGTAGCTGCCACAACGATAATGCCGTCATTGGGCTCGAAGCCGTCCATCTCTACCAGCAACTGGTTCAAGGTCTGTTCACGTTCGTCGTGGCCACCCCCCATCCCGGAGCCACGATGGCGACCGACCGCATCGATCTCGTCGATAAAGATGATGCACGGGGCGTGCTTCTTGGCCTGCTCGAACATGTCGCGCACCCGACTGGCACCCACACCGACGAACATTTCTACGAAGTCCGAACCGGAAATGGTGAAGAACGGCACCTTGGCCTCGCCGGCTACCGCCTTGGCCAGCAACGTCTTACCTGTACCTGGCTGACCCACCATCAGTACGCCGCGAGGAATGTGGCCACCCAGGCGCTGGAACTTGCCTGGATCGCGCAGGAACTCGACCAGCTCGCTGACTTCTTCCTTGGCCTCGTCGCAACCAGCGACGTCGGCGAAAGTAGTCTTGACCTGATCTTCAGACAACATGCGCGCCTTGCTCTTGCCG
>NZ_JBFGFI010000023.1:0-39170 GCF_041579695.1 Halopseudomonas sp.
TCAAGTTGCGCACCACGCCGGAAACGCTCCAGGCGTTGCGCACACACCCGTTGCTGGAGGTTCGTCGCCAGGGCGAATGGCAGTCCGGGCCGCTGCTCAACCAGTATTTTGATACGCCCGCGCGCGATCTGGCCGGGGCTAGAGTCGCGCTGCGCCTGCGCCGCGATGGTGAGCAGGTTATCCAGACCCTCAAGAGCCGGGGCCAGAGCGTTTCGGGACTGTCCGAACGTAATGAATGGGACTGGTACCCCGCCAAGGCCGAACTGGATGTCAGTCTGCTGGATGACAGCTGCTGGCCGCAAGCATTGGCGGACCTGGACAAGAGCCTGCTGCAGCCGGTGTTCACCACCGATTTCCAGCGTACCAAGGCCTTGTTGCGTTGGGAGCGCGAAGCGGACGGTCTGGTCGAGATCATCGAGGTGGAGGCTGCTCTGGATCACGGCAAGGTGGTCGCGCAGGATCAGGAGGAGGTTATCTGCGAGCTGGAACTGGAGATCCGCCAGGGCCCCGCGGTAGCGCTGCTTGAACTGGCATTGGCATTGGCCGGCGATGTGCCACTGATGCCATGCGATATCAGCAAGGCCGAACGGGGTTATCGTCTGTTCGATCCGGCCAGTTATGACCTGCGTCTGCAATCACCTGGCTGGACTGCGGAGACGACGGTGGACGACGTGATCGCTGGCTCTGCGCGCCAGCTGCTGGGCCAGAGTCAGCGCCTGGCCGAGCAGTACCGTTTTTCCCGTCAATGGCGGCTGTTCCGCGAGATGACAACGCACCTGGCCGCATTGCGTGCAGCCTTTGGTGTGTTCGACCTGGCACTGCCCAAGTCCAGCGTGCAGCCGTACAGTCGGCCTCTGGATGCGCTGCTCGACCGCTTCCGGCCCCTGGTGCTGGCAGGCTGGGCCGACGACGAGACTGGCCGCGACGCGCGCGATCAGGCTCCTGACGTGTTTGCCGAGGTGGTGGCGACGCCAGCGTGGGGGCAATTGTTCATCGGGCTGGCCTTGTGGCTGGAGCAGCGTGGGTGGCAGCACAATCGTCCCCCCAAGGGTGACCGAATCGGTGCGCTGCCGCTGCCGCGTTGGTTGCTGGCCGCAGTCGCCAAGGAAATTCAGGAGCTGAAAGTACCTCACCATAACGATCCGGATGGGGCGGTAAGCCAGTGGATGGATCAACAGCCGCGGCTCGGCCGGCTTTACTACCTGCTGTCGCAATTCCGTGAGTTCTTGCCGGTACCCGAGCCCGATCGCCTGTTCGGTGAGTTGAACAAGCTGCAGGCGCTGCTTGAGCAGTATCCGTCGATCGACGATGAGCAGCGCCCGCTGTTGCTGGACGCGTTGCGTAAGCAGGGCCAGCGTCTGCGCAAGCTTAACGCCTGGCGCGAACTGAACGCCTGAGCACACATCATTGGTGATAGGGGGAAGGGTGGAGACGTTGAAGCAACTGGCGATACCGGGCAGCGATCGCCCGCTGGATCTCGGTGATATCCTCAACGTGCTGGTCAGCCAGGGCCGGCTCAGCATGGAAACGGCGGAGCAGTTGAGCATGTTGCGCCGTGCGGCAACTGGTGAAACCGCCAAACTGCACCCTCTCGAATTCATTGCCGGGCAGGCGCCGGAAGATCTTTCGCGGCCGGGCAAGACCCTGGATCTTGAGACGCTCTCGCGCTGGCTGGCGGCCGAGGCCGAACAGCCGTTCTATCGTATCGACCCGCTGAAGATCAATGTGGCCGCGGTGATTCCGCTGATGTCCTTTGCCTTCGCCCAGCGGCACCGCATCCTTGCACTGGAGGTGAATGAGCGCGAGGTGGTGATTGCCAGTGCGCAGCCTTTTGTCAGCACCTGGGAAACCAATCTGGTGCACGTGCTCAAGCGCGAGATTCGTCGCGTAGTGGCCAGTCCTGCCGATATTCAGCGCTATTCCGTGGAATTCTTTCGCCTGGCACGCTCGGTTACCGGCGCCAATGCCACGGACCAGAAGAGCAGCCCGATAGGCAATTTCGAGCAACTGCTCAATCTTGGCAGTATGGGGCAGGAGCCCGACGCCAATGATGCCCATGTGGTCAATATCGTCGACTGGCTGTTCCAATACGCATTCGAGCAACGCGCCAGTGATATCCACATCGAGCCGCGGCGCGAGGCGGGCAGTGTGCGACTGCGGATCGACGGGGTACTGCATACGGTGTACCAGTTCCCGCTGCAGGTATCAGTCGCTGTAGTCAGTCGGCTGAAAACCCTGGGGCGGATGAACGTCGCGGAGAAACGCAAGCCGCAGGACGGCCGGATCAAGACCAAGTCGCCCCAGGGCAACGAGATCGAGCTGCGGCTTTCGACACTGCCGACCGCCTTTGGGGAAAAGATGGTCATGCGGATCTTCGATCCCGATGTCCTGCTGCGCAGCTTCGACCAGTTGGGTTTCTCAGGTGAGGATCAGCGGCGCTGGCAGGCCATGGTCAGCCAGCCAAACGGCATTGTACTGGTCACCGGCCCCACCGGCTCGGGCAAGACCACTACGCTGTACACCACGCTCAAGCAGCTGGCTACGCCGGAAGTGAACGTCTGCACGATTGAAGACCCGATCGAGATGGTCGAGGACAGCTTCAATCAGATGCAGGTACAGCACAATATCGATCTGGATTTCGCCGGCGGCGTGCGTGCGCTGATGCGTCAGGACCCGGATATCATCATGGTCGGCGAGATACGTGACCTGGAAACCGCGGAGATGGCCATACAGGCGGCGCTGACCGGCCACCTGGTGCTCTCGACATTGCATACCAATGATGCACCCAGCTCGATCAGTCGGCTGATCGAGCTGGGTGTGCCGGCCTATCTGATCAAGGCCACCGTGCTCGGCGTGATGGCGCAGCGTCTGGTGCGCACGCTGTGTAAGCATTGCAAGGCGCCGGCAGAGGTCGACGCTGATGCGTGGGCCGAGCTGACCCGACCCTGGAATGCGCCGTTGCCTACCCGCGCGCACCGGCCGGTCGGCTGTCCGCAGTGCCGTGAAACCGGTTATCGCGGTCGTGCCGGCGTGTATGAGCTGATGACTCTGAGCGATCCGCTGAAACCGCTGGTGCAGTCCGATATCGATCTCAACGCCCTGCGCCGACAGGCCTACAAGGACGGTATGCACAGCCTGAGGCTGTCCGGCGCACAGAAGGTGGCGGCGGGCGAAACTACCATCGAGGAAGTGTTGCGGGTCACCCCGAGCAGCCAACAGGCCTGAACCGCGCTCGCTGCACTGGCGCCTAGTGCGTAGAATGCGGCCAATTAAGCTTACGGAATCCGCCTGATGAACTATCGCCACAGTTACCACGCTGGTAATCACGCAGACGTCTTCAAGCATGCGATCGTGCTGCGCATGTCGCAGCTGATGCAGCGCAAGGAGGCTCCCTATTGCTATCTGGACAGTCATGCCGGGACAGCTCTGTATGACCTGCAGGCTGAGGCTTCCGGCAAGACCGGCGAGTATCTCGATGGCATCGCCCGGCTGTGGTCGAGGGATGACCTGCCGCCGTTGCTGGAGTCTTATGTAGCGAATGTTCGCGTGCAGAATGAAGATGAACAGCTACGTTTTTACCCAGGTTCGCCGCAACTGATCGCCGGCGGGCTGCGCGAACAGGACCGGATGATTCTCAGTGAGCTGCATCCCGAAGACGCAGCCACCCTTGCAGCCTATTTCGCTGGCGATTCACGTGTCGGCGTGCATCATCGCGACGGTTATGAGCTGGCCAAGGCTTTTCTTCCCGTTGTCGAGAAGCGCGCGCTCTGGCTGCTCGACCCGCCATTCGAGCGTGCCGACGACCTCGAACGCTGTGTAGCGACAATGCAGCTGGCCATCCAGCGTATGCGCCAGACGGTTATTGCTCTGTGGTATCCGATCAAGGACGAACGCCTGCTGCGCGACTTTTACCGGCAGATCTCGGCGGCCGGGCTGCCCAAGGTATTGCGTGTGGAGCTCTCTGTGCGGCCCGCCGATACCACGCTGGGGCTCAATGGCTCGGGGTTGATGCTGGTCAATCCGCCCTGGCCACTGTGGGAGGAGCTAGAGCAGGCTCTGCCCTGGCTTGCCGGCCAGCTCGCGCAATCGGGGTCCGGTGCCTGGCGGCTCGACTGGCTGGCTGGCGAACCCTGACCTTCGGACGCCGAATCAGCGTCTGTTAAGGGGCAACTCGCTGGCAAAACCGAGTCTGTCGACTAGGCTTGATGGTGGGACTGCGGCATCGCCGGGCCTCCCGGACGATTGTCCGGGCCGACGAAGCGCAATCTGCGTCGGAACGTATTCGGCTTTGCAGTGTCAAACCCGAGGTCCGGCTCAGAAGGCCGGGCGTTTACGTTTCAGGATACTAACGTTAAGGAGCTCGACCATGGCTGAAGCTAAAAAGAGTACGCCGGTAACCGGCAATTCAACGGTAAACAGCGAGAAGGATGCTGGAAAGGAGGCAGTGATGGCAGCTTATAGCAATCTGGTAGAAGCCAAAGAGCACTTCAAACACGCAGCCGAGGCAGCAGGGCTGGATCTGAAGCACGAAGCCTCCGATCAGTTTCTGAAAGGCAAGGCAAAGGCAGGCGAATTGACCAGTCAAGCCAATAGCTATGTTCACGAGAAGCCCCTAACCAGCCTCGGCATAGCATTTGCGGCAGGTTTTCTCATCTCACAGCTGTATAGCAGGAAATGAGCGAGGTCCCAGGCGAAACCAATCTGAAAAGTGGCGATCCTGGGAGAAGCCCTGAGCCGGGGGAGGAGGAAGTCCAGGCCTGGATAGACTGGTTCAAACACGCCGCCTCGGCCGGGAGCGATCTGGCGAAGCTTGCAAAAATGGAGCTGAACCTCGCTCTGGGCGACACCAAAAGGATTGTATTGCTTGCCCTGGTGGCCTTGCCGCTGGTGGTGCTCGCGTGGATGGGTTTGTCTGTTATGGTTGCGTGGTCTGTATACCTGCCCAGCCAGTCGGTAGCTGGCGCCATAGCCGCATTTATCGCGGTTCAGGTTATCCCGCTGCTATTGATTGCGCAGAGCATCAAGCGTTACCGCCAAAGCTGGTCCTTCGCGGCTACCCGCGAACATCTGAAGGCGTTCAAAGAGGGTGCTGAGAGTGCCGCGAAAACAACTGATTGAAGATATCCGCAAGCTCGATGGCAAATTGTCGCTTGAGCAGAGTTTGCTCAAGTTGAACGGCCGTGATCGCGTTGCCTATCTGCGCAGCCTGTCCCCATGGCTGTTGCTGGGTGTGGGTGCGGCGGGAGGTATCCTGCTCGGATCGCTAGGCAGTGGCGGCAGAACCAGACTGGTCTCGGCGGGCATGACCGGCATGCACCTCTGGCGTTTGAAGTCGCTCGTCGGGTCCGTGGCAGGTTCCATGGCAGGCGGTGAGGCCGGTATGGCAGAAATGGCCGAAGCCGGAAGTGAAGCAGCTTGACCACCGCCGGCGGCGGTGAGTCACCCAGTGCACGGCATACTCCACCTTCTGACGCTGCAGTGGAGCGCAAATCGACCCTGACTGTAGTATCGCTCTGGCTTCTCGCGCTGGCGCTTCTCTATACCTTGTATTTTGCCAAATCCCTTCTGATGCCGCTGGTTGTAGCATTGCTTTTCGCATTGCTGCTCAGCCCGCTGGTAGCCGTTCTCAAACGCCTCTACGTACCCAGAACGCTATCGGCCATTCTTATTATTTGCGCGATCGGTGGTCCATTAACGTTGCTCGTCATCGAATTGGCTGAACCTGCGCACAAGTGGGCCAAGCAATTGCCGGAACTCTCCGAGCGAATGACAGCCCAGCTTGATGACCTGACCGGAACCGCGAAACCGGTCCAGCGCCAGGCGGCTGTCCAGCGCCCGGAGCCTGAAGGATTCAATTTTTTTGGGTTATTCGGAAAAGGCAAGCAACAGCCCGAGCCGCCGCCTCCTGTGCAGGCGTCGCCAGCCGGCGATGGAGAAACGGTAAGTGAGCGCGTCAAACAGGGGGGGATGGAGTTGATGGTTGAAATCCTGGCGGCGACGCCAGTAGTGATTGCGCAGTTGCTGACATGCGTGATTCTGATCCTCTTCCTGCTTATCTTCGGTCCGCGGCTGTTCAATGCGTATATTCATGTTTTTGTCCCCCCGGACTCACGCGAAGGCAGGGTTGAACTTGTAGGTACGATCCAGCATGAGCTGTCTCGTTACATCGTTACTGTCAGCGTGATCAACGCCGGGCTGGGACTGACCACTGGACTGGTTCTCTGGTTGGTCGGGGTTGAGGATGCGCTGCTCTGGGGCGTACTGGTCGGCTTGCTGAATTTCGCGCCCTATGTAGGGCCTATTCTGGGCATGGCCATGCTCTCTCTGGCCGGGGTGGCCCAATATGGGCCGGTGGCCATCGCGGTCTTGCCGGTCCTGATCTACTTTTCGATCAATCTGATCGAGGCGCAATTCGTCACGCCGCTTGTGCTCGGGCGAAACATGCGCCTGAATCCGCTGGTGCTGATTGTCTGGCTGTTCATCTGGGGCTGGCTATGGGGCGCGGTCGGCGTTCTGATCGCAGTGCCGTTACTGGTCTGTATCAAGCTGGCATTCGGCAAGCTGCAGACAATGGACCGCTGGGTAAAGCTTATCGAGACCCGCGCCTGAAAAGTGTGGGCAGTTACGCGGGCTTGGGTGCCCTTTGTACCAGGGCCAGGGCCGATACGATCAGTAGCCCACCAAACAGCATCGACAGCGTGGGTTGCTCGGCGAACAGGAACCAGGCGAAGAGAATGCCGTAGACTGGTTCCAGCGCGAAGAACAGCGAGGCCACCCTGGCCTTGAGTACCTGCAGGCTTGCAACGAACAGCCCATGGGCCAGCCCGGTGCAGAGCAGTCCCAGCAACGCAATCCACAGCCAGTCCAGTGGCGCCATCTGGGCCACTGCGGTCGGCCCGAATGGCAGCAGGCAGGCCAGGATCACCAGATTCTGCCAGCAGGCCACCTGCACTGGATGCAGATCGCCAGCGGTATAACGGTTACCTACCGACGCGCCGGCGAAGCAGAAGCCTGACAGCAGCGCCCATAGCAGGCCGGCGGTCGCCTGATTGCCCAGACTGAAATCCGGAGTCACCAGTACCAGGCCGATGCAGATCAGCAGGACCTTCAGCAGGTCCATGCGGCTGGCTGATTCCCTCCAGAGTAACCATTCGAGGATCACCACAAAAGCCGGGAAGCTGGCAAAGCCCAGGGTAGCTATGCCAACCCCGGCAATTTTCACTGCATGGAAGAAGGTCAGCCAGTGAACGCCCAGTAGCAACCCGCATGCGGCAAGCTGCATCAGGCGCACCCGGCTCATGCCACGCAGGATCGGCGCGCGGAACAGGTGTGCGAATACCAGCAGTGCCAGCACGGCAAAGAAGGCTCTGCCGAGCACGATCGCCACAGGCCCGGCCTCGGTCAACTTGCCAAAAATGCCGGTCAGGCCGAACATCAGCGCAGCGATGTGCATGCTGGCGATCGCCCGGCGCTGGGTCATTTGCATACGGACATCCTGAGGGCAAAGATAAAGGGAAGATCAGCGGCGCAGTCTAACCACTCTGTTTCGGCCGGCCAAGCTACAGCTGTGCCCGCACAGTTCACCCGTACGGGACGCAGATGTTACATTGGCATTACCTCGTAACATTTCAAGAACCCGGTAAGGACCTCAAATTGAGCGACGAAATACATGGTCTGGCGCAATGGACGGTCCGCCTGAACAATGCCGAACTGCCAGCGATGGCAGTGGTCGTGCATGATCTGCTGCGCCTGTCCCAGTCACAGACTGCCTCGGTCAAGCAGCTCGCCGAAGTACTGCTGCGCGATGCCTCGCTTACCTCCAAGGTGCTGCGGGTCAGCAACAGCGTGTACTGCAATCCGGGCCGCGAAGTGGTCCGCACTATTTCCCGTGCGGTGGTGGTGATCGGTTTCGATCAGGTTCGGATGATCGGTCTTTCGGTCAGCCTGCTTGATGGTCTGCTCAAGGATTCGCCGCGCGAGCAGTTGCAATCACTGCTGGCGCGGTCCTTCCATGGCGCGATGCAGGCGCGCAATCTGGCTGATTACCGCTCCCTGCCGGAAAAGGAAGAAATTTTCATCGCCACACTGCTGCGCAATCTTGGCGAGATGGCGTTCTGGAGCCATGGTGGCAAGCAGGCAGACCTGCTGGCCGAAGCGCTGGCGATTCCCGGCGTGGATCGGGACAAGACAGTCAAGCGGATCGTGGGTGCCAGCTTTGATCAGTTGACCTTCGGTTTGCTCAAGACCTGGAATATGGGCGAGATTGGACAGCTGGTCAAAGCCAGTCATTCGGCTTCAGGGCCGGCGGCGCGGGCGGTAACCCTCGGCGCATCGATAGCCGACGCTGCGCGTGGCGGCTGGGCAGGAGAGGCGATGCAGGCACTGCTCGACCCTGTGGCTGAGATCACCGGAACCTCCCGCGAGGAAGCCATGCAGCAGATCCTGGCTAGTGCGGACGAGGCCGTGCGGGTCGCCGGCACCTGTTCCAACGCCGATCTGGGTGCCTGGATTCCGCGCACTGACGACCTGCCGCTGGATCTGTCCGAGCTGCTGCAGATGGACGCGGTGCCTGCGCAGTCGGCCCGGTCTGCAGTGCAGGAGCCGCTATTGCAGCCCAACCTGGAGATGCTCAAGCTGTCGGTGCAGAACATGGCGCTTATGATCAAGAGTCCGATCAACATCGACAACACGCTGACCGGCGTGATCAACGGTCTGCATCTGGGCGCGGGCCTTGAGCGGGTGATGCTCGCGGTGCTGGCCGATAATCAGACGCGGTTTCGCGCGCGCCGGGTGGCTGGCAAGGGTACGCAAGGCTGGACGCAGGAATTCGATCTGCCCTGCGTCGGAACTCAACCGCACATTTTCAGTTATGCCCTGCAGAACAACGAGGTGCTGTGGATGGGCACGCCCAGCGCTGGCGGTGTGCAGGACCTGATTACGCCCGATATCACGGGTTGGCTCGGGACGGGTCCGTTCTTTATCGCCCCAGTGATGGCCGGGACAAAGCGCATAGGTATTCTTTACGGGGACATGCGGCTCTCCGGCCGCAGCCTGACCAATGCCCAGTTCGCTGCGTTCAAGCGCCTCACCGAGCTCACCGGCAATTGCCTGCAAGCCCTGAGTAAGCGCCGGTAGTCAGCCCCCGGGCATACAGATTCCCGTGCCGGCAAGATTGCAGTAGCCGCCGGGATTCTTGTGCAGATACTGTTGATGAAAAGGCTCGGCGTAATAGAAAGCCGTGGCAGGGATTACCTCGGTCGTTACCGGCTCCATGCCGGCTTGCAGCAGCGAATCGGCGTAGGTTGCCTTGCTTACCTCCGCCGCAGCCTGTTGCCCCGGATTGGTGACATAAATGCCCGAGCGGTACTGGGTGCCGGTGTCGTTGCCCTGACGCATGCCCTGGGTCGGATCGTGATTTTCCCAGAATGCCCTGAGCAGTTCCTCGTAGCTGACCTTGTCCGGATCGAAGACGACCAGAACCACTTCGTTGTGGCCGGTCATGCCCGAGCACACTTCTTCGTAGGTGGGATTGGGTGTGATGCCGCCGCAATAGCCGACAGCGGTGGTATGCACGCCGGGGATCTTCCAGAACAGGCGCTCCACGCCCCAGAAACAGCCCATGCCAAAAATCGCCTGTTGCATGCCGGTGGGAAAGGGCGGGTGAAGAGAGGTGCCGAGCACTGCGTGGGTCTGGCCGGTCGGGATCGGTTCGGCGCGCCCGGGAAGCGCCTCTTCGGCGGTGGGCAGGCGCATTTTGTGTTCGGGAATACGACGGAAAAACATGGGCGGCTCCGGGTTTGAAAAAACAATGCAGCGCTCATGGTGCGCCGGGTGGCGTCTGGCTGTCCAGCCGCTGTTTCGTTGCGGTGTGTGTCCTACCCCACGCCTAGCTCAAGCGCGAGCAGAAGCTCGGGCGACAACCGGCCGGCGGCGACAAAATGCGGATTGAGCCAGGTTTCGCGTTGGGGGTAATCGAACCGCATCCCGTCCAGGCCGAGCACCTGTCCCCCGGCCCCTTCGAGAACAGCCTGGGCGGCGGCGGTATCCCACTGGCTGGTGGGAGCGAAGCGCGGGTAGAGGTCGGCATTGCCCTCCGCCAGCAGACAGAATTTAAGCGAACTGCCAATATTCACCAGCTCGATTTCCTGCAGCGATTGTAACCGGGCGAGCAGTGCTTCCTGCTCGGGGCTGGTGTGTCGGCGGCTGGCGACGACCGTCAACCGCTCGCTGGCCTTGCGGCAATGGATAGCTTCGGCCGTGCCCCCCGCGCTGCGCCGCCAGGCGCCCAAAGACTTGCCTCCCCAGTAAAGGTTATTGCGTGCCGGTATTCCGACCGCGCCGAAGCGGACCTGGCCCTGCTCGACCAGAGCGATGTTCACAGTGAATTCGTCCGTGCCGGCAATGAACTCCTTTGTGCCGTCCAGCGGGTCGACCAGCCAGAAGCGCTGCCAGTGCTGGCGTTGTGATAACGCGACGTCGGCGTCCTCTTCAGACAGTACGGGAATGTCCGGGGTCAGTTCCCGCAGGCCTGCCAGAATCATATGATGCGCCGCCAGATCCGCCGCTGTGACTGGGGAGGCATCGATTTTGGCGGTGACCTCCGGCTCCTGGCGCCACCACTTCAGTGTCTCCGATCCGGCGCGTGCCGTCAGCTGCAGCAGGGCTTCTGTGTCGCACGGAAGAGTCATGCCGACAGGCTCCTGTGCAGTTCCCCGCGCTGCTCAAGCAGGTCGCGCACCAGATACAGTGCAGCCAGGGCGCGGCCCTCGGTAAAGTCATCGCGACCGGCCAGGTTGCTGAGATCGTAGAGGTCCACGCTATCGACCCGCATCGGCTCGGGCTCGTCGCCCGGCAGGCGTTTTTCATACAGATTGCGGGCCAGCACCACAGCTATCTGCTGGCTCATGTAGTTAGGCGACAGCGACAGGTGCGTCAGGTACTCCAGGCGCCGCGCGCCAAAGCCGGCTTCTTCCATCAATTCGCGATTGGCGGCGTCGAGTACGTCTTCGCCGGGTTCAACCAGCCCCTTGGGGATCGACATCTGATAATTGCCCATGCCGCCGCAATATTCCTCGATCAGCAGCGCTCGGCGCTCGTCCTGCATGGCCACGACCATAACCGCACCATACCCCTGGCTGCGATTGACCAGCCGTTCGTAGGTGCGCTCCACGCCGTTGCTGAAGCGTAATTGCACCTGCTCGACGGTGAACAGCCGACTTTTTGCGACGATCTGCGCCTCGAGGGTTTCGGGCATTTTTGGCATGGGGACTCCGTGGTTAACAGCAGGTGGCTTGGGTATCATAGCGGCACACGTCGCCAAAGCCCAAACGCCCATGACCAACTGGAACAACATCGATACCGTGCTGCTGGATATGGACGGCACCCTGCTGGACCTGCATTTCGACAATCATTTCTGGGTCGAATATCTGCCCCAGCGCTATGCCGAACACCATGGCCAGTCTGTCGACTGGGCGAAGGCCGAGATCTATCCGCTGATGAAGGAAAAACAGGGGCAACTTGACTGGTACTGCCTGGACTTCTGGACCCGTGAGCTGGATATGCCGATTGTCGAGCTCAAGCGAGAGATCGCGCATCTGATCAGCCTGCGGCCCGATGCTGAAGTTTTCCTGCGGGCCCTCCAGGCCAGCGGGCGTGACGTCATCCTGATCACCAATGCCCACCGTGGCTCATTATCGCTGAAGCTGGAGCGGGTCGAATTGCGGACCTATTTCCAGCGGCTGATCAGCTCCCACGACTATGGCTTTCCCAAGGAGGCGCGGGCGTTCTGGGAGGCATTGCAGGGCGAGATTCCCTTCGATCCCGAGCGCACGCTGTTCATCGACGACAGTCTGGGTATCCTGCGCGCGGCGCGGGATTTCGGCATCGGCCACCTTTTGGCTGTCAGGCAGCCGGACAGTCGTGGGGCGCTGCGCGACACCGAAGAGTTCGACGCCGTGGAGGATTATTGCGAGCTGGCAGCCGCCTGCCAGCGCCAGGGCTGATCAGCCCTCGCCCTTGGTCCGGGTCTGATTCGGCTTGGCATTCTTTTCGATGTACTCGATTATCAGGCCGGCAATATTGCGTCCGGTAGTTGACTCGATGCCTTCCAGGCCCGGCGATGAGTTGACCTCCATCACCACCGGTCCGTGGTTGGAACGCAGGATGTCTACCCCGGCGACATTAAGGCCCATCACCTTGGCCGCACGTACGGCAGTCATGCGCTCTTCCGGCGTGATCTTGATCAGGCTGGCGCTACCGCCACGATGCAGGTTGGATCGGAATTCGCCTGGCTTGGCCTGGCGCTTCATGGCCGCGATCACCTTTTCGCCGACTACGAGGCAGCGAATGTCGGCACCGCCGGCTTCCTTTATATATTCTTGCACCATGATGTTGGCTTTCAGACCCATGAAGGCCTCGAGCACCGACTCGGCCGCCTGCTCGGTCTCGCACATCACCACGCCAATGCCCTGAGTGCCTTCCAGCAGCTTGATCACCAGCGGTGCGCCGCCGACCATGCTGATCAGGTCCGGGATGTCGTCGGGCGAATGGGCGAAGCCGGTCACCGGCAAGCCCACCCCCTTGCGCGCGAGCAGTTGCAGCGAGCGCAATTTGTCGCGTGAGCGGGTAATGGCCACCGACTCGTTCAGGGGAAAGACGCCCATCATCTCGAACTGGCGCAGCACGGCTGCACCATAGAAGGTAACCGACGCGCCAATGCGTGGAATGATTGCATCGAAGCCCTCGAGCACGGCGCCCTTGTAGTGGATCGTCGGCTTGTGGCTGGCGATGTTCATGTAGGCGCGCAGGGTGTCGATGACGCGCACCTCATGCCCGCGTTCGCGGGCCGCTTCAACCAGGCGGCGGGTGGAATACAGGTTGGCGTTACGCGACAGTACCGCAATCTTCATGATGGTTCCTTCAGGAGTCGACGGCAAACAGAGAGGTTAGGGGTTTTTCCTGTACAAAACGACGACCTGGATCGATCACCAGTTCGCCTTCCAGCATCGCCGTGCAGCCCATTAGTACGCGATAGCGCATGGCCTTGCGGCAGGTGAGCGTAAAGTAGACCGGCCAGCAGCGGTCACCGAGCACCAGCGGTGTACGGATCACATGCCGCTCCTGCAGCTGGCCGTTGGAACTACGGATGCTCCTGTATTCGACCAGTACTGCTTCGCAGCGTTGGCTACGAGGTTTTTTCTGGCTGCCTACGTGCGCATCAAATCGCACCCATGTTTCACCATGGCGATCAAAGGTCTCGATATTACTGGCATGCAGGGCCGAGGTTCTGGCGCCTGTATCGACCTTGGCCAGGATCTGGTCGATGCCCAGCCCGGGCAGGCCGATCCATTCGCGCAACCCGATTACATTGAGATGGTCAAATGTTTTCACGCAGACGGCTCCTGGTGCATGGTGCGCGCATCATGGGGCAAGTCATGGATGGCGACAAGCCTGATACACTTGGCCTGAAACAGGAGTACAGACGCTATGGGCGATGATAGCAAGGTGCGGCTGGATAAATGGCTCTGGGCCGCACGTTTTTTCAAGACCAGAGGGCTGGCCAAGACGGCGATCGAAGGCGGCAAGGTGCAATGTCGGGGTGATCGTTGCAAGCCCAGCAAGGAGCCGAAAGTCGGGGACGAGTTGCAGATTCGCCAGGGCTTCGAGCAGCGCACAGTGGTCATCCGGGAGCTCAGCGGGCAGCGCCGGGGCGCCGCCGAAGCGCAGTTACTCTATGAAGAGACCGCAGACAGTGTGCTCCAGCGTGAAGAGGCAGCGGCCAAGCGCAAGGCGATGGGCCCCGGTCTGCTGATCAGCGAACATCGCCCGAGCAAGAAACAGCGCCGGCAGATCCATCGATTCCGCAATGCGCGCAATTCACCGGAGCAGGACTGAGGCGTATACTCCCCTTTTGTCGGAGGCCGATGATGGCATATCAAGATTCTACCCAGCGTTTTCTGTTCGAGAACGCCGATGTGCGCGGCGAGCTGGTCGCGCTCGATGCCAGTTACCGCGAGGTACTGGCCAAGCATGATTACCCCGAGCCGATTCGCGAGTTGCTCGGCGAGTTGCTCGCCGCGGCAGTCCTGCTATCCACCACCATCAAATTCGACGGTCTGCTGGTATTGCAGGCTAGCTCTCCCGGGCCGATTTCCACCCTGATGGTTGAATGCACCAGCGACCAGGCGGTGCGGGGTATCGCCCGCTACGATGAGAATATAACCGGTTCCACCCTTGGCGACCTGATGCCTGGCGGCATACTCGCGATCACGGTCGATCCTGAAGAAGGCCAGCGCTATCAGGGCATCGTATCGCTCGATGGCAGCACCCTGGCCGAATGCCTCAATGGTTACTTCGAAAACTCCGAGCAATTGCCTACCCGGTTCCGTCTGCAGGCTGACGGTCGTACAGCCCGCGGACTGCTGCTGCAGGCTCTGCCGGCTGATCGACAGCGCGATACGGAGCAACGGGCGGCCACCTGGGAGCATCTGAACATTCTTGCCGATACCCTCAGCGCCGAGGAATTGCTCTCGCTGGATAATCAGACCGTATTGCACCGGCTTTTCCATCAGGAAGACGTGCGCCTTTTCGATCCCCGGCAGGTGCGTTTTGAATGCAGCTGCTCGGTGGAGCGATCCGGCAATGCGCTGGTCAGTCTGGGGCATGACGATGCAATGGTGTTGTTGGCGGAACAAAATGGTGAGATTGAAATCGACTGCCAGTTCTGTAACACACGGTATCTGTTCGACCAGGAGCGAATAGAGGATCTGTTCCGCTCGGCGCAGGAGCATGCCAGGCGCTTGCATTGACTCCGGGCTGACCCGGATCATGCGTGGCCATGCATATAGTGAATGGCTATGGTCGTGATGCATAAGCATTGCTGATCAGGTTTAGCGCGGTTGCTTTTTTTTTGGCATAATGGCGCGCCCGCGCGCTGACCTGGCGTATATACGAAGAGCTGAGGCCGATCTGTCGGTCTCATGGAGATTTCGGCCCACGCCGAACGAGGATGAGGTTTGATGACGCACAGTAACCATACGGTATATACCGACCTGAGTATTCCGCACCTCGTTGAGCTGGCAATACAGCGTAACGAAGGTCAGCTGGCCGATAACGGCGCACTGGTAGTCAAGACCGGCGAGCGCACCGGCCGCTCACCGATGGATCGCTTCATTGTCGAAGAGCCTTCGACCCGTGATTCGATTGCCTGGGGGCCGATCAACCGCCCGTTTCCCGCTGATAAGTTCGATGCCCTGTGGAAGCGCGTTGCCGTTTATCTTGCCGAGCGCACCAGTTTCGTTTCCCACGTGCACGTGGGCGCGGACCCCGAGCATTATCTGCCCGTGGTAATGGCTACCGAGACCGCCTGGCACAACCTGTTCGGTCGTACCCTGTTCATCAATCCAGAGACCTTCAATCCGGCAGCGAAGGATCGCTGGCACATCATCAATGCCCCGCATTTTGTCTGTGAGCCCGACCGCGATGGCACCAATAGCAATGGCTGCGTGATCATCAACTTTGCCGAGCGCAAGGTGCTGCTGGCCGGCATGCAGTACGCCGGTGAAATGAAAAAAGCGATGTTCTCGGTACAGAATTTCCTGCTCCCGGCCAAGGACGTACTGCCCATGCACTGCGCCGCCAACGTCGGGGACGAGGGCGACACGACCCTGTTCTTCGGTCTGTCCGGTACCGGCAAGACCACGCTTTCGGCCGATCCGGCGCGTAACCTGATTGGCGATGACGAGCACGGCTGGGCCACCGGCAGCGTGTTCAACATCGAGGGCGGCTGTTACGCCAAGTGCATCGATCTATCGGAGAAGAACGAGCCGGTCATCTGGAAAGCAATCAAGTTCGGCTCCATTATCGAGAACGTGGTGATCGATCCGCAGAGCCGTACCGCCGACTACGCCGATGTCAGCCTGACCCAGAACACCCGCGTTGCCTATCCGCTGGAACACGTTGAAAAGCGCGTTGAAGCCAATCGCGCAGGCGAGCCGAACGCGATCATCTTTCTCACCTGCGACCTGACCGGTGTACTGCCTCCGGTGTCGATTCTCAACAATGAGCAGGCGGCTTATCACTTCCTTTCCGGTTATACCGCGCTGGTGGGTTCAACCGAGATGGGCTCTGGCGACGGCATCAAGTCGACTTTCTCCACCTGTTTCGGAGCGCCTTTCTTCCCGCGCCCTGCGGGCGAGTATGCCGAGCTGCTGATCAAACGCATCAACGCGTTCGGCAGCAAGGTCTATCTGGTCAACACCGGCTGGACCGGTGGCAGCTATGGTACTGGCAAGCGTTTCAGTATTCCGACCACCCGTGCAATCATTGCCGCGGTGCAGTCGGGCGCGCTGATCGGCACCGAAACCGAGCACCTGCCAGCAATCAATCTGGATGTGCCGACTTCCGTGCCGGGTGTCGACACCAACCTGCTGAATCCGCGCAATACCTGGAGCGACCCGGCCGAGTACGACGCTGCTGCCCAGAGTCTGGCCAAACTCTTCGTCGACAACTTCAAGAAGTTCGAAGTTGCTCCGGAGATCGTTAACGCAGGACCGCAGCTCTAAGCCGTCTGGCGCTGCGTATTGACGCAAGACCGAGCCCGCCACTGGCGGGCTTTTTTATGGCCGGCAAGACCGCCCAGGGGCTCCCGGATGGTTATGTCGGCGTCACCGACCTCCATCCGGGGGAGCTGCTTGCGTTGTATGAAGGTCCCTTTCCCAAGATAGTGTCTGCAACTGCATTTTTAGGGTTGACAGTCTGCCTGCGCCCGGTAAAATGGCGCGCCTTGGCAGGGGATATGTAACGGCAGTTACAGCCCTCGCCAGGATGTTTTAGGTAATTCCGCGATAGCTCAGTTGGTAGAGCAAATGACTGTTAATCATTGGGTCCCAGGTTCGAGTCCTGGTCGCGGAGCCATCTAGAACCGGATCGGGGTATAGCGCAGCCTGGTAGCGCGCCTGCTTTGGGAGCAGGATGTCGAGAGTTCGAATCCCTCTACCCCGACCATTTTTTTATGGATATGTCGTTCGAGATATCCTTTGAGTATAGGGTCGTTAGCTCAGTTGGTAGAGCAGTTGGCTTTTAACCAATTGGTCGTAGGTTCGAATCCTACACGACCCACCACTCAAAAAATTCCCTTCGCAATCAGTATTCCTTCAAAGCACGGCAAATCAGCGCAAACGTTTCGGCTTGCTGCTGCAAATCTGCGTGTCTGCTGCGCAGCCATTCGCGGCTTGCGATGCGAACAGGTGCGACCGCCTTCCGGTCACACCTGCTGGAGTGGCAGGCTAGTGCAGTTTGAGCCTCGGTGCGGTGCTGCTCCCGATCCGGTCGCTGAGCATCAGCATCAGGGTTCGTGGGACACCATACAGCGCCATCTGATGCATTCGGTAGAGCGACACGTAGAACATCCTTGCCAGCTTGCCCTCGAGCATCACGCTGCCAGTCAGGTTGCCCATCAGGTTGCCCACGGCGCTGAAGGTCGACAGAGAAATGAGTGAACCATAATCACGGTAGACATATTCCCTCAGCGGCTTGCCCTCGAGCATGCGCTTGAGACTCTTGGACAAAAGCGTGGCCTGCTGATGGGCTGCCTGGGCGCGCGGCGGCACTGTCCGACCCTCTTCACCGGTGGGGCATGCCGCGCAGTCGCCAAAGGCAAAGATGTGAGGGTCGCCGGTAGTCTGCAGTGTCGTGTTCACCACCAGCTGGTTGATCCGGTTGGTCTCCAGCCCCAGGCTGTTGAGAAATGCCGGTGCACGAATCCCTGCCGCCCACACCTTCAGCGAAGCGGCAATGTGCTCTCCGTTGGCCAGTTCGAGGCCCTGCGCAGTGACCGCCTTGACTGGTGACCCGGTATGCAGGTGCACGCCGAGACTTTTCAGCGTCTCGGTTACCGGCTCGCTGATCCGCTCGGGCAGCGCCGGCAGGACGCGGCCACTGGCTTCCACCAGGTTGATGTGCAGATCCTCGGGGCGAATCCGGTTCAGGCCATACGCCTGCAACAGTCGCGCAGCGTGATGCAGCTCGGCAGCCAGCTCCACGCCGGTGGCACCAGCGCCGATGATCGCGACATTGATCTTTTCGCTGATCTGACCTTCGCTGCTGGCCTGGGCTTTCATGTACTGGTTGAGCAAAAGCCGATGGAAGCGTTCGGCCTGTTCCCGGGTATCGAGAAACAGGCAATGCTGCGCCGCCCCTTCGGTGTTGAAATCATTGGTATTGCTGCCCACGGAGATGACCAGGTAGTCATAGGCGATCTCGCGGATGGGGATCAGTTCTGCGCCGTCTTCGTCCTGTATTGCCCGCAGGGAGATGACGCGGCGCTCTCGGTCGATGCCGTTCATCGCGCCCAGCTGAAAGTGGAAGTGGTTCCATTTGGCCTGGGCCACGTAGTTAAGCTCGTCGCCGTTGGAATTCAGCGATCCGGCCGCGACCTCGTGTAGAAGTGGCTTCCAGATATGCGTCATGTTGGTATCGACGAGAGTGATCAGCGCCTTGTTGCGCTTTCCCAGGCTGCGACCCAGACGCGTGGCCAGCTCAAGGCCGCCGGCGCCGCCGCCCACTATCAGGATGCGCGGCGGTGATTCCGATGTTGCTGCATAGGACATGATGGAGACTCGACACAAAGAAGGATTCCGGGTCGGTCAAGCCGCGCTGCGCAAATTACACCAATACCAGGGACGCGAGCAGTCGCGCGAGCAGGCCCATGGTAATTACCGAGCCCAGGATCACCCCGAGCAGCAGCCACACATTGAACGGCTTGCGCTCTACCCGGTTGGCCGGTTGATTGAGATACGCATCGACGCGTTCCTGGTCTTCGGGGTAGAGGCGGCTGGGCATGCTGGCACCTTTGGCATTGAAGCAGCACAGAGCTGCGACGGCTGGCTTGACTGAATAAGCAGCATTCTAGACTTTGACGCAGCAGATTGCACCTGACGCCTGCGCCAGCCTGGCCAGGGTCCGCCCCGGTGTGTTGCGTCATGTTAGCGCCGATGCTGGTGCCAATGAGGCCAGTCAGCGGGAATGCTATGCTCTTGCTGTTATCCGCTGGAGGTTGCCACATGCTCGCCGCTACCTTGTTGACCCCATTGCAGCTGGTGCTTGGTGCTGTATTTTTCGGTGCTGCGGCTTTGTGGGCGCTGGCGCGCGTATCCTGGGTCGAATTGCTGGCCGACGATCGTCGCCAGCATCTGTTCTTTGGCAGTATTTTCGCCTTGTTTGTGCTCTGGCTGGTGCGTCGCGATTTCGATAACGGTCTGACCTTCCATTTCCTCGGGCTGACGGCGGTTACCCTGTTGCTCGACTGGCCCCTTGCTGTCGTAGCCGGCAGCCTGGCTCAGCTGGGTCTGGTGCTGCTGGGTATGGATGACGCCGAGGCTTTCGGAGTCAACGGCATCCTGCGCGTTCTCGTCCCCGTGATCGTCACACTGGTGATCAGTCGTGCGTTGGAGCTGCTCAAGCCGCGCAACCTGTTTGCCTACATATTCGTCAGCGGTTTCTTTGCCGCCGCACTGGCGGCGGCGGCGACCATCCTGGTCGGGATCGGCATGCTGACCTGGTCGGGGCAGCTTTCACCGCCATCAAGCCTGATGGAGGCTTTTGGTTACCTGCTTCTGGTTGCCTTTCCCGAGGCTTTCATAAATGGCACGGCGATCAGCGCGCTGGTGGTCTTCTGTCCGGACTGGCTCGAAACCTTCGATACCGACCGCTATCTGCAGGAACCATTCGATGAAAAATGAACGACCCTGAGCCAGATCAATAACTGCGGCTTGCTGTCATGCTGAAATGAAGCTCTTTCTACGGAGATATCACAATGTCTGTGTACAAGCTGGCTGGACAAATCATCAACGACAGCATCGAGCAGGCGCAGCAGGCCGGATATGGCGAGCAGGAACTGGCTCGCGCGCTGATGACAGAGGTACTGAACGTCTACAAGCGCGAGCGCACAATGACGGACATCGCCCACGAGCTGAATTTTCTCGCCGAGAATATCGACGAGGATACCGACTATGCCTTCATGCGGCCCTGATTGCGGAAATCAGGGCAGGGTGCAATCCGCAGGTGCTGGACATTTGACCCTCAGGGCATGGTCACTTCGATAGTGCCGTTGGCATTGAGCGTGACGTCGGCCTGGCCACCTTCCACCGAGGGTGAGGCGGACTCTCTGTCGGACATGCTCGCCATTTTTGCGCCGCGATAGGCCATGGGCTGCATGAACTGCGTGTCGAGACTGAGGTTCACGATCCGATAGCCGTTGCCCCCGAGACTCTGGGCGGCGATGTCGGCGCGCGCCTGAAAGGCGGCAATGGCTTCGCGCATCAGTGTGTTTTCGGTTTCCCGGCGCGCACTGGGGGACAGGCTGAAACGCATGTCGGCGAGGCTCAGTTTGTCCATCAACTCGCCGGTCAGTGTCGACAGAGCAGCGAAATCAGTGCTTTCCAGCACGATTTCCCCACGTTCGCGCCAGCCGATGATATTTTCACGCTTTTCATCGTAGACCGGCTCGCTGCTGCGCGGGCCACTGGATACGTCGACGTCAGGAGTCTGGCGCGCGGTTGCCAGGCCGTCGTTCAACCTTCGGGTAATGCGTTCGGCCAGTTCGCCGGCGTCCTCACCCTGTTCCTCGGCGAACATGCGCACGGTCAGAGTGTCATGGCTGACAGCCTGTTGTACTTCGGCGCGAAGGGATACCTGATTGTATTGCTGTTCGCTGGCAACCGCCTGGGTGGTGTTCAGCGCGCAGGCGGTTGCCAGCAGTACGATCGGGAGAGATAAATGGCGCATGATGTACTTCCTGTTAATGCAGACGTGAGACAGCGAGTGTAGTCAGTTATCTGCTGCTGCGCTGCAACATCTACTCAAGGGCCGCCGCTATAAGGCAGAGGTTTTTTGTGCGACGCTGTGTCGCATCTCCGGCGCCCCCCGCTGGTTTGGTGAACGACCTATACTTGGAGGCTTTCCCTTTGGCGCGACGGGCTTTCATGGGCTTCAATATCCTGGCGTTATCGCCTACCCGGCAAAATCTCTGGCGGCTCATTCTGATTCGTCTGCTGGTTCTGCTGGCGCAAAGCATATCGGTGATGGGGGCCTACGTGAGTGGCTGGTTCCCGCTACCCTGGACCGCGTTGCTGCTCACCCTGGGTGTGTCTGCGGTGGTCAGCATACTGACACTGCTGCGCCTGTCACGCCGTTGGCCGGTGACCGACATGGAATATGGGATACAGCTGGCTTTCGACGTACTGGTGCACAGCGTGCTGTTGTATTTCTCCGGCGGGCCTACAAACCCGTTCGTTTCCTACTATCTGGTCCCACTGACCATTGCCGCGGCAACGTTGCCGTGGTTTTACACAGCCTGTCTCGCTGCGCTTTCGGTTTTCGCCTACAGCCTGTTACTGCTGTGGTACGAGCCGCTGCAGGCGTTCGAATTCACCATCGGGCGCGGAGTCATCAATCTGCACATGATTGGCATGTGGCTGAACCTGGCGATGAGCGCAGGGTTGATCACCTTTTTCGTGGTGCGTATGGCCGCTGCACTGCGCCAGCACGCGGAGCGACTGGCAGAAAAACGCGAACAGGGCATTCGTGATGCGCAACTGCTGGGTATCGCCAGCGTCGCCGCCGGAGCTGCCCATGAGCTGTCAACGCCATTGTCGACCATGAGCGTGTTGCTGAAAGACCTGCGTAGTGACTACCACGAGCCGCAGCTGCAGGAGGATCTGGCCCTGTTGCAGGAGCAGGTGAGCCTGTGCAAGGACAGTCTGCAGCAGATGGTGCGCCGCGCCGAGCACAGTCCGAGCCTGCCGGTGCAGGTCGAGCCGGTGGATGTCTGGCTGCGAACGCTGCTGGCGCGCTGGCAACTGATGCGGCCGGAAGCCTCCTGGCAGTTGCTGCCACTGCCGTCGGGTGAGGTGCCGCGAATCAAGGCAAGCCCAGAGGTGGGGCAGGCCATGCTCAATTTGTTGAATAACGCTGTCGATGCCTGTCCGGATGATATAACCATTACGCTGGAATGGGATCACAGGCGGTTGCGCCTGCTAATCCGCGATCATGGGCCGGGCGTGCCTCTGCATATTGCCGAACAGATAGGGACGGCGTTTGTTACCACCAAGGGCAAGAAGGGTTTTGGTCTCGGCCTTTTTCTCAGTCACGCAGCGGTCGAACGGATGGGTGGAAGCGTCAAGTTATTCAATCAGGACACCGGCGGCACGCTGACCGAGGTTCTTTTGCCGGTGGTATGGGAGAAAGAGCATGAAAGATGAAACAGAGCAGGAAGAGCAGCCCCTGCTGCTGCTGGTGGATGACGACCCCACCTTTACCCGCGTTCTGGCCCGGGCACTGACCCGGCGCGGTTTGCGGGTCAACGCGGCTGGCGACGCCGAGGAAGCAATGCAGTTGGCCAGGCAGGAACAGCCGGATTTTGCGGTGCTTGATCTGAAGATGGAGGGTGACTCTGGCCTGGTGCTGCTGCCACGGCTGCTCGAGCTCTATCCGGACCTGCGGGTGGTCATTCTGACCGGTTATTCCAGTATTGCCACGGCAGTGGAAGCAATCAAGCGCGGGGCCTGCAACTACCTTTGCAAGCCGGCCGACGCAGATGATGTGCTGACCGCATTGCTGTCGGAGCAAGCCGATCCAGAGTCGCTGATGGCTGAGCATCCGATGTCGGTAGATCGGCTGCAATGGGAGCATATCCAGCGCATCCTGGCCGAGCACGAGGGCAATATTTCAGCGACAGCGCGGGCACTGGGTATGCACCGGCGCACGTTGCAGCGCAAGCTGCAGAAGCGCCCGGTACGACGCTGAGCGTCAGGATTGGGAATTTTGCGGATTAGCGTATAGGGTAATGATCAGGCTTACCGGAAACAGGCGATACCCATGTTTGCAGCAATGCGGTCCGACAAGATGCAGGCGCTTCATCTGTTCAGCGATGAGGCGACCGGCCTTGAGGCAATTGTAGCCATCCACAACACCCGACTTGGGCCGGCGCTCGGCGGTTGTCGATACATGCCCTACGCCAGCACCGAGGCGGCGTGCGCGGACGCGATACGGCTTGCCCGCGGAATGAGCTACAAGGCGGCCCTGGCCGGGCTCGAGCAGGGCGGCGGCAAGGCTGTGATCATTCGCCCGCCCCACGTATCGAACCGGGCAGCGCTGTTCGAGGCATTCGGCCGCTGCATCGAATCACTGCGCGGCGGTTACATTACCGCGGTCGACAGCGGCACCAGCAGCGAGGACATGGACTGCATTGCCCAGCATACCGGCCATGTAACCAGCACCAGTGAGGCCGGCGACCCGTCGCCGCATACGGCGCTGGGTGTGCTGATGGGCATCAAGTCCGCGGTACGTGTCCAGCTCGGGCAGGAAGGGTTGTCCGGCGTGCGAGTCATGCTGCAGGGGCTGGGCAACGTGGGTTACGCGCTCGCTGAAATGCTGGTTGCCGAGGGTGCGGATCTGTTGGTGGCCGATCTTGATGCGGGCAAAGTACGCCTGGCAGTGGATGACCTGGGCGCCCGTCCGGTCGCGACCGAGGCGGTATTCGAGTCACCCTGCGATATTTTCGCGCCCTGTGGTCTGGGCGGGGTGCTGGCGCCCGCCAGTATCGCCCAGCTGCGTTGCGCCGCAGTAGCCGGTGCGGCGAACAACCAGCTGATCAACCGCGACGCGGCCGATCTGCTGGATGCGCGCGGTATCCTTTATGCGCCGGATTACGTGATCAATGCCGGCGGGTTACTGCACGTGGCACTGACCCATCGTGGCGTGGCGCCCGGCGAAATTGCCGCGCGGGTTCGCCGGATCGGTGAGCGGCTTGACAGCATATTCGCCCAGAGCGTCGCCGAGGGTCGCTCGCCGGCAGAGATTGCTGATCATCAGGCGGAAGCGATTATCTACGGCGACTGATACTTGTCGCCGGCTCAGCTCTTGTCCAGGCCGAAACGCTTGCGTAACTGGGCGTCGAGGATCGAAGTCGGCAGCCAGCGCTTCAAGCGCACCATGCTGCGGCTGCTGGTGCCGATCAGGGCAACCTCGGGCCGCAGCGGGTTCTTGATGTAGCCCATCAGTTCCCGGGAGAAGTCGGCCGCGGAAGTGGACGTCGACTTCTGCGATGCCTTGGCTCTTGCCTGTACTGCCTTTTCCCATGGCTTGAACCAGGAATCTTCGGCGATGGTGATCGCGGCGCTGGCATTATTGCCGAAATCCGAGGCGATTGCCCCCGGCATGACCGTGAGCACTTTGATGCCGAATGGCGCCAGCTCGAGTCGCATCGCATCGGAAATCGCATGCAGTGCGGCTTTCGACGCACAGTAAACACCCGAGAAAGGCGTAGTGGTCACCCCCGACACGCTGCCGATGTTGACGATCAGCGCCTTGCTTTCGCGCAGCAGATCACCCACCGCGCGGACCATTTCCACCGGTGCGAAAACGTTGGTGTCGAACTGTTTCAGCAGGGTGGCACGGTCGGCATCCAGAATGGGCCCCATGGCGCCATAGCCGGCGTTGTTTACCAGTAGGTCGAGACGGCCTGCTTCCGTGCGCAGGCGCTCTGCACAGGCAAGCACCTGGGATGCGTCATTTACGTCGAGCTTCATTGCCATTGCGCCGCGCGCAACCAGAGCATCGAGGCTTTGCGAATCGCGGGCGGTCGCCCAGACCTGATAGCCTTCATCCAGACATACATTGGCCAACGCCTGGCCAATGCCGCTGGAACAGCCGGTAATCAATGCAACGGGTTGGGTCATGGTATAAGGCCTTTATTGTTATCTATTAGTCGTGAAATTCGGCGCTAGGGTCCGCCGCGTGGTAGCTCAAGTCCGGCGCGCGATAGCCGCTGCGTACGGGCGGCGCCGAAAAGCAGCGCTGCCAGCGCTCCCCCGGCTCCAGTGGCTCACCAACACGGTAGGTTTCACCGGCCACGCTGGTGTTGAGCAGATTCCTTTGTTGTCCTGCCTGGGTCGCATGCAGCTGCCATTGTATGTTGCTGGCAGTCAGCCCGCTGCGATTGTCGATGACCACGCGCAGGGGTTTGCCAAACTCGCAGCCCTTGGGCTGGTAGTCGATGCTGATGTGTAGTTGCTCCAGGTGCCGGTCGTTCTGCCATTGCCGGATGCCAACAAAGGCCGCGAGCAATAGCGCCAGGGCCAGCACCACGCCGCTTGCCGGAAGCATGACGCGAGGGTAGCGCAACAAAAGAATCAGCCAGACGAGCAGCAGAACTATGCCCAGGGGCATGCGCTTCTCCTTCGCAGTTTTGAAGAATGACTTTACCAGACCTGCCGCTTCAGCACACCGCAGTCGGGTCCCAGCCGAACAATTCACAGCTGTTATGCAGGCAGGCGCGGGCTAGGGTCTCGGGCGCTTCGTCGCGCAGTTCGGCGAGAATGGTGCAGATCCGCGGCAGGTTTGCGGGGGTGTTACGCTGCCCGGGCTGAAATGCCGGCGCCATGTCGGGCGAATCGGTTTCCAGTACCAGGCTATCGATGGGTAATTGGGCTATTACCCGATGCATGCGCCTGGCCTGGGGCCAGGTGGCGGCGCCGCCAAGGCCCAGCTTGAAGCCCAGGCGAATGTATTCCCGGGCCTCTTCCAGACTGCCGGAAAAGGCATGCACGATGCCGGCGCGCCTCAGCTTCAGCTGCTTCAGTAGCGCGATTGTCGGGGCATGGGCGCGGCGTACATGCAGCAGCGCCGGCAGCTCGAAATCGGCGGCCAGTTCCAGCTGCGCCTGGAGTAGCTGGTGCTGGCGTTCGCGGTCCAGCCCGGGAACAAAGTAGTCCAGGCCAATTTCACCCACGGCGCAGCATTTGGGATGTCGGGCCAGGCGGGCGAGCCAATCGCGCAGCGCTGCAAGATCTTCAGTGTGATGCGCCTGGAGATACATCGGATGCATGCCGAATGCGGCGTGCAGACAGGGCGTCTGTTCTGCCAGATCCCAGACCCGTTGCCAGTTCGTGCGATCTACCCCCAGCACGATCACGCGATCTACCCCGAGGTGTCGTGATTGCGCCAGTACCGCCTGCCTGTCGGCATCAAAGTCCGGAAAGTCCAGATGGGTATGGGTGTCTATATAATTCATGGCTTAGTGCCGGAAAATTAAGTCAGTGATGCTCTCGGGTCGCGAGGAAGCGGATGTCTGGCCAACGTTCCTCGGTCAGGTTCAGGTTGACTCTGGTCGGCGCGAGATAGGTCAGGTGTCCGCCACCGTCGATGGCCAGGTTTTCCATCGCCTTGTTGCTGAATTCCTCCAGCTTCTTCTTGTTGTCCGACTCGACCCAGCGTGCCGACCAGACATTAACCGGCTCATAGATGCACTCGACCTTGTATTCTTCCTTCAGGCGGCTGGCGACCACATCAAACTGCAGCACACCGACAGCGCCGAGGATGATGTCGTTGCTGCGCTCGGGGAAAAATACCTGGGTCGCGCCTTCCTCGGCCAGTTCCTGCAGGCCCTGACGCAGTTGCTTGGACTTGAGCGGGTCCTTCAGGCGCACTCGGCGAAACAGTTCCGGCGCGAAATGCGGAATGCCGGTAAAGCCCAGGTTCTCGCCTTGACTGAATGTATCGCCGATCTGGATGGTGCCGTGGTTGTGCAGGCCAATGATGTCCCCGGCCCACGCCTCCTCCAGGTGCTCGCGTTCGGCAGCAAAGAAGGTCAGGGCGTCGGGCACCCGCAGCTCCTTCCCGGTGCGCACATGGTGCAACTTCATGCCCTTCTCGTACTGACCCGAACAGATGCGCATGAAGGCGATGCGGTCACGGTGCTTGGGGTCCATGTTCGCCTGGATCTTGAATACGAAGCCAGTGAAGCTATCTTCTACCGGGGCCACCGTGCGCTCGTTGGCCGCACGTGGCAGTGGCGCCGGAGCCCAGTCGACGATCGCATCGAGCACCTGGTCTACACCGAAATTGCCAAGTGCCGTGCCGAAGAATACCGGCGTCATCTTGCCATCCAGGAATGCCTGCTGATCAAATGCGTGGCAGGCACCCTGCACCAGTTCCAGCTCTTCGACGAAGCTGTCGTAGAGATCGTCGAGATGCGCGCGGGCTTCATCCGAATCGAGCTTGCTGATCACCTTGGTGACCGTGCGCTCATGGCCGTGGCCAGTCTCATAGACGATGATCTGATCCTGGGCCAGGTGATAGACGCCCTTGAAATCGCGATAACAGCCAATCGGCCAGGTAATCGGCGCGGCCTTGATATCGAGTACTGATTCGATCTCGTCGAGTAGCTCGATCGGGTCGCGAATGTCACGGTCGAGTTTGTTCACAAAGCTGACGATCGGCGTGTCGCGTAACCGGCATACGTCCATCAGTGCGATGGTCCGCGGCTCCACACCCTTGCCGCCGTCGAGCACCATCAGTGCCGAGTCGACTGCGGTCAGGGTGCGGTAGGTATCTTCGGAAAAGTCTTCGTGGCCGGGGGTATCCAGCAGGTTGATCATGCAGTCGCGATAGGGGAACTGCATCACCGAGGTGCTGACTGAAATACCCCGTTGCTTTTCCATCGCCATCCAGTCCGAGGTGGCATGCCGGTCGGATTTGCGCGCCTTTACCGTGCCCGCGACGTTGATCGCCTGCCCCATCAGCAGCAACCGCTCGGTGATGGTGGTCTTGCCCGCGTCGGGGTGGGAGATGATCGCGAATGTTCGGCGTTTGGCGACTTCGGCGGCGTTGTTGCTCATTGATAACCTTGAGGATTGGCTGGGTATTGAATATGACCGCTGATTATACCCCATAAGCCCTGCCGACCTCATGCTCCGCCAGAGGTTCTGGAGATACATCGAGGACCGTATGCTGTGCACTTGCTGTGCGGATTGCGTTTACCTTGCACCTGGTTAAGGCACTGCATGCCTGGCGCTGACATATTTCTGAAATTAATTCTTAACAAAAACAGCCTGCTGGGATAGTTGGTACAACTATTGCTGGTAGCGCAGTCGAGGCAAGCCGGGTACTCCGGCACTCATTCGATCAATTGGGCAAAGGCGTCCACCGGTATATCCATCTAATGGCTATATCTGTGGACGCTTTTTTTTGCGCGTTATTTACCATTGGGGGAAGCCAGAATGAACAGCACGACCTTCGGCAATGCAGGCAGTCAAACACAGGGACAAGCGGGGGCGAATGGCTGGGTAAAAGCCGTTATCGCCGGAATGCTGCTGGTCGGTTGTGGTAGCGCCGGTGCGCAGGGTACATCGCTGGGTGAGGCAATCGCGTCAGGTAAGGCAGGTCTGGACCTGCGCTACCGCTACGAGTGGGTGGAGCAGGACAATCCGAGCAGAGATGCGAACGCTTCGACGCTGCGCACGCGGCTCAATTATGCCACTGGTACTTTCTCCGGTCTTGCCGCGTTCATCGAGTTCGATGACATTCGTGTGATCGGTTCGGAACGCTATAACAACGGCACGCGGTTGCCCAGCGCGGAAACGCAGTATTCGGTGGTCGCCGACCCCGAGGATACCGAAGTCAATCAGCTGTTTCTGAGTTACTCGGGCTGGTCCAACAACCTGTTCAAGCTCGGACGTCAACGGATCATCTACGATAATGCCCGCTTTATCGGTAACGTCGGTTGGCGGCAGAACGAGCAGACCTACGATGCCTTTAGTCTGGTCAACAGTGCGCTGGCCGATACGCAACTGAGTTACGCCTATATCGACAAGGTCAATCGTATTTTTGGTGACGACTCACCGATAGGCGAGTTCGACATGCAGTCGCATTTGCTGAACCTGGGCTACAGCGGCTGGGAGCGGGGCAAGCTGAGCGTCTATGGTTACTTCCTCGAGTTTGTCGATACGCCGGCGGCCTCAAACCGTACCCTGGGCGCACGCTTTGCAGGGGAAGCGCCGATGGGCGCAGCTACACGCCTGCTGTATGCGTTCGAGTATGCCAGGCAGGATGATTACCAGGGCGGGACTTCGACCATCGACGCCGACTACTATCTGCTGGAGCTGGGTGCAGCAGCGGGCGCTATTTCGGGTCGGGTCGGACACGAGGTGCTCGGAGTCGATGGCAGTGCCTTCAGTACGCCCCTTGCCACCGGACATGCCTTCAACGGTTGGGCGGACGTGTTTCTCGCCACGCCAGCCGACGGCCTCAGGGACACTTATCTGAAGCTGTCCGGCACTGTGGCCGGGACCGGACTGGCGGCGGCCTATCATGATTTTTCAGCCGACCGCGGCAGCGACCACTACGGATCCGAGGTCAATCTGCAGGCAACACGCAGCTTTGGCCGGGTCAACATGCTCGCCAAGTATGCACGCTATCGTGCAGACGACTTTGCTGTTGATACCAGCAAGTTCTGGCTCATGGCCCAGGTGGCTTTCTAATCCGCTAGGAGATCAGACCGGGCAGGGCGATCTGCCTGGTTGTTCTGCCAGTGCCTGTTGAATGCACTCGGCCAGCGCAGCGTTATCGATCTGCTTCAAATGCAGGCCGAGCTTGGTGCGACGCCAGAGAATATCCTCCGCTGTCATTGCCCATTCGTGCGCGACCAGGTATTGCACCTCACGGGCATACAGACCCGCGCCGAAGTTCTCGCCCAGGTCCGCCAGGCGGGAGCAGCCGTGAAGCAGCTCCCGGGCAAGGGTGCCGTAGGTACGCGCCCAGCGCGCGATCAGCTGCTCTGGCAGCCAGGGGAAATGTTGGTTCAGATCCGCCTTCAGGTCGGCTTGATTGGAGAAGTTGCCGCCTGGCAGGGCTGCAGTGCGGGTCCATGCTGGACCGGCCTGCGGGAAGAAATCGGTCAGGCTCTCAACGGCCGCTTCGGAGAGTTTGCGATAGGTGGTGATCTTGCCGCCGAAAACCGACAGAAGCGGCGCACTGCTCGGCTGTATATCGAGTTCGAAGCTGTAATCGCGCGAGGCTTTCTGGGCGGTGGCGGATTCGTCGTCCATCAGCGGCCTCACACCGGAAAAATCCCAGACGATGTCTTCCGCGTTTATCTGTTGGTTGAAGTGGTCATTGACCACCTCCAGCAGGTAGGTGGTTTCCTCTGCCGAAATACTGACAATCGATGGATCGCCACGGTAATCCACGTCAGTGGTGCCGATCAGCGAGAAGTCGTCCTCGTAGGGGATCACAAAAACGATGCGGCTGTCCTCGTTTTGCAGGATGTAAGCCTGCTCGCCGATATCCATACGCGGCACCACAATATGGCTGCCCTTGACCATGCGTATCTGCCTGGGCGCGGGCTGCTGCAATGCATCAATGAACAGGCTGCTGACCCAGGGCCCTGCGGCATTGATCAACGCACGGCAGCGATGTTCGCTGGTCTGTCCGCTGAGCTGATCCTGAAGCGTCACGTGCCACAGGTCGGCAACGCGTTCGGCGCGGATGCAGCGGCTGCGTGTGCGTATTTTGGCGCCACTCTGCTGCGCGGCAGTAGCGCAGAGAACCACCAGCCGGGCGTCGTCTACCCAGCCATCAGAGTACTCAAAACCGCGATCGATGCTGCTCACCAGCGGGCTGCCGGCACCAAAGCGGACACCCCTGGAAGCAGGCAGAAGCTCGCGCTTGGCCAGGTGGTCATAGAGAAACAGGCCGATGCGAATCATCCATGCCGGGCGCAGATGCGGTCGGTGCGGCAAGCGGAAGCGCAGTGGCCACATGATGTGGGGCGCATTGCGCAGCAGCGACTCGCGCTCGGCCAGGGCCTCGCGTACCAGGCGGAACTCGTAGAATTCCAGATAGCGTAGCCCCCCGTGGATCAGCTTGCTGCTACGTGATGAGGTGGCCGAGCCCAGATCGCTCATTTCGCAGAGCAGCACCTTCAGGCCGCGACCGGCTGCATCCATGGCAATACCGCTGCCATTGACACCGCCGCCTATGACAATGATGTCTTCAATCTCCTGCTCTGGTTGAAATGCTGTCATCGAACGAATCCGGGTGTCTGAAGTGAAGTGTCTTGCAATAGTACACATCTAACCGCGTTGCAGGCATATGCAAGTGCGACGGCGTTCATTGGTGTGTTGCAACGCAATACGGTCGCACATAAGGGGTGCATGACCTGTGGTTCTGCACCGCGGCAAGGCGCTGAGGCGGCAGCCGCAGGGCGACAAGTTTTATTTTTTATAACGAAATCATAAGCCTGTGATTCCTGGCACAACCATTGCTGAGTGTGTGTTCAGGCAGCGTTAGCTTTAGCGCTCCACAGCTTTCTCTCAGTTTTCGGGCAAAGGCGTCCACCGACATGATCCATCGAGGTCATTGTCGTGGGCGCTTTTTTTATGCGCGTGATTCGCGCCTGGCAACAGAAGCAATAAGGCCTTTGCCCGGGATATTCAATCAAAGGGGACCGATCATGAAACGTTTCACACTGAGTCATATTTCGCGTAGTGCCGGGATCAAGGCTAGCCGGTTTTGCATGGGCGCCGGCCTGATTGTCGGCTTCGGCCTGTTCGCATCCGGCGCCGCCCAGGCGCAGGGCGCCCTGGAAAAGGAGGATTTGAAATTCGGTTTCATCAAGCTGACCGACATGGCTCCCTTGGCAATCGCCTATGAAAAAGGCTACTTCGAGGACGAGGGGCTGTATGTGACGCTGGAAGCCCAGGCGAACTGGAAGGTGCTGCTCGACCGCGTCATCGACGGTTCTCTCGACGGAGCCCACATGCTGGCCGGCCAGCCGTTGGGCGCGACCATTGGTTTCGGTACCGAGGCGCATATTGTCACCGCGTTTTCCATGGACCTGAATGGCAATGCGATTACTGTTTCCAATGATGTGTGGGAAAAAATGAAACCGCACATCCCCCACGAGAACGGCAAGCCGGTGCACCCGATTACCGCCGATGCCCTCAAGCCTGTGGTGACTGAATACCGCGACCAGGGCAACCCGTTCAAGATGGGTATGGTATTTCCGGTCTCCACGCATAATTACGAGCTGCGCTACTGGCTTGCCGCCGCCGGCCTGCATCCGGGCTACTACGCACCGCACAAGGGTGACAGTTCCGGTCAAATCAATGCTGACGTGCTGCTGTCGGTGACGCCGCCCCCGCAGATGCCGGCAACGATGGAGGCCGGCACGATACATGGTTATTGCGTAGGTGAACCCTGGAACCAGCAAGCAGTGGCGATGGGTATTGGTGTGCCAGTGGTAACCAATTATCAGATCTGGAAAAACAACCCTGAGAAGGTGTTTGGTGTAAACAGTGAGTGGGCCGAGGAGAACCCCAACACCCACATTGCTGTGGTCAAGGCGCTGATTCGTGCGGCGAAATGGCTGGATGAAAACGACAATGCGAATCGCAAGGAAGCGGTGGAAATTCTGTCGCGCTCCTATTACGTAGGCGCTGACGAAGAGGTCATCGCTAACTCGATGACTGGCACCTTCGAATACGAGAAGGGCGACAAGCGGGCCGTGCCGGACTTCAATGTGTTCTTCCGCCACCACGCTACCTATCCGTTCTACTCCGATGCGATCTGGTTCCTGACTCAGATGCGCCGCTGGGGGCAGATTCCCGAGGGCAAGCCGGACAGCTGGTACATGGATACCGCGAAGAAGGTTTACCGCCCGGAGATCTATGCCCAGGCTGCCAATGCGCTGATCGCCGAGGGGAAAATGCAGGCCTCGGAGTTTCCCGATTTTGCCAGCGAAGATGGCATGCGCGACAGCGCCAGCCAGTTTATCGACGGAATTCCCTACGACGGCAATAAGCCCAATGCTTATCTGGAAAGCCTGGAGATGGGGCTCAAGGGTAACGAGTCTATCTGATCCTACTTCTCGGGCTCGCCCCTTGAGGGCGAGCCAGACCTTCAATTCAAATGCTACAGGCAGGATATGTCATGAGCAGAATCATTCATTACATGGAAATGACCGGCTTTAACTGGTTGGTGCCGGTGGTCCGTCTGGCCAAGGGCGAGAACCGCCGGGAGCAGGCACTGGATCTGTTCAATCAGGTCGGACTGCCGCTGATTGCCATTGGTATTTTTCTCCTGCTCTGGGCGGGTGGTGCCTCTCAGGTCAAGACCAGTCTGGGCGAATTGCCCGGTCCTGTTCAGGTCTGGGAACAGGCTGGCAATCTGTACGATGATCATCTGCGCGAGCGCGAGCGCGGTGAGGCATTTCTCGAGCGCCAGCGTATACGTAATGAGGAGCGTCTGGCGGCGAATCCCGATGCCGAGGTCCGCTGGCGTGAGTACACCGGCAAGGCCACCTTTATTGACCAGATATTTACCAGCCTGAAAACCGTGTTTGCCGGCTTCATTGTCGCCAGCCTGATTGCGATACCGATCGGCGTGGCTTGTGGCCTGAGCCAGAAGCTGTACCACGCGATCAGTCCATTGGTGCAGATTCTCAAGCCGGTCTCACCGCTGGCTTGGCTGCCGATCGTCACCATGGTGGTCAGTGCAGTGTACGTGTCGGACGATCCGTTCTTTCAGAAGTCGTTTATCACCTCGGCAGTCACGGTCACGCTGTGCTCTTTATGGCCGACCCTGATCAATACCGCCGTAGCCGTAGGTTCGATTGACCGCGACTGGATCAATGTCGGCAAGGTGATCCGCCTGCCCTTGTCGAAGCAGGTGTTCAAGATTGCCATCCCGGCAGCCCTGCCGATGATCTTTACCGGTCTGCGAATCTCGCTGGGTATCGGCTGGATGGTGCTGATTGCCGCTGAGATGCTGGCGCAGAATCCCGGGCTGGGCAAGTTCATCTGGGATGAATTCCAGAACGGCAGTTCCGACTCACTCGGCCGCATCATGGTCGCAGTTCTGACGATCGGTTTTATCGGCTTCCTGCTCGACTGGCTGATGGTGACTCTGCAGAAATGTCTTTCCCATGACAAACAGGCCGGCCAGTGAACCGCCACCAAGATAATGAGGTGACCTATGTCAGTGATACAAATGATTCGTGAAATGAGCCCTGCGCCCTCCGTCGACCAGACGCCACCCCCTAGCGAGCGCAGCAATATGAGTTTTCTCGAGCTGAGCGGCGTATCGATTGATTTTCCGACGCGTGGTGGCGTGTTCCGCGCCCTGGATAACGTTAATCTGAAAATCGCCAAAGGTGAGTTCGTGTCGGTGATCGGTCACTCGGGCTGTGGTAAGTCAACGGTGCTGAATATCGTTGCCGGGCTTAGCCAGGCTACCGAAGGCGGCGCCATCCTGCAGGGGCGCGAGGTTAACCAGCCGGGCCCGGACCGGGCAGTGGTATTTCAGAATCATGCATTGCTGCCCTGGTTGACCTGCTACCAGAATATCGAACTGGCGGTGAAGGAGATCTTCAAGGGTCGCAAGAACCGAAAGGAGATGCGTGAGTGGATCGAGCACAACCTGCGCCTGGTGCATATGGATCATGCGATGCACAAGTATCCGTCAGAGATTTCCGGCGGCATGAAGCAGCGGATCGGTATTGCCCGGGCGCTGGCAATGGAACCGATACTGCTGCTGATGGATGAGCCCTTTGGCGCCCTGGATGCCCTGACCCGCGCGCATCTGCAGGATTCCGTGATGGCGATTCAGGCCGAACTGAAAAATACGGTGCTGATGGTCACCCATGATGTCGATGAGGCGGTTTTGCTGTCGGACAAGATCGTGATGATGACCAACGGCCCGGCAGCGCGCATAGGTGAAGTACTGGATATTCAGCTGGAACGCCCGCGCGAGCGTCTCAGCCTGGCTGGTGACGCGCGGTATAACCAGTACCGCGCGGAAGTACTCCGGTTCCTGTACGAGCGCCAGCGGCGACCCGAGGAGGCCTGAGGGTTCAGGTGACTAATGGTCCGGTGCTCGGGTGACCGAGGACCAGATGGTCGAGCAGAATTGGCACCCCGTGTACATGGCCCTGGGCGTAGTCGACGCCGATCCCGGTGACGCTGGCAAGGATTTCAGGGTCGGAAACATATTCGGCGATCACCTTTTTGTTCAGATAGTGGCCCATTTCGGTAATCGAGCGTACCAGGGCGAAATCGACATCGCTGTTGGTAATATCCCGGATGAAGGAGCCATCAATCTTGATGAAATCGACCGGTAGTCGCTTCAGATATGAATATGACGACTGGCCTGCGCCAAAATCATCCAGCGAGAACCGACAGCCGATGCTACGCATCTCGGTGATGAAGTCGGCTGCATCTTCAAGATTATTGACAGCTGTGGTCTCGGTAATTTCGAAAATGAGCTTGTCACGTGGCACCTGATAACGCACAAGCGCGTCAAAGATGAAATCCAGAAAGGTTTCATCGTTCATTGAATGGCCCGAAAGATTGATCGAAAAACCGCCCGAAAGTCCGAGCTGCTCGGGGTGCGCCATCATCCAGCGCAGTACCCTCTCGATTACCCAGCGATCGACCGCGCCCATCCGGTTGTAATCTTCGGCGGCCTTGATGAATTCGGCAGGCGGCATATGCTCGCCGTCGTCATCAATTATTGTCAGCAGTATTTCGTAATGGGGCAGGTGACTGGCTGCAGTGTCCAGCGGCGCAATCATCTGACAGCGCAGCTTCAGATTGTCCTCGTCCAGCGCTCGGTTGATGCGTGTTACCCAAGTCATGGCTTCGTCGAGTTCCTCGAGGCGCTCGTCGCCGGGCAGAACGATCTGGATATCCTTGGAACCGGCACGTTTGGATATTTCCGTCGCGGCCTCGACCGAGCGCAACAACTCCATTATCTTCTGATTGCGGTGATCGAAGCCGAGCATAGCGACAGCAGTCTGGATGACGAAGCTGTGTTCGTTCTCCACAAAGCGGTTGTCTTCTATTGCAGCCTTGAGTTCGACCGCCAGACGATAACCGGGCTTTTCCGAGAGCACAGGCAGCAGCAACGCAAACTGGTCGGCACCTACCCGACTGATCACCGCAGCGCTCTCGGCCGTGGTTTCTGCCTCCGCTACTTCCTTGACTGTAGCCCGGATGCGATCGGCGGTTTCAAGCAGAAAGCGGTCGCCTGCTTCATAACCACAGGTATTGTTGATTACCTTGAATTGACGGATGTCGATAAAGATCAGCGTGTATTGCGCGCTGTTCTCGCTGGCGTCGGCGACACATTGCGCCAGACAGCGGGAGAATTCTTTACGCGTCAGCAGTCCGGTCAACTGATCGTGGGATGAATCATAAGCCAGCTTGTCGTACATTTTCTGGATCAGTGCATCCAGACCCTGGTCCACGGCGGGCAGAGCCGCTTCGTGCACCCGTTCCAGAGTGCCGTCGCGCAACTGCTCGGCTACCTGAGTCAGGGTGAACGCAAGGCTGCGGGTACCTTGACGATTGGCGAAGGTGAACTGGCTGGCGTCATCGGCTTTCCACAGTAGCTGCAACAGCTTTGGCTGCTGCGTATCAGAGCTTGATTCAAACCACTGTAAGACCTCAAGCGCGCGGGCGCGCTTGAGCCAGCGCAGTAGGTTCTTGTCGGTCTCGGTCTGGATCGCCAGGCGCGCCGCCAGGCTATCGCTATCAAAGTCGGCTCCGGTGTACTGCACCATCGGCGTGGTATCAGTAATACCGGTTTGCATTAGCTGGCGCAGGGCCCCCACTATTCTTTCCCACGAGCCCGAATCCTCCGAAACTCGCGATAAGCCTTGGCTTACCATGACAAGCAGTTCTTCGACCGCGCGGGGCTGGCGGTTACCCATATTGCGTTCGGGCTGCAGATGCCAGAGCAGTTCGCGCAGCACGCTGAGGGTGCCTGACCACTGCCGACTTTTGATTCCGTGACGCAGAAAGGCCAGACGCATCAGTTCCTTCCAGCCGCGCTCTACCACCTCGATCAACGCCTGTGGCATCGCGCGGTCAAATAGCCGGGTCAGCTCGCGCTCGACGCATCGGGTGGCCTGGATAAGACGCTGCTGACCCTCGGATATTTCGCGGATGCGCTGGCGGTTGCGCTCGATAATTCGTTGCTCCCGTGCCACCAGCTCGTCCAGGCTGGGTAGTGCCTGGGCGAACCCCTGTACGTCGTCCTCGCTGGCTAAAATGCTGCGGATGGTTTCGCGCACCGGATGGAGGTTGGCATTCAGGTTGATGCTGTCCTGATCCACTAGTACGGCCAGTTGGTTCATTGCCTGCCTTGCGGGATGGCTGGGCGCGTTGAAGGACTCCGGGTCGGTAAGCATAATGCGCAGCAGCGGCAGCTGAAGACTGCGCAATTCGGCATGCAGGCCCTCGGCGACCCGCTCGGTTTGCGCGATGCCCTGAAACAGCCCCTCGACCATCTCTACCGCATCCTCCTCCTGTGCATTCAACATGAAGTCGGGCGGGCTGGCTTCGACAATCTGCTGCTTCAGGGACCAGGCAGTGGGCGCATCGGGCGTCTCGACGATACGGTTCTTTATCTGGCTGAGGGTCTTCAAGGTGGCAGCCGAGCTGGTGTTCCTGGGGGGCAGCCCAACCGGGCTGGCCGCGCGTGATGTTTCTTCAAAACCGTTGGCGTTGCCGCGCTGGCGTTGCCACGACACCATCTGACTGGCCGTACTGTATGCATTGGTCACTGGCGGCTGGGCAGCTGCACTGCCATTAACCGCTGCCGGCCGGACCGGTGGTGCTGCGGCCGACGCGCCAGGTGGAGAGCTGGCTGGAGCGATGGGAGCGGCCAGCAGCTCGGGGTTGGCGGCGGGTTGGGGCTGGGCCTGCGAGCTGGGTGCATTGTGCACAGTTTCATGGCCCGAAGCCCCGGCGCCGGCCTGACTGCCCAGATACTCGCTCACGTTCAGGTCGGGTAACACCTGGGCGGCAGTGAAAATCTGATTCAGTTCTCGGTAGACTTCCGGCAGTTTGCCCAGCAGGGCGGTCTGCATGACCCGAAACGCTGTTTCCAGCGCCGGGTTCTTCAGCCCGAGCGGTCGGATCACCTCGAAAAAGGTGTGGCATAGCGCCGCTGGCGAAAACGGGTTGAACAGGCGCTTGACCGGTTTGCCCGAAAATGCGGCATCTATCCGCAATTGCAACTCGATCAGATCGTCACGCGTTTCTGCCTCGGCCCTTGACACGGCAACCCGCACGACGAGCCAGTCTTCGAAGTCATCCTTGTCCACCAACTCCAGAGTTTTGCTTGCAGCCGGCTTGCGCATGACTTGTTGTTTGGAACCTTGCTGGCCCTGCGCAAGATCCAGGATTGCTTCACTGATCCGGTTTACCGTGGCCAATAGCACGCGAGGGCGCTGTTTGCGCATCAGCGCCACGGCGTCGAAAAACGGCTGCTGCGCCGCTTGGTTTTTCTGGCGGTCAGTCTCGACGACCAGCGCGGTATCAAGCTGGTCGAAGTAGGCGAGCAACCGATCTTCGAGAAAAAGCAGAAACGCGTTGTTCGCAGCGCTGGCCAGACGTTCCTTCATGGCACGGTCCAGAGTACGTCCTGATGCCGCTCCAGACTGTTTGGCGGCTGTGGATGAGCGCTGGCGCGCACGCTCGGCGGCCTGCTGAAAAGCCCGGTAGTGACTGCTCTGGGGTTTGCTCAGACGTAGCCCGGCGCCCTGATCGGTAAGTCGTACCAGCTGCACCTCCATGCTGACGCTGCGTTCGGGCAGGGACATCAGCAGGCTCCCGGTCAGCCCATCAGGGCTGGCGCGCAGCTGTGCCAGCGCCTGGTCACCAAGACCGGCAAGCACTCCGGTCTGGCTGAAGTCGCGGATCACACAGGGATACTGATTGGTGAGTAGGCGTAACTGCGCATTGAATTCGGAGGCCATTCTTGGCCAGGTTCTCTTTTCCATGACTACACCCGAAGTGGACTACGTACATGAATCCAGTCTAATGTCGATTGTGGCAATTAGCTGGGCAAAGATGTACAGATTGTGTTGGTCTATCTTGTCGCGCTTTTCTCTTTACATAATAGCATTTGGCTATTCAACATTTCGGTTCGGCATTGGATTCTTGCTGCAACTGGTCTGAGAGTTTCTGTTCTTTGGGTCAAAGTGCGTAAATGGTCGTGGCCTGCTCGAGTACATGGGCTATCGCTCGGCTGCTGTGTGTTGCTGGGCATGATGCGTCTATACAAGGCGCTGGATTACCTCGAGTACGATACGTTTATGTTGAGCCGGTAACGGGTCAGCATGGTGACAGTGTAACCAACGGCAAGGTCAAAATGGATTCCCGCCTTCGCGGGAATGACGAGGAGGTTGAAACGTCATCCTCGCGAAGGCGGGGATCCATTCTCGGGTGCGGCTACGCAGGAGCCTTACCCAAGCCCGGACCGCTAGACCGTCAGATACTGCTGCACCAGCTCGTCGCTCAGCTCCGCAATCGGCCCGTCCGCCA
>NZ_JBFGFI010000024.1:0-37368 GCF_041579695.1 Halopseudomonas sp.
ACGCATCAACGACATGGCGGCGCAGATTGCCTCTGCTTGCGAAGAGCAGACCCAGACGACGGAGGAAATTGCGCGCAATATCAGCGGCATTCGGGACCTTTCCGATCAGGCAGCGCAGAACTCGGGTGAAAGCCGCCAGGCGAGCGAGTCGATGGCCAGGCTGGCCGCCAGCCTGCAGGATCAGGTCGGTCGTTTCCGCACCTGAGGATGCTTAATTCCCCGAAGCCAGGGATGGCTTCCAGAGCGTCAACAATGGGTTGTAAGTTGGCGCCAAGCCGTTACAATAGCGCGGCCTGTCTAGCACAGGTTCGTTATGGTGGCCCTGCCGGTCCCCTCGCAATGATTCGCCGTTAACCTGGTCAGGCCCGGAAGGGAGCAGCCACAGCGGTTACATCGTGTGCCGGGGTGTGGCTGGTAGGGTCGCCACCCATGACGACCTTCTGTCATCAGAACTCTTTTGCTCCCCCGCGCATCTCGCAAAGTCAGCCTGCTTTGGTTACAGTACCGGCTTGCCTTTCAGACCCTATCGGACAGCACACATCCAATGAGTTATCAGGTACTTGCCCGCAAATGGCGTCCGCGCCTGTTTCGCGAGATGGTCGGTCAGACCCACGTGCTCCAGGCGTTGATCAATGCGCTTGATCATGACCGGCTGCATCACGCCTATCTGTTTACCGGCACCCGGGGGGTGGGCAAGACCACTATCGCGCGCATTCTGGCCAAGTGCCTGAACTGCGAAACGGGAGTGAGTTCCGAACCTTGCGGAACCTGTTCGGCCTGCCGCGAGATCGATGAAGGGCGTTTCGTTGACCTGATTGAAGTCGATGCAGCCAGCCGTACCAAGGTCGAGGATACCCGTGAGCTGCTCGACAATGTGCAATATGCTCCCTCACGCGGGCGTTACAAGGTCTATCTGATCGACGAAGTGCACATGTTGTCGAGCCACAGTTTCAATGCGCTGTTGAAGACGCTGGAGGAGCCGCCGGAACACGTCAAGTTCCTGCTCGCGACCACCGACCCGCAAAAACTGCCCGTCACCATTCTTTCACGCTGCCTGCAGTTCTCATTGAAGAACATGCCGCCGGAAAAGATCGTGGACCATCTGCGCCATGTACTGGGTGATGAGCTGATCCGTTTTGACGAGGAATCCCTATGGCTGCTCGGACGGGCCGCTGATGGATCGATGCGAGATGCGCTGAGTCTCACAGACCAGGCGATTGCGTTCGGTAACGGGGCGCTGCAGGTTAGCGACGTTCGCAGCATGCTGGGCACCATCGACCACGGCCAGGTATTCGGTTTGCTGGACGCACTGGCAGCAGGTGAGGCGCAGCAGCTGCTGGCGGCTGTCGCCGAGCTGGCGGAGCAGGGCGCGGATTTTGCCGGCGTGTTGAGCGAGCTGCTGTCAGTGCTGCAACGCGTTGCCATCGCGCAGGTGTTGCCGCAGGCGGTGGATAACAGCTTGGGCGACCAGGATCGGGTTCTTGATCTTGCCGGCCGGGTCAGTGCCGAGGACGTACAGCTTTTTTATCAGCTGGGTCTGCACGGACGCCGAGATCTTCCGCTGGCTCCTGAGCCGCGCGGCGGTTTCGAGATGGCCATGTTGCGCATGCTGGCATTCAGGCCCGGCACTCTCGAACAGGACGCTGTCACGGCGCCGCCTGGAGTCTTGCCGGGAAAGCCGACGGGACTCAGCCAGGCCAGCGCTGAATCCGGATCCCCCAGGCCAGATTCTTCGGTTCGGCACGCAACTGCGCCCGTTGCTGAACAAGCTGCTTCAGATGCTGCCGATCAAGGCGCCACCACGGCTGCCGCGGAAATGACCATGGCGCGCCCCGGACCATCATCCGCGGTGAAAGCGGAGGTTGCCGCACCGCTGCTCGGGGCCGAGGAGCTGAAGGCTTGCGAAGGTGCCGTGTCAGAACCGTCCAGCGCACCGCATGAAGAAGCCACTATCGCCGATGCGACCGAGGCAGCGACCGGGTCCCGACGTTCAACTAACCCCGGACAGCCGCTCAAGACTACAGCGCCAGTCAAACCGCCCCAGAATGAACCGCCGGCCGACTGGCTGCAGGCGACCACGTCGGCGGATCAGGATGTCGATGAACGTGATGCCGACGACGAGGATAACCTCGACCTCGGACAGTACCTGGGCGAGTGGCAGTCGGCAGATGCCCTGGGGGACCCCGATGTGGATGAGGTCTCAGACGAAGCCACAGGCGATCTGCCTGCTGCGACGGGCCTGGCCGCCGAATGGCTTGAGACCTTCCTGCAGTTGCAGCTAAGCGGTCTGACCCAGAGCATTGCAGCACATTGCCAACTTGTCGATCGCTCCGACAGCGCATGGACGCTGCATCTGGATCCGGGTCACAGCGCGTTGTATAACGAGAATCATCGCTTGCGTCTGCAGCAGGCGTTGGTAGAGCATATCGGCAGCGATATCGAACTGGACGTGCGAGTAGCCGCTCCGGATCAGGAGACACCAGCGATCGCTGCGGCGCGTCGCAAACACAAGCGCCAGCAGGAGGCCGAAGCCAGCATTCAGCAGGATCCGCTGGTGCTGGGCCTCATGCGTGAATTCGCAGCACAGATCTGTGAAGGTAGTATCCGCCCCATTGACACGACGACCCATTGAGCGAGGACAGCAGCATGATGAAAGGTGGAATGGCCGGGCTGATGAAGCAGGCGCAGGAAATGCAGGAAAAGATGGCGAAAATGCAGGAAGAGTTGGCTAACGCCGAGGTAACAGGTCAATCGGGTGCTGGCCTGGTGTCCGTGGTGATGACTGGCCGCCATGACGTTAAGCGTGTCAGCCTCGACGACAGTCTGATGAGCGAAGACAAGGAGATTCTCGAAGACCTGGTTGCGGCCGCGTTCAATGACGCCGTGCGCAAGGTTGAGAAGAACAACCAGGATAAGATGGGCGACATGACCAAGGGCATGAATCTGCCCGATGGCTTCAAGATGCCGTTCTGAAGCCAATCTCCCACTTTATTCAGGCGGTGCCATGAGCTTCAGTCCCCTGATTCGCCATCTGATCGACGCGCTGCGCGGGCTGCCCGGCGTCGGTCCGAAGACAGCCCAGCGCATGGCGCTGCACCTGCTGGAGCGCGATCGTGATGTGGCCCGGCATCTTGCCGGAGCGCTGGCGACCGCAATGGACGGGGTGGGCTACTGTAGCCGCTGCCGCACTCTGAGCGAGAACGAGATCTGTCCGATCTGTGCCGATCCCAGGCGCGACGCCAGCCTGCTGTGCGTATTGCAGAGTCCGGCCGATGTCTGGGCCGTCGAGCAGGCGGGGGGCTTTAGTGGACGCTATTTCGTACTCAAGGGGCAGTTGTCGCCAATTGACGGCATGGGCCCGGATGAAATCGGTATTCCCGCGTTGCTCGAGGCGGTGGAGCGCAGTGAAGTAGTGGAAGTGATACTGGCCACCAATCCCACTGTGGAGGGTGAAGCAACCGCTCATTATATTGCCAGTATGCTCAAGCCACGGAGCATCAAGGTGTCGCGTATTGCCCACGGTGTGCCGCTGGGCGGCGAGCTCGAGTACATTGATGGCGGGACGCTGGCCCACGCGCTGGCCGGGCGCACCCCGATTATCTGAATCCCCCGTCCCGCCCCGACCCAGCCGCGGCGCCCTCAGGATGCGAGCTGGCCGCTACGGAAGTCACGCATTGCCTGCTCGATCTCTTCCCGGCTATTCATCACGAAGGGGCCGTATTGCACGATGGGCTCGCGCAGGGGCTTGCCACCGATCAGTAGTACCTTGGCGCCGGCAGGGCCGGCCTGGATCGAGATCGAATTTCCTTCGCCAAGACGGCCAAGGTGTCCGGCGGGCAGCGTCGTACCCTGTTCGCGGCCGAACACATCGATTTCTCCGTCATAGGTATACAGCAGCGCATTCAGGTTAGCTGCTATCGGCAATTCGCATGCTTCATCAGCGGCCAGATGCAGGTCGACATACAGCGCTTGCGTGGTCTTGCCGGAGATGGGGCCTGTAACGGTCTGACCGTCGATATCCAGGCTTCCGGCAATAACCCGTGCAAGGCCGCCGCCTTCGAGGTGCTGTTCGCTGATAGCGCAGGCTGGCAGATCCTGGTAGCTGGCAGGCTGCATCTTTTCCGCTGCCGGGAGGTTCACCCACAGCTGAAATCCGCGCATCCGACCCGAGGCCTGTTGCGGCATTTCGGAGTGGATAATGCCTCGCCCGGCAGTCATCCACTGCACGCCGCCCGGTTCGAGCAGGCCGCGGTTGCCCAGATGGTCCTCGTGCAGCATACGGCCTTCGAGCATATAGGTGACGGTTTCGAAACCCCGATGGGGATGCGATGGAAAGCCTCCGACATAATCGGCTGCCTCGTCTGAACCAAACTCGTCGAGCATCAGGAAGGGGTCGAAACGTTCGGCCCCCGTGCCACCAAACACGCGCTTGAGTTTTACCCCGTCACCATCTGATGCAGCTCGCCCGACCAGTTTTTCTACCAGGTCACGCTTGATTGACGCAGACATGAATCCATCTCCTCTATTACTGATGGAGGAAGTCTATGCCTGGGTATGATGATGTAAAAGCAGAAAAAGTGCCGGTAATCTATCGGCTAATTCGATGATGAGATGGCCGGGAAAGGTTCAGACCAGCGATCCCGCCGACAAGGGCTTTTCAAGGCCGGCCCGCATGACGCGGGCCACCGTCACGAAAGTCATTCTTTACGAAAGTCATTCTTTCGCAGTGTTTTGCTTCTCAAGTTCCTCAACGATGCGGTCATAGGCCTCGCAGGGATCGTGCTCGTCTGTCGTTGGATTGCGCAGTTGCAGTGCCACCAGCTGCTCGTAAAGCTCATTGGCTTTGACCGGGTCGCCGTCAGCGAGGCGATGTACGGTTTCGGCAACCTCTTCTGCCTTGGTTACCGCATCCTCGGCGGTGCAGGCGGCAAAGGCAGGCACGGCGGAAATGCTGAGCAGGGTTGCAACCATCAGACTGGGTATTATTTTCATGACTGACCTCGGTTATTACAATGATTATTATTTCATCTTAGCGGCATTGCGTGACGCATCCAAGCGGGTGCGGCAATTGGCCCCTCTATAAGCACCCTGCCGATAAATGTCGAAACGGAGTTTAAGTTGCTATCCATTAGCCATTTGTATAAACCTTGTGACCATTCTCCAATGATTCCGTGAGCCGGCCTATGTTCCGTTTTTTCACGACAGCGTTTCTTTCCCTGGTGGTTTTGCTGCCGGCAAGCGGGTTCGCCGAGACACTTGTGGTCGGTTTTGGTACCCACAAGCCTCCTTACGTATTCGAACGAGAGGGCCGCGGTCTCGATTACGAACTGGTAGAGGCTGCTCTGAAAGAAGTTGGCATCGAGATGAAACCCTATTATGCGCCCCTTGAGCGACTGCACCGGATGTTGCAGTACCAGGAGCTCGATGCGATGGCTACCACCAACGAGACGAGCGGAGTGACTGCGCATTATTCGACCGTCTATATCGAATATCAGAATGTCGCAGTGAGCTTGCAGCATCGCAATATCCGGCTTGAGACCATCGAAGATCTTGCTGGATACTCTGTCAGTGCCTTTCAGCGAGCCCGTTTCGTGCTGGGTCCGCGATTCGGGAAAATGGCAGCTGCCAATCTCCGCTATCGCGAAGAAGCCCGCCAGATCACCCGTAACCTGTTGCTCTACGCGGGTCGGGTAGACGTGATGATTGGCGATCGCAGGATCATCCGTGCATTCAACCGCGAGATAGCCGACAGGGTCGACACCAGTCAGCCGGTATTCGAGCATGCGCTGTTTCCGTCGACCAGCTATCGGGTAGGTTTCGCTGATGCCGAAACACGCGACCGGTTCGACCAGGGACTGGCGGCGATAAAGGAAAACGGGCGTTATCAGACAATAACGCGACGCTACGCAGCCTATTGAGCAGTGCCTGACCGAATAGGCAGAAACTCTGTCCTATCAGGCGCTGCTGGTGATGCTGCGGTCAGATAGTCTTGGATAAGCGCAGGATAACAACAGCAAGTTCGTCGTTGCCCCGGCGAGAACTATGGGAGTTTTGCATGACTTTAGCTCGCAGCCTCGCGGTGGCGTTGACGTTGATTCTGGCACATCAGACACAGGCTCAGACCATGCCCGCACCCGAAACAGTACGCCTCGATCAGTTGCAGCTGATGAAGGGTTTTCCGCCGCCGGCTGACAAACAGGTTACAGCCGAGAACTTTCTGACCCAGTTTCCCAATCTGCGCTGGGCGTTTCATCACATGCGTGAACTTCTGCCCAGTCGCAATATCCGTCGCGGGCCGCTAGTGCCCGAACCTTTGCCCTCCGGGGAAGACTTGCGAGCTAAGATCGACGCGCTGAGCTTCACCGGCCCCGATGGTAATTCGCTTACCTTCCGGCAGTACCTTGACTCCACCTACGCCGATGCCACTTTGATAATGAAAGACGGCAAGGTGGTTTATGAGGCGTATCACGAGGGCATGCCGGCGGAAAATCCGCATATGCTCTGGTCGGTGACCAAGTCATTTGGCGGGCTGATTGCTACCCAGTTGCTGGAGGAGGGCACGCTCAAGGCCGATGCGTTGATAACCGGTTACGTACCCGAGCTCGAGACCAGCGGCTGGAGTGGAGCGACTGTCCAGCAACTGCTGAACATGACCGCGGATATCGACTATAGCGAAATCTATGCCGACGAAGAATCCGATGTGATCAAGTACGCCCTGTCAGCGGGAATGCTGCCAACCCCGGAGGGCTTTGTCGGCGAGCGCGATCTGTATAGCTATCTTCCGACCATTGGTGCAGATGGTGCGCACGGCGAGCGTTTCATTTACCGCACAGTGCATACCGAAGTGCTCGGCTGGGTGCTGCGCAGGGCTACCGGTCAACACCTGGCGGACCTGATCAGTGAACGTATCTGGAGCAAGCTCGGGGCTGAGCAGGACGCTTATCTGCTTCTGGACAGCAAGGGTACGGAATGGGCTGGTGCAGGCCTGAATGCAACGCTGCGTGACCTGGGACGTTTCGGCGAGATGATGCGCAATGAGGGCTACTTCAACGGGCAGCAGATCGTCAACTCATCAGTGATTGCCAGCATTCGCGAAGGAGCAGACCGTGAGGCATTCAAGGCATCGGGGCGCGACTACCAGCCCGGTTACTCGTACCGCAACAAGTGGTGGATAAGCCACAACGCCGACGGAGCCTACGAAGCGCTGGGGGTGCATGGCCAGATGATCCACGTCAATCCCACAGTGGGACTGGTAGTGGTGCGTCTCTCCTCCCATCCGGTCGCTACCTCGGCGGTGACCTTTCCGATCACCCGGCCAGCCCTCGCGGCATTGGCCGATATGCTGCGCTAGGGCTCGTACTGTTCCAGCATGTCCGCCGGCACGTCGCGCCGGTGGGCCAGGCTGGTATCGCCGGTGTCGGGGTGGAAGACTATGACTACCTCGCCTTTTTCCAGCTGTTTGCGCAGTCGTTCCACACGCAACTCGAGGCTCACCTCGTAACCGTTGTCGGTACCGTCACGTGTTACGAAATCTTCCAGCATGCGTGCCAGAGTGTCGGACTCCAGCAGGGTATGGGGTATCAGCATTGTGTCTACTTCCTGGATGACAGTGCCAGTAATGATACACTGCGCAGCCGTTCCCCGGCCCTCGATTCGCTATGATTACCGATCCCCTGTTCTACCTCTGCGCCATACCTGCGGTGCTTCTCTATGGCATCGCAAAGGGCGGCTTCGGCGGTAACATCGCGATACTCTCGGTGCCGCTGATGGCGCTGGTGATGCCGCCGCAGCAGGCTGCAGCCATTTTGTTGCCGATCCTGATCGCGATGGACGCAATGGCGCTGCGGACCTTCCGCGGCCGCTGGGATCGGGCGAATCTGCGAATCATTCTGCCGGCATCGCTGGTGGGCGTGGTGCTCGGAGCGCTGACGTTCCGGTTGCTCAACGATGCGCATATCCAGCTGATGATCGGCGCCATCGCGCTGATCTTCACTCTCAATATATGGCTGCGCCGTGAGCCGCCACCGCGCGAGGCAAGCCGCTTGCGCGGGGGTTTCTGGGGTATGGTTGCGGGCTTCACCAGTTTCGGTATCCATGCCGGGGGCCCACCGATCAACGTCTATCTGCTACCGCAGAAACTCGACAAGACACTGCTGATGGGCACCATCGCCGTATTCTTTGCAGTAGTGAATCTGGCCAAGTTGCCAGCCTATATCTATTTGGGACAGTTCGACCGGACCAACCTGCTGACTGCCCTGGTGCTGCTACCGCTGGCGCCGATAGGTGTGCGCATGGGCTTCTGGCTGCTGCAGCGCAGCAACGAGAAACTGATCTACCAATTGTGCTACATCTTCCTGTTTCTGACCGGTGGTCGACTCTTTTACCAGGGCGCTACCGGTCTGTATTCCGGCTGAACATATCTGCAGCGGCTTGCCCGTCACGCGCTGCGAATCAGCTGGCGCAGCAGGAAGCGGCTCGGATGTACGGATTGCACCAGATCTAGAGGCAACGGCAGCGGCTCGTTCTCGACCCATGCTGCGATAAGCTCGCCACTCAAGGGACAACTGATCAGCCCACGGGAGCCGTGGGCCACGTTGATATACAGGCCCGGATGCCAGGGGGCGGCCGTGTCGGGACGTTTCGATGCGTCCTTGGCCAGCACGGCATAGTCCTGCCGAAATTGCTCGGCCTGTACTACCGGCCCGATCAGCGGCAGATAATCAGGTGACGTGCAACGCAGGGCAGCTCGGGCCTGAAGCGCTGCCGGGTCCAGCGGCCCTTCGCTGCGCAGGGCGGCATCCAGTTCCGGCGACAGGCTTGCGAGCAGTGCCAGGTTGCTGGTGTTTTCCTCCTCGCTGGGGTCGGTATCGGAACGGTCGAAGCGAAAACTGGCGCCGACGAAATGTTCGCCGCTGCGTGCCGGCGACACGTAACCCTCGCCGCAAAGCACGCTGCGCAGAGCCTGGCTCTGGCTTGTGGCGGGCAATCGGGTGATCTGGCCGCGTATGGTCTTCAACGGCAGATGCGCGGTCTGGGCGAAACGCCGGCTGTCTCCGGCGGTGCAGATAATGGCAGTGGGGGCTATGCAGATGCTATTGCCCTCGGCATCCTCGGCATGCCAAAGCGCCTCCCGATACTGCAGATCGAACGCCTCCGCGTATGCCAGCAGACTGATTGCGGGGTGATCAAGCAGCGCCTTGCACAATGCAGGCGGGCTGACCCAGCCCCCTTCAGGGAAAAACAATCCACCATCGGTGACTCGCACCCCGGCGATCGCGCTGGCCTGTGTGCTATCGACTCCCTGCAGGAAGTTGGGCGGATAACCCTGTTCAGCCAACGCCTGCAATCTGGCTGTTTCCCTGGGGTTACCGCTCAACTGCAACACCCCACATGTAGACCAGCCGATGCCGTCCCGCGGAAGAACGCGGTGCAACAGGCGCAGGCTATAGGCATAGCTGGTTTGCACGAAACGTGAGAGGGGCGTCTGATGCGGCGAAAGCTTGCAGTAAAGAATGCCCTGGGGGTTGCCCGAGGCCTCGCGGGCCTCGCCGGGATGGCGCTCGATAACGGTGACCTTCCAGCCGCGCATGGCCAGAGCCCATGCCGTACAGCAGCCGGCAAGGCCTGCGCCGATAATCATTGCCTGCCGTTGCCCGGTGCCTGGCTGAAGCGGCCGGGCATACCAGGGAGGGCTCCACTGCGGTGTCGCGCGCTCCTGCGCCTGGCCGGCCAGCATCGTGCCCTTGTTGGCAAAGGCCGCAGCGGGCGCAACGGTGAACCCGGCTTGCGCTAGGCCTGAATGCACCTCCTCTGCATCGGTGGAGGCGGCTAACGTGGCGCCGGCGCACGACAGCCAGCTCATCTGCCGGAAGAGGGCAGGTTGCCACATGGCCGGACTCATTGCCGGGGGCAAGCCATCGAGAAACCAGGCGTCGACCGAGGCATCCAGTTGCCCGAGCATGTCCAGCGCATCGCCCGCTAACAGGGTCAGCGTTACCCTGCCATCGCCAAGAACATGATGTTGCCAGCCGGGGCTCGGCGAGGTGTATTGCTGCAGCAGTTGCTCCGACCAGTGCGCGAGCTCTGGCCACAACGCGTGTACACGCCGCAGGTCAGCGGCGGCAAGCGGGAACTTCTCCGCACTGAGAAAATGCAGGCGCGCCCCCGCCGGCGCCACCTGATCCCAGAGTTCCCAGGCGGTGAGAAAGTTCAGGCCGGTGCCGAAGCCGGTTTCGGCTATACAGAAGCTGTCGCCCGGCTTCAGGTTTTTCCACCGCTGTTCCAGCCGGTTTGGGCGCAGGAAGACGTGTCTGCTTTGGTCTGGGCCGCTATGGCCCGAGGGGTAGACGTCGCCGAATTGCACGGAAACGGGCTGACCGCTTTCGGTCCAGGTCAGTTCGGCGAGGGATTGGGTCGGGTTCAATGGGTCTCCAATGGCGCAGGCATCTTTGCGCCATTGTACAGTCAAGCTGGTCTGCGGGGTTTAACCGCGCGCCTCAGGCAGCTCCGCCCCAATTGATGTTAGGCAGAATCAGCAGTAGCCAGGTGGCTACGAATACGAGGCCGACGGTTGAAAAGCGGGCCTTGATCGGCTTTTTCATCGCAAGCACCTTCTTTAGTGCGTTTATTTTTGTTTTGCGCAGTCATCACTGTGGTACTGCGCTGTTGCTGGCGCCACTCATAGTTCCCCGCGCCGCTATTCTGACTTGATCATATATGTTCTAGCAATGCTGCATTAGACCAATTGGCTACATGCCCAGCGGGGCAATTCGCGAACGGGTATGGATATGCAATCAATCTGACATCATGTTGTGCTGCACGACCGTGGCATGCGGCAGGCACCAGGCCTGGCCGCAAGCTTTGGTCAGCGCATTTGAGCGTTTTGGTCATTGTTACGGCACTGGCGCAGGGTAGGGTAGGTGGCATGGCCACGATGGAGAGAGCAGATGACTGAGGCAATGATTTTTGATGCGGTGCGCACGCCCCGCGGCAAGGGCAGGAAAGAGGGATCGCTGTATAGCGTCAAGCCGACGAACCTGATGGCCGGTTTGCTGCGCACGCTACAGCAGCGCAACGATCTGGATACCAGCCAGGTCGACGACATCGTTCTGGGTTGTGTAACGCCGGTCGGCGACCAGGGTGCGGATATCGCCAAGACAGCAGCACTGGCGGCAGACTGGGATGACTGTGTCGCCGGCGTGCAGATCAACCGCTTTTGCGCTTCAGGTCTGGAAGCAGTCAACCTCGCGGCGATGAAGGTGCGCTCCGGTTTCGAAGACCTGGTAGTGGCCGGCGGAGTGGAGTCCATGTCGCGGGTGCCGATGGGCTCCGATGGTGGCGCCTGGGCGATGGATCCGGAAATCAACATGCATACCCGCTTTGTGCCACAGGGCATTGGCGCGGACCTGATTGCCACTCTGGAGGGTTTCAGCCGCGAGGACGTCGATGCCTTTGCGCTGCGCTCGCAGCAGAAAGCGGCTCGGGCCAGGGCAGAGGGTGCGTTTGCCCGTACGCTGGTGCCGGTGACCGACCAGAACGGCATCATGTTGCTGGACAACGATGAGTTCATCCGCGCCGACAGCACCCTGGCCGGTCTGGGCGCGCTGAAGCCAAGCTTCGAGGCGATGGGACAGATGGGCTTTGATGCCTCGGCGCTGCAGCGTTATCCGCAGGTCGAGCGTATCAATCATGTGCACACTCCCGGTAACAGCTCGGGAATCGTCGATGGCGCGGTCGCCATGTTGATCGGCTCCCGGGCCAAGGGTGAAGCGCTCGGCCTGACGCCGCGGGGTCGGATCGTCGCTACCGCGGTAACCAGTACCGATCCCACCATCATGCTGACAGGCCCGGCTCCGGCCACCCGCAAGGTGCTGGCCCGCGCCGGCATGAGCATAGACCAGATCGATCTGTTTGAAGTCAACGAGGCCTTTGCCTCGGTAGTGATGCGTTTCATGCGCGAGATGCAGGTGCCGGAAGAGAAGATCAACGTCAATGGCGGCAGTATCGCGATGGGCCATCCCTTGGGTGCCACCGGCTGTATCATCCTCGCCACGCTGCTCGACGAGCTGGAGCGGCGCAGCCTGCGTTACGGGCTGGCCACGCTCTGCGTTGGCGGTGGCATGGGTATCGCCACCATCATCGAACGCGTCTGAGGAGCCGAATATGACCAATGCCATTCGTTACGACAGGGGCCAGGATAATATCGTCGTCCTGACCATGGATATGCCCGGCCAGAGTGCCAATACCATGAACGCCGCTTATCGCCAGGCCATGGCCGAGACGGTGGATCGTCTGGAGAAAGAGCGGGAACAGCTAGCCGGCGTGATCATAACCTCGGCCAAGAAAACCTTTTTCGCTGGTGGCGACCTCAATGAGCTGATCAAGGTAACGCCAGCTGATGCCGAGTCCTTCTATCACATGGTGCTCGGTCTCAAGGCCCAGTTACGCCGGCTGGAAACCCTGGGCAAGCCGGTAGTGGCGGCGATCAACGGCGCGGCGCTGGGCGGCGGCTGGGAACTGGCGCTGGCCTGCCATCATCGTGTCGCTATCGATCATCCGGCGGTGAAGCTGGGTCTGCCGGAAGTGACGCTCGGCCTGCTGCCGGGCGGTGGCGGCGTAGTGCGCATGGTGCGCCTGCTCGGCGTGGAAAAGGCCTTGCCGTATCTGGTTGAAGGCAAACAGGTAGGCCCGGCCACGGCGCTGGAAGCGGGACTGATCCATCAGTTGGCCAGTGACCGGGATGATATGCTGGCCAAGGCACGGGCCTGGATTCTCGAAGGCCACGCGGCAGTCCAGTCCTGGGATGCCAAGGGCTATCGTATGCCCGGTGGCAGCCCGAGCAGCCCAGCCCTGGCGCAGATGCTGCCGATAGCGCCCTCGGTGCTGCGCAGCAAGACCCATGGTTGCATGCCGGCGCCAGAGAAGATTCTTTGCGCTGCGGTTGAAGGCGCGCAAGTTGATTTTGATACCGCACAGATTATCGAAACCCGTTATTTCACCGAACTGGCGACCGGTCAGGTGGCCAAGAATCTGATTGGCACCTTCTGGTTCCAGCTTAACGAGATCAAGGCAGGTGGCTCCAGACCCAAGGGATTCGATACCCGCCCGACCAGCAAGGTTGGAGTCGTGGGCGCCGGGATGATGGGCGCCGGCATTGCCTATGTGTCGGCGGTGGCCGGTATCGAGGTTGTGCTCAAGGATGTGTCGCCGGAGGCAGCAGAGAAGGGCAAGGGGTATTCTGCAGCCTTGCTGGACAAGAAAGTCAGCCGCGGACAGATGTCCGCCGAAAAGCGCGAGGCGATTCTGGCGCGGATCAGACCGACCATCGACGATGCCGATTTTGCCGGCTGCGATCTGATAATCGAAGCAGTATTCGAAGACCGCGAACTCAAGGCCAGGGTCACCGGCTCTGCCGCCGAGCAGGCACTGGCCGACGCCGTGGTTGCCTCCAACACCTCCACGTTGCCGATTACCGGCCTGGCTGGTGCGATCGCAGAGCCGCAGCGCTTCATCGGCCTGCATTTTTTCAGTCCGGTAGACAAGATGCCGCTGGTGGAAATCATCAAGGGTGAGCAGACCGACGATGCGACACTGGCACGTGCCTTCGATTTTGTCATGCAGATCAACAAGACGCCGATCGTGGTCAACGACAGCCGCGGCTTCTTTACCTCGCGGGTGTTCAGTACCTTCACCAGTGAAGGTATCGCCATGCTCGGTGAGGGTGTTCCGGCAGCACTGATCGAGAACGTGGCCCGTCAGGCAGGCATGCCGGTGGGACCGCTGGCGGTCTCGGACGAGGTTTCGATGAGCCTGATCAGTCATATCCGCGAGCAGACGCGCAAGGATCTGGCTGCTGAGGGTAAGCCATTGCAGGAGCATCCGGCTTTTGCAGTCATCAGCCGCATGGTCGAGGAGTTCGAGCGCCCCGGCAAAGCCGCGGGCAAGGGTTTCTACGACTATCCAACCAGCGGCAAAAAGTATCTATGGCCGGAACTGGGCAGCCGCTTTGGCAAAGGCAATGCGTCGATTCCCGTCCAGGACGTGCGTGACCGTATGCTGTTTATCCAGGCTATCGAGACGGTGCGTTGCCTGGAAGAAAACGTATTACTGTCCGTCGCCGATGCCAACATCGGATCGATATTCGGTATCGGCTTTGCTGCCTGGACCGGCGGTGCCCTGCAGTTCATCAATCAGTACGGCGTGTCAGCCTTTGTGGCGCGGGCGCGCTATCTGACCGAGCAGTATGGGGAACGTTTCGCACCACCGGCTCTGCTGCTGCAGAAGGAGGCCGACGGCGCGTTGTTCTGAAAGTCAGTTCTTGTGCCGCTCGGTTCGGGCGGCCATGATCAGGTCATTGCGGTGGACGCCGCCCAGGTTGTGGCTCCACCAGGTGACCGTCACCTTGCCCCACTCGGTCAGCAGCGCCGGGTGATGACCCACATCCTCGGCCAGTGCTCCGATCTGGTTGGTAAAGGCCAGCGCCTGTTTGAAGTCCTTGAAAGAATAGACCTTTTCTAGTCGCGGTACGCCCTCGACACTGATCAGTGACCAGCCGTCGAGGCTGGCAAGCAGCTCGCGAGCTTCCTGCTCTTCAAGCACTTTTGCGCCTTCTTTCGATGTGTCGAGTGACTCGGTGGCCAGGTTGCCCATGTTATTCCCCTTTCTGCGATCGTCAGTATGCTTGCGTCAGCATAGCAGTCATGGCGGCCAATCTGTCGCATGCTGTTACCTCCGATGTAACAGAGGGTATCATTGGACTTCTTGTGCCACTTTCACAGCGAGCGAGGTTTTGATGGGGCAGCGATGGCTAAGCCGGTGCGTGCATTTCATCGGCTGGCGACCCGATAGCACCAGTCACCAGGAGAAATTGCTCTCGGCGGTGGGCGCGACCCTGTCATTGCTGTTGGTCTACTGGATTACCCATCTTGGTTTCGCTGGTGAGGGGGCGCTCTGGGTTACCGGCTCCATGGGGGCCAGCGCGGTGCTAGTGTTCGCGATGCCCCACGGCACGCTATCCCAGCCGTGGCCCGTGGTTGGCGGGCAGGTGATTTCCGCGGCCTTTGGCGTGGCTTGCATGCTTTATCTTCCGGCCGGCCCCTGGGTGGCAGCGTTCGCAGTGGGCGGCAGCATCATGCTGATGATGTATGCGCGTTGCCTGCATCCGCCGGGCGGCGCCACCGCAATGATCGTGGTGCTGAGCGGCCCGGAAATCCAGCAGGCCGGTTTCTCCTTTGTGCTCTATCCGATCCTGCTGGATGCGCTGGTCATCGTCGGCGCCGCCATCCTGTTCAACAGCCTTTTTGACTGGCGCCGCTATCCATTGGCGCTGGCCAGAACCGAGCCAGGCAAGCTCACCGGTATCGCTCCTGAAGATTTCCACCATGCCTTGCGGGAAATGAATTCCTATGTCGATATCCAGTTTGACGACCTGCTCAAGCTGGTAGAGCTGGCTAACGCCCATGCCAAGAGTAAACGGGTGGCTGAAGAAGATTTAAAGGTGGGCGGCTTTTACAGCAACGGTATGCCCGGCAAGAACTGGTCGGTGCGCGAGGTGGTCCAGATCGTGGCCCGGCGTCCCGGTCGTCCGGGCCGGGTGCGCTACAAGACGATCAAGGGTATGGGCGAGGGCGGCACGGGTATCACTCGGCTTTCTGAGTTTGTGCGCTGGGCGCGCTATCCGGTGGAACCCGACGACACCGGCTGGCATCGACTGCACGATGGTGATACGTCCAAACGCAGCTAGCTCAGACCTTGGTCCAATGGCGGTCGGGTCCAGGCCCGAGCATCATCACCCAAGTGTTCTGCTCTCCCTTGAGCTGCTACCCGCAAGGGCGCAGCTGTTTTTTTGTCTATCGTGCAATCCGGCACGTAACAGTTGCTACTGCAAGTTCTGCACAGCTGTAGCTGTGCGCATGCTCGGGCGCGCCAGTAGAATGCCGCAGAATCCTTCTCTTCTTCTGTTCAGAGTTTCCCCATGCACGTTTCGTCCGGTCGCTGGTTGTACGGCTTTCTTCTGACCATGGTCACTACGGTGCTCTGGGCGGTACTGCCCATCATGCTCAAGGAAGTGCTCAAGGGGATGGATCCCTACACCGTGACCTGGTACCGGCTGTTCACCGCGGGCGTCGTTCTGTTTGTCTGGCTCGCCTGGCGTCGACGTTTACCTTCGATAAAGGCGCTGTCGGTGACCAATCGCTGGCTGTTGGTAGTGGCCATCCTGGGACTCACATTCAACTACGTTCTGTATCTGATGGGCCTGAGCAGACTGACGCCCGGCACCATGCAGCTGATGATTCAGGTGGCGCCGGTGATGCTGATGCTGGGCAGCATGTGGGTTTTTCGTGAGAGGTTCGGCATCGGTCAACTGATCGGCCTGATGGTTTTACTGGTGGGGTTTGTACTGTTCTTCAACCAGCGTCTCGCAGAGCTCTTCACACAGATGACCAGCTATACACTGGGTATCCTGATTACTCTGGGTGCGGCAGCCACCTGGGCTTTGTATGGCCTGGCGCAAAAACAGCTTCTGACTATCTGGTCATCAATCACCGTGATGATGGTGATCTATCTGGCGTGTTCGGCCCTGTTGTTACCATTGGCCGTGCCTGCTTCGATCATGCAACTGACCACCCTGCAGTTCTGGTTATTGGTCGGTTGCTGTCTGAACACACTCATCGCCTACGGGGCCTTTGCCGAAGCGTTGGTGCACTGGGAAGCGTCCCGTGTCAGCGCGACGATTGCCACCACCCCGCTGTTTACTTTCGCGATGGTCGCGGTCGGGTCCATGCTCTGGCCCGCAGTGATCAAGCCGGAGCTGTTGAATAACCTGGCCTATCTCGGGGCGCTGCTGGTCGTCAGTGGCTCGGCCCTGGTCGCGCTGGCGCCGAGCCTGATCCAGAACCTGAAGAACAGGCGGCTCAGACGGCTGGCAGTAACACCGCCTCCCGCGGCCTCGTAGGGGCACCTACAGGATCGGGCGCCTGGTCGTGAGGGATCAGCTCCCGACCATCTGCTCCGGTCGCACGGCCTGGTCGAATTCCGCTTCGCTCAGGTAATTCAGCTCCAGCGCAGCCTGTTTCAGGGTGGTGCCTTCCTTGTAGGCTTTCTTGGCGATATCCGCGGCCTTGTCGTACCCGATCACCGGATTGAGCGCGGTGACCAGCATCAGACTGTTTTCGAGGTGTTCGCGCATGCGCTCGTTATCCGGCTGCATGCCCTCCACGCAATGCTCTCGGAAGCTGGTGCAGCCATCGGTCAGCAGCCGGATCGACTGCAGCAGGGTATGGATGATCACCGGTTTGAACACGTTCAGCTGCAGGTGGCCGCTGCTGGCGGCAATGCCCAGGGTCACATCATTGCCCTGCACCTGACAGGCAATCATCGACAGGGCCTCGCACTGGGTGGGATTGACCTTGCCGGGCATGATCGAGCTGCCAGGCTCGTTGGCGGGCAGCCGCACTTCGGCGAATCCGGCGCGGGGGCCACTGCCGAGCAGCCTCAGATCGTTGGCCAGCTTCATCAGGGTGGCTGCCAGTTGCTTGCAGGCACCGTGTAGCTGGACCAGGGGTTCGTGACCGCTGAGCGCGGCAAACTTGTTTGCTGCGCTGGTAAATGGCTGCCCGGTCAGGCGTGCGACTTCCTCCGCCAGTCCGCCGGCAAAGCCGTCCGGGGTGTTCAGGCCGGTGCCGACTGCGGTACCGCCCTGGGCCAGCGCACAGACGCCGGGGAGTGCCTGTTCCACCGCTTGCAGTCCCATGTCGAGTTGGGCGACAAAGGCGGACAGTTCCTGGCCGAAGGTCACCGGCGTGGCATCCATCATGTGGGTACGGCCGATCTTGATCAGCTGCGCGTGACGGCTCGCCTGCGCGTCGAGCGCATTGCGCAACTCGCGCACCGCGGGTATCAGCTTTTCGCGGGTCTGCATCACGGCGGCAATGTGCATAGCGCTGGGAAAGGTATCGTTGGAGCTCTGGGATTTATTGACATGGTCATTGGGGTGCACCGGCTGCTTGCCACCGCGCTCTGCGCCGGACAACTCGTTAGCGCGACCGGCGATCACCTCGTTGGCATTCATGTTGCTCTGGGTGCCGCTGCCGGTCTGCCATACCGACAGCGGAAAGTTGTCATCCAGACGCCCCTCGATTATGTCGTCAGCGGCCTGCTCAATCAGCATGGCGGTGTCTTCGTCCAGATTCCCCAGCGTGTGGTTGACGCGGGCCGAGGCCTTCTTAATCAGCGCCAGGGCGTGAATCACCGCCAGAGGAATGCGCTCTTCGCCGATCGCGAAATAATGCAGCGAGCGCTGTGTCTGGGCGCCCCAGTAGCGATCCGCGGGTACTTCTATGTCACCCATGCTGTCTGATTCGGTGCGCATACTCATGCTGGTCCTCCAGTAGTCAATGTGTCTGATGGCTGTCAGTATAGAAGCTGGATTGAACATTCCCGGAGAATCAACCAGAGCCATGCGTATTCATGTGTTGCCACTGCTGTGCTGGGCGTTGCTGAGCGGGCTAGCCTTTGCACCCGGCGCCATGGCTGAGGAGGCGTCCCACCGCGCCAGCGCCGAGCGTTTTCTGAAGCTGGCCAATGCACGGGGCATGACAGCGCCGATTTACGATCAGGTGACCAGGCTGATCAATGCCCAGTTTGCGCAACTTGGCGGCTCACTGCAGTACGAATCGGTGCTGCGCAGTTACCAGCAGCAGGCGCGTGAGGTGCTGGATCGAGAGCTGGCCTGGGAGGCGATACGCGATGAACTGGTCGAGCTGTATCTGCCGCTGTTCAGTGAAGAGGAGTTCGAGCACCTTATTGAATTTTACCAGTCACCGGCCGGGCGCAAGCTGATGCAGCATCTGCCGCAGCTCACTCGCGAATCAATGGCGGTCAGCAATGCCCGGGTCGAGGAGCGAGTGGAGCCCCGCATACAGGAGTTGCTGGGACAGATGGCGGAGGAAATCGAGGCTCGCCAGCAGGATCTGCGCTAGCCGCTCAGTGCTGTACAATCGCGTTATCACTCGATCACACCGGAGAGACCATGGGCGAAATCCAGAATGAGCTGCACCAGGCCCTGCAAAGCCTGCAGCCGGTTCACCTCGAGCTGGTGAATGAAAGTTACATGCACAGCGTGCCGCCCGGCTCGGAGTCGCATTTCAAGGCGGTGATAGTCAGCGACGAATTTGCCGGCCTGAATGCGGTCAAGCGTCATCAGGCGGTGTATCGCAGCCTGGGTGATCTGATGTCGAAGATTCATGCGCTGGCGCTGCATACCTACACGCCAGGGGAATGGAGCGCGCGTCAGCAGGCGCCCGACTCGCCCAATTGTCTGGGCGGTGGCAGGAACGCGGACAATACGGACGGTAAAGTCAGCCACTGACGTGCTCTGCCACCTCTGCTAGAATCGCCCGCGCTGAAAATGGTACGCCCTTTACGTGGGCGCTGACTGAACACAGAGGTAGAACATGTCCCGGATTGTTGTAGTGGCGCTGTACAAGTTCGTCACGCTGGAAGATTACCAGGCCCTGCGCCAACCGCTGCTCGACACATTGCTGAGCAATGGGGTCAAGGGCACCCTGCTGCTGGCCCGCGAGGGGATCAATGGCACCATCGCCGGCCCCCGCGAGGCTTTGGACGCGGTCCTTGACTGGTTGCGCAGCGATGCGCGCCTGAGCGACCTGGACCACAAGGAATCGCTCTGCGAGGAAATGCCGTTCTACCGGACCAAGGTCAAGCTGAAGAAAGAGATCGTGACTATAGGCGTCGAGGGCGTGAGCCCCAACGAGAAGGTTGGAACCTACGTCGAGCCGGCCGACTGGAATGCGCTGATCAGCGACCCCGAGGTGCTGTTGATCGATACCCGCAATGACTACGAGGTATCGATTGGCACTTTCGAGGGCGCGGTAGACCCCAAGACCAAAAGCTTTCGCGAATTCCCGGATTACGTGAAGGCGCATTACGATCCGGCCAGGCACAAGAAGGTCGCGATGTTCTGCACTGGCGGCATACGCTGCGAGAAGGCTTCTAGTTACATGCTGCAGCAGGGTTTCGATGAGGTTTTTCACCTCAAGGGCGGCATTCTCAAGTATTTCGAGGAAGTACCGTCCGGGCAGAGCCGCTGGAATGGCGAGTGTTTTGTGTTCGATAACCGGGTGACTGTGAGACATGATCTTGCGCCCGGATCATTCGACCAGTGCCATGCCTGTCGTCATCCGATATCGGCCGATGAGAAAGCCTCGCCACACTACGAGGAGGGTGTGAGTTGCCCACGCTGCTACGACAGCCTGCCGGAAAAAACACGCCGCCGCGCCGAGGAACGCCAGCGCCAGGTAAAGCTGGCCAAGCTGCGTAACCAGCCGCATCCGATCGGACAGCAACAGGTCCAGCCTTCCCCTGACAGCACCACCTGAAGGAGACCAGAATGTCCCAGCGCCTGCTCTATGTAATGGATCCTATGTGTTCCTGGTGCTGGGGTTTTGCGCCGGTGATCGACCAGATACGGACTGATTATCCTGGGTTGCCCATCCACCTGGTGGCGGGTGGGCTGCGCCCCGGCGCGCGTTCACCGCTGGATGACGCAGCCAGGTCGGCGCTGGCCGAGCATTGGGAGGCGGTGGCGATCGCCTCCGGCCAGCCTTTCATGACCCCTGACGACCTGCCTGATGCCTTTGTCTATAACACCGAGCCGGCGTGTCGCGCTCTGGTAACCGGACGTGAACTGGATGCGGACAAGGTCTGGGCTCTGGTCAGAGCCATCCAGCATGCGTTCTACGCCAGGGCAGAGGATGTGAGCCAGACACTGGCGTTGATCGATCTGGCCGAGCAGACTGGCTATCGACGCAAGGCATTCGGTGAGTGCTTCGATGCGGAGCTGACCAGGGCCGCAATCGCCGCCGACTTTTCCTGGACCCGGGACCTGGGCATAGCCGGGTTTCCGACCTTGCTCGCAGAGCGTAACGGACAGCTGGCACTGCTGGCCAACGGTTACCAATCGCCGGGCGACGTGTTGCCGCTGCTGCAGCGTTGGGTCGCGGCCGGAGAAGGCGCGGCGTCAGCATGAGCTGGACCCTGGCTTTTCATCTGGCGTTGCATGTACTGCTGCCACTTGCTGTGGCGCTGTTGTTTTTTCGTCAGCAGTGGCGCAAAGCCTGGCTGATCATGCTGGTGGTCATGCTGGTGGACCTGGATCACCTGCTGGCTGATCCGATCTTTGCCGCCGATCGCTGTTCGATCGGTTTCCACCCGTTGCACAGTTATACGGCGATTACCGGTTATCTGCTGATGACGCTCTGGCGTCCGCTGAGGCTGGTGGGCATTGGTCTGCTGATCCACATGCTGGTGGATGCCAGTGACTGCTGGCGGATGGCGGGATTTCCCTGGCTTTGAAGCGGTAATGGTCATACTGGACGGTCAAAGCCGGGCCGTAAAAAAGGGCCTGTAAAAACAGACCCTTTTTATTCAAGCGCAGCTGCGTGTCTCAGTGGCGAGACAGTAGGGCCGGCTTGGGCTTGTCTTCCGGTGCGTGGAACAGCAGGAACAGCTGGGTCAGGATTTCCGGGATGTGCTGCATCATGTCATCGACCATCTGTTCGTCCTGGGCAATCTCGGCGAATTCCGGTTGGTCTTCGAATAGCCCCGAGCCCACCATGATCGGCAACAACAGCTCGCTCACCGTCTCTTCGTCCTTGTCGAACCAGTTCTCCTCGCGCAGGAACACGCCTTCGAGAAAGCCCACACACCAGCTGCGCAGGTCCGACAGGTCAGGTTCGTCGCCCAGCTCCAGATCGCAGGGCGGCTCGAGGTCTTCGTCACTGGCCAGGTCACGGGCTATTTGCGACTTGAGGGCGCGCAAGCCGTCTTCGATGTCGGCTTTCTGCGCTTCGTCACGGTAATTGGGCTCCTCGGCAAAGAGTTCGGCGATCCACTCTTCTTCGGGAACATCTACCGGACTGATGCACAGCGCAGCGAGATACCCGTGCGCGGCAAGGTAATCCAGTGCTTCATCATGCAGGTCGTCGGCATCTAGAAATTCCTGCAGGCGCTCGAGTTGGTCGGCGAAGGACATGGGACACCTCATAGTGGATAATGCGTGCATTGTACGCGCGCCCCTGGCCTTTTGCCAAAGGCGCTGATCACCTGCTGACATGCGGCGCGGATACCGGCCGCGGGGCTGTTACAATGCCAGGCTTAGCGGATCAGCGCGGTACGCTGTACGTCAGGTCCAACTCGTCACATTCAATCCAGGGAGCCCCATGCGCGAGCAAGCTCTGCAGCGACTCAAGGACATATTCGGCTACGCCGAGTTTCGCGGCCAGCAGGCCGACATCATCGACCAGGTGGCGAGCGGTGGCGACGCCCTGGTACTGATGCCCACAGGCGGTGGCAAGTCCCTGTGCTACCAGATTCCGGGGTTGCTGCGTGAGGGGCTGGCAGTGATCGTCTCACCTTTGATCGCGTTGATGGATGATCAGGTCGCGACCCTGAACGAACTCGGGCTGAAGGCAGCAGCGCTGAACTCCACGCTGAGCGAGGATGGTCAGCGCGAAATCGCCGGTCAGATGCGCCGCGGCGAGCTGGATTTTCTCTATCTGGCCCCCGAGCGTTTGCTCAAGCCGCGCACACTGCAATTTCTGCAGACCCTGGATATCGGGCTGTTCGCGATCGACGAGGCGCACTGCGTATCACAGTGGGGGCACGATTTCCGGCCCGAGTACCTGCAGCTCGGGCAACTGGCCGAGCACTTTCCACAGGTGCCGCGTATTGCTTTGACCGCGACCGCGGACGAGCGCACCCAGCAGGACATCAGCCAGCGTCTGAAGCTGGAAAATGCGCCTTGTTTCATTTCTGGCTTTGACCGTCCCAATATCTTCTATCGCATCGTGCCCAAGGACAAGCCGCGCCAGCAGCTGCTCGGCTTGCTCGGCCGGCACAAGGGCAACGCGGGTATCGTCTATTGTCTTTCGCGGCGCAAGGTCGATGACACCGCCCAGTGGCTGAGCGCCCAGGGCTGGCCAGCGCTGCCGTACCATGCGGGTTTGCCGGCTGAGCTGCGGGCAACGCATCAGAAGCGATTTCTCAACGAAGAAGGCCTGATCATGGTCGCAACCATCGCCTTCGGTATGGGTATCGATAAGTCCAACGTGCGCTTCGTTGCACACATGGATCTGCCCAAGAGCGTTGAGGCCTATTATCAGGAAACCGGCCGGGCCGGGCGTGATGGTCTGCCAGCCGATGCCTGGATGGCCTACGGCCTGCAGGACGTCCTGATGCTCAACCAGATCATGGCCAACTCGGAAGGGGATGAGCGGCACAAGCGCATCGAACGCCACAAGCTCGATGCCATGCTGGGGCTGTGCGAGATCACCAGTTGCCGCCGGCAGATGCTGCTGGACTATTTTGGCGAGACCATGCCCGAGCCCTGCGGCTACTGTGATAACTGCGTCGAACCGGCTGACACCTGGGATGGCAGTGAAGCTGCGAGGATGGCCTTGTCCAGTGCCTACCGCAGTGGCCAGCGATATGGGGTTGGCCATCTGGTAGATATCCTGCTCGGTCGCGACAACGAGAAAATCCGCAGCGCCGGTCATCAGCACCTGTCCACGTATGGCATAGGCAAGCATCTGTCGGAGCAGGAGTGGCGTTCGGTATTCCGCCAGTTGATCGCACGTGGACTGGCCGAGATCGATCTGGATGGCTATGGCAGTCTCAGGCTGTCGGAAAGCTGCCGAGCCTTGCTGCGCGGCGAAGAGAGCCTGGCGCTGCGCAAGGATGCCAGCCGAACCACGCCGCTGCCCTCGCGTTCCGGCGAGAAAGCCGTCATTGCCGAGGCCGACAAGCCACTCTGGGAGGCGTTGCGGGCATTACGCAAGAAGCTGGCCGAGGCCCATGGCGTGCCGCCCTACGTGATTTTTCCGGATTCGACCCTGGTCGACATGCTGCGTCAACGTCCGGGCAACCTGCAGGACATGGGCCTGGTCAGCGGGATCGGCTCGCATAAGCTGGAGCGCTACGGGGCCGACTTCCTTCAGGTGCTGGTGGGAGATGCACCGGCGGCGGCAGGTGCCGAAGAGGCGAGTCAGGATGCCCAGGCCCTGGCGATGGCCGGCATGACCGCCGAGCAGATCAGCCGCCAGCTGAGCATGCCGGTCAAGCAGGTATACATGCAGCTGGCGCAGTCCATCAGCATAGGCAAGCTGGCGCTGCACCAGGCCGTTGATCTGCCGCCCGGTCAGCTCGAGCGCATACAGGATGCGTTCCTCAATGAAGCCGAGGAGGACTTGCCTGGCGTGCGGACCATTGCCCGTGAGCTTGAAGAGCCGGTCGAAGAGGGCGTGCTGCATTGCATCCGCGCCGCGCTGATTCACGAAATTGCCGGAGCCTGAGATTCCCGCCGCTCGCCAGACACACGCAGCTTAGAAGGTCTGGCCGAGCTTCATGTAGAGTGCGCGTTCGCCTTCCTCGTTCGCGCCTACTCCGAAGAACAGCGGGCCAAGAAGGGTATCGAGTCCCAGCATCAGGCTGCCGGCACCGATGTATCCGGTATCGAATCCGTCGTCTTCCTTGTTGTAGACCCGACCATACTCGAAGCTGGCTCCCAGGTAGACAGGCAGTCCCACGGGTACAAACCGGCCTGGATTCAGGCGTCGGTAGTAGAGCAGGCGCGCAAGATTGTAGTTCTGGCCCGCCAGGCTGTTCTGCCGGAACCCGGAAAACTGGCCGGCACCGCCGAGCAGGAAGCTGCTCTGGGGCACACCGACATCGCCGTCGGTGCGCCCCAGAGAGCCGCCAAACTGGAAACTGTTCGGGCCGGTGGCCATAACCGTGTTCGCTCTCAGCTCCACCTGGCGATATCGCTCGTCCGCGCCCAGGTCCGGCTCGGACTGACGCCAGGTGAAACGTGCCTCATCCCCGGCGCGCGGGAAATTGACATTGTCCAGCGTATCGCGGTCGAGCTGAACCGAGTAGAAGGCCTCCTCGAAGCCAAAAGACGGCAGCTTGGGATCGCCCACGCGCACGTCGGCTTCGCCGTGGTAGCGGGAAATGCCGAAACGTACTTCACCATTGTTGGCAATCTGTCTGCCGAGATTAAGGCCCGCGCCGTAACGTTTCTGGCGGTAATCGACAACCGGATCGTTGTTCACGATCACTTCCACGTTGCGCGCCTCGGCATCGATGAAGGGCGCCACGAAATAGCGCGACCCGTAGTCCAGGGGCTGGTAAAACTCGGTGTACAGAATCTGGTGCTCGCCCAGCTGCGCGCGTGTCAGCCACTCAGCGCCCAATGGATTGAGGCCGTTGACGCGAAAGCTCGCGCCAATATTGAACTGGCTGTCGCCATTGAAGTCGTCGGCCAGGCTGAGTCCCAGGCGCAGGTAGTCAGTACCGGTTTCCCGTCCGCTGGTGCGGACCAGCAGGGTATTGATCTGTTCTCCGTGGACCACCTCGTAATTGACCCGGCTGAAGTAATCGGTGCCGTAAATGGTGCCCATGTCGGTTTCCAGGCGATCCAGATTGAGCGGTTCATTGAGGGGCTGGCTGATCATGCTGCGCACTACCTCATCGGCGACCTTGCCGCTATTCTCGATCTGTATCCTGTGGATCACTGGCTGCCTTTCAGGCCTGGCAACGCCCGACTCGAGGCCTTCTTCAGTCCGTGGGTTGCTTGCCATGAAGGCCCGCAGGCCGGGCCGCCGGTCCAGGCTCGCGGCCCCTGCATTGATCGCAAAGGCAGCCTCGTCGAAGCTGCTGAAACCCATGGCGCTGAGCTCGGGCTGGATCAGCAAGTCTTCGGGGCCCAGCGTGTCCAGCTGTTCCTGAGTGTTGGTGCGGGTCAACAGCGTAGTGGTCTGATCCATCACGTCGAGAAGCGAGTTCAGCTCCTCGGTCGACTTCAGTGGCGTACCGATGTCCACCACTATCAGGCGATCAACACCCATAGTGCGGGCGACATCGACTGGCAGGTTCTTGACCAGCACGCCGTCTACCAGCAGCTGGCCATCGACCTTCACCGGCGCAAAGAAACCCGGCAGGGCGATGCTCGCACGAATCGCCAGGGGCAGGTGGCCCTGATCGAACACTACCGCTTCGCCGGTGGCAATGTTGGTCGCTACCGCACGGAACGGAATGGGCAAACGATCGAAGTCGTCTATGTCATTGGTGTGCACTAGCAGGGTTTCCAGAACCAGGCCCAGATTCTGGCCCTGCAACAGCCCGAGCGGCAGGCTGAGCCGGCCACGGTCGAAACTCAGGCGGTGCTTGACCAGAAAGTCGCGGTCGTCCTGCTTGCGCCGGAAGGGAATGTCCTGGCGCAGCGGGTCGTCCCCGAGCGTCGTTTGCCAGTCCAGTTCCAGGGCGATCTGCTCGATTTCCGCAGCGCTGTAACCCGCGGCATAGAGACCACCGATCACCGCGCCCATGCTGGTGCCCGCGATCGCGTGGATGGGGATGTTGCGTGCTTCGAGTTCCTTCAGTACGCCGATATGCGCCAGGCCGCGGGCACCGCCGCCGGACAGAACCAGGCCGGTGCGCAGTTCCTGGGCCGCAGTTATTGGCGAGATGACGAGCAGCAAGAGCAAGCAGAGGCGTTTGAACATGGAATTGACCTGAATCCGGACGGGTACCTGAACGCCGGTATTGTATACGAGCCACAGGGCAAATAGGCGTAACCGCGAGCGCAGATGCGGCAGGCAGAGCGTCGAGTGTCACGCAACGGTCATCGCTCTGTCATCAGGGTGCAAGGGTGCATAGCCAGGCTGCAATGGCATGCCAGGGAGACATCATCATGAGCCAGGCCGAAACGATCTTGCCGGAACTCAAGCACAGGGTGCGTACGCTGTGGATATCCGATCTGCATCTGGGCACCAGGGGGTGCCAGGCGGACAAACTTGCGCAGTTTCTCAAGAACCATGAATGCGATCATCTGTATCTGGTCGGTGACATCATCGATGGCTGGCGACTGCGCAGCGAAATCTACTGGCCCCAGTCGCATACCAACGTGCTGCGCCGAGTGCTGACGATGAGCAAGCGGGGCACCCGGGTGACCTACATCACCGGCAATCACGATGAGTTCCTGCGCCGCTATACCAGCCTGGTACTGGGTAATATCCATCTGGTTGATGAAGCGGAACATCAGACACTGGATGGCCGCAGATTATTGATAACCCACGGTGACCAGTTCGACGTCATCACCCGGTGCCATCGCTGGCTGGCGTTTCTCGGCGACCATGCCTACGAGTTCACCCTGGTGTTGAACCGCTGGCTGAATTTCTGGCGTAGTCGTTGCGGGCTGGGTTACTGGTCGCTGTCGGCTTATCTGAAGCACCGGGTCAAGAGTGCTGTCAGCTTCATCAGCGATTACGAGCAGGCGCTGGCCCATGAATGCAACAGACGAGGTTTTCAAGGGGTTGTGTGCGGGCACATCCATCATGCTGAAATTCGACGGGTAAATGGCATTGACTACCATAACTGCGGTGACTGGGTGGAGTCCTGCACGGCGCTGATCGAGCACCTGGATGGGCGCATCGAGCTATATCAGTGGGCGCCGGACCTTACCGCGGTGGAACCGGTGCCCGGCGCAGCGCTCAGCAGCGAGGGTGTCAGAGAATGACCTTGTCCCGGAGCTTGCGCGCTGCCTGCTCCAGGGACTTGATGATCTGGTCCTTATCGTAGTTGCGTATGCCGCTGGTGTCGAGATACATCGAGAATCCGGGCATTTCATGCTCGACGAACGACGGGGCGGCGCCGAGGTCACGTCTCAGGCCGGCAATCTGGTAGATCTGCACCGGGCGTGAAAAGCCCTTCACATTGATCTGACCCTTGTCGCGGCACATGATCAGATCCTTGACCAGCGAATAGGTCTCGTGGGGGATCAGGATCTCGCCTGCTTCCGCCGCGTTTTCCAGGCGGCTGGCCAGGTTCACCTCGCGCCCGATAATCGTGTAGTCCATGCGGGTGTTGGCGCCGAAGTTACCCACCGTACAATATCCGGTGCTCAGTCCCATGCGGATTTCCAGTGGCCGGGTGATGCCCTTGCTGCGCCATTGCTGGCGCAGCACCTTCATGTGTTTACGCATGGCGATCGCCATCGATACCGCCGCCTCGGCATCCTGCTTGGCGCCCTGACTGGCCGGGTCGCCAAAAAAGATCATCACGCAGTCGCCGATGAACTTGTCGATGGTCCCGCCATACTGCAGCGCGATTCGCGACATTTCGTTCAGATAGTTGTTGAGCAGATCGGTCAGGGCTTCGGCTTCCATCTCCTCGGCAAGCTCGGTGAAGCCGCGGATGTCGGAAAAGAATACGGTCAGTTTCTTGCGCCGGGTTTCCAGCTGCACGCTCTGCTTTCCGGTGAATATGGACTCCCATACCTGCGGTGACAGGTATTTGGACAGGTTGGTCGCGAGTCTGGCGGTCTTTTCCTGTTCGGCGCTGATCACCTTCTGCGCCTGGGCCAGGGTGCGGCCCTGACGATAAACAAACGCAGCCATGATCAGGGTAAACGCGCCACCGCTGAACAGGCTGCTGAACGCCACCAGTGTCGAGGTATGTAGAGCAATCTGGGGAGTGACGACGGCACTTGAGATGATGAGGCCGAGTAGAACCAGCAGCCAGCCGGTGAACATGAAAATCGGCCCGCCGATGATGATGCTGGAGAAGCTGATGAGCAGTACGAATACCAGGCTGGGGACCGTGCTAAAGGCGCAGAGAGTGATGAATATACCGGTGTTGAGTCCGTCTATACCCAGCAGAGCCAGCCGGCTGTGGAATGGCTGCAGATTCCTGATGTTATTGACCAGCAGTCGCACCAGATGGGGGTACAGTAATGCGTAAACGATTACCCCGGTATTGATGGCGTTGAAACCCTGCTCAACCGTCAGCGCACTGAAGGTGACGACAACGCACAAGTAGGCGATGACTCTGGAGTGAAATCCTTCCAGCGGCGGTTTGACCGGCTGAACGCGGCTATTGAAGATCATGGTCAGTCTTTCCCTGACGCGCGAAGTGGCCCGCTGATCGATTTTTTTTCTGGCTAGCTGGCATGCTGCGAGCAAGCAGGCGGCAGCTTCCGTATCAGTCGGGGCTATTTATTCACCGATCATAATATGCATCACGGTTCAGGGAAACCGCAAAGAGGTCCGTGCGGAAACGCGGGGAGGAAAGGCGAAGCGGGCCGGTTGAGCCCGCTGCCGGTTCAGGCGGCGTTGGCGTCCTTGCCCACGGCCTTGTAGATCGACTGGCGGGGCTTGGCGAATACTCGGCGCAGCATCGGCTCGAAGAAGCTCAGCGGCTCGGACTCATAGTCCGGATCGAATGCGGTGGCATCATACTTGGCGCAGAACTCGGCGGTACGCTGATACAGCGGGTGGTCCTTGAACTGGTCGCGCAGGTGGCGATCCATCCCCAGGTGGTGGAAGAAGTAGTAACCCTGGAACACGCCGTGTTTTTCCACCATCCACAGATTTTCCTCGGAAACGAAGGGCTTGAGGATAGCTGCGGCAATGTCCGGGTGATTGAAGGATCCCAGGGTATCGCCGATGTCGTGCAGCAATGCGCAGACCACATACTCCTCGTCACGGCCATCGCGATGGGCGCGGGTGGCAGTCTGCAGCGAATGCTCCAGGCGGTCGATCGGGAACCCGCCGTAGTCGCCATCGAGCAATTGGAGGTGAGTCATGACCCGGTCGGGCAGGCCGGTTGAAAATGCCTTGAAATGGCTGGAAATCAATTGCCAATCCTCGGCTGTACCTTCCTGCATGGCTTTGAAGCCTGCACGTTGCTCGCTCATGGGATCTCTCCTCTATTTGTACAGACACTCAGTATATAGCGACGATGCCGGGCAGACTGTCGCGGTCCTGACACTCGCTCGCGCGTTAGAAGCGGATGCGTCCGGTGAGCGCGTCCTTGAGCATTACCCAGTCGCCCAAGAAGCTGTAAAGCGGGTATTTGAAAGTGGCTGGACGGTTCTTCTCGAAGAAGAAGTGTCCTACCCAGGCGAAACCATAGCCGGCCAACGGCAGCGCGATCAGCAGCAACCAGCTTTGCGTCAGTACTGCCCATGCCAGGATCGACAGCACCAGCAGACTGCCGATGTAGTGCAGCCGGCGGCTGGTATCGTTTGCGTGCTCGCTCAGGTAAAACGGATAAAACTCGGCAAAGGACTGGAATTCCTTATCGCCCGCCGGGCTGGCTGAATCTGTCTGGGCCATGCTGCACCTCCGGTGAATAGGGTATCCTTTGACTATAGAACAGCCAACGGAGATCACCCTATGACTGCACGTGCCAAAGCCATGCTTCCGGTTTTCCAAAGGCCCAGCCCGTGACTCTGCCTGATTACATGCATCTGATCCGTCGAGCGCGCAAATGCGCCTAGCGAGGCATGCATGACTAAACTTGAACGTACCACCTCGTCGAGCTGGGCGCTGGCGATTGTCCATGCATTGGAGCTGGAAGGTCTAGACGCCCGCGAGCTCTTTGCGCAACTGGGCATGGACTACGCCGTGCTGGGCGATCCCGATGCGAGAATTGCGCAGGATCAGATGACCCGTCTGTGGGAACTGGCGGTACAACTTTCGGGCAATCCGTCGATTGGCCTGAATATGGCACGCGTCATCCGTCCGGCGCACTTCAATGTGGTTGGCTTTGCGTTGCTCTCCAGCGTCAATCTGCGTGAAGGGTTGGCCCGGCTGGTGCGGTATCAGCGCATTATCGGCGAAGCCTCGGATATGTCGCTGACCCAGAGCCCTGACAGCTACACGATGGAACTGCATATCCATGGCGATAGCGTTCCAGCGCCGCGCCAGAGTCACGATGCTGCGCTGGCCTATCTGCTGTCTTTCTTCCGCTGGATGACCGGCTCGCACATCCTGCCATTGCGGGTGGATTTTGCTTACCCTCAGCCTGATGATATCAGCGCCCACGAAGCCTTGTTCCAGTGCCCGCTGGGGTTTGGCGCGGGCAGCTACAGCATGCGGTTTGCGCGCAGTGTGATGGACGCAAAACTGGCTTCCGGTAACGCCACCCTGGCGCAGATGCATGACCAGTTTGCCGGGGATTATCTCGCCCGCTTCGAGCAGACGAGGGTTACTCACCAGGCGCGGCAGGTACTCTGCCGGTTATTGCCGCAGGGCGAGCCCAAGCGTCAGACCGTAGCCAGTGCGCTGAGCATGAGCACGCGAACCCTGCAACGCCGCCTGCAGGAAGAGCACACCAGTTTTCAGCAGCTGCTGGACGAAACTCGTCGCGAGTTGGCGATGCAGCTTCTGCGCCAGCGCAATCTGACGCTACTGGAGGTTGCTTACCTGCTGGGTTTTGCTGACCCGAGCAATTTCTTCCGCGCTTTCAAGCGCTGGTTCGGTATGCCACCCGGGCAGTATCGCGAACAGCACCTGGACCGCAAGGCCCCGGAGACCGGACACACAGGAGACCCTGCCTGATGGATGCACTGACCGCATTGCACGAGCGCGTATCGGTAACCCGCCTGGTTGGCCCGGCGCCGACGCAGGATCAACGCGAAGCACTTTTTCGGGCCGCTCTGCGCGCTCCCGACCATGCCTGGCTGCGCCCATGGCGCTTTCTGGTAATCGAAAACGAGGGGCAGCAGCGTCTGGGTGATCTGTTTGCAGAAGCCACGCTGGCTGTCTCTCCAGATATGGATCCGGATGCGCTGGAACGCCTGCGGCGCAAGCCGGAGCGGGCGCCCCTGTTGATCGTGGCGATAGCCTCGCATCGCCAGCACCCCAAGGTGCCAGATTGGGAACAGGACATGTCCTGCGCGGTGGCGGTGGGCAACATGCTGGTCGCTGCGCATGCGATGGGTTTGGGCGCCGTCTGGCGTACCGGAACGATGGCCACGCACGAAATTGTTTGCAGCGGTCTTGGCCTGGCCGAAAATGAACGGATCGTTGCGTTTCTGTACGTCGGTCATCCGGGCGGGCCGGTGAAGAACCTGCCCGAACTGTCCACCGAGGCGTTTTTTCAGTCCTGGCCAGGCTGAGCCGGAAGCGCGATTGTCGCCATCAGTCCGCCAAGTTCGCTGCGGCCAAACGCCAGCGTGCCGCCGTGCATGCTGATCGCCCGTTGAGCGATGGTGAGTCCGAGACCATGGCCGCTGTCGGCCGTTTGCCCCGGCAGACGCAAAAAAGGCTCGCCCAGCCGTGAAAGCCATTGCTCTCCCACGCCCGGGCCGGCATCTTCGATGGTAACCCGGCACGTGCCCGGCGATTGAACATGCGCGTTGCTCCCTGCTCGCTGAAGGGTGACGCATATCAGGCCGTGGGGCGGGGAAAAGCGCACGGCATTGCGTAGAAGATTGTCCACCGCGCTACCCAGCTGGTCCGGCCAGCCGAGTAACTGGCAACCGGTGCTCCCGCGCAGTTCGATTTGCAGGTCACCGGCGATAAACCGTGTGTCGTCGACACAGGCAAACACCACCGGGTCGAGTGCGAAGCGCTCGGCGGGCTGGTCCTGGCTGTCCAGCCGACTGAGGGTCAGGATGTCCTCGATCAGCGCATCAAGGCGGCTGCACTCACGGTCCAGGCGCAGCCAGAGCGGATCATTTTCGCTCAGCGCCTGTCGGTTGCCCAGTGCCAGCCCTACACGCAGGCGTGCCAGCGGCGATCGAAGTTCGTGAGAGATGTCGCGCATCAGCTGGCGCTGACTGTCCAGCAGGCTTTGAACGCGTATACCCATCTGATTGAAATGCCGGGACAGATCGCCTATCTCGTCGCGGCGGCGACCGATGCGGCTCAACTTGTCGGATTCGAACCGACCCTGCGCCAGCGATTGCGCGGCGAAGCCCAGTTGGCGCAATGGAGCCGTGAGGTAGCGACTCAGCAGCAGGCTGATGATTGCCAGTAGCAGCATCGCCAGCAGAATATTGGCGATCAGCGCCAGCGGGGTGCGTTGCCAGCGAAACAGCTCCGCTGCCGGTACGAACAGGCTCAGGTGATAATCCGCCAGTTCGGAGCTCCAGGCGAGCTGGAACATGCGCCCGTGCCGCGAGCCCCGCGAGCGGCTGTCGGCCGGTGGAGGTTGAGCGAAACGCGGTAACTGGGGCAGGGTGCCGGAAAGCAGGGGCTGGCCATCGCCACTGTAAAGCTGGGCGCGGAATCGGTTGGACTCGCGTTGGGCTGCCAGCCACGTCTGTGCCTCGCCCGGCCCCTGAGTCTCGTAGAGCTGGGTAAGCTCGTCAGCGAAATCCCTGAGCTGTGGATGGAACTGCACCAGCAGCCAATCCTGCTGCAGGGCGCGGCTGACCAGAAAGCCTGAGCCACCCACCAGCAAGGTGGCGATCCAGAGAACGGCAAAAACCTTCCAGAACAGTCGCACAGGGATCAGTTGTCGCGATCAGCGTGCGCGCGGTGCTTGCCATCAGCGTGGCGGGCGTGATGTTCAGACATCTTCTCGTGACGCTCCTTGCGCATTTGCTGCATCCTGGCCTGCTGCTCCTCGTTCAACAGGTTGCGTACTTCCTGCCGGTGGGCCTGGCTGAGTTCGCGATAGCGCTCGGCATACGTGCCGTTGAGGGTGCCGATCTTCTCCTTTTGTTCGGCTGACAGTTCCAGCTCCTGGGCCATGCGATCCATATGGCGGGCGTGCATGCTCTCGGCGTCTTTGTGCTGAGCGGCAAATCCGGCGGCAGAGAAACCGCCGGCTACTACTAGTGCGCAGGCTATAAGAGTGTGTTTCATGGGCTAACTCCTGTTCTGTGTTGGCCTGGGATCAGGCCATGGAACGCAGTCTGCGGTCTGCTGTGTCAAGCTGGGCTCTGGCTGGGTAAAGGCTGTGTAAAGACCGGGCAGGGCGCCTTAGCTGCTATAAAGATAACCGCGGCCGCGCAGGACCTGGATGCGTGGCCGGTCATCATCATGCGGACCGAGCTTGCGTCGCAGGTTGCTCAGGTGCATGTCCATGCTCCGGTCGTATGGGCCGAGGCTCTTGCCCAGCGCCTGACGCGACAGGGTCTGCCGGTCGATCAGCTGACCCGGCTGTTCAAGCAGGGCGCGCAGGATCATCGCTTCACTCTGGGTCAGGGACAGCGGTTCATCGGCACGCCAGACCATCAGGCTGTTGGTGTCGAGGCGCACATCACCCACCTGCAGAATGCTGTCTGGCATGGCTGCCTGACTACGCCGCAGCAGTGCGCGCAGACGGGCTACCAGTTCCCGGGGATCGCAGGGCTTGGCGAGATAGTCGTCGGCGCCCAGTTCCAGACCCAGGATGCGGTCAACCGGCTCGCCGCGGGCGCTGAGCATTAGCAGGGGCGTATTGCATTGCTGGCGCAACTTGCGCAGCACTTCCAGCCCGTTCATCCCGGGCAGCATGACATCGAGAATGATCACCCTGAAGGCCCCGCTCACGGCCATCTGCAGGCCGCTGGCACCGTCATGGGCGCATGCCAGATTGAATCCTTCGGTCGCCAGCCAGTCGCTAAGCAGCGCACAGAGCTCCTGATCATCGTCGATGATCAGAATCGCATTGTCGGTCAATTGATCCATTCGTTGCGCTTGCGCTTGCTGCTGCGCGCCAGTAAAAAGCCGATCAGCAGGCTGACCAGCACGGTACCGCCGCCGACCATGAACCATTGTTGGCGCTGCTTCTCGAGCATAGCTCTGGCCTGCATGCTGTTTTCGATCTGCTGGTTCTGCAGCTCGCGATTGGTTTCGCGCAAGCGCTGCAGTTCTTCGGTGTCGGCACTGTTCGCCAGACGCTGGGCGAGGCGCTGGCGCTCGGCCTCAACTCGGGCGAGTTCGGCCTGCAGCGTACCCACATCGGTTTCCTCGGCGGCCACGGCCGCTTCGGGTGCGTCGGTCTGCGGCTCGCCGGCCTGCTGCGCCATGGTTGAAACGGGCATGGCTAGGCACAGGCCCAGGATCAGTGATTGCAATGTCTGGTTCATGATGGCTCCTGGCTCAGGCGGGCAGTACGGGTTTGAAGGGTTTGATTACTACGTCGGCATATACACCGGCGGCGACGTACGGATCCTCTGCAGCCCAGGCTTGCGCGGCCGCTGCGGACGGAAACTCCGCGATGATCAGGCTTCCGGTAAATCCGGCGGGCCCCGGATCGACTGTTTCAATCGCCGGATGCGGGCCGGCGACCAATAGCCGTCCGGCATCCTGAAGTGCCTGCAGGCGCGTCAGATGAGCAGGCCGTGCTTCAAGGCGCGCGGCTAGTGAATCGGCAACGTCGGTGGCCATAATGGCAAAATACATGGTAGAGCCTCGATCCGGTTCGGTTGATGACATGGCCTGTAACTTATGCCATCGGGTTAGGTGTTGTCAGCGTTTGGCCTGCATAATAATGAAATTCCTTGAGATTTGTCCCTGATTTCCGGCCCGGGAGCCCCTAGTGATTGCCGATTTACACATGCACAGTACCGCCTCGGATGGCGTGCTCGATCCGCTGGAACTGATGCGCGAAGCAGCGGCCGCCGGCGTGTCGATGGTTGCGCTGACCGATCACGATTGTCTTGATGGATTGCCCATGGCGGCGCAGGCGGCGCGCGAGCTGGGTATGCACTGGATCAGCGGCGTTGAGCTGTCGGCGCAGTGGCAGGGGCATACCCTGCATGTGCTGGGCTATGGCTTTGATCCCCAGTCTCCTGATTTCATGCAAGCGATCGAGAGCGTGCGCGATGGTCGCTGGCAGCGAGCCGAACAGATTTCCCGCAAGCTTGAAGCCAAGCGCATGCCCGGCGCGCTGGAAGGCGCAATGGCGGTACAGGCTGCGGCCGGCGGTGACCCGCACAGCCCGCCAGCGCGCCCGCACTTTGCGGACTGGATGGTCGAGGCAGGGCATGTGCGTGATCGGGCCGAAGCCTTTCGCAAATGGCTGGGTGCAGGCAAGCTCGGGGATATCAAACAGCACTGGCCCGAGCTCCCCGATGCGGTAGCGCAGATCCGCGCGGCCGGTGGTATGGCGGTGATGGCGCATCCCTGGCATTACGGTTTTACCCGCTCGAAGCTCAGGCGCATGCTCCGGGATTTTGCCCAGGCGGGCGGCCGCGGGATCGAGGTGGTTAACGGCCAGCAGGCGGTAGAACAGGTAGCCTATCTGGGCAAGGTGTGCGAAGAGTTCGGCTTTCTCGCCAGTTGCGGTAGTGATTTCCATACCCCCGAATCACCCTGGACTGCGCTGGGCAGAATGACCGCATTGCCAGCCCAATGCACACCGGTATGGGACGACTCGCTGTTTTCTCGATAAACTGCGGAAAAACACGACGAGGGACCACCGCGTGAGCCAGTATTTCCATATCCATCCCGAGAATCCGCAGGTGCGTCTGATTCGCCAGGCGGCAGAGATCATCCGCAACGGCGGCGTGATCGCCTACCCAACGGACTCTGCCTATGCGCTGGGCTGTCATCTCGGCGACAAGGATGCGCTCGAGCGCATTCGGCGTTTGCGGCAACTGGATGACAAGCACAATTTCACCCTGATCTGTCGTGACCTCTCCGAGCTCGGTGTCTACGCCAAGGTGGACAACCAGACTTTCCGTCTGCTCAAGGCCAGTACCCCGGGCCCCTATACTTTTATTCTGCACGCGACCAATGAAGTGCCACGCCGCCTGCTGCACCCAAAGCGGCGGACCATCGGCCTGCGCATTCCCGATCATCAGATCACCCAGGCCCTGCTCAAGGAGTTGGGCGAGCCGCTGATGAGTGTCACGCTAATGTTGCCCGACGACGACCTGCCGCTGACTGACCCGGAGATGATCCGCGATCGCCTGGGCAAGCAGCTTGACCTGATTGTTGATGGTGGCGCCTGCAATATCGAGCCAACCACAGTGGTCAGTCTGCTCGAAGGGGAACCTGAGGTGCGGCGTGTCGGACTGGGTGATCCGGCACCCTTCGGCGGCGCTCCCGATCATTCATGATTCTGTTGCCGATATGCGTATAATTGCGCCACATTGGCTTTTTCCATCAAAACTGAGCATTTCAGGAGTCCTCATTGAGTTCCGTTGAGTCACAGCGTCGGGTTTTATCAGGTATGCGACCTACTGGTCGTCTGCATCTGGGCCACTACCACGGTGTATTGAAAAACTGGGTCAGGCTGCAGCATGAGTACGAGTGCTTCTTCTTCGCCGCCGACTGGCACGCCCTGACGACTCATTACGAGACTCCGGAAAACATCGAGCAGAACGTCTGGGACATGCTGATCGACTGGCTGGCAGCCGGCGTGAGCGGCGGTTCCTCGACGCTGTTTATCCAGTCCCAGGTGCCCGAGCATGCAGAGCTGCATCTGCTGCTGTCGATGGTCACGCCGGTCAGCTGGCTCGAACGCGTGCCCACCTACAAGGATCAGCAGGAAAAGCTCAAGGATATGGATCTGGCCACCTACGGTTTTCTCGGGTATCCGTTGCTGCAAAGCGCCGACATCCTG
>NZ_JBFGFI010000025.1:0-36973 GCF_041579695.1 Halopseudomonas sp.
GAATCGGCACTTCGACCCATGAAGCCTTTGATCCCAGCATCGAATGGGTATGTTCCGGCGGCGCTGGCAAGGGTGTGTCGATCGCAGAGGCAAATGGATGGATCAGCTCAGGCCATTCGGGACTGAATAACCAGAGCGCACTGCCGCAATGGTTACAGAAATGCCGTGCGGCGGTGCTGATCTGGGCGATGCCGTCCTCTTCGGAAAACTTGGCGTGGTAGGCGGAAATGTACTCGTAACCGGTCACCGCCATACTCTCGGCATCTCCACTGAGGTTGATTGCATAGCCTCCGCCGCCCTGGGTCTTGCGACAGATCGAACAGTAGCAGCGCTGGTAGGGATAGGGATGCGCGCTTTCCAGACTGAATGTGACTGCACCGCAGTGGCAGGAACCCTCGAGTTTCATGGATCACCTCCTGGCGCCGCGCGCCGGCTGACTGGTTGAAAGGAGTAGCGGGCATTATTTATCCCATTAACCAGTAGGCAGCCTGCCGGCGTGATAGGTTCCTTGAATTCAGTTGGTATTGCGCCGCCACAATCGTTGCAGCAGACCGGGTTGGTCTGCAGCGAAGGCGTGCAGAAGCCCGCGGGCGTCGATGTTGCGCTCCGTTTTGTCGAATGCCAGTGCGCAGCGCAGGGCAGGCCAGCATCGGGCGGGCAGATTCGCCGGTTTTTGCAGGGTTTTATCCTGCTGCATGACGCTGGCCTGCTTCGCCGTCAGCCGGCTGAAGGGATGCAGGCCGCTGGAAAGCTCGTAGAGGATGCAGGCCATGCCGTACATGTCGGATGTGGGGGTCAGCGGTTCGCCGTTGAGCAGTTCCAGTGCTGCGTATCGTGGCGTCCACGCAGCAATGCGTTTGCGGCTCAAACGAGGGAGGCTGTTGAGAAGCCCTTTCAATGGCTGGCCAAGACCGAAATCGAACAGCCTCAGCCCGTCGCGCGACAGCATCACATTAGTCGGCTTGAGGTCGCCATGAAGCACATCCATGTCATGCGCGCAGGCCAGTGCTTCCAGCAGTGGCAGTGCGATGCTGCGAAACTCGGACCAGGGCAAGCCTTCGGGGTGCTGTTCGAGTAGTTGATCCAGCGTAGGTCCCTTCAGCGGCTCCATGGTAATGAAAGCGCGCTGGCTCTCGGGGTCGATATCGAAGGCAAAGACACGGATTACATTGGCATGACGTAAACGGCTGGTCAGCGCAAATTCGGTGTAAAGCAGGGCATTGGCATCGGGATATTCGGCGAATTCCTCGTTAAGGGTCTTGATTGCCACATAGGGGTCGGGATCGCCGTACTGCTCGCGCAGCAGATCGCGGGCCCGGTACACCGCGCCCATGCCGCCGACGCCAAGCAAGCGTTCAATCTTGTAGCGTTTGCAGAGCAGTTCGGGCAGCGCGCAGACACGCTGCGCAGAGGCCATGGATGTGGTTTTCAGGAAGCCGTCAGCCAGGCGGGTGAGGTCTGAGGAGAGCGGGTTGGCAGATTCGATCATCAGGTTCTCCGGGAGCTCAGGGGCGTATTACGATGGCGCTGACATTGTCGCGGGCCGAGCCGCCGAGGGCTTGCCGGAAGAGCCGCTGCAAGGCCCTTTCGCTCGACTCGAGGCCAAGCGCTTCGCACATGTCGTCACGCGAAATGTCCTGATACAAGCCGTCGCTGCAGAGCATCAGGGTGTCGCCGGGGTAAATGGTGAAGTCGACGACATCCAGCAGCAGGTCATCGCTCGCTCCTACTGCGCGGGTGAGTGCTCTGGCCGAGGGATGCCTGGCAGCCTCGTCGGGACTCAGTTGTTGTTCCTGAATCAGTTCCTGCATCAGGCAGTGATCCCGCGAGAGCTGGTAAAGCTTGCCGCTGCGCCAGAGATAACAACGGCTGTCTCCGGCCCAGACACATATCGCGCGCTCACCCTGGGCCAGTAGCATGACAACTGTACTGCCCATGACCGGGTCGGGTTTGTCGGCTGTCATGGTTATTTCGTGGCTGAGCAGGCGGTTGACCCGGTACAGGCAGTCGCGCACGTCGAGCAGCCGGTCATCAAGGGTGCCGCCGTGTGGCAGGTCGACAATTTCCTCGACGATCAGCCGGCTGGCGAGGGCGCCGTTCTGATGACCACCCATGCCATCAGCGACCAGCCAGAGCCCCCGCTCTGGCAGGGCCAGCACCGCATCTTCATTGCGCGTGCGAACCTTGCCGCGATCGGTCCGTGCCGCGCTTTGCCACAGCGTTCCGGCTTCGGCCATCACAGTCGGGCTGGCAGCGAGAAGTCGCGCAGCAGGCTCAGATCGAACGGATTCGGTGAGCGCTGGCTGTGCAACAGGTAGTTTGCCCTTAAGCCGCCAAGATTGGCCTTTAGCATCAGTACGTCGCGGTCGGTGTGATGCGCTACTTCCATCATGTCGAGAAGGCGGAACAGCGACCATGGACCGGTGTTCTGCTCGATGCCCACACGCCGGCCGCCCAGATCCTCGACTGTGAGGCTGGTGCGGCTTTCGTTGTTGTCGGCAGGCCAGCGGAAAGACGTCTGCACAATAGGACCATGGCGATATTCCATGTGCTGTGAGCCAAAGCGGAAGCTGGCGCGGCCCAGGCTTGAGTCCAGTGAATGCGGCTCGAGCTTGAACAGGATCTGCGGCTCATTGGGGTTCTCCGCGAAGAAGCTGCGGCGAATGGTCTGAAGCTTGTCCATCTGTGCGAGAAACTCGCGTGACAGGGGTAATGCTCGGCCATCGACCCAGCGCAGGCTGAATGCGCCGCTGCTATCGGTGACGAAGGCTTTCAGGTAGCTGTCGAAGAAGACATCCGCGGTGCCCTGTTTTTTGAAGAACTCACGGAAATCGGTAAGCACCACGTCGCTCTCGCTGTCGGCCACAAAGGGATAGCGTTTGCCCAGCGAGCTACTGTAGGAGTTGAACAACTCGCTGCGATAACGCTGATTGAGATAGGTATAGGCGTCGCCCAGCACCAGCATCCAGCTGTCTTCGGCGAGGTTTTCCAGCCAGGCACCCAGCGGCTGCGGCAGACTTCCCGAACTGCTGCGCAACTGGTTGATGGCATCGCGTCTGCCTTCCATTCGCGCTCTGGCCATATTGAAGGCCGCCTGCTCAGGCACGCTGGCCTGGGCGACGGTGGTCAGTTGCATTTTCAGCGCATCCAGGGCCTGCATCGCAGCAGTCAGTTCCGGGCCGGGCCCACCCTGCTCGTTGAGCAGGCGGTGCAGCGGTTCGAACTGGCGTTGCAGGTTCTTGCGTGCGGTGGCCGGGAGGCTCTGCGCCGCAGCCGACTGTGCCTGTTCGGCTGCAAGCGCAGCAAGACGGCCCTTCCTGCCCAAGGAAACACCGGCGGACTGCGCGGCGCCGGTCAGATCCCGCGCAGACACATCGGTATCCAGCATGCCGGCCAGGCGCGTATTGTCGCGGACTTCGACCAGCAGCTTGAGTAGCGGTGAATTCGCCGCGGTCAATCCTGCCATCTGGCTTGCACCGGCAGCGGCACTGCCCAGTGGTTCGATATGCAGACGCGCCAGGGCGTCGCTCCAATGGCCGGCATAATCTTCGAAATAGAGCTGTTCCATCTCGACCATCAGGCGATTGAGATCCGCGACGCTCAGCTCATCGCTTTCGCCAAGCACCCAGTTGTCACGCAGGATCTCGCGAACCAGCTCCCCTCCCTCGGCCATGAAGTTCTGATTGTAGCCCTCGCGGGTAAAGAATCCGGGGATAATGTTATCCGTGCCGGTCAGCAGTGCGGCCTGCGGTCCCAGCTGGTGGGCCAGGCGGTAGTTCGGCAGGTTTGCCGCCTGCTCGCGCAGCATGCGATACACCACGGTTGCCAGCGATTCGCTGCGCAGCTCGGCGCGAGCGCCGGAGACCAGCTTGTCATCCAGCGCATACGGGGTGAAGGGTTCGCTCAGCAGGCGGGCGAAATGCCGGTTCAGGCCCTCCTGCGCCTCGGTATTGCCCCTGTAGCGCATCGACCAGTCGCGCGCCATCCAGTCCTGCAGAAAGGCGCGGTCGCGGCGATCTTCCATGCTCAGCATCAGGTAGGCCCGCAGGCTGCCCAGCAGACTGTCGCGGTCTTTCAGGTTGCCAAGAACCTGCATTTCCAGCTGTTGCCCCACCCGGCTGAGGAGCAGGCGTTCGAGGTCCTTACGATAGGCCGCCTGTAACGGCGCAGCGACCTTTTCGCCCTGATAGAGACCGCCGCGCTGGGTCCAGGCGACCTGGTCACGGGGAGCGAAAATACCGGTCGCCGCATAGCTCATATCCAGTGCCTGCAATATGCCCAGCGCATCATCCTCAGCGCGGATCAATTGCTTGTGATTCGAGAGTGCCTGACCGATAGTCTGCAGCCGCTCCAGGCCCTGGTGGTTAACGGAAAAACTGTTGCCCCAGACCAGGCCGAACCCGACCAGGCTGCCGAGCGCAGCGGTGTACATGGCTCGCTGGCCCCAGTTGATGCGGCGTACTTCGCGTTGATCCAGACCGGCGAGATCCGATTCGGGGAAGATTACCCGGCTGAGTAGGTTGTTGATAAAGCGGCCGTGGCTGGCATGGAAGGCCGGTAGGCTGCCTCGGGCTTTGCCCGGGGGTTGCCCCAGGGAGCCGTGCTGTTCGCGTGGCGCAGTAATGACCTCGGGCGCGCTGGTCAGGTAAAAACCGCGCAGCTGGCTGGCGCGCTGATACCGATTACCGGAAAAAGCCAGCTCGATAAAGAGGCCGAGGCGCTCTTCGATCTGCCCGAGCCTGAGCGGGAAGTCGAGAATGCGACCGCGGCGCTGGGCGTCCCGCTCCTGGTGCATGCGCATGACCACCTGACTGTTCAGGCGGCGCATCAGCTCCTCGAACTCCTGACGCACGACCTGCACATCGGTGCTGTTCTGATCCTTGCGGAAGCTGACGCCGAGGACCTGATCACTCTCCTCGCGGGAGAGCTGATCAAAAAACTCATTGAAGCCGGTCAGCTCATCCGCCTTGCTGATAACCAGATAGACAGGCACGTCGGCACCGAGGCGCTGATTGATTTCATGCAATCGCTGACGGGTCTGGCGGGCCAGGGTCTCCAGTTCCAGTTCCGAGCCACTCAGCAGCGTCCCGATCGGAATACTGATGAGCACGCCGTTGAGCGAGCGCGGTCGGCGCTTACGCAGCAGGCCGAGCAGACTCTGCCAGCCGGCGGCATCCACCTCGGGGTCGTCGTGGGTAAGATACCGTCCTGCGGTGTCGATCAGGATTGCATGCTCGGCGAAGTACCAGTCGGCGTAGCGTGTGCTACTCACGTCGCGGGTCAGGCGCTGCTTGTCAGCCTTGTTGAGCGGGAATTCCAGACCCGAAAAGTCGAGCAGGCTGGTCTTGCCGGCGCCCTCGGGCCCAAGTACGAGGTACCAGGGCAGCTCACGCCGACGACGGTCACTGTGGCCGCTATACAGACTTGAGCGGCGTAGCGTTCGCAGCGCCTCGCGGAAGCGGCTATTGAGTTGCAGGTGCTCCTCGACGACCAGTTGCTCGCGCTGCTGGCGGGCCTGGGCATCCTCGTCTTCCTCGTCGGCCTTCTTGCGGATGCTGGCTCGCCAGCTGGCGAATACCATGGCCAGTCCCCAAGCCAGGAACATCAGGCTGATAGTCAGCAGACGGCTGCTCGGCGAGGCCCAGAAGCGATAGTCATTGACCGCCAGAAGCGGGCCGACAAACCACACCAGCAAGGTCAGCAAAAGCACCAGACACAGGCTCCAGACCCAGTTGCGGCGCATGAACCGGCCAACGCTGATAAAGAAGTTCTTCATTTCAATTCATCCCTGACATTGCATTGGACCGGGTAGCCGATTGCTCGCCTTTGATCTGCTGGCCGCTCTGGCCAGCCGGTTCGAATGGGGCGATAGCACCGGCGCGCTCTTCGTTGAGCATCCAGGTGAATACGCCGTAGATAACACCGAGACAGATGAGCGTGAACAGACTGATCAGCCACCATGGAACGATGCGTACCAGGCGCCGACGGGTTTCGCGCAGCCCCTCCCAGTGAGGCGAGATGTCACGCGGAATATCGCCGCGCAATTGGCGGATCTGCCGGTACAGGCTGTCACGCAGGGTTTCCAGTTCAAGCATGCCGCGCGGCATGACCCGGTATTTGCCCTCGAAACCCAGGGACATGCAGATGTACATCAGCTCCAGCATCGGCAGGTGCTTGACCGGATCACGCGATAGCCTTTCCAGCAACTGGAAGAATTTTTCGCCGCCGAAGGTCTCGTTATGAAAACTGCTGAGCAGGCTCATCTGTGACCACTCGCTTTCGTTGCCCCAAGGCGTGGTGACTACGGCTTCGTCCAGGGCGGTACAGAGCACATAGCGGGCAGCCATGACCTGACTGCTCTCGGCGCCATCCTGCAGCGCGCGATGCTCGAAGCGCTTGATCTCCGAGGCCAGGCGGTCCTTCAGAATGTAGAGGTCTTCACGTTCATAGCTTTGTTGCAAACGGACGATTTCCGAGAGCAGCGTGGACGCCACTGCTACCAGCGGATTAATCCCCAGGTTCACGCCCTCGCTAGGTCGAAGCCGGGCGGCATACACCATGCGTTCTTCAAGTTTTTCGAACTTCTGCGGTGGCGGCGCAAAGTCGGTCAGCGGACTCTGCGCTGGGGCGCTTCCCTGGCGATTGAGGATGACGGTATGGTCCTCCTGGCGGTAATCCATTTCCCTGATCATAGGTTCAGCTCCTGATAGCCCAGAAAGTCAGCTCAAGCCCGGAAAATTCTCCGGACACGTGAAAGGCGAACCCGCCCGAGCGTTCCAGCTGGGACAGCTCCTCGGCGCTGAGTTCGAGCGCGAAGTAGGTCTTGCCCGAATGAAACGGAATCTGTCGCGGTGCAACCGGCAGTGGTTTGACCTTGATGCCAGGCAGATGCAGGTTGACCAGTTGACGGATGCGCTCCACGGGTCCGATCTTCAGATGCGCCGGCAGACGACGGCGTAGCTCTTCGGGGTCGCAGTCGGCACTTGCTGCCAGCACAAAGGACGCACTGCCGAGCAGCTTGTGATCCTGCAGCGGGGAGACCTGGATGCCGTATTGGCGCTTTTGCAACGCCAGTTCCACCGCATGCTGCTCCAACACCATCGACAACACCTGGCGAATCGCATCCATCAGTTTGCGGAAGCTCTGCCCCAGGTCGTTGTGCTGGTAGCGACTGTCCAGGCGCGGGCGCTTGCTCTCGCTGGCGAAGGTCGAAAGCTCGCCGAGCAGTCTCAGGAACTCCCGGTAGACCTGTTCCGGGTGCAATTGCTCGACACCCTGGTGATGGCGCAGTACCGGTTCGAAGCGGTTGATCAGCTGCAGCATCATGAAATCGCCGACCTCGGCACCGCTGACCTTGCCGGTCGCGCGGATCCGCTCGGCGAGGATGTCGCCGCGGTGCGCCAGCATGCTGATTACTTCGGTGAGGCAGGATTCGAGGAAGGTGCTGGAATGGAAGTAGAGCCAGGCCGGGATGAAATCCGGATCCAGACTGGTCACCCCGTCGGGGGTAGTATCCAGCACATCACAGACTTTCAGCTTCACATAGGCATGTTCGTTATGCTGCTCGCCGAGCAACAGCCGGAAATCCGGCAGGCCACAACTGACTTGGCTGCTATTGTTGTCCCCGGCATTGGAGTCGGAAACCTGCGTGTCCAGCGCGGTATAGCGCGCCAGTACATCGCGCTGTTCCGGCCGGCGTGTCTCCACATGATTGCCGGTCACCAACGGCAGCGCCAGGTAGACCGGGGTGTTGCTGGTGTTGGCCGGTACGTCCATGGTCAGCGGCTCGCGACCATTGCCCAGCTCGAACAGGCTGCCGTCGGGCAGTACACCGCTGGCCTGGCTGATTACCAGCTTGCCCATCCCGAGAAACTGCGTATCTATCTCCAGGTGGAAAAAACCCCAGCCGAAAGGGTTCATTCGACAGGTGCGCATCTTCAGCTGGTGGTCATGGTAGCGGTCGTTCTGCTGGAAATGCTGTGGGCGCAGCAGCATTCCTTCCTGCCAGACTACTTTCTGATTACTCATGGCTCAGTCCCTGTCCTTGCGCTTGTCTTGCTCGTCTGCGCTGATGACGCGGATACCTTCAGCGTCAAGGGCCAGATGAATCTTCGTAGTAGCCTTGCCCTCGACCGGTATCACATAACGCCAACTGGTTTTCGGGAGATTGCGGTAGGCGGCGACCACGCCGATGTAACGCGTGTCTTCTTCGACGGATAATTTGAGCTTGTGTGTTTCACCGGGGCGCAACTCGAGTTCCTCGACGGTGATCAGGTCAGGTGCCAGAGCCTCTCGCGGTCGTCGGTATAGCGAGAAGAAATCTGCGTTCTCGAATGCGACCGGGTGTTTTAGCGCCATCAGGCGTAACACGACGGGGGAGGGTCGACCGCTCAGGTCGGGGTTGAGTTCGGAGCTGCCTTCGAGCGTCAGGTCGAGCTTGGTCAGATCCGAATAGGGCGATAGCGTCGAGCAGCCGACCAGCGCCAGCAGGCAGAAGCAAATGGCCAGAGTGTGAAAGCGAGTCATGCGAATCATCCTTGGAGGTCTGTGTTGAGGGTGGCGATGAGGCGGATCTGTTCCTCGTAGGCCATCACGAAGTCGCGGGCGAACAGCTTCTGGCTCCAGTCGTCTTCGCGCTGCAGAGCCTGGTAGAGGTGGGTATAGGCCCGCCACCGGCCCCCGGCGGTGCTCAGTCTGGATTTGCTTTCACGCTCGAAGCGTAGGGTCAGCTGGTCCGGCGACAGATGGTCGAGAATGCCCTTGATCGCGGCTTTGCTGGCCGCGACCAGCGCGACCTGATGCGCCTGCAGGTCCCGGTAGGCGCGGTTGACTGCCTGTTCCGGCGGCATCTGGCCGGCAACCCCGGGATGCAGCATCGCATTCAGTGCCTGATTGGCACTGGCGCAGAATTTCAGCGGATTGCTGCCGGCAATCTCCACGCTGGTCGTTGCCAGCTTGAGTTCGGCCTTGAGTTCGTTGCGGTTGCGCAGGCTTTGCTGCAGGCTGCCCACGCTCTGGCGCAGCAGGCGGGCGCTGCGCAGCGCTACGGCCTGTCGCTGGCCTTCGTCCATATCGTCCAGCGGAATACCCAACGCTTCGCTGAATTGCGCCCAGAACCCTTCGGCCATAGGTGCCGAAGCGGGTGGCGCGGTTGGCCTGGGCTGCGGGTCAGGCGATGGTGCCTCCACCAGCTCCGGCACGGTCAGATTGACCATGTCGATACGCGCATGATCCTGGGCCTGTGAGGTTTCGCCGCTGTCATGCTCATTCAGCAGGTCGAGCTCTGCGGACTCCGCGTACAGCTGTTCCTGCTGGTCCAGCGCGTTGAGCGGGTCCAGATCCAGGAAAGCGTCGTCGGGGATGATGCTGCCGGCCGGTTGCGGCTTGCCGAAATCCTGACTGAATATGGCCGGATCCTGGATAATCCGTGCGCGAATGTCGAAGTCGCCGAACGTGTAAAGCGTGCCATGTTCGATGCGTTGGGGCTGACCCTTGGGCAGGGCCGTATTGGTGGCCTTGAGCAGAATGCCGTTGCTGCTGGTATCGGTCAGGTAAAAGACGCCGTCGTAGAAGCTGACCTCCGCATGCCGGCTCGACACCACCCGCTTGCGGTCAGGTATCACCCAGTCGCATTCCTCGGCCCGGCCGATCATGCCGCCAGCCTGCCTGAAGGTCTTGCTGACCTGCGTATCGCCAACCAACTGCTTGCCGACCAAATCCATTATCAGTTCCATGCTGCAATGCTCCTTGTTTTCATTCGGAACGCTCCGTTTTGGGGTCGCCCAGGGGTCGGTATTCGTCATCGTTGAACTTGTGATTCGTCGAGCAGCCAGCGAGGCCTATGGCGATCATCAGCAGAGCGGCAGACCACAGGATGGTATTTTTCATATCGAGTTCCTCGTGTTCGGGGCGGCAGCGGCCGTCGGGTTTGGGCGGTCAGATTGTGGATTGGGCATGGATTTTTTCCCTGGCCAGTTTCAGCTCGGCAGGGCTGATGTTGAGTCGTTGCATCCGGTACAACAGGGTGCGGCGCGGTAACCCGAGCTCATTCGCGGCGCTGGTCTGATTGCCCAGATTCTTGCGAAGACAATCGACCAGCAGGTTGCGTTCGACCCGTTCCAGGCGCTCGCGCAAGCTCAGCCTGACGTTGGTCGTGGGGCTGGCCTGGAGATTGAAATGCTCGGCAAGCAGTTCATTGCCCTCACATAGCAATACGGCCCGTTCGACCAGGCCCTTGAGCTCGCGCACGTTGCCGGGAAACCCGTAGGCGGCGAGCTGCTCGAGCGCTGGATCGGTCCAGCGGCAGGCAGGTCGGTCAAGGAAAGAACAGGTCTTGGCGGCAAAATGGCGCGCTAGGTGGAGGATGTCGTCGCCGCGGTCGCGCAGCGGTGGCAATTCGATCGGAAAACTGGCCAGCCGGTAGAACAGATCCTCGCGGAACAGCCCGCGTTCGGCCTGGGTTCTGAGATCGCAATGGGTCGCGGCAATGATCCGCACGTCTACCCTGTGGGTCTGCATGCTCCCCAGCGGACGCACCTCGCCTTCCTGTAATACACGCAGTAGCTTGGCCTGCAACGCCAGCGGCATATCACCGATTTCGTCCAGAAACAGGGTGCCGCCATCGGCAGCATCGAACAGACCGGGACGGTCACTGTCGGCACCACTGAAGGCGCCCTTGCGATAACCGAAGAGCTCGGACTCGAGCAGGTTGTCGGGAATCGAGGCGCAGTTCTGAACGACGAAGTTCTGGCTGCGCCGCGAGCCACAATCGTGAATGGCCCGTGCAACCAGCTCCTTGCCCGTTCCTGTTTCGCCGGTCAACAGGACGCTGACCGGGGTATGCAGCACTTTGCTGATCAACTGGTATACCGCGCGCATGGGCGGACTGTCGCCGATCAGACCGTACCCCCGGGGGATTGCTCTGGTCGAAAGGCTGGTCTGTGGTTCGTCGGCCGGGCGCGCCCGCAGGTTCTGCAGCAGCTGCAGCTGAGCCACCACGAAACCGCCAAGCTGAGCCAGGGAGTCGCTATAGTGCTGCATTTCCCGCGCACTCTGGCTCGCCCACAGCATAAGACCGATCACATGCCCCTGGTCATTTTTCAGCGGGAGGCAGAGCAGGCTGCGCCAGGGGGCACGGGTGGCGGGCAAGAAGTCGATCGCGAACAGGCTGCTCTCCAGCGATGCCAGGCTGAGCATTCTGTCCTGGCACAGGCAGTACTGCAGCAGGTGGGCGTCGTTGTAGTCGCTGGGAACACTGGCGGAACTGACCGGTTGCACCAGACCGTCGCAGTACTCGGCGCACAGCGTCAAACGCGTGTGGGTGTCGTCGAGCAGGTAGAGCTGGCTGAGCTGGCAGTCGCTGAGCGCGGCGACGGCTTCCACCAGACCGCCCAGCAGGTTATCGCGACTGGTCATTCCGGCTAACAGGGCATAGCGCTCGAGTAGCACCTGCGCGTAGCCCAACGGGTCGTCCATCTGCGCGAACATTGGGGTCGATTCAGGCGAATTCACAGGTTACGGCTCCTTCGCTGTCGAGGGACGCATGCGCACGCCGCACCTGCGTCCTGCTGGCCATCGCTGCGAGCAGATGGTCTACCGCGAGTGGCTGGAGTTGCTGTTCGATCAGCCGGTCGATCAGCCGCGCGCCGGTTTCGCCCTGGGTACAGCGGGTAGCGAAATGGTCGACCAGGGAGGGGCAATAGGTAAACGCGACATCGCGTTGCTGCAGACGCTGGGAAAAACGTGACAGCTTGAGGGTGATCAGTTCGCGCATCACCTCATCCGCCACCGGGTAATAGGGTACGACTTGCATGCGCGCTAGTAGCGCGGGCTTGAAGTGGCGGCTCAGGGTAGGCTGGATGGCCTGTTCGAGCTGCTCGCTGTCTGGGTGTTGGCGCTGGCTACATAGAGCCAGAATCTGCTCGCTGGCAAGGTTCGACGTCATCAGGATCAGGGTGTTGCGAAAGTTGATTTCGCGTCCCTCGCCATCATTGGCGACCCCCTTGTCAAAGATCTGGTAGAACACGTTCATCACATCGGCGTCGGCCTTTTCCACTTCGTCCAGCAGCACCACGGAATAGGGTTTCTGCCGAACTGCTTCGGTCAGCATGCCGCCTTCGCCGTAACCGACGTAGCCGGGTGGGGCGCCGATCAGTCGCGACACGCTGTGTTTTTCCTGGAACTCCGACATGTTGATGGTGGTGAGAAAGCGCTCACCACCGAAGAGCAGGTCCGCCAGCGCCAGTGCGGTTTCGGTCTTGCCGACGCCGCTGGGCCCGACCAGCAGAAACACCCCCACCGGCGCATCGCTGCGATTCATGCCCGCGGCACTGGCGCGCATGGCGCGGTCCAGTGCGGCGATGGCCTGGTCCTGGCCGCGCAGACGCAATCCCAGTTGCGCGGCAAGCTGCGCGACGTTGGCGCTGTGCTCGCGTGCCAGTTGGCTCAGGGGAATGCCTGTCCAGTGGCTGATGACCTCGGCTACCAGCCGCGGACACACCTCATGGCTCACCAATCGCTCGATGTCATGGACCTGCTCGAGTTCGGTCTGGGTGGCTCTGAGCTGGATTTCCAGATCTGCCAGCGCGAGTTCCTGCGTGGCGAGCTGTTCCGGCTGACGTGCCGCGGCGCACTGGCTGCGCAGGTCCAGTAGTCTCTCGACCAATCCGATCTGTAGCTCCCAGCGCTCCTGCAGGGCCAGTGCCTCGGTGCGCGCCTGCTCCAGCGTGGCCTGCAATTGGTCAAGGGTAGCTTTTTCTACCGCGAGCCCTGATTGGTAGTCACGGTAGAGCGCTTGGTGTTGGCGCTCCTGTTCGGCGATCTGGTTGCGCAGCACCTCCAGCTTTTCCGGCGCGGCGGCGAGGCTGATGCGCACCCGCGCGCAGGCGGTGTCGAGCACATCAACGGCTTTGTCCGGCAGTTGACGTCCGGAAAGATAACGGGCCGAGAGTTCGGCCGCTGCAACAACAGCATCGTCGCGCAGATAAACACCATGGCTTTTCTCGTAGACCGTGGCCAGGCCGCGGAGGATGGTGACGGCCTCGTTCACTGTCGGCTCGTGCAGTTGCACCGGCTGAAAACGACGAGCGAGGGCCGGGTCCTTTTCGAAATAGCGCTTGTATTCGGTCCAGGTGGTCGCGGCAATGGTGCGCAATTCGCCGCGTGCCAGGGCAGGCTTGAGCAGATTCGCTGCATCGCCGCTGCCGGCCTGGCCGCCGGCTCCTATCAGGGTATGGGCCTCATCAATGAACAGGATGATCGGGGTGACAGACGCCTTCACTTCATCGATGACGCCCTGCAGGCGCTTCTCGAACTCGCCCTTGATGCTGGCGCCAGCCTGCAACAGGCCGAGGTCCAGGCAGAGCAGGTCAACTCCCTGCAGCGCCTGGGGGACCTCGCCGGCAACGATGCGCAAGGCCAGGCCTTCCACTATTGCCGTTTTGCCCACGCCTGCCTCACCTACCACGATCGGGTTGTTCTTGCGCCGCCGTGCGAGGATGTCGATCATCTGGCGGATGGCTGAGTCCCGGCACAGAACGGGGTCGAGCTTTCCCTCGCGGGCCTGTGAGGTGAGGTTGTGGCTATAGCGCTGCAGTGCGGTCGATGGAGCGGGTCCGCCCGCTGTTTCGTTCTGTATGGCACGGGCAAAACCCAGCAGCCGCTCGGCATTGAGCGCTGCCAGAAACGGGTACAAGTGGCTGCCCGCATAACGCGCGGGGTCGCGGAGCAGCGCGAGGATCAGCGCGACCTGGTCAACCTGGGTGCGGCCGAGTTCAAGGTTGGCGACCAGCAGCGCGTCCTGCAGCCATTGAACCAGTTCCACAGAGAAGGCCGGATTGCGCGAGGCGCTGTCCTCGCTACGGGGTTGCAATGCTTCCCTCAGCGCGCCAGGCGAAAGGCCTGCATCCAGCAGCGTGCGATGCAGCAGGCTGTCGGCGCGCTCAAGCAAATCCAGCAGCAGATCTTCCACCAGCACCTGAGTGCCGTTGCGGGTGACGCAGCGTTGCGCGGCGGCTTCCAGATCCTGGCGGGTTGCCGGGTCGAGAGCCTGGATCAGTTGTTGCAAGTCAACGGTGATCATCGGGTTGTCGATCCTTGATAGGGTTGGCTGCTCAGCGTGACGGCCGCATCGGCGTGGCCGCAGCCAAGCCAGCTGGTCCAGCCGAGCAGACAGGGGGTTGCCGCATCCAGGCGCGGCTGCTGGATAGCGTCGGGACGCAGTTGCAGGCGGATGTCATAGTCCAGCGGGTCGCGCAGGGCGAAGCGCACCAGCGCGCAGAGGGACGCGTAACCGGTGCCCGAAGGCAGGAATTCGTGAAAGCGTTCCCAACTCAGTTGCTGGATATGCAGTCGAAACTTGCCACTGCGATCGCGAACTTCATTGCCTAGCACCAGGCTTTCGCCCAAGGCGCTGTTGGCCAGGCCCAGACGGTTGCGCTGGTCCTGGAGAACGGTTACCTGGCGCTCTATGCACTGCTCGATGTGCATCGAGGCATGGCTAAAATAGTAACGCAGCACTGATTCAATCAGCGCCGCGGACTGCACGCGCAGGCTCAACAGCCCGAGGTAGGGCAGCAGGCGCTTCCAGTTCAGCTCTGGCTGCTCGCGGATGGCGTCGCCGCCCAGCCCGATCAACGAGAACAGTTGCGAGGAGAAGGGATCGCGGGCGCCCGTGGCGAAGCGGGAGTAGTAGCGATATTTCTGCCATATGGGCAGCAGCAAGCGCTGCAGGCGGTCATTGAACAGGTCGAGAAAATCCCGGGTCGGATTGCCGTCGCTGTTGTCACCCAGTGCCTGCTCACCATAAAACGCGGGCAGTGGCGAACCGGCCCCTAACAGGCTGATCAGATTGACCCGCAGCCGTGCTCGCAGCGTGCCGTTCTCCCTGAAATACTCCACCCGCTCAATGTCGCTGCCGGGAAATCCGAGGCTCGGATTGGCCTGAAATTCAATTAGCTGGTACAGCTGCGCGTCATCAAGATCGGGATGCTCCCGGCGTAATCGCTCGAGCACCAGCAGCACACCCTGAAACAGGCTGTACTCGCGGATGCCGCGGCTAAGCTCGCTCAGAGCAGGGGCTGTTGCCCCATGCGTGGTGTCCATTGGTATAGCTCTCCCTTAGTACTTTTAACCACCAGCTCATGGTAGGAATTGAGGCTGGCATAGAGTGCGAAGAATTCGTTGAGTATCGTGGCGAACAGAAACAGGTCGCCTTCGCCCAGATAGCCGTCACTGTCCATCTGCAGTTCGGTACGTACGCCGCGAATGGGCAGGCCGCGGTAGAGTCGGTCGACCGGTGTGTGGCGGATCGCCTTGAGCCCGTTGAGCAGGCGCTGGCTGACCTTGGCAGCATGCTGGTCGTAGTGCCGGGGCAGGTCGTAGGTCTCGAGAATGGCCTTGAGAGCATCCACATTGGCCAGCGACAGGTAGTTGAGTGACATGTTGCTGATCAGCTTCCAGAGAAAATCCTGATGCAGCGGTGGGGCATAGTTGGGCGTAACGGCGCTGATGTTGCGAAAACGCAGGAATTCCGGAGTGCCTTCGCTGGCACGGCAGATATCGCCCAGTGCCAGTTGCAGCGGCAGGTTCTGGTTGGTGCAGGTGAGCTCGACGGAGAGGGTCTCGTGCAGCTCCAGACTGCGCTGGCCAAAGTTCAAGTAGGTATCCATGCCGTCGTTCATCAGCGACGGGTTCTGGCGCAGGCTGTAGTAGGGACGGGCTTCAGGGAAGTCAAAGCTGGCGTCGTGTTCGAATGACTCGAAGGGTACGTATTCCTCATAGCCCATGCCGCCAGGCTTCCAGCCGGTTACCCGGTCGACCGAGAAAACACCACACTGCGCCGTATCGTATTCGGCGGGCCTCAAAATGTACTTGTCCTGGCGGCCATCAAGCCGGATGGGCGTGGCGTCGTGGGCGAACAGGTTGACCACGGGCGTGCAGTGCAGGCGGATATTGTCGATACCGGGGCGAATACGCTCCGCACTGGTCTGGCGCAGGTCGAAACGCAGTTCGATGCCGTAGGCGCGCTTGAGCAGATCCTCTGGCACGCTGCGCAGCACGCCGAGACCGGCTAGATCGACGAACAGGAATTTTTCCTGAAAAGCGAAATACTCCTGCAGGTAGCGATAGCCGCGAAAGGTGTTGACCGGATAGGGAACCAGCCCCTCATCTTCGGCGAAACCCGCCGGCTGCAACTGTTGCGGAGCAATAGTCAGCGGCGTGACAGACTTGGCGAAGCTATCCTTGAGAGGCGTGCCTTCGGCGTCCAGCAGCACTACCTGTATGTCTTCCAGATGGCGCATAAGACTCAGGTACAGGGTCTGGCTGATATAGCGTTCGCCAGCCAGGTGCAGGCGCAGTTTGTCCAGCTTCAGATCGGCGATGTGCGCGCCACCGTTTATACCCAATTGCAGGCTGAGCAGGGCGCCCTGGCCCTTGACCGAGTACTCGACCTGGCGAACCGTCAGTGCAGTCAACTGGATATCCGATGTGGTGCGGAATCGACAGGCAACACCTTTGACCGGCCTCGATTCAACCGGGGTGCCGCGGGGTACCACGATTGCCGCGCCAGGATTATCGAGCGATTCGAACTGAAGAATGCTGAACGCGGGCAGGGGCCGCATGTAATTGGGCCATAGCAGGTACATCAGCGAATGAGTCAGCTCCGGCAACTCGTCATCGAGCTTCTGCCTTAGACGTCCGGTAAGGAATGCAAAGCCTTCCAGCAGTCGCTCGACGTCCGGGTCGCGCCCGCTTTGTCCGAGGAACGGGGCCAGCGCCGGGCTGCGTTCTGCAAAGCGTTTGCCCAGTTGACGCAGGGCAGTCAGTTCGCTCTGGTAATAGTGATTGAAGGACATTTGAACAGCTCTTCCTTGCGCTCTTATGCGGATCGCCGCTGGGCGGCAACCGGATAAATGAACCGATAACGGTGTCCTGCCCGGTCCGGGTCAGAATCTGGCGTGCTAGCGGACCTGTACCTGCCCGCTGCCATTGAGCCGCGCAGTGAAACTCACCGCGCGGCGCTGGCCGTCCATATCAACCATGCCTTCGAGTGCAAATGACAGATTGAGCGGGTCATGGTCGCGCGGCAGCGCTATTACCCGTACCTGGCTTAGCCGTGGTTCATACCTCTCGATAAAACCCTCAATCGCGATGCGCGCCTGCTGTAATGAATCGTGCAGCGACAGGCGCATATCGTTCAGGTCCGGCAGACCATAGTCCGGCAAGGCCTGGACGCTGCCGGCGCGGGTGCTGAGCATTTTTGCCAGGTGCGCGGCGATCGATGCCACCACTGCCTGGTCATGGCTCCAGCCGCTACGCCGGTTGGTCTCACCGGCCAGACGCTCGAATAGGCTGCCGTAGCTCATCGGTTATTCCTTTTCCATCTTGCCGACCAGCGACAGCGTGAAATCCGCACCCATGTACTTGAAATGCGGGCGTACGCTGAGGTTGACCCGGTACATGCCCGGCTGGCCTTCGATTTCGGTCACGCTGACCTGCGCCGCGCGGAGCGGGCGACGGCCCCGAACCTCGGGATTGGGATTGTCCTGGTCGGCCACGTACTGGCGGATCCACTTGTTCAGTTCCAGTTCCAGGTCGGTGCGTTCTTTCCAGGAGCCGATCTGCTCGCGCTGCAGCACCTTGAGGTAATGGGCCAGGCGGTTGACGATGAACATGTAAGGGAGCTGTGTTCCCAGACGGAAATTCAGTTCGGCTGCCTTGCCTTCTTCGCTGTTGCCGAAGAACTTGGCCTTCTGCGCGGAATTGGCCGAGAAGAACGCGGCGTTGTCGCTGCCCTTGCGCATCGTCAGCGCGATGAAGCCCTCGTCAGCCAGCTCGTACTCACGACGATCGGAGACCAGTACCTCGGTGGGAATCTTGGTTTCGATCTCGCCCATGCTTTCAAAATGGTGCAGCGGCAGATCTTCCACCGCGCCGCCGCTCTGCGGTCCGATAATGTTCGGGCACCAGCGGAATTTGGCGAAGCTTTCGGTCAGGCGTGTAGCGAAAGTGAACGCGGTGTTGCCCCACAGATAATGCTCGTGGGTGCCGGCGACGTTCTCTTTGTAGACGAAGCTGCGAATCGGGTTGTCTTCCGGATCGTAGGGGTTACGCAGCAAAAACCGCGGCAGGGTCAGGCCGACATAACGTGCATCCTCGCGCTCGCGGAAGCCCTGCCATTTGGCGAACTGTGGCCCTTCGAAGTGGTCCTTCAGATCCTTGATGTCGGGCAGTCCGGTAAAGCTTTCCAGACCGAAGAACTTCGGGCCGGCGGCGGCGATGAACGGCGCGTGTGACATGCTGGCGACGCTGGCTACGTGCTGCAGGGTTTTCATGTCCTGGGAGCTGGGATCGAAGAAATAGTTGGCGATCAGCGCTCCGACCGGTTGGCCACCGAACTGGCCGTATTCCGCGGTATATACGTGCTTGTAAAGCCCCGACTGGACTATCTCCGGGCTGTCTTCGAAGTCATCAAGCAGGTCCTGCTTGGAGGCATTGATGATCTCCAGCTTGATGTTCTCGCGGAAATTGGTGCGGTCGACCAGAATCTGCAGCCCCCTCCATGCGGATTCCAGAGCCTGGAATTCGGGCTGATGCAGAATTTCGTCCATCTGGCGGCTGAGCTTGGCATCGATTTCGGCGATCATCCGATCGACCATGGCCTTTTTCACCGGCTCCTTGTCATTCTGTGGCTTGAGTAGCTCGCCGATAAACGCGGAGACGCCGCGTCGGGCAATGCCGTAGGCCTCGTCATCGGGAGTCAGGCGGGTTTCCGCGATGATGCGGTCGAGGATGCTGGTTTGTTCGGCTTGCTGGCCGGCTTCTGCTGCTGCGCGAGTGCTCATGGTAAGCGTCCTTGTCAGATGGGATCAGTTGTCGGGCGTGGGCTGGGCAGTCAGACCGAGTTCGGCAAGAACCTGATCGCGGGAGGCGTCATCGCTGAGCACACTTTCAATCGCCTTGCGGAAGGCCGGGGCATTCCCCAACGGTCCTTTCAACGCAACCAGGGCGTCGCGAAGTTCCATCAGCTTCTGCAGTTCCGGTACCTGTTCCACCAGACTGGTGGGGCTGAAGTCCTTCATGGAGTTGATCCGCAGATCTACATTCAACGAGGCGTCACTGTTGGTGCCATCCTGCAGGCGGTTGGGAACCGTGAAGCCGAGGCTCAGCTCCTGTTTTGCCAGCACATCATCGAAACTGTTCTTGTCGATCGCGATTGGTTTGCGCTGTTCGATGGTGCGATCGTCCGGACGCTGGGTGAAATCACCCAGCACCATGAGTTTCAACGGCAGCTCGACTTCCTCCTGAGCGCCCCCCTGGGTGGGGGTGAATGTGACGTTGACGCGTTCCTTGGGGGCTACGGAGCCTTCTTTGGCCATGATGTTCTCCTTTGGGTTTATGACACGGGGGTCTGGTCGAGCACCGCTTCGAGGTCGAGGTGACAGAGCCGTTGATAGATTTCGTTTCGACGTTCGGCAGAACTGTTCTTGCGCGGCAGCCGCTCGTGGCTGTCGGCCAGCAGTTGCAGGATGCGAATGGCCAGCTTGGGCTCCCAGCGCTCGAGATTGCTTTCCTGCAGCACTTGGTAAAGTGATTCGAGCTGATGGGTGGCCAGCTCATAATGCCGGCCCTGGTGGCACAATCGGGCCTGGGCGAATTGCCATTGGAAACGTTCGCGCTCGCTGGTTGCTCCTTGCATGCCCTGTTTGAGGAGACCTACGGCAACCTTGAGGTTCTGTTTGCGCATTGTCACAGCTGCCTTACTCAGTGCCGTTTCCCATGGCGCCTGTGTGTTTTCCCGCGCTGGGTTCGGCAGCTCCTGGCTTGCCTTTTCAGTGGGGGCTTGAGTCAGGCCGGCCAGCCAGGCGCACGTATGGTCATCGGCAAAGGGAACGCCGTCATGAAAGCGCAGTTGCTCGAGCCCGGGCAGGCGAGCGAGCAACAAGCAGACCTGGTCTTCCAGTTCTCGCATGGCACGCTCCGCGCCTAGCGCTTCCAGGCACTCCCAGACCATCCTTTGGCCGTCGAGCGAGAATGGCGACTTGGCGACACTTGCTTCCAGTTCGCGCAGCACTTCGGCATGCTGTCCTTGTCCCATGCGCTCGGCATAGCTGGCCACGCGGTCGACCGGAAGGCCGCGCAGCGAGGTCTGTTGCTGCGCATCATGTTCCGGCAGAGCTTCTATCGGCAGCCAGAGCAGGGTTCGGGAAAGCCGGATGGCACGGGCATCTGTAGCCGACTCGCCCAGCCACCAGGCGCACAGCGAACGTGACTGTTCCTGCAGGGAGCGCAAGGCTTTGTGCGCATCCCGCGCGGTACCAATGGCGGCTGTTGTATCGGCGCCTTGACGCGGAATAGGTGTTATCCGGGCCTCGGTCTGGGCCGGTTCGGAGTTTGCGGCCGGTTTGTCGCTCCTGGTCTTCTCCTGGCTGGCCAGTTCATCCAACCGACGACACAGCGGCAACAGCAATGGGGCCTCGTCCAACATATGGGCGGACAGACACTGATCGAGTTCGCGGATGTTGTCAGCCAGGGTCTTGATTGTGGCGGCTTCAGTACCTGAAAACGCTGCCCGATCGGCTACGGTCTGCTCCAGGCGCAGCAGCAACCAGCCGAAGGCTGCCTGCCGGGTGCGCAATTTACGCGGGTACAGATCCTGCCAATGTTCGGTGCAAAGGTAGAAGAGAGCGGCTATGCCTGCTTGCAATCCGGCAAATGATTGGCCCTGATACAGGCTCCAGGTCAGCCAGACGCCAGCGCGTAGATCCTTGGAGTGCAGCAGCAGCAGGCTCTCGCTGCCTTCGCGCACCTTGTTCCAGTCAGGACCGGCATTGGTGTGTAGCGATTCGGCTTTGGCCAGTTCCGCTTCCAGTTCTTCGAACTCGGTGGAATAGCGCACATCCTCGCCGCAAAAATCGGCGGGCCTGATTGGCCTTCGGGCCAGATCGATGTAGTGATTCGCCAGCATGCTGAGCTCGTCGTTCCATGACGTTTCATATCACCGGACAGCACGAATCCATGGCTGAGCATCTGGTAAATAAACGTATATTGATAATATCTTTGCGTTAGCACTAACGCTGCAAACAAAGTTATGTTCAGAACTTAACTGCGCAACTTTCTGCGCACTTTTTATGTGCAATAAGTTGCGCATTGCTTGTCTGATCGGGGTGTATCCTAGTCTTGCGTAACAGGGGTAGCAAGACGATAAACTGTGAACTGTTTAGCTTTATGGGTAATTAAATTTTGGGAGCAAAAAAGGCGTCAAAAAAATGTCGGTTACTGAGGTGCTGGCGAAATGCTGGCCCATTGCGTCTCTTAAATAATCAATAAATCCATGTAAATTCATGATATTTATGGGTTTATCATATTTCAAAAAAGAGACGTACCAGTGTCGGAATAGAGTGAAGGCTTTAAGGTGTTCTGCGACACACTTCGCATAAGCAGGGATTGATAGTTGACGTGCGGGCAGAAATTACACTTTCAGTTGCGCTGCAATAACTTCTTTTGGTTATCAATGAAACTTGTATCCCTTGACGGAATTGATTCCGCAAGGCCCAGTGATTGGTGTTTCAAGTTTGTTTGCGGATATTCACAGGTGCTGTTTGTCAGCGCCTGCCTCAGCGGCAGGCGGGGACAGGGCAGTGAGAGACATCAGATGAGGGGGTTGTGGTAGCAGAATCCGGATCCAAAGCCTCCAGGCAATCCCTGGCAGCCTGGGCGGCTACGGGACAATCGGTCGCTTCGAGGCTGACAGCTAGGTTATTCCAGCCTGCTTGCAATCCTGGGAACCGGGAGACCAGAGTGCGGAAATGCTCAACGGCATCCTGTTTACGTCCCTGGGCCCAGGCTACGTTGCCGAGTCCAAAAGGGGCGGCCGCCTGGTCTGGCCACTGCTGCATTGCGCTCTGGTACGCGAGAGCGGCGCTGTCGAGCCGGCCAGTCTGCTCCAGATCACTGGCGGCACGCAGGTAGGCCAGCGGCTCGGCAGTGGCCGGTAACTGGCCTGGTGGCAACATGACCAGGGCCCAGCGTTCGGCCCTGTCCCAGGTGCGCATGAACACTTTGAAAGGTTCACGACGTGCCTTGTTCAGACCGCTGTGCACGATCATTTCCTTGCTGGCCAGGTCATAGCCGATGACTACTGCATAGTGCCATTGCGGCAGCCAGTTGAAGGCCAGGTTCTGCATGACCAGTACCGGGTTGCCAGTGTCCACTTCGGCCATCACGTTTTCCAGCTTGCCTGCCAGCGGGTACACCAGTAAATCGCGTTCGCGTCCCGCTGCGACCAGTTCGACCTGCAGCGTGCCCTTGCGCTCGGGGATGTACACGCGGTCTTTCAGGGCTTCGGGAGTGGTTTGTTTGCCGCGATGGTTGAGTACCATCGCCAGCGCCGCAGGGCCGCACTGATAGGCGTCCTGCGCATAAAAAGGGACCTGTTCAAGATGGCGGTGCGCGGACAGGTCAGCGAGCGCCTCAGGTGGGGGTAGTGCGACGGGTCGCCCTGCGCAGGCTGACAGCAATGCTGTCAGCCCGAGCAGTACGATCAGGTGAATTTGGCGAGTCACCGGATCAGCGATTGATGCAATTTACGAACTTGTAAACATTGGTCGCGCACAGCAGGTCGGTAATGATGAAGATCACCAGGAACAGCACGATTACACCAAGAATGCCACCGCCGGCACCGGCTGGGGCTTCGTCGAGCTGGGCGTTGAAGTAGGCAAGCTCATCGGCTGTGAGGCTGTTGATGCGCTGTTCTACCTGCTCTGGAGAAACGCCCATCGAGGCGATTTTTTGCTGGACGGCTTCATCAGACAGCATGCCCTTGAGTGCTTCGCGGTCAACGCTTGCCTGTTCCTGATTGATTACGTCGTGGGTTCCGATCATCGAAGCCTGGGCATGTACGCTGGTCACGGTAGTGAGCAGGAACAGTGCGGTCAGCATGATGGAGAGAAAACGTCTGGTAGATGCGGTAAAAGTCATAGCTTATTCCTCGTTATTATCTTGGGGTTAGCGCGTTCGATGGTGCAAAGCGATCGCCCGAAAGCGCCGAATGTTCGACGCTCATCCGCAGCATACTCCCTATTTAGAGATGCCATAGTGAGATTGAGCGAAGAATTACCGGCAAGTTCCGTTTGGGGGAGGCGAAGCGTGAACTGTTTCACGCATTTACCAACCCAGACGGTCGCGCAGCTTGTAATACATCGCGCCCATTGCAGTGAACGGCACGCGGAACAGGCGCCCGCCCGGGAACGGATAATGCGGCAGGCTGGCAAAAGCGTCGAAGCGTTCGGCCTGTCCGCGAATGGCTTCGGCCAGGATGCTGCCGGCTAGGTGCGTGTAGGTTACTCCGTGTCCGCTGCAGCCCTGCGAGTAGTAAATGTTGTCGCCCAGACGCCCGACCTGAGGTAGCCGCGAAAGGGTCAGCAGAAAGTTGCCGGTCCAGGCGTAATCGATCCTGACATCTTTCAGCTGCGGGAATGTTTTGAGCATGTTCGGCCGCACCAGGGCCTCGACATTGGCCGGGTCCCGCGCGCCATAGACCACGCCACCCCCGAAGATCAGGCGCTTGTCGGCGGACAGGCGGTAGTAATCGAGTAGGTAGTTGCAGTCTTCGACGCAGTAATCCTGCGGCAACAGCGAATTAGCCAGGGCCTCGTCAAGGGGTTCGGTGGTGATCACTTGCGTGCCGCAGGGCATGGACTTGGCTTCCAGTTGCGGTATCAGGCCGCCGAGATAGGCATTACCTGCGACCACGACGTAATCGGCGGTCACCTGGCCCTGGTCGGTATGCACCACCGGTCTGGCGCCTTGCTCGACCCGCGTCACCCGCGACTGTTCATGGATTATGCCTCCTAGAGACTCCACAGCTGCGGCCTCGCCGAGCACCAGATTCAGCGGATGAATATGGCCGCCGCTCATATCGAGCATCCCGCCAACATAGAGGTCGGTATCCACTACTTCGCGGATCCGTTTGGCGTCCATCAGCTCAAGCTGCTCATGACCGTAGCGCTCCCACAGTGCTTTCTGGGTTTCCAGGTGCTGCATCTGTTTTGCGGTCACAGCCGCGAACACACCACCATCCTTCAGGTCGCACTGGATGTCATATTTGGCTACCCGGTCGCGGATGATCCGTGCGCCTTCGAAGGCCATTTCGCCGAGCAATCTGGCCTGCTGCTGACCGACATTGCGTTCGATAACGTCAATATCACGGCTGTAACTGTTGACGATTTGCCCGCCGTTGCGGCCGGAGGCGCCAAAGCCTACACGGACGGCTTCGAGAATAGTGACCTTGAAGCCATGCTCAAGCAGGAAGAGGGCGGTGGAAACCCCGGTATAGCCCGCGCCGATGATACAGACATCGGTTTCATGGCTGCCCTGCAGGGCAGGCCGCTCCGGTGTCGGATTGGCAGAAGCTGCGTAATACGATGATGTATGGTCGGTCTGAGCCATGGGGCACCCTTTTGCGAGTTTGTAGCATATTTTTTACATTAGTGGGCAGATGCTAGCGTTTGAGCAGAATGAAAGCCAGTGACCGATCAAAAAAAATTACAACATTCAGGCGGCCGCTGGGGGGGCGTGGGGGAGGGGGCGGACCAGTAATATGAAGACCATCGAGCAAGCGAGCATGATGCCGATCAGGTGGAAGGCGTCGTTATAGGCCATGATCTGGGCCTGCTGATGAACCTGGTTGTTAAGGACCATGAAAGCGGCCTGGGAGTCGCCCAACTGCTCTGTCAGCAGGTCCAGACGCTCCTGCACTGCCGGATTACCCGGGACAATCGATTCGCGAAGAAAATCGAAGTAGTACTTGGCCCGGCTGTCGAGGATGGTTGCCAGTGCGGCAATCCCGATGGCGCCACCCAGGTTGCGCAGGATGTTATACAGGCTGGAGGCTGAGCCGGCCTGGGAAGGTGGAATCATTGCGGTGGCCAGGATAGACATGGGTACCAGCACCATGGGTTGGCCTATCGCGCGGAAGATCTGGATCCCGATGAACTGCTCCCCGGCAAAGTCCAGGCTAAGCGAGCCACTGAAAAAGCTGGCGAACGCGAACAGGGAAAACCCGGTGGCGCAGATCAGGCGTGCATCAACGTGACGCATCAGCAGCGGCACCAGAGGGATGATCAGCAGCTGCGGCAATCCCATCCACATCAGTACCTGGCCGATCTGCAACGCGTTGTAATCCTGTATCTGCGCCAGATATACCGGCAGCACAAAAACGGTCCCGTACAGGCCAACGCCCAGTCCGATATTGGCCAGACTGCCGAAGAGAAAATTGCGCTCCTTGAACAGGCGCAGATTGATCAGTGGGTTGGGCCGTGACAGCTGCAGAATCATGAAGGTGACCAGGCTCATGAACGCGATCACCGCCAGGGTCAGCATCAGTCTGGACTCGAGCCAGTCCTCACGATGGCCCTCCTCGAGAAACACCTGAAGGCAGCCGAGGCCCAATGCCATGGTCAGGATGCCGAGGTAGTCACCCTGCTTTAGCAGTTCCCAGCGCGGTGCTGCCTTCTCCAGCCCGTACAGCAAACCGGCAATCATCACGAGGCCGGGCGCGATGTTGATGTAGAAGATATATTCCCAGCCGAAGTTCTGCGTCAGCCAGCCTCCGATGGTCGGTCCGATTGAAGGAGCGAAGGTTGCGGTGATGGCGAACATGGCCATACCCTTGGGCCGGTCTGACTGCGGCAGCTTGGTCAGCACCAGCATGAAGGCGAACGGGATCAGTGCGCCCCCGGCGAGACCCTGCAGCACCCGGAACACCACCATGCTCTCCAGGCTCCACGCAAGAGAGCAGAGCAGTGATGCCAGTACGAAACAGGAGGAAATGACCACCGCGAAGCGCCGTGCGGACATAACCATGGTCAGCCAGGCCGCCAGCGGGATGATGATGATCTCGGCGACCAGGTAGGACGTGGATATCCAGGAGCCTTCCTCTATCGTGGCCGAGAGTGCGCCCTGGATATCACGCAGTGACGAATTGATGATCTGGATGTCCAGAATCGCCATGAACGCACCAAGTATCGCGCTGAGGATGGCGATCCATTCGCGTTTGCCCGGTGGCGGTATGGCTTGTTCGGCGACTGCCTCACTCACGCAGCGATACCTTTACCTCGGCCGACATCCCTGGCCGCAGGTTGCTGCTCAGAGGATGCTCATCATCAATCAGGATCTTCACCGGGATGCGCTGGACTACCTTGGTGAAATTGCCTGTAGCGTTGTCCGGAGGCAGCAGGCTGAACTGCGCGCCAGAAGCCGGAAACAGGCTGTCGATACGTCCGGGCACCTCCTGTCCGGGGAAGGCATCGAATGTCAGCACCGCCTCCTGGCCAGGGCGGATACCTTCTATCTGGGTTTCCTTGAAGTTGGCTTGCACCCATAACGCCTGTTGTGGCACCAGGGCCAGCAGGTGTGCGCCGCGCTGGGCATTGAGACCGACGCGCACGCTGCGTTGGCCGACGCGCCCGGCTATCGGCGCGAGGATTTCGGTACGCTGCAGATCCAGTTCGGCGCCGCGGATGTCCGCCTCTGCGGCCGCGACCATCGCCTCCAGCCGGGCGACGTCGGCGTTCAGGCTGTCCTTGGCCAGTGTCTGCGTGCGTGCATCGGCTGCCGCGCGGCGCACCTGGGCCCTGGCCACATCAAGCTGCGCGCGGAAGTTACTCAGCTGCTCCTCGGAGGCGAAACCCGACTGACGCAGGGGCGTGATGCGGTCTATATCGAGCTGGATCCGCCTCTGCTCCGCCTGCCGCGCCTCGACATCCGCCTGGGCAGCGGCGATCAGGCTGTCCTGCTGGGCAAGGCGCGACTGCGCTTCACGCTGCTCTGCCCTGCGTGTTGCAAGGTTGGCTCGAGCGTGGGCGAGGGCGATCTCGAAATCGCGGGGGTCGAGGCGCACGAGCGGATCGCCGGCGGCCACCAGCTGATTGTCGTCAACCAGTACCTCGGTGACCTGGGCATCGAGCTGACTGCTGACGCGGGCAATTTCGGCGTGGATATAGGCGTTATCAGTGCTTTGATAATGACGGCCAACCAGCCACCAGTTCGCGAAGAACGCAGCGCCGATCAGACCAGCCGCCAGGAAGAAGAGCAACAGACGCGTGCGGACCCGGGCAGACATGCATTTTCCTTGTTTTTTATTCTTGCCCAGCACTCTAGCACTGTTGCAGCTCGCTAGAGAGGGGGTAGAATCCGGACACTTTGTTGCATCACAGGAACAGTGAAAAATGGGATTAGATGACGCGCTGATTTTCACCCGCGTGGTGGAATGCCACAGCTTTACCAGCGCTGCGCTGACGCTGAATATGCAGAAATCGACGGTCAGCCGCCGTATTGCCCAGCTTGAGGAACGGCTGGGCGTGCGGCTGCTCAACCGCACCACCCGTAAACTGCGGCTGACCGAGGTGGGTCAGGCCTATTACGAGCGCTGCCGCCAGATCATGCAGGAGTTCGCCGAAGCCGAACAGGCGATAATGCAGTTGCAGAGCGAGCCCACAGGCCTGTTGCGGATCAGTTCGCCGATCGAGTTTGGGCAGTTGTTCCTCGGTCGTGTAGTGGGAGAGTTCATGCGCAGGTACCCGGCTATTCAGGTCGAGGTCGAACTCACTACGCGGACCATTGACCCGGTCGAAGAGGGTATCGACGTGGTGATCCATCGTGGACGGTTACAGGATTCCAGTCTGGTGGCTCGGCCGATGATGACCAGTCCGCGACAGCTGTTTGCCAGCCCTGAATATCTCGCGCAGTACGGGATGCCCGAGCGACCCGAGGAGCTGACGCACCATCGCTGCATCAATACCCTGATGGATGGCGGCCGCAAGTGGCATTTCAACGAGCCGAATGTCAGTGTTCAGGTAACGCCTGTACTGGTTGCAAACAACATCACTTTCGCCCGCGAAGTGGCTATCGCCGGAGCCGGGATCATCAACGTGCCGGCTTTTATTGCCGAGCCCTACGTCGAGCAGGGCCTGCTTTGCCGAGTGCTGGAGCACGTCGTGCTGCCGTCGACCGAGCTCTACGCACTGTATCCCTCGCGTCGCTTCCAGGCGATGAAGGTCAAGGCGTTCATCGACTTCATGATCGAGAGTCTGGAGAAATACCTGAGCGCTGAAGTGGAGGCGGGTGCCGAGCCCCTGATATTATCTGCAGCCGAGCAGGCCGAACTGCAACCCTGACTGCTGTTCCGGAGCCCGAACATCGACGCCCGCGAACCAACATCACGAGAAATTTCATGACCGTCCGTACCCGAATCGCACCTTCCCCCACCGGCGACCCCCATGTGGGCACGGCCTATATCGCACTGTTCAACCAGTGCTTCGCCCGTCAGCACGGCGGTCAGTTCATTCTGCGTATAGAGGATACCGATCAGGTGCGCTCCAGCCCCGAGTCGGAGAAGCAGATTCTCGATTCGCTGCGCTGGCTCGGCCTGGAGTGGGACGAGGGTCCGGACGTTGGTGGTCCACACGGTCCCTATCGGCAGAGCGAGCGCAGTGACATCTATGTGAAGCACAGTGAGCAGCTGATCAGCGCAGGTCATGCCTTCCGCTGTTTCTGCAGCAGCGAGCGGCTCGACATACTGCGCGCCGAACAGACCGCCAACAAGCAGACTCCCGGTTACGACGGTCATTGCCTGCATCTTGCCGAAGCCGAAGTGAGTCAGCGAGTAGCCAGTGGTGAGCCGCATGTGGTGCGCATGAAGGTGCCCGATACCGGCATCTGTAGCGTGCAGGACATGCTGCGCGGCGAGGTCGAGATTCCCTGGGAGCAGGTCGACATGCAGGTGTTGATGAAGGCCGACGGCCTGCCCACCTACCACCTGGCCAACGTGGTGGACGACCACCTGATGGGTATCACTCACGTGCTGCGCGGTGAGGAGTGGATCAATTCCGCGCCCAAGCACATGCTGCTGTATCAGTATTTCGGCTGGGATATGCCGCAACTGTGTCACATGCCGCTGCTGCGTAACCCGGACAAGAGCAAGCTGTCCAAGCGCAAGAATCCGACCAGCATCACATTCTACGAGCGCATGGGCTATCTGCCCCAGGCGCTGCTCAACTATCTGGGCCGGATGGGATGGTCGATGCCGGACGAGAGCGAGAAATTCTCGCTGGATGAAATGGTCGCGCATTTTGACATCCAGCGGGTTTCGCTGGGCGGGCCGATCTTCGACGTCGAGAAGCTGGCCTGGCTCAATGGTCAGTGGATCCGTGAGCTGTCAGTCGAAGCCTTTGCCGAGGCAGTACAGACCTGGGCGCTCAATCCTGAATATCTCAAGCCAATGATTCCGCTGGTGCAGAGCCGGGTAGAGACTTTCAGCGATCTGGTGCCGCTTGCCGGTTTCTTCCTGGCCGGTAAGGTTAACCCCGATCCAGCATTGTTCGAGCACAAAAAACTGTCTGCCGGCGAGGTGCGCCAGGCGCTGCAGCTGCTGCTCTGGAAGCTGGAAGCCACCCGGCAATGGGACAAGGAACATATTACCGCGAGCATCCAGCAGATCGCCGAGCTGCTGCAGCTGAAACTGCGCGATCTGATGCCGCTGCTGTTTCCGGCCATTACCGGTCAGGCCGCTTCTGTATCGGTTCTGGACGCAATGGCTCACCTAGGGCCGGACCTCACGCGTTTCCGTCTGCGCCAGGCCCTGGAGCTGCTGGGCGGGACGTCAAAGAAGGAAGCCAAGGCGTGGGAGAAGCTGCTTCCTTGAGAAGAGCTTAAGTCTCTGTTTTGCGTAAAATTCTGTTGACAGGCCGGGGCACGAATCATAATATGCGCCCCGTCCTAGAGACGGGGCTATAGCTCAGCTGGGAGAGCGCCTGCATGGCATGCAGGAGGTCTGCGGTTCGATCCCGCATAGCTCCACCATTTTTTGGTCACCGCTCTGCGTTGGCCTGTTTTATCACTGCACCGAGGCTTCAGTCTCTGTGAGAAGGGTTTGCGTCCCCTTCGTCTAGTGGCCTAGGACACCGCCCTTTCACGGCGGTAACAGGGGTTCGAGTCCCCTAGGGGACGCCATTGTTTGACCGGCACACATTGTGTGTCGGGGTCGCAAGACCACGGGGCTATAGCTCAGCTGGGAGAGCGCCTGCATGGCATGCAGGAGGTCTGCGGTTCGATCCCGCATAGCTCCACCATTACCAAGGGCCGACATTGATTGTCGGCCCTTTTTTTTGTTCTGAATTTCTCTGCGACCTCTCCTTATCTCTTCGTGCAGCCCTTCAAGAAGCCCTGTGATTCTTTTGTTCTTGTAACCGAAGGTCGATTCCGCAGTTGCAATGCCTGCAGTCTTTCGGTATTGTTTTTGTTAATTGAACGTTCAATTAAGAAAAAAACATGCCTAAAGTCGGAATGAAAGACACACGTAAACAGCAACTGATTCAAGCGACGCTCGAGTCGATTGCCGAGCTGGGCTTGCAGAACACTACGATCGTCACGATTAGCCGGCGCGCCGGTATGTCTTCGGGAATTATCAGCCATTACTTTGCGGGTAAGCAGGGTTTGATCGAGGCGGCGCTGCGCTATTTGCTCGAACAGTTGGGCAAGGATTTCGGCGAGCGGATCAAGGCGACCGATGGCTCACCGCGGCAACGACTCCTGTGCATCGTCGAAGCCAATTTTACCGAATTTCAGCGCTCGGATCTGGCCAGCAGAACCTGGCTCAGTTTCTGGGCGCGCTCGATGCACGAGCCGGGCTTCAGGCGACTGCAGCAGATAAACAATGCGCGGCTTTACAGCAATCTGCGCTATTCGTTCGCCCAGATGCTGTCGCCTGATGCGGCGACAAACGCAGCACGCCAGAGCGCGGCAATGATCGATGGCTTCTGGCTTCGCAGCGCGCTGAGTTTGAATCCGCAGCAGAGCTTCACCATCGGTGAGTCGCTGTGCAAGCGCTTTGTGCTGGACGTGTTGAAGCAGTCAGACAACTCCATAGATGAGGTTTAACCGATCAATGTCAGTACCACGCTACCAGAACTTCGTTGACGGCCGTTTCATGGCCAACGACAGCGGTGAAACCTTCCCGGTGATCAATCCGGGCACCGGTCAGGTGATCTACGAGATGGAGGTGGCAGACCAATCGATTCAGCGGGCGGCCATCGACAGTGCCGCTGCCGGTTTCGCCCAGTGGTCTGCCATGACTGGCATCCAGCGCAGTCGCATACTGCTGCGTGCGGTAGCCTTGCTGCGCGAGCGCAACGACGAGCTGGCTGCGATTGAAGTGCAGGATACCGGCAAGCCCTGGCAAGAGGCGGTTGCGGTCGATGTGGTGACCGGTGCCGATGCCATCGAGTTTTTTGCCGGCCTGGCGCCTTCCATCGAAGGTAACCAGCAGGATCTGGGGGGCGATTTCTACTACACCCGCCGCGAGCCATTGGGTATCTGCGCCGGTATCGGGGCCTGGAACTATCCGCTGCAGATTGCCTGCTGGAAGTCCGCGCCGGCCCTGGCCTGCGGCAACAGCATGATCTTCAAGCCTTCGGAAGAAACGCCACTAGGCGCACTCAAACTGGCGGAGATCTACCACGAAGCTGGCGTCCCCGCTGGTGTGTTCAATGTGGTACAGGGCGATGGTCGTGTCGGCACCTGGCTGACGCATCATCCGGACATTGCCAAGGTGTCGTTTACCGGAGAGGTGGGTACCGGCAAGAAGGTCATGGGCGCTGCGGCCACCACCCTCAAGGATGTGACGATGGAGCTGGGTGGCAAGTCCCCCCTGATCGTGTTCGAGGACGCCGATATCGACAATGCCGTGTCGGCCGCGATGCTTGGCAATTTCTATACGCAGGGCGAAATCTGCACCAACGGTACACGCGTGTTTGTTCATCAGGATATTTATCCGGCATTCATGAAACAGCTTCTTGAGCGCACCAGAAACAATATCCGCATGGGCGATCCGATGGATCCGCAGACCAACTTTGGCGCCTTGATTTCGCAGACGCACAGGGAGCTGGTGCTCGGATATATCGAGCAGGGTATTGCCGGAGGTGCAAGGCTGGCCTGTGGTGGCAAGAGTGCACAGCCGGCCGGGGCTGAAAACGGATTCTTTGTTGAGCCGACCATTTTCACTGACTGCACCGACGAAATGACTATCTGCCGCGAGGAAATTTTCGGACCCGTCATGTCGTTGCTGACCTTCAGTGACGAAGACGAGGTCATCCGTCGCGCCAACGCCACCGAAACCGGGCTGGCAGCCGGGGTGTTCACCCGCGATATTCGCCGCGCACACCGGGTGATTCACCAGATCCAGGCGGGTATCTGCTGGATTAATGCATACGGAGCTTCCCCGGCGGAAATGCCGGTAGGTGGTTACAAGTTGTCCGGCATTGGCCGTGAGAATGGCCGTATCACGCTGGATCACTATACCCAGATCAAGTCTGTCTATGTTGGCATGCAGGATCTGGAAAGCCCGTTCTGACGGGGAGCTGAATATGCAACAGAACTACGATTACATCATTGTCGGCGCCGGTTCGGCCGGTTGTGTCCTCGCCGCGCGTCTGACTGAAGACGGCAAGCATAACGTGCTGCTGCTCGAGACCGGCGGCAGTGACAAGAGCATCTTCATCCAGATGCCCACCGCACTGTCGATCCCGATGAACACCCCTAAATATAACTGGCAGTTTGAAACCCAGCCCGAGCCGTATCTGGATGGCCGCCGCATGCATTGCCCGCGCGGCAAGGTGCTGGGCGGCTCGTCCTCAATCAACGGCATGGTCTACGTGCGCGGTCACGCCCTCGATTTTGATCAGTGGGTAGAGGCTGGCGCCGAGGGTTGGAGTTATCAGGATTGTCTGCCGTACTTCCGCAAGGCTGAAACCTGGGCCTTTGGCGGCGATACCTATCGAGGCGACCAGGGGCCGTTGGGCGTCAATAATGGCAACCAGATGCAGAATCCGCTGTACCAGGCGTTTATCGATGCCGGCGTCGAGGCAGGCTATCCGGCTACCGAGGATTACAACGGTGAGCAACAGGAAGGCTTTGGTGCGATGCATATGACGGTGCGCGAAGGCCGGCGCTGCTCCACCGCCAATGCTTATCTGCGCCCGGCCATGGAACGGGACAATCTGACTGTGGTCACCGGCGCGCTGGTGCACAGGATATTGCTGAAGGACAAGACCGCCGTCGGTGTGGAATACGAAAAGAATGGCAAGCTTGGCAGTGCGAAAGCAACCCACGAGGTCATTCTGTCCGCCGGTTCCATCGGTTCACCGCATCTTTTACAGCTTTCCGGTATCGGCAATTCCCGGGTGCTGGAAAAGGCGGGTATCGCACTGGTACATGAGTTGCCCGGCGTTGGCGAGAATCTGCAGGACCATCTGGAGTTTTACTTCCAGTTCCGCTGCAAACAGCCGGTTTCGCTCAACCGCAAGCTCGACTGGTGGAGCAAATTGAAGATCGGCGTGCGCTGGCTGCTGCGCAAGGACGGTCTGGGTGCTACCAACCATTTCGAGTCCTGTGGTTTTATTCGTTCCAAGGCAGGTGTCGAGTGGCCGGATATTCAATATCACTTTTTACCCGCGGCCATGCGCTACGACGGCCGTGAGGCCTTCGATGGCGATGGTTTCCAGTTGCATGTAGGCCACAACAAACCCCTGAGCCGTGGCCATGTGCATGTGCGCTCCAGCGACCCGCGTCAGCCGCCCGAGATTATTTTCAATTATCTGCAGCATGTGGCGGATCGTGAGGGATTCCGCGATTGCGTTCGCCTGTCGCGCGAGATCATTGGTCAGGCTGCAATGGATCCTTACCGTGGCGAAGAAATCCAGCCGGGGCTGGACGTGCAGACTGATGAGCAGATCGATGCTTTTGTCCGCGGTGCGGTCGAGAGCGCCTATCACCCCTCATGCTCCTGCAAAATGGGTAGCGACGCATTATCCGTCGTCGACCCGCAAACCCGCGTGCACGGCATCAAGGGATTGCGTGTCGTAGATTCTTCAGTCTTCCCGGTGATTCCCAACGGCAATCTCAATGCGCCAACCATCATGCTGGCCGAGCGGGCAGCGGATCTGATCAGGGGCAGGGAGCCGCTGACACCGATCAGGGCCGATGTGGCACTGGACGATTACTGGCGAACACGCCAAAGAGCAGGGCAGGCAATGCGTAGCGTTACCTAAGCAAGTACGGGGCAGGCTGCACCTGCCCGTCATGCAAACCACCAGGTTTTGAGTATTGACACATGCAGCGCATCAATTCCTGCAAGCGACAGATACTCAAGCCCTGGGCCGCTAATTTGCGGAGGTTTGTCCGAATCGAACCAGAAAAGGCAATCCCATGACACTCTGGCTATCTGCAGGACTGTTATTCACTTTTGCTGCAATCGTGTTTGTACTATGTAAATGGTGGAACACCCGGTGTATCGGGGTAACGCCGATACCGGTTCTGACCTTTGTCGCTATCCTGTTTACCTCGGGCCTGGACGTGGGTCTGATCATGTTTCCACTGACCGAGTTCGCCAGTTACGCTGATCTGGCGGCCAGCCCCGAATACAATTTTGCCAACCCCCTGGCAATCGAGTTCGGGTTCTGGGGCTTCCTGATCTGGGGATTCTATTTTCTCACGTGCTTTTACTTCTGCATGATCGAGCCGCGGGTCAGATTCTTTGAGATACCCCTGGTCAAGTTCGTCAACAATGCGGTCATTATTGGTACTTGCGCCTTTACCGCGTTTTTGTTGCTGGTGAATCTGCCGTGGTATCTGCCGGATCTGGGCGATGGTGAGGCCGTATTGCCGGTCTTCTATCTGATCGTAATCGCCGCCATCGCTGCGGCAGTGTATTCCAGCAGCAAGATCAAATACGTGCGTATTCTCAGCGTTGGTTCATCCCTGCTGTTCATGTTGCTGATCGCGACCATGTGGACCGATGCCTTTATGCTGGGTGACGGCACCGTGGGTGATTTCTTCGGTATCGCGGGCCTGATCGGCGAGTATTTCACCAATCTGCATCAGTTCATGCTGCCGTTGAATGATTACCACGAGTTCTATCTGTTCTGGTGGTTTGCCTGGAGCATCATGATTGGCCAGTTCACTGCACGCTTCGTCAGCGGGCTGCGGACCTGGCAGTTGATGCTTGCCATGCTGGTCTTTCCGTCGGTTGCAATTGGTACCTGGTTTTCGGTTCTGTACTACTACCATGCCGAGGAACTGGAAATCAGCACAGCGGTGAACCTGGCCATGATCAGCGTGGGTATCCTGATGGTAATCAACTCGCTGGATTCGCTGATACGTCTTTACAGTGAGAATCTCAGTCTGACGGCCGAGCGTACGGGCAAGGGCAAGTATTTCATTGGCAACTTTATGCTGATGTGCGGCCTGACTGTGCTGTTTCAGCTCGACTTTCTGCAGATCCAATGGGTCGGCGCGCTGGTCATTGCGATGTATCTGGCCTGCTTTGCCTATATTCTGACAAACAAGCGTGATGTGGTAATGGCTATCGACAGTTCGCCACCGGACAACAAGCTGGATTTCGGCAAGCTCGAAAGCAGTCTCTGACCATCGTTTGCCGGCATGATCGCAGCCACGATCATGCCGGGACATACGCGCTTAGAATCAATTGTTCTTCAGACAATCGACATGGAACGTTTGACTGCCGTCTTCCTGCTGGATATGACGCAGGCCATGGATATCACTTTCAAATCCTGGAAAGCGGGCATCCTGGCGCTGCGCTATCCCCAGAAAGTCGGTAATAGCGCTGCTGTCTGACGGAAAGCGCTCTCCGGGCATGATCACCGGGATGCCCGGCGGGTAGGGCACCAGCATCACTGCACTGATGCGGCCGGCGAGCAGAGCCACAGGAACCGTTTCCACCTGCCCGCGTACCATCTGCTGGTACGCATCGGCGGGTCGCACCACCATCTCCGGCAGCTCGGTGTAGATATGCCGCAGCGTGCGCACCATACGCTGTTCCTTGTAGAAACCATGCAGTTGCTCACACAGCTCGCGCAGACCCAGGCCGCGGTAGTGCCCGGTCGCCGCCACACTCGGCAATGTAGTGGCCAATGGCGCATTGCTGTCATACAGGCGTTTGAACTCTTGCAGTTCGGATACCAGGGTGCTCCATTTGCCCTTGGTGATGCCCAGCGAGAACAGGATCAGAAAGGAATACAGGCCGGTTTTCTCCACTACCAGGCCGCGTTCAGCCAGGAACCGCGTCACTACGGCCGCGGGGATGCCGCTCTTGGCCAGGCGTCCGTGCTCTTCGACTCCGGGTGTCAGCAATGTGACCTTGATCGGGTCGAGCAGGGCATAGTCATCGGCCATCGCGCCGAAGCCATGCCAGGCTTCACCGGCATCGAGCGTCCAGTCAGCGGGCTCAAGTGAGTCGGATTCCAGCGCATCTTCAGGTTCCCACACATCGAACCACCACTGATCCTCGTCCAGCCGTTCTGCGGTTTGTTGCATCGCGCGGCGGAACGAGAGTGCTTCGTCGAGGGTTTCCTGCACCAGTGAGCGCCCGGGCTCACCGGCCATCATGCCGGTGGAGACGTCTATCGAGGCGATGATGCCATAGTGCGGAGAGGTCGAGGTGTGCATCATGAAGGCTTCGTTGAAGCGATCCAGGTCCAGTTGCTGATCAACGCTATTCTCGGCCAGGATGATCGACGCCTGGGACATCGCCGCGAGCACCTTGTGCGGTGACTGGGTGGCGAAAACCAGCGGATGTTTTGCCCGCTCGAAACCGCGCTTGCTGCCCATGCCATGACGGCCAGCGTAGAACTCATGGAACGCGGCATAACCGTACCAGGCTTCGTCAAAGTGCAGTACATCGACAGCGTCCTCCAGTTCGTCCTTGATCAGCTCCGCGTTGTAGCACAGGCCGTCGTAGGTAGAGTTGGTCAGCACGGCAAGGCGGATCTTGGCTTCACGGCCCTGCAGCAAGGGATGTTCTGCAATGCGCCGCTGCAGGTTGTCCGGCGCAAAGGACTCCAGGCTGATGGGCCCGATGATGCCGTAATCGTTGCGCGAGCCGGTGAGATAGATCGGA
>NZ_JBFGFI010000026.1:0-35212 GCF_041579695.1 Halopseudomonas sp.
TCGTAGCTGTTCAGCGTCAGGGTGCGCGCATCACTGAGGAAACCCAGCGATTCGACCGCATCGAGCACGGTATCGGGGGTGAGCAGGGCGAAGGGGTGTTGCGCGTCCATTATTCAGCAGCCGGCAAGGTATGGGAGGCTATGGTGGCGCTTATAAAGGCAAGCTTCAAGCTGCAAGCGACAAGCAACCAGCGGCGCGTAGCAGATTGCCTGGTGGTGGCTCAGGGTGTTCTGGCTATGCACCAGATGCTCACGCTGGCAGCTCCGGCCTCGATCAGCGCGTGGCTGGCGGCGTCGGCGGTGGCGCCGGTGGTGACCACATCGTCTACCAGGGCCAGATGCAGACCGGAGACCGCAGCTGATGGCGGGCATTGGAATGCGTCGGCCAGGTTGCGCTTGCGATCGTCGGCGCTTAGCCCCTGCTGGGCTTCGGTATGGCGCACCCGCAGCAGACTGCGCCGGCACAGGGGGATCTGCAGATGCGCGGCGACCGGTCTGGCCAGCTCCAACGCCTGATTGAAACCGCGGCGCGCTTCGCGGCTGCGATGCAGAGGCATCGGCAACACGCGATCAGGCAACGCCTGATCCTGTTCGCAATAGTGAAAGTGGACTGCTTCGGCCAGCAAACGAGCCATCGCTCTGCCATAGATCAGTTGGTCGTGGTACTTGAATGCCGGGATCAGACTGTCGAGCGGAAAACGGTAGAGCAGCGGGGAGACCACCTGGAAAAAGGCGGGGCTATGCTGTTGGCAGTTGCCGCAGAGCTGGTTCTCGAACGGCAGCGGCAGGGCGCAGCGTCGGCATTGGCTACCCAGCCAGGGCAGGTCAGCGCGGCAGGCATCACAAATCCCGGCTGTGGGCTGGGGTCCGTCACCCAGGCAGAGCAGACACCGGCCTGACTGTGTGTTTTTTAACCACCTGTAAACCTGAAGCATGCTCAATGGTTGACAGCCTCCTTGCCGCCGCTATCATGCGATGCATAGCTTCAACTAACGACGTTTACCGTGCAACTGCTAGGATCGAATTCATGACTGCTTCCGTGACCCGCCACAACTGGACTCCGGCACAAGTGCTGGCCCTGTTCCGTCAGCCCTTCAATGACCTGCTGTTCCAGGCCCAGACTGTCCATCGCGAGCATTTCGATGCCAACCGGGTTCAGGTTTCCACGTTGCTGTCGATCAAGACCGGCTCCTGCCCGGAAGACTGCAAGTATTGCCCGCAGTCAGGCCACTACAATACGGGGCTCGAAAAGGAAAAGCTGCTCGAAGTGCAAAAGGTGCTGGACGAGGCGCTGGCGGCCAAGGCGATCGGCGCGACGCGTTTCTGCATGGGCGCGGCCTGGAAGCATCCATCCGAGAAGGACATGCCCTATGTGCTCGAGATGGTCAAGGGCGTACGCAAGCTGGGCCTGGAAACCTGCATGACCCTGGGCAAGCTGACCAAGGAGCAGACCGCCGCACTGGCCGATGCCGGCCTGGATTACTACAATCACAACCTCGATACCTCGCCGGAGTTCTACGGCAAAATCATTACCACCCGCACCTTCGGTGATCGTCTTGAGACACTCTCCTACGTGCGGGATGCGGGCATGAAGATCTGCTCCGGCGGCATTCTGGGCATGGGCGAGTCGATCGAAGATCGTGCGGGTCTGCTGATCCAGCTGGCCAATCTGCCCGAGCATCCCGAGAGCGTTCCGATCAACATGCTGGTCAAGGTCAAGGGAACACCGCTGGAGAACGAGGAGGACGTCGATCCCTTCGATTTCATCCGTACCCTGGCCGTAGCCCGCATCATGATGCCCAAGTCCCACGTGCGGCTGTCCGCCGGCCGTGAGCAGATGAACGAGCAGACCCAGTCCCTGGCCTTTTTCGCCGGCGCCAACTCGATCTTCTACGGCGACCGCCTGCTGACCACCTCCAACCCGCAGGCCGAGAAGGACATGCGGTTGTTCGATCGCCTGGGTATCAAGCCCGAGGAGCGCCAGGAGCATGATGACGAAGTGCATCAGGCCGCCATCGAGCAGGCTCTGGTCGAGCAGCGTGACAGCGAAATGTTTGTCAACGCGGCGGGCTGAAGAACAGCCGGCTCAAGTTTCAATAGACAGACGACAAGCTGCGGGTGCTCTCGGCACCCGCAGCAAGTCCCCGATCAATCCAACTATCAGTATGCCCGGCCAGCTTGCTACCTGAAACTTGCCGCCTGCAACTGCGTGAGCCCTATGCCGTTCGACCTGCCGTCCCGTCTCGCTGAGCGCCGTGCTGCTCACCTGTATCGCCAGCGACCCCTGCTCGAGTCGCCCCAGGGTGTCCGGGTCACCGTTGATGGCCAGGCATTGCTGGCGTTCTGTAATAACGACTATCTCGGCCTGGCCAATCATCCGCAGGTGGTTGATGCCTTTGTCCAAGGGGCTGGTAAATGGGGTGTCGGCGGCGGCGCGTCGCATCTGGTGATCGGCCACAGTGAGCCGCACCATCAATTGGAGCAGGCGCTGGCGGAATTTACCGGGCGCCCCCGCGCTTTGCTGATGTCCAGCGGTTACATGGCCAATATCGGTGCGGTGACAGCGCTGGTGGGGAAGGGCGATACGGTACTGCAGGACCGGCTCAATCACGCCTCCCTGCTGGATGCAGGTCTGCTCAGTGGCGCCCGGTTCTCGCGTTACCTGCACAACGACCCGGCCAGCCTCGCTTCCCGCCTGGCTAAAGCCACAGGGAACACCCTAGTGGTGACTGATGGCGTCTTCAGCATGGACGGCGATCTGGCCGATCTGCCAGCCCTGTGCGCGACTGCCCGGGCTCGTGATGCCTGGGTCATGGTCGACGATGCACACGGTTTCGGCTGCCTGGGCAAGAATGGGGGTGGCATCGTCGAGCATTTTGGCCTGGGCCTGGAGGATGTGCCGGTGCTGATCGGTACGCTGGGCAAGGGTTTCGGTACCGCTGGCGCGTTCATTGCCGGCAGTGAGGACCTGATAGAGACGTTGATCCAGTTCGCCCGCCCCTATGTCTATACCACCAGCCAGCCGCCGGCAGTGGCCTGCGCGACGCTGGCAAGCCTGCAGTTGTTGCGCGACGAGCACTGGCGTCGTGAGCACCTGCAACGGCTGATTGGCCTGTTCCGTGCCGGCGTCGAAGATCTGGGGCTGGAGCTGATGGACAGTCCCAGCCCGATCCAGCCTATTCTGGTCGGTAGCAGTGCCCGGGCGCTGGCGCTTTCTGCCGCGCTGCGCGATCGGGGCATTCTGGTTACCGCAATTCGTCCGCCGACGGTTCCGCAGGGCACCGCCCGATTGCGCGTGACCCTCTGCGCTGCGCACAGCGAAGACGATGTGGCGCAGCTGATTGCTGGCCTGCAGCAGGCAATCACCCATTTGCCGGAGCATCTTGATGCCTGAAATCAGTCTGCTGCCCGGATGGGCAATGGCAACGGAAACCATGCAACCCCTGCGCGGAGCGCTGCTGGAGCGGCTGCCGGGCAGTCAGGTGCGCTGTCATGCCTTGCCGGCCATTCAGCTTTCCAGCATGGAGCCGGATCTGGCTGCGCTGGCCGAAGCCCTGAGCCCGGGTGTCCTGGTGGGATGGTCGCTCGGTGGCATGTTGGCTGTACAGCTGCAACGACGTTATCCCGAACGCTTCAGCGCAGTCGTGACTATTGCCAGCAATGCCTGCTTTGTCACGCGGCCTGACTGGCCGGCGGCAATGCCAGCGGAGACCTTCAAGCAATTCTATGCCGATATGCGCAGCGAGCCGGAAAAGGCCCTGAAGCGGTTTGCCCTGCTGGTTACCCAGGGCAGTGGGCAGCGACGCGTGCTGGGCAAGGCGCTGCAGTGGGACGAGGCCGATCCTGAGCAGCGGCTGCATGCACTGGCCGTGCTGGCGGTATTGGATAACCGTGTGCCGCTGGCGCGCAGTGCGGCGCCGATGCTGCACTGCCTGGCTGGAAATGACACTCTGGTGCCTGCGGGTGCGGCTGAGCTGTTGAGGCAGCTTGGCGATCCATCCGGTTCGATCTCGCAGGTGGCCGTGCATCCTGACGCCAGTCATGCCCTGCCGCTCGAACAGCCGCTCTGGTTGGCCGAGCAGATTGCCAGCTTGCTGGAGTCAGCCGATGTCTGAGGCGACCATAGACAAGCAACGGGTAGCCGAGTCGTTCAGTCGCGCCGCGGCCACCTATGACCAGGCCGCGGCCTTTCAGCGCAGCGTCGGACACAACCTCTTGGCGCGACTGGCGATACAGCTTGAGGCTCGCGATATAGTCGACCTGGGCGCCGGCACCGGCTATTTCACCCGGGCACTCTCGCAGCGCTTCGCAGTGCCCGTAGCCGGTCTGGATCTGGCAGAGGGCATGCTGCGCTTTGCCCGCCAGTCTGTCGACCCGCAGCAGCACCTGCTGCTTGATTATCCGCGCTGGGTCGTAGCGGACGCCGAAGCGCTACCCCTGCGTCCGGCGTCTCAGGATCTGATTTTCTCCAGCCTGGCGCTGCAATGGTGCCCCGACCTAGCGCAGGCGCTCGCCGAAGCGCGGCGGGTATTGCGGCCCGGCGGCTGTCTGGCATTCAACACTCTGGTCGACGGCACGCTATATGAGTTGCAGCGCGCGTGGCAAACGGTGGATGGCTTCGTACACGTCAACCGGTTCATGCCCACGACGCGGTTGCAGGAGCTGCTGGGCACTGCCGGCTTTGCCAGCTGGCGCTGTGACGTTGAACCTCACGTCCTGCGCTACTCTCAACTGGGCGATCTGACACGCGAACTCAAGGCGTTGGGTGCCCACAATCTGAATCAGGGCAGGCCGGGCGGCCTGACTGGGCGGGCCCGGCTGCGCGCACTGACCGAGGCCTACGAAGCGTTTCGCCAACCCGAAGGCCTGCCGGCCACCTACCAGGTGGCGCAGGTTCTGATGTTCAAGGAGTCATGACATGCTCAAGCGCTACTTTGTGACCGGTACCGACACCGAGATCGGCAAGACCACCATTGCCTGCGGCCTGCTCTGCGCGGCTCGGCGTACCGGGATTACCACCGCGGCCGCTAAGCCTGTGGCGGCGGGTTGTGAACGCACGGCCGATGGGCTGCGCAACGAGGATGCCCTGGCGCTGCAGGCCCAATGCAGCCCGGCACTGGCCTATGAGCTGATCAATCCGGTCACCCTGGAAGCCGCTATCGCGCCGCACATCGCCGCGAGCGAGGAGGGCGCCGATCTGACGGTCGAACTGCTGGCCGGCGGCTGTCTGCAGGTGTTTGATCGCAACGCGGAATTCACGCTGGTGGAAGGGGCGGGTGGCTGGCGCGTGCCGCTCAATCCGCAGGAGACCCTGGCCGACCTGGCGCGTGATCTGCGTCTGCCGGTGATCATGGTGGTGGGCATGCGTCTGGGTTGCATCAATCACGCGATCCTTACCGCTGAAGCTATTGCTGCGGACGGGCTGCATCTGGCCGGCTGGGTGGCCAATCAGGTCGACCCGGACATGAGCCGCCCGCAGGAGAATCTGGCAACGCTGAAGCAGGTGATAAAGGCGCCTTACCTGGGCTTCGTACCCTGGCTGGAAAATGCTAGTGCGGATCTGGTAGCGGATCGTCTGGATATCACGCCGCTGGTCTGAAAGCCGCCAGACGCGGTTTTCCGCATAGTGGCTTTGTGCTTCAATGGCGGTAACTACTTACTGGAGGAAGTGCCCATGGCCAGTCTCGATCTGATGTCAGCCGGTATGAACAGTGTCCGTCAGGGACAGTACCGCGCATCGACTGCAGCCGCGGAGATCGCTCGCGTGGGCACCCAGTCGGATCCTGCTGCGTCCCAGGCAGTTCCCCTGCAGCCAGCGACCGACAAACCTGCGGCCACCACGGCGGTCGACAGTAATCGCCCGGTCAATCTGGTGGACAGTATGGTCGAGTTGCAGCAGGGACGTCGTGAGGTCGAGGCGGGCGCTTCTGTTATCGACACCGCATCCGAAGTGCTGGGTACACTCCTGGACGTTACTGCCTGAGTTAATCAGGTCATCGGATCGCCCATGAGCAGCATAGGCTCTTTTTTACCATCGTCTTTCTACTCCCCCTCGTTCAGTCGCGCAGAGCCTCTGCGGCCGACTCCGGCCGACCAACAGGCGCCGAAATCCACTGCTGGCACGCTCACCAATACCAGCAACGTCCCAGCCACTAACGACGAGCAGGTGGGCGGCGCTTCGTCGTTTTCCCGAGTTGCCGATTCTACCGGTGCGGCAGCTTCCGAGGACGGACAGCGCGAAGCTCGGGTGCGTCAGCAGCTGACCGGCAAGGAAGCCGAGCTGGAAATGGTCGAGCAGACCGAAATTCGCGAGTTGTCAGCCCGCGACCGTGAGGTGCGCGCCCATGAACAGGCGCACATGGCGGTCGGCGGGCAGTATGCCGGCGCGGTCAGCTACGATTACAGCCGCGGCCCCGATGGCCGGTTATACGCTACCGGCGGGTCGGTTTCGATCGACATATCTCCGGTGGCGGGCGATCCGGCAGCAACGATCGCCAAGATGCAGCAGGTCCAGCGGGCCGCATTGGCGCCTGCCGAGCCCTCTGGCGCTGATCGGGCGGTAGCGGCTCAGGCCGCACAAATGATTGCCCAGGCGCGTGCCGAGGTAGCTACCCGCAATGTTCAGGGCGAATCCAGTGCTGCTGCTGATGCGCCCACAGATGACGAGAAAGACGAGGCGCAAAGCGGCCAGCCGACGGAGCCAGTACCGGTGGCTTCCGGAACACGTGAACTCGCCACCTATCGCCAGATAGAGACGCCTGCTTTATCCGAACAGGCGGCCTTTCGCGCCAGCGCCTGATTTATCTCTTTCCGTAACCTGATTTCTTGCCATGCGTCCCGGATGCGGGGCTGTGGGCGGTTCTGTCGCGCTGGGCCAAAGGGTCTGCCGGTTACAAAGTTTTTAATCAGTCGCGGTTCACTGGCACTTGACATAAAGCGGGTCTAAACGTATGTTTCAAACGTCTGTTTGAATCAGCTGCCAAAGCAGCACCTAATCCGCAGCCAACAGCTGCTCTTGCATCCCGTTATAACCGTTGAGGTCAAGTACCATGCCAGATTACAAGGCTCCCCTGCGTGACATCCGCTTCGTCCGTGACGAGGTTCTGGGATATGAAGAACACTACAAGAGCCTGCCCGGCTGCGAAGACGCGACCCCGGACATGGTTAACGCCATCCTCGAAGAAGGCGCCAAATTCTGTGAGCAGGTCATTGCCCCGCTGAACCGGGTGGGTGACAGCGAAGGCTGCACCTGGAGCTCGGAGGGTGTGAAGACGCCGACCGGTTTCAAGGAAGCCTACGCCCAGTACGTTGAAGGCGGTTGGCCGAGCCTGGCCCACGATGTGGATCACGGCGGCCAGGGTCTGCCCGAGTCCTTGGGTCTGGCAGTGAGCGAAATGGTCGGCCAGGCCAACTGGTCCTGGGGCATGTACCCCGGTCTGTCCCATGGCTGCATGAATACCATTGCGACCCATGGCACTGACGAGCACAAGCATACCTATCTGACCAAGCTGGTTTCCGGTCAGTGGACCGGCACCATGTGTCTGACCGAATCCCATTGCGGTACGGATCTGGGCATGCTGCGTACCAAGGCCGAGCCCCAGGCCGATGGCAGCTACAAGCTCAGCGGCACCAAGATCTTCATCTCCTCCGGTGAGCATGATATGGCCGAGAACATCGTCCACATCGTCCTGGCGCGTCTTCCCGACGCACCCGCCGGAACCAAGGGTATTTCCTTGTTCATCGTTCCCAAGTTCCTGCCCGATGCCAGCGGCGAGAAGGGCGAGCGTAACGGCGTCAGCTGCGGTTCGCTCGAGCACAAGATGGGCATCCACGGTAACGCTACCTGCGTGATGAACTTCGACGGCGCCACCGGCTTCCTGATCGGACCACCGAACAAGGGCCTGAATGCGATGTTCACCTTCATGAATACCGCCCGCCTGGGTACCGCGCTGCAAGGCCTGGCCCATGCCGAAGTCGGTTTCCAGGGCGGCATCCAGTATGCCCGCGATCGCCTGCAGATGCGCTCGCTGACGGGTCCGAAAGCCCCCGAGAAGGCGGCTGATCCAATCATCGTGCATCCCGATGTACGCCGCATGCTGTTGACCATGAAAGCCTTTGCCGAGGGTAACCGGGCAATGGTCTACTTCACCGCCAAGCAGGTGGATATCGTCAAGAACAGCCAGGACGAAGAGCAGAAGAAGCAGGCCGATGCGCTACTGGCCTTCCTCACGCCGATCGCCAAGGCATTCATGACCGAAGTGGGCTTTGAAGCGGCTAACCATGGTGTGCAGATCTATGGTGGCCACGGTTTCATCGCCGAGTGGGGCATGGAGCAGAACGTACGTGATGCCCGCATCTCCATGTTGTATGAAGGTACTACCGGTATTCAGGCGCTGGACCTGCTCGGCCGTAAGGTGCTTATGACCCAGGGAGAAGCATTGAAGTGCTTCACCAAGATCGTCCACAAGTTCTGCCAGACCGAAGAGGGTAACGAAGCCATTCAGGAGTTTGTTACTCCGCTGAATGCGCTGAACAAGGAATGGGGCGAGCTCACCATGAAGATCGGTATGGCTGCGATGAAGGATCGTGAAATGGTCGGTGCCGCATCGGTCGACTATTGCATGTACTCCGGCTACGCGTGCCTGGCCTACTTCTGGGCGGACATGGCCCGCGTTGCTGCGGCCAAGCTGGCTGAAGGCACCGCTGACGAGGCTTTCTACCAGGCCAAGTTGCAGACTGCGCGTTTCTACTTCCAGCGCATCCTGCCGCGCACCCGCATGCACGTTGATGCGATGCTGTCGGGTGCTGACAACCTGATGGACATGGCAGAAGAGAACTTCGCACTGGGCTATTGATAGCCAGTTGGCGAAACGAAGGCCGCTCCCGCAAGGGGCGGCCTTTTTTGTTGTTGGAGCCTGAAAACCCGTTCAACGTGCCAGACGCAGTCCGGAAAATTGCCAGCGGGTCTGCGGCGGGAAGAAATTGCGATAGCTGGCGCGCGCGTGGCCGGGCGGGGTTGCCAGAGAGCTGCCGCGCAGCACCATCTGGTTGATCATGAACTTGCCGTTGTATTCGCCCACAGCTCCCGCCGCCGGCTTGTAGCCGGGATAGGGCAGATAGGCGCTGTTGGTCCACTGCCAGACCTCATCGAACAGTCCATGTAATGAACTGTACTCACAGACGGCAAGCTCCCATTCGGTTTCGGTAGGCAGTCGGGCGCCGACCCAGCGTGCGTAGGCATCGGCTTCGTAGAAACTCAGGTGGCTTACCGCTGCGTTCGGTTCCACCGCAACCCGTCCACGCAGAGTAAAGGTACTCCAGCCCTGGTCGCTGTGCTGCCAGTAGAGAGGTGCCTGCCAACCCTCCTGACAGACCCTATCCCAACCGTCTGACAGCCAGAGCTCCGGTCGGCTATAGCCACCATCTAGCATGAATGCCAGATACTCCCTGTTACTGACGTTATGGGTGGCCAGTTCGAAGGGTTCCAGCCATGTCTTGTGCCTTGGCAGCTCGTTGTCATAGCTGAATAGCTTGCCCTGGTGACCCATCTCCACCAGGCCGCCACTGAAGGCCACATAACCCTTTGATTCGCTGGCGCCGGCTTGTGGCGCCTGGTCGACCGACTCACTTTGCCAGACCGGTTGCAGTGGGTTGCAGGCAAAGTGATGTTTGAGATCGGTCGTGATCAGCTCCTGGTGCTGCTGTTCATGATGCAATCCCAGCTCGAGCAGATACATCTGTGCGGCGGTCAGTTTCTGCGCATCCAGCGCTGCGAGCATGTGCTGATCAATATGTCCGCGGTAGCGCATTACTTCGCGAAGGGTCGGGCGTGATAACAGGCCTCGCTCTGCGCGCAGATGGCGATCGCCGACGCCTAAATAGTAGGAGTTGAACAGCACCTTGAAGCTGTCATCAAAGGGTTCGGGCGCCTCGGGCACCTCTGCCAGGATGAAGGTTTCGAAAAACCAGCTGGTATGCGCAAGGTGCCACTTGACCGGGCTTGCGTCGTTCATCGACTGCAGCTGGCAGTCCTCCGCACTCAGCCCCTGGACCAGCTCCATGCTGTAGGTGCGGGTCTGCTGGAAGCGCGTCTTGAGCAGCGCTGCGCGGGTGAGGGTCTGGTGCAGACTCATCAGACTGGCCCCGCCAGGAAGATGCCGAACCAGCCGTCGGGATCAGTCCACACAGCTGGCTGGGCGTAGCCCGCTTCCTTCAGGATGGCTGCAAAGCCGTCGGGAGTATATTTATGCGAGTACTCGGTCAAGATGTGCTCTCCTTCTCGGAATGACCGGTTGCTGTCTCCAAGCCGCACAACCAGGTCGCGTTTAGCGACCAGTTGCATTTCTATACGGCTTTGCTGCCGATCGAAGATCGCTCGGTGTCTGAAGTCTTCGAGCTGGAAATCGCCATCGAGTTCCCGATTTACCACGTTGAGCACGTTGAGATTGAATCCCGCCGTGACGCCTTCGGCGTCGTCATAGGCGGATTCGAGAATGTCCGTCGGTTTCACCAGATCTACCCCGATCAGCAGGCGCCCCGCACTGCCACAGTGGTGGTGAATGCTGCGTAGCAGGTGCAGCGCATCTGCGCGGGCAAAGTTGCCGATCGACGAGCCGGGGTAGAAAAACACCGGCGGACTGTCTGGTCGTTCTGCCAGCAGCCCGGCAATATCGAGTTGCTGGGTAAAGTCACTGACAACACCGACGCATTCAACCCGCGGGTATCCGGCGGCAAGGTCGGCCAGGGAAAGGCCTAGAAAGTCCGCCGCGATATCGATGCCGATCAGGCGGTCCGGTGCCAGTCCATCCATCCAGCGGCGGGATTTGGCACAATCCCCGCAGCCCAGGTCAATCCACTGCGCATTATCGGGCAGCTGGCAGGCCATCTGCTGCGCATAAGCCCTGAAAATGCTTTCCTCGGTTCGCGTCGGGTAGTACTCGTCGAGCTGGCAGATGCGCGTAAATATCTCGCAGCCCAAATCGTCGTAGAAGTATTTCGGGTTGATCCGGGCTTCGGGCTGGAGGAGGCCTGCAAGCAATTCTGCACGCTCTCCGGCGGGATTCCTGCACAGACGGTTCTCGATGCGGGGGAGCGGCATGGCGAGGTTCACGATGGAAATCCTGTGGGGCTAGTGTCTTGAAAACCTAGCACCGCGTCGGCGCTTTCGCCAATACAGGAGAGATCGTGGGAGTTGTCGGTGCAATGGAGCGAGCTGCGCCGGCGCGCAGCCCGAACGGCTCAGATATCCTGTTCCACCGTCTCGCGTACCAGCTTGAATATCTTGCGCGAGGCCGCTGGCGGTTTGTTTTCAGCCGCTTCCTTGGCGGCCTGGCGAATCAGCTGACGCAGTTGCTGACGATCAGTCTGCGGATAGGCTGTCATGAAGGCTTCCTGGTCCTCGGCGCTGCCGCTGAGCAGCCGGTCACGCCAGCGTTCAATCTGGTGGAAATGTTGGGCATGAACCTGGCTGCTGCTGTCGAGCCGGTCCAGGTAGGCGCGAATGGCGTCCACGTCCTGGTCCGGCATCTGCTTGCCAATAAAACTGAGATGGCGTTTCAGCGCGCCGCGGGCTGTATGTCGCGGTGCCTCTTCCAATGCGGCGAGCAGCTTGTCGGTCAGATCAAGCTTGGCCAGCTGGGCAGGCTTGAGGTCAATCAGACGGCGGCCCAGGGCTCGCAGCTCATCGCGTTCGCGCTTGAGTTGCGATCTACTGACGCCCTCGTCATCCTGTTCCTCATCATAGAAGTCTGTCATGGTCACCTCGTTGCGGCCCGCCTGCGGGTACTGCATGCGGTTACTGGTCAATGCGCCATGATACCCGTTCACAGCGGGGCTGTCCGCGGTACAATGGCCGCCTGAGAGGAGATTACATGACCGATTACCAACCCGCCCGACACGATGACCCCCACGCGCTGCGCCAGGACCTGGAACAGCGAGTTGCCTACATTCTCGAGGAGTCCCGCCGGCAGGGCGCGACAGCCTGTGAAGTAGGTGTGAGCCAGAATACCGGCCTGTCGGTAGCGGTGCGCCAGGGCGAAGTGGAAACTGTCGAGTTCAATCGTGACCAGGGATTTGCGATCAACCTGCATGTGGGCCAGCGCAAGGGTTCTGCGAGTACCTCGGATACCTCTGACCAGGCCATTGGGGCAGCTATTCAGGCAGCGCTGGGTATTGCCCGTCATGCGTCGGAAGACAGTTATGCCGGGCTGGCCGATCCGGAGCTGATGGCGCGGGATCTGCCCGATCTTGATCTCTACCACCCGTGGGAGGTGGACGCCGGTGAGGCGATCGAACGGGCGTTAGCCTGCGAGTCTGCAGCGCTGGCCACCGACCCGCGCCTGACCAGCGACAGTGCCAACGTCAGCACCCAGAAAGGCTGCCGCGTCTATGGCAACAGTAACGGTTTTATCGGCAGCTCGATGGGTACGCGCCACAGTGCTTCGGCGGTGATGATCGTCGCCTCCGAGCAGGGCATGCAACGCGACTATTGGTATGACGTAGACCGTCAGGCCAGCGAGCTGCCGAGCCCTGAAGCCCTGGGACGCAAGGCTGCCCAACGTACCCTGGCGCGGCTGGGCTCACGGCCGATCAAGACAGCCAAGGTGCCGGTGTTGTTCGCCGCTGACCAGGCATCCGGCCTGCTCGGCCACCTGATCGGAGCCATCGCCGGGGGCGCGGTCTATCGCCAGTCGACTTTCCTGCTCGACGCATTGGGGCAGCCAATCTTTCCCTCCTGGGTAACCATTGACGAACGGCCCTATCTGCCACGCGCACTTGGCAGCTCGGCCTTCGATGGTGATGGTCTGGCGACTCGCGAGCAGGCTTTTGTCGACCAGGGCAAACTGCACAGCTGGGTGCTCAGCACCTACTCCGGCCGCAAGCTCGGCTTGCCGAGTACCGCCAATGCCGGCGGTGTGCACAATCTGCACATCACCAGCAATGCTGGCGACCTTGATGAGTTGCTACAGGAGATGGGCACCGGTTTGCTGGTCACCGAGCTGATGGGCCAGGGTGTCAACGGCGTAACCGGAGACTATTCACGCGGAGCGGGCGGGTTTTGGGTCGAGGATGGCAAGATCCAGCATCCGGTGCAGGAAGTCACCATCGCCGGCAATCTCAAGGACATGTTCGCCAACCTGCGCTGCGTCGGTTCGGATACCGAGCGTCGTGGCAACAATCTGACCGGTAGCTGGCTGGTGGACGGGATGACGGTGGGAGGGGAGTAAAAGTAGCTTCGCTTATTCCCCTTCCTCGAAATAATCTTCGATCAGCGCCAGCAGCTCCGCCATTGCCTGGTCTGCATCTTCGCCTTCGCAGGTGATGCAGACTTCACTGCCTTTGCCGGCTGCAAGCATCATGACCTGCATGATGCTCTTGCCGTTGACCTGGTTGTCTTCAGCTGAGCCTATGCGTACTTCGCACTTGTGACGACTGGCGACGCCGACAAACTTGGCTGCGGCGCGGGCATGCAGGCCGAGTTTGTTGATGATCGGAGTGCGCCGTGTGAGCATGGTCAGGGGACATCCCGGTGACGGATCAGCATGTTTGCTGTCTTGTTGCCCAGATCCTGTCGCAGTCTTTCGGCTATGTAGACCGAGCGGTGATGGCCGCCGGTGCAGCCTATCGCGATGGTCATGTAGCTGCGCTCACCGGCGGCGTAGCGAGGCAGCCACTTTTCCAGAAATACCCGGATGTCCTGGTACATTTCCTGTACGTCCGGCTGGGCATCGAGGTAATCGCGCACGGGCTGGTCGCTACCGGAGAACTGCCGCAGATCGGGTTTCCAGTACGGATTGGGCAGGCAGCGGACGTCGAACACCAGATCGGCATCGACCGGCACGCCCCGCTTGAAACCGAAGGACTGGATGAGCACCGAGGGCGCGCTGCCCTGGCTGCCGAGCAGGCGCTGCTTCAGGGTGTCGCGTAACTGGTAGAGGTTCAGGTGGCTGGTATCGATCTTCAGGTTGGCCAGATCTATGATCGGTTCGAGCAGGCGCAGTTCGGCCGCGATGGCTTCTGCCAACGAGTGACTCTGGTCAGTCAGCGGATGCTTGCGCCGGGTTTCCGAAAAACGCTTGATCAGCACTTCGTCGGTTGCTGCAAGAAAGATCACGTCACAGGTGATGCCACTGTCGCGTACCTGTTCCAGCAGGTCAGGGAAGCGTTGCAGGTCGCTGGGCAGGTTGCGCGCGTCGATGCTGATGGCGACCTTGGGCAGGTTCATGCCTGCCTTGTTGGCCTGACGGGCCAGGTCCGGCAACAGCCCGGCCGGCAGGTTGTCGATGCAGTAGAAGCCGTTGTCCTCGAGCAGGTGCAACGCGGTGCTCTTGCCCGAACCGGAACGCCCGCTGACGACGACCAGATGCATGGCGATCAATTGTCCGAGTCGGCGGAAGTCATGATGCGGTAAAGCGCTTCGGCATCTTCTGCTTCGCGCAGCGCCTCACGCAGGCTTGCCTGGTCGAGCTTCTCGGCCAGCATCTTGAGGATCTGCAGGTGCTGCTCGGTAGCCTCGGAGGGCACCAGCAGGACAAAGATAAGGTCGACCGGCTCGCCGTCGAGTGCATCAAAGTCGATCTTTGACTGCAGCTGGAACAGGGCGCCGATCGGTTTGTGGCAGTCTCCCAGCCGACAGTGTGGAATGGCAATACCATTACCGAAGCCGGTAGACCCGAGCTTCTCACGGGCTATCAGGTTCTGGTAGATGCTGTCGGGGTCGAGATGGCTGTGCTGGGCAATCATCTTGCCGATCAGCTCGAGCATTCTTTTCTTCGAGCCCCCCTGCACATCGGCGAAGGTGCGCTGGGGGGTGAGTATGTGGTCAATTTGCATGGGTATTGGCTACGGTTGCCTTAGCGGTCGTTGACGCCTTGCTGGCGATTGAGGTTCTTTTCCTTGTGCTTTATCAGCTGGCGGTCGAGCTTGTCTGTCATCAGGTCGATCGCCGCGTACATGTCGGTATGCTCGGCGTTGGCTACTACTTCGCCACCGGCAACATGCAGGATAGCTTCGGCCTTTTGTCTGAAGTTCTCGACTTCCAGAATTACCTGAACGTTGGTTATTTTGTCGAAATGACGCTCCAGTCGGGTCATTTTCTCGTTCACGTAATTGCGCAATGGATCGGTAATGTCTAGCTGATGACCGCTTAGGTTCAGTTGCATATGACTTCTCCTGATTGGCTTGATGAAACGGGGAAACGAAGTCGGTTCCCCATTGTGCCACCTGTCGTGCTGTGCGTATCAGGCCCGCCGCTCAGACAATCCGCTTGCGTTCGCTTGATGGTGCGATGTTGAGCGACTCGCGGTACTTGGCGATCGTACGGCGGGCTACATCGATTCCCTGTTCTTCCAGTAAACCAGCGATCTTGCTGTCGCTCAATGGTTTCTTCGGGTTTTCTGTAGAGACCAGTTTCTTGATCAGTGCGCGTATGGCTGTGGAAGAGAATTCGCCGCCTTCGGCGGTGCCCACATGGCTGGAGAAAAAGTATTTCAGTTCGAAAATACCGCGCGGTGTGTGCATGAATTTCTGAGTGGTGACCCGCGATATCGTCGACTCATGCATGCCCACCGCCTCTGCGATGTCGTGCAGTACCAGGGGCTTCATCGCCTCCTCGCCATATTCGAGAAACTCGCGCTGGTGCTCGACGATCTGCGTGGCGACCTTCATCAGCGTCTCGTTGCGGCTCTGCAGGCTCTTGATGAACCAGCGTGCTTCCTGCAGATTATTGCGCAGGTATGTATTGTCCTGGCTGGAATCCGCCCGTCGCACCATCGATGCATATTGGCTGTTGACCCGGATCTTGGGTACCGACTCCTGGTTCAATTCGACTATCCAGCGGTTGCTGTCGCGTCTTACGATCACATCGGGGATCACGTATTCGGGCTCGCCGGAGGCGATTTCCGAACCGGGGCGCGGATTCAGCGTCTGGATCAGCGCGATCACGCGGCCCAGTTGATCTTCCTTCAATCGCGTGCGCCGCATCAGTTGGCTGAAATCACGGCTGCCGAGCAGTCCCAGATGGTCACCCACGACCTTTTGCGCCTGTTCCAGCAGCGGCGTATTGGCCGGGAGTTGGCGTAACTGTAGTAGCAGGCACTCGCTCAGATCACGGGCACCCACACCGACCGGCTCGAACTGCTGAATCCGGTGCAGCACCATCTCGATCTCATCAAGCTCGACCTCAAGTTCAGGATCAATGGAAGCGAGGATGTCTTCGAGAGACTCCTCCAGATAGCCATCGGCATTGATCGCGTCGATGATCGACAGGGCAATCAACTGGTCGGTTTCGGAAAGCGGAATAAGATTCAGTTGCCACTCCAGGTGGCTCTGCAGCGTTTCACCGGTACCGGTGCGGGAGGTGAAGTCCCAGTCATCATCGTCGCCGCTGGGGAGTGAGCTGGCTGATGTCTGATAGACATCTTCCCATTGCGTATCTACCGGCAGGTCACTGGGGATCTGTTCATTCCAGTTGCCTTCCTCGGTTGCTTGGGAATGCTGTTCGATGGCGTCCATTTCGACCGGCTCGGGCACGGATACTGCTGGCGCCTCGTCGCTGTCTGCCGCGTCGGAACCGGCGCTGCCATGGTCGTCGTCACCCTCGTCTGCCATCTCCAGCATCGGATTGGCTTCCAGGGCCTCCTGAACCTCCTGCTGGAGGTCGAGGCTCGATAGTTGAAGCAGTCTGATGGCCTGCTGCAGCTGAGGTGTCATCGTCAGCTGCTGCCCCATCTTGAGGACGAGCGTGGGTTTCATTATAGGACGTACTACCTTATGCGCTATTTCTGGCGTTTGTTCGAATCCGGCCTAAATCTAGCATGCCTGAATTGACCATGTTTTTATAGCCGGAACTCCTGGCCCAGATACACGTCCTTGACCAGTTGATTGTTGAGCACGGCCTGAGCGTTACCCTCGGCAATGATGTGGCCGTCGCTGACGATATAGGCCTTGTCGCAGATATCCAGGGTCTCGCGCACATTGTGATCGGTAATCAGTACGCCGATGCCCTTGCTCCGCAGATGCTGGATGATCTGCTTGATGTCATTCACCGAGATCGGGTCCACGCCGGCAAAGGGCTCGTCGAGCAGGATGAACTTGGGTTCGGTCGCCAGTGCACGTGCAATCTCCGCTCGGCGGCGCTCACCTCCGGACAGACTCATACCCTTGCTGTCGGCCAGATGGCGGATGTGGAATTCGTCCATCAGCGAGGTCAGCTTCTCAAGTCGGCCCTTGCGATCCAGGTCCTTGCGCGTCTGCAAGATGGCCATGATGTTGTCGGCGACGCTGAGCTTGCGAAAAATCGATGCTTCCTGGGGGAGGTAGCCAATACCCTGACGCGCGCGGCCGTGCATCGGCAGATGGGTTACATCCATGCCACCAATCAGGATATGGCCGTGGTCGGCCTTGACCAGGCCAACAATCATGTAGAAACAGGTGGTCTTGCCTGCACCATTGGGTCCCAGCAAGCCAACGACCTCGCCGCTGCGAATGGACAGCGAGACGTCTTCCACTACTTTTCTCGATTTATACGCTTTGGCCAGGTGGCGTGCTTCCAGCGTGGTAGCGGCGGGGGCGATCATGGCGGATCCATTCATGGATTGGGGGCTTCACTTTTATTACTCGGGCGGGGCTGGATGACGATTTCGATGCGTCCGGGCTCGCCTTTATCGCCCGCTGTCGGACGGCCTGCATCAACCACCTGCTTGTTGATGTCGTAACTGACGTAGTCGCCCTGGAAGGTGTTGCCGCGTTGCTCCAGGCGCGCCTGGTCAATCAGCACCACACGCTCGGTGTCGGCGAAGTACTCGATCGTCTGCGCCCGGGCATTGACGTCGGCGTCGTTGGCGTCGGGTGTCTGCGAGTAGGTGGCCGGATTGCCCTGGCTGATGATCTTGCTTACGGCGCCTTCGCTGTCGGTATTGAGGGTAACCTGATTGCCAGTCAGACGCATGCTGCCCTGGGTGATTATCACGTTGCCCTTATATACCGCGGTGTTGCGGCGCTCATCCAGCGTGGCGCTGTTGGCCTGGATGCGGATCGGCTGATTGCTGTCCTGGGGCAGCGCCATCGCCGGCAGACTCGTAACCAGCAACAGTGCGGCAAAAGGCAGGAATTTATTGCAGCTCATGCTGACCTCGTACGTTGGACAGCAGCTCCAGGCGGCCGTCATCTAGAAAAACCTGCATGCCGGTGGCAGTGGTAACGCTGCCGGCGGTCTCGATTCTAACGCTTTGTGCCGTCTCGGCATAATCGCGCTCGGGGTAGAGCGTCAGAGCCTGCGTGGTCAAGCGTGCGGTGGGTGCCGACGGGTCCTGGCGCTGCAGGAGTACGTCGTCGATCATTTCGACCTGCTCGCCACCTTGGGTCACAGTGCCCTGTTGCGCTTGCAGCAGCCAGGGATGCTCCTCGCCCAGGCGATAATACAACAGGTTCGGCTGTTCCAGCAGTGTGCTGTCGTCGTCGCGCTGATGGGTCGCTCGCTCGCTGTGTAGCTGGTAAGTCGGCGTTCCCTGCTGGTTGAGCATCAGGATCCGGGTGTTTTCCATGAAAAAATCCGGTTGTAGCGGATCGATCACCAGGGGGGCGGTGTCGAACGAGGAGGGCCGAATATTGAAATACCCCACGGCCAATGCCAGTGACACTACCAGGCCAATCAGTCCTGCGGTGCGCAGATAGCGTGGGATGGTAGGCATCAGAGATAAGTCCCTTGCGCCTGGTCGAGCGAGCCCTGCGCACGCATGATCAGCTCGCAGAACTCCCGCGCCGCGCCGGCACCGCCGCCCGCTGTGGTGACGCCGTGGGCATGCTGACGGACAAAGCTGTCAGCGGTGGCTACCGCCATACCCAGGCCCACTCGGCGCATCACCGGCAGGTCTGGCAGATCGTCACCCAGGAATGCGATCTGCCCGAGCTCGAACGGCAGCAGTTCCCTTAGCTCGGTCAGCGCATTGAGCTTGTCTTCGCGCCCTTGAATCAGGTGCTTGATACCCAGATTCGCCGCACGCTTCTCGACCAGCGGTGACTTGCGGCCACTGATGATTGCAACTTCGACGCCCGAGGCCATGAGCATTTTGATGCCATGGCCATCCAGGGTATTGAACGACTTGAATTCGGTACCATCGGGCATGAAAAACAATCTGCCGTCGGTGAGCACGCCATCGACGTCGAATATAGCCAGGCGAATTGCGCTTGCACGGCGGTTGAGGTCGGCATGCATTGTATTAAGGTCCGTTTCGCTCATACCACCCCCGCGCGCAGTAGATCATGCATGTTCAGTGCGCCTACCGGCTTGCCATCCTGATCGACCACGAAAAGACCGTTAATCTTCGCGTCCTCCATGATTTTCAGCGCTTCGGCAGCGAGCGCGCCCTGGCTCACCGTCTTGCAGCGCGGCGTCATTACCAGGGAAATGCTCGAGGTATGGATATCCAGGCTCTGATCCAGCGTGCGGCGCAGATCACCATCGGTGAAAATACCCGCAAGGCGACCTGCATTGTCAGCTATTCCGGTGAGGCCCAGTCCCTTGCGAGTCATTTCCAGCAGGGCGTCACGCAGCGAAGTCTCAGGTGTCACCAGCGGCATGCGCTCTCCGGCATGCATGATGTCGTCGACCAGCAACAGCAGCCTGCGGCCCAGCGTGCCGCCGGGATGCGAGAAGGCAAAATCCTCGGCGCTGAAACCGCGTGCTTCGAGCAACGCAATGGCTAATGCATCCCCCATGACCAGGGCCGTGGTGGTGCTGGAGGTGGGCGCCAGATTCAGTGGGCAGGCTTCCTGTGCCACACCGGTATGCAGATTGGCCAGCGCGGCATTGGCCATGATCGAGTCGGGATTGCCGGTGATGCTGATCAGCGGCACGCCAAGGCGTTTGAGTAGCGGCAGCAGCGTGACGACTTCTGCCGTGTTGCCGGAATTGGACAGGGCAATAACGACATCCTGCCGGGTAATCATGCCCATGTCGCCGTGGCTGGCTTCACCGGGATGAACAAAGAAGGCGGGAGAGCCGGTGCTGGCGAGGGTGGCGGCGATCTTCTTGCCGATATGGCCAGACTTGCCCATGCCGGTCACCACGATACGGCCGGTGCAGGCCAGCAGGGCATTGCAGGCGGTGACGAAACCGCCGTCAAGACGATCCAGCAGGCTATGAACCGCGTCGCGTTCCATTTCGATGCTGCGACGGGCAGAGGCTGTAAAATCAAAATCGGACATATGCGCACTTCATCGGTTAGCAGGCTCGAGAGTATAGCGTTTTGTGCCGGGTAACTCACCCGTTCCAGGCTGTGGCACTGACGGGAATGCCTGCCCGGCGGGGCAAAGTGTTGGCGGATATTGCCCGGTCGGCAAATTAGATGGCTGTTACTTGGGCTGGGTACACCAAACTGGTATATTAGCGCGTTCAATTTGCCCGCCCTTTGCCGGTGACAGGAAGCCCGATTTTTTATGATCGACGATTCAGAGTTCATTGTTGACCTCAAGCAGGTCACTTTCAGGCGCGGCGGGCGCATCATTTTCGATGGTGTGGATATTCGTATTCCGCGCGGCAAGGTCACCGGCATCATGGGCCCGTCGGGGTGTGGCAAGACCACCCTGCTGCGGCTGATCGGCGCGCAGCTGCGACCCGAGCGCGGAGAAGTGCTGGTGAATGGGCAGAACATTCCCACACTCAAGCGCGAGGCCCTGTTTCGCGCCCGGCAGAACATGGGGATGCTCTTTCAGAGCGGCGCTTTGTTCACCGACCTGAGCGTCTTCGAGAACGTGGCCTTCCCGCTGCGGGTACACACCCAACTCAGCGAGGACATGATTGGCGATATCGTCAAGCTCAAGCTGCAGGCTGTGGGTCTGCGCGGAGCGCATGGGCTGATGCCCGACGAGCTCTCCGGCGGCATGAAGAGGCGAGTGGCTCTGGCCCGGGCAATAGCGCTGGATCCCGAGCTGCTGCTCTATGACGAGCCGTTCGTCGGCCAGGATCCCATTTCCATGGGTGTGCTGGTGCGCCTGATCCGCTTGCTGAATGACGCGCTGGGGCTGACCAGCGTCGTGGTTTCCCACGACCTGGCGGAAACAGCGAGCATAGCGGATTATCTGTACGTGATTGCCGACGGCAGTGTGCTGGGTCATGGCGCTCCGGATGAACTGATGGAGTCTGATAACCCGCGGATACGCCAGTTCATGCGCGGCGAGCCGGATGGGCCTGTGCCCTTCCATTATCCCGCGGACGAGTTCACCGATGATCTGTTGCGACAGGGAGAGCGCAAATGAAGACTTTCTCTGACCGCATTGCGCTGATGGGCGCCTCTGGGCTGGATGTCCTGGCGGCTCTGGGGCGTTCCGGGGTATTTCTTTTTCACGCCATTGCCGGCCGTTCCAATTTCGGCAGCGGCTGGAATCTGCTCGTCAAGCAACTGTATGCGGTAGGCGTGTTGTCGCTGGCGATCATCATCGTTTCCGGGTTGTTTATCGGGATGGTGCTGGCGCTGCAGGGTTACAATATCCTCAGCACCTACGGCTCGGAGCAGGCAGTCGGGCAGATGGTTGCACTGACCCTGCTGCGTGAACTGGGGCCGGTGGTGACCGCGCTGTTGTTCGCCGGTCGGGCCGGCTCTGCGCTGACTGCAGAGATCGGCCTGATGAAAGCCACCGAGCAGTTGTCGGGCCTGGAGATGATCGGTGTCGATCCGCTCAAGTACGTTATTGCGCCCAGGTTGTGGGCGGGTTTCATCTCGATGCCACTGCTGGCGATGATTTTCTGCGTGGTCGGCATCTGGGGTGGCGCGATGGTGGCGGTCGACTGGCTCGGCGTGTATTCCGGGTCTTATTGGGCCAACATGCAGAACTCGGTCGAGTTCAGCAGCGACATCATCAACGGTCTTATCAAGGCGGTGGCCTTTGCCTTCGTGGTTACCTGGATCGCCGTGTTCCAGGGCTATGATTGCGAGCCCACTTCGGAAGGAATCAGCCGGGCAACCACCCGCACCGTTGTTTACGCTTCCCTGGCCGTACTCGGCCTCGACTTCATCCTCACAGCTTTGATGTTCTGATCAGCAAGGAAACCGAACATGCGTACCCGTACCCTAGAGTTGACCGTCGGCCTGTTCATACTGGTTGGCATCATGGCATTGCTGGTCCTGGCGCTACGGGTCAGTGGACTGAGCGTCAGCCCCACGGCAGACAGCTACAAGGTCTATGCCCACTTCGACAATATTGCCGGACTGACGCCGCGGGCCAAGGTCACGATGTCCGGTGTAACCATCGGCCAGGTTACGGCTATCGAATTCGACAAGAACCGTTACACTGCGCGCGTGGAAATGGCGATTGACGGCGACGTTAACACCTTGCCTTCCGACAGTGCCGCCTCGATCCTTACCGCCGGGTTGCTTGGCGAGAAATATGTCGGCATCAGTGTTGGCGGCGAAGACACCATGCTCGAAGATGGTGATCGCATCGTCGATACCCAGTCGGCACTGGTACTCGAAGAACTGATTGGACGGTTTCTGCTCAGTACCGTCAGCAAAGAAGACTAATACGGAGAATGACTATGCGAGCTCTGCTTAAAGCACTGCTGGTTCTGGCACTTGCTGTTCCGCTCACGGTGCAGGCCGCTGCTACGCCCCATGAAGTAGTAGAAGACACCTCGCTGCGGGTGATGAAGGTTCTGGATGCGAACCGTGACACCTATAAAGAGGACACTGATGCGTTCCTCGAAGGTCTCAACGAGGTCATGGACCCGGTGGTCGATTTTCGCGGTATCGCCCGAAGCGTGATGACTGTGCGCTACAGCGGTCGCGTCTCCGATGAGCAAATGGAGCGTTTCATCGATACCTTCAAGCGCAGCATGGTGCAGTTCTATGGCAATGCCCTGCTTGAATTTGATAGCGGGATGATCAAGGTGCTGCCTCCTACCGGTCGCGGCAAATACGGTGACGACCGCACCAGCGTCGATATGGAAATCCGCACCAGCAAGGGCATGGTGTACCCGGTCACCTATACCATGGTGCGCATCGACGACCAGTGGAAGGTACGCAACGTGATTGTCGAAGGGATCAACTTGGGTCTGCTGTTCCGTGACCAGTTCGCCCAGGCGATGCAGACGCATCGCGGTGATATCGATGCGGTTATCAATAACTGGGGTGACGTGGTTGCCAATTCGGCCAAAACCGTCGAAAAAGAGGTCGAGAATTGAGCGCCAGTATTGCCAGTGACAACGATGGCCTTATCCGGCTCGAGGGCGAGTTGGACTTCACCAGTGCGGTCAGTTTGCGTGGTGAGCTGGAGCAGGCGGTCAAGACGCAGTCGGGCAATGTCACACTCGATTTCGCCGGTGTCAGCCAGACCAACAGCGTTGGCCTGTCGTTGATTCTGGTCGCTGCCCGCGCCCTGGCCGACGATGGTGGCAGCCTGCGCTTGCAAAATCTGCCGGAAGGCCTGCGCAGCATTGCCAAGGTCTGCGAGCTGGAAGACTGGTTGGCTACGCTGACAGTCTGATTACAATTTTACGGATGGGGAACTCATGCAGTCCGAACAGGTTAAACAGTTGATTGAGGCGCAATTGCCCGATACCGAAGTGGTAGTCGAGGGCGAGGGCTGCAATTTTCAGCTGATGGTCATCAGCGACTCGCTGGCGGCAATGAGCCCGGTCAAGCGCCAGCAGCAGATATACGCTCTGCTGGGCGATCAGATTGCCGATGGCAGCATTCACGCCGTGAGCATGAAATTCTTTACCCGTGACGCCTGGAACCAGCGCGCCTGACGCTGCCGCAATCCGGGGCCATCCTTACCTGGCGTCCTGCGCCTGACAAGAGAACATATTGCACATGGACAAACTGCTCATCACTGGCGGCAACCGCCTGGATGGAGAAATCCGCATTTCCGGGGCGAAGAATTCGGCGCTGCCCATCCTGGCCGCAACCCTGCTGGCTGACGGACCGGTAACTGTCTGCAACCTGCCGCACCTGCATGACATCACCACGATGATCGAGTTGTTCGGCCGCATGGGTGTGGAGCCTGTGCTGGACGAGCGGATGAATGTGGCGGTCGATCCGACCCGCATCACCACGCTGGTCGCGCCCTATGAACTGGTCAAGACCATGCGCGCTTCCATTCTGGTGCTCGGTCCGATGGTGGCGCACTTCGGTTATGCCGAAGTGGCTCTGCCCGGTGGCTGCGCCATTGGCTCGCGCCCGGTTGACCTGCATATCCGTGGGCTTGAAGCCATGGGCGCCGAAATCTCGGTCGAAGAGGGCTATATAAAGGCGCGCGCACCGGAAGGTGGTCTGCGTGGCGCGCATTTCTTCTTTGACGTGGTGTCGGTGACCGGCACTGAGAACATCCTGATGGCCGCCACCCTGGCCAACGGCCGCACCGTGCTGGAAAACGCAGCGCGCGAGCCCGAGGTGGTCGATCTGGCCGAATGCCTGATCGCCATGGGCGCGAACATCTCCGGTCATGGCACCGACACCATCACCATCGACGGCGTAAAAAGCCTGCACGGGGCGAGCTATTCGGTGATGCCCGACCGCATCGAAACCGGCACCTATCTGGTCGCCGCGGCGGCGACCGGTGGACGCATCAAAGTCAAGGATACCGATCCGACGATCCTGGAAGCTGTGCTGCTCAAGCTGACCGAAGCTGGCGCCCAGATCGATACCGGCAAGAACTGGATCTCCCTGGACATGAAGGGCAATCGCCCACGCGCAGTCAATTTGCGCACCGCGCCTTATCCGGCGTTCCCGACCGACATGCAGGCTCAGTTCATCGCCATGAACGCAGTTGCCGAAGGTACCTCGACAGTCATCGAAACGGTGTTCGAGAATCGCTTCATGCACGTGCAGGAGATGAACCGCATGGGCGCGCATATCACCATCGAAGGTAATACCGCGATCGTCACCGGCGTCGAGAAGCTCAAGGGCGCACCGGTAATGGCCACCGACCTGCGCGCGTCGGCGAGTCTGGTTATTGCCGGCTTGGTCGCCGAGGGCGAGACCCTGGTCGACCGGATATACCACATCGATCGCGGTTACGAATGCATCGAGGAAAAGCTGCAGATGCTCGGCGGTATCATCCGCCGCGTCTCCTGAGCCACACAAGGGATCAAGCATGACCCAGAGCCTGACTATCGCCCTGTCCAAGGGCCGTATTCTCGACGATACATTGCCGCTGCTGAAGCTGGCAGGCATCGAGCCGCTCGAGGATCTGGAAAAAAGCCGCAAGCTGATTTTCGAAACCACCGATCCCGATGTGCGCCTGCTGATCATCCGCGCCACCGATGTGCCGACCTATGTCGAGCTGGGCGCCGCGGATATGGGCGTCGCCGGCAAGGATGTATTGATGGAGTACGGCAGCCAGGGGCTCTATGAGCCGCTGGACCTGAAAATTGCCAATTGCCGGCTGATGACCGCCGGCCCGGTGAGTACGCCCGAGCCCAAGGGGCGCCTGCGGGTGGCCACCAAGTTCGTCAACGTCGCGCGCCGCTACTATGCCGAGCAAGGCCGGCAGGTCGAGGTCATCAAGCTGTATGGCTCGATGGAGCTGGCGCCGCTGGTCGGTCTGGCCGACAAGATTATCGATGTGGTCGATACGGGTAATACCCTGCGCGCCAACGGTCTTGAGCCGCAGGAGCTGATCGCCCATATCAGCTCGCGCCTGGTCGTCAACAAGGCAGCAATGAAGATGAAACACGCGCGAATCAAGGCACTGATCGAACTGCTTGCCGCTGCCGTAGAGCAGCGTGCTGCCTGATTGGCGTCTCCCTACCTACTTGTTTTGAAAGGTGAATGTGATGAATGCGCCGCTGAAAATCGCCCGTCTGGATGCCGGTCAGTCTGACTTCAGCCAGCATCTCGACACCTTGTTGGCCTGGGAAGGCGTATCAGACAAGAGCGTCAACCAGCGGGTGGAAGAGATCATTGGGGCAGTCCGCGATCGCGGCGATGCTGCGCTGCTTGAATACACAGCCCGCTTTGATGGTCTGGATGTAACCAGCATGGCCGACCTGACTCTTGATCGCGCGCGGCTGGAGCTGGCGCTCGAGCGCATTACCCCCGAGCAACGCACCGCGCTGGAATTTGCCGCCGAGCGTATCCGCGTCTATCACGAGCACCAGGTGCAGCCATCCTGGCGTTATACCGAGCCTGACGGCACTGTTCTCGGCCAGCAGATCACGCCGCTTGATCGTGCCGGACTCTACGTGCCGGGTGGCAAGGCGTCATATCCTTCTTCTGTATTGATGAACGCCATTCCGGCCAAGGTCGCCGGTGTGCGCGAAGTGGTCATGGTCGTGCCCACGCCACGTGGCGAAATCAACGAGTTGGTGCTGGCTGCCGCCTGTCTGGCCGGAGTGGATCGCGTATTCACCCTGGGTGGCGCCCAGGCAGTGGCCGCGCTGGCCTATGGCACTGAAACCGTGCCACGAGTAGACAAGATTGTCGGCCCCGGCAACATCTATGTGGCCACCGCCAAGCGTTCGGTATTCGGCCAGGTGGGGATCGACATGATCGCCGGGCCTTCCGAGATACTCGTGGTATGCGACGGTCAGACCGACCCGGACTGGATTGCGATGGACCTGTTCTCCCAGGCCGAGCACGATGAGGATGCTCAATCTATTCTGTTGTCTCCGGATGCGGACTTTCTCGACGCGGTCGAAGCGAGCCTCAATCGGCTGCTCGACAGTCTGGAGCGTGCAGGCATCGCGCGGGTGTCGCTGGAGAATCGTGGTGCGCTGATCAAGGTAGACAGTCTGGAACATGCCTGCGAAGTGTCCAACCGCATAGCTCCAGAGCATCTGGAGCTGTCGGTAGCCGAGCCGGAAGCGCTGTTGCCGCTGATTCGCCACGCCGGTGCCATCTTCATGGGGCGCTACACCCCTGAAGCGGTGGGCGATTACTGCGCTGGCCCCAACCACGTGCTGCCGACCTCCGGAACTGCGCGATTCTCCTCGCCATTGGGGGTCTATGACTTCCAGAAGCGCTCCTCGGTGATCTTTTGTTCCCCCGAAGGCGCCTCCGAACTGGGCAAGACCGCCTCCGTACTGGCACGCGGCGAGAGCCTGACGGCGCATGCGCGCAGTGCGGAATATCGGATTAAACCTTGATGGCCGTGCTGGCGAGGACCTACCTGTGAGCCGATTCTGGAGCCCTTTTGTCAAAACCCTGGTGCCCTACGTGCCTGGCGAGCAGCCCAAGCTGGACAACCTGGTCAAGCTGAACACCAACGAGAACCCCTACGGTCCGTCGCCCAGGGCGATAGCCGCCATTCGCGCGGTGCCTGACGACAGCCTGAGGCTGTATCCGGCTCCCGACGCCGATGCATTGAAGGCGGCGATCGCGAAATATTACGGCGTGCAGAGTGAGCAGGTGTTTGTCGGCAACGGCTCGGACGAGGTGCTCGCCCATGTCTTTCATGGGCTGTTTCAGCATGGCCGGTCGTTGCTGTTTCCGGATATCAGCTACAGCTTCTATCCGGTGTATTGCGGTCTGTATGGGATCGACGCGCAAACGGTGCCGTTGACCGATGACTTTCGCATCGATATCGACGATTACCTGCAGCCTAATGGCGGCATCATCTTCCCCAACCCCAATGCGCCAACCGGCATCGCCCTGGGTCTGGATGCTATCGAGCGGCTGCTGGTAGCCAATACGGATTCGGTAGTCGTGATCGATGAGGCCTATATCGATTTTGGTGGCGAGACGGCGATCAGTCTGGTCGATCGTTACCCCAATCTGCTGGTGACCCAGAGCCTGTCCAAGTCGCGCTCGCTTGCGGGTTTGCGCGTCGGTCTGGCCGTCGGCCATGCCGATCTGATCGAGGCGCTGGAGCGAATCAAGAACAGCTTCAATTCCTACCCGCTGGACCGTCTGGCGCTGGCGGGTGCCGAGGCGGCTTTTGCCGATACCGAATACTTCGAAAGCACCCGCGACAAGGTTATCGATAGTCGCGAGCGGCTCGCGAAGCGCCTGGGGGAGATGGGATTCGAAGTGCTGCCGTCGGCGGCCAATTTCCTCTTTGCCCGCCACCCAGGCCACGATGCTGCGGACCTGGCGAAAGGTCTCCGCGACCAGCGGGTGATAGTTCGGCATTTTGCCAAGCCACGTATCGACCAATTTCTGCGTATTACGGTCGGTACCGAAGAGCAGAATGGCAAACTTGCTGAGGCGCTGCGGGATCTGGTCGGAAACTGAAGTGATCAGGAGCGGAAGTTGGGTCGCACGCCGACTGCAGCCTCAAAATTGAGGATCTCTCCTTCACGCAGGATCTCGATGCTTACCGTGTCTCCCGGCTCCGCTCGGGCCACCTGGTTCATCGACTGACGGCCGGTCACCGCAGGCTCGCCCTCAATGCGCAAAATCACATCGCCCGGCAGCAGGCCCGCCTGCGAGGCCGGCCCGTCGCGGTAAAGGCCGGAAATCACCAGGCCCGAGCCCGGCTCGACGTTAAACGCCTCAGCCAGATCGGCCGTCAACGGCTGCACCTCCACACCCAGCCAGCCGCGCACGACTCGCCCGTGCTTGATGATTGCCTGCATCACTTCGACCGCCAGCTTGACCGGAATGGCAAAGCCAATGCCCTGGGAGCCGCCAGACTGGGAAAAGATTGCGGTGTTGATGCCGATCAGGTTTCCGGACGTATCGATCAGCGCGCCGCCGGAATTGCCCTGGTTGATCGCAGCGTCAGTCTGGATGAAGTCCTCGTAGGTGTTGAGTCCTAACTGGTTACGTCCGGTGGCGCTGATAATCCCCATCGTGACCGTCTGGCCCAGGCCGAAGGGATTGCCGATTGCGAGTACCACGTCACCAATTTGCTGCTGACCGGCGTCGCTGATAGACACCGATGGCAGATCCTCCAGTTCGATCTTGAGCACCGCCAGATCGGTTTCCGGGTCGGTGCCGACGAGTGTAGCCATCGCCTCGCGGCCATCGCGCAGGGCTACGAGTATCTGCTCGGCACCGGAGATCACATGATTATTGGTGAGCAGGTAACCGTCGGGGCTGAGGATCACCGCTGAACCCAGGCTGGAGTCGCGCTTTATCGGCGCGGGGAGGGAGTCGGAGTAGTCACCGGTAGAGGGGTTGCGCAGCAGGGGTTCCTTGATCTGATTGGTTGCGCGTTTGCTGGTATACACATTGGCGACCGCAGGGGCCGCCCGCTGAACCGCCAGGCGATATGAGGATTGTCCGCCATTGCTCTGTTGATTCGCCGGAGCCATATTCAGCTTCGGCGCGCTCGCCGACACACCCATTGGATCCGGGTAATATTGCAGCAGCACCAGGGCCAACAGAACCCCGCATATGACTGGCCAGCCCCAGTCGCGCATCAAAGCATTCATCAATCAGTCAGTCCCAAAACCGGTTACAGCCATTGTCCATCAATGCGCGACAGTATAAAGGGATAGGACTGATAAATGCAGGTCTTGCGCAGGGAGTGTGCGGATCCGGCGCAGAACTGGCCAAACCGACCGCCAGAGCAGACAATATGGGCCTGCTTTACTGAGAGGAGAGTGCACGATGGTGGAACGATCGACACTGGTTGACTACTGCAATGAACTGCTGCAATCCGATGCATTTCAGGACTACTGCCCCAACGGCCTGCAGGTCGAAGGCGCGGGCCAGGTGCAACGGCTGGTGACCGGTGTAACCGCCAGTCAGGCCCTGGTCGACGCCGCGGTGGATGCTGGCGCGCAGATGCTGCTGGTGCACCATGGCTACTTCTGGAAGGGCGAGCCGGCCGCTGTCACCGGCATCAAACAGCGGCGGTTGAAGGCGCTGCTCGGCGCCGACATGAATCTGCTCGCCTACCACCTCCCGCTGGATGTGCACGCCGAGCTGGGTAATAACGCCCAATTGGCCAAGCTCATGGGTTGGAATGTCCTTGGCGGCCTGGAACCGGACAACCCCCGCTCTGTGGGACTCTATGGCGAGTTACCCGAAGCCCTTGACGGCGCCACGCTGGCGGCCCATATGGCAACGGTTCTGCAGCGCGAGCCGCTGCACATCGCCGGCAATGACCGTCCGATCAAGCGCATTGCCTGGTGCACCGGGGCGGCCCAGGGTTATATCGAGCGGGCGATTGCGCTGGGCGCCGATGCTTATGTGACCGGTGAGGTATCCGAGCCAACAGTGCATGCGGCCCGGGAAAACGGAATTCACTTTTTTGCTGCTGGCCACCATGCGACCGAACGCTATGGAGTCAAGGCTCTGGGCGAGCATCTGGCCGAGCGATTTGGCCTGGAGCACCAGTTTATCGATATCGACAACCCGGTCTGAGCGCGTCGGGGCGGGATTGGGGCAGGGCCCCGGGATTCTCCGCAAGCTATATTGATATTCTTTAAAGGTATTAAAAAACGTCTTATTAGATTGCTGCGTGTTTGTTACAATGCCTCCAACTGAACGCGGGATGCCTGGCGTCCCCCTGATATCGCGAGTACGCCATGCTGGAAAAACTGACTCATCTCAAGCAACTGGAAGCCGAAAGCATCCACATCATTCGTGAAGTGGCGGCGGAGTTCCAGAATCCGGTGATGCTCTATTCGATCGGCAAGGACTCTGCCGTGATGCTTCACCTGGCGCGCAAGGCATTCTACCCGGGTCGCCTGCCTTTTCCGGTGCTGCATGTGGATACCGGCTGGAAATTCCGTGAGATGTACAAGTTCCGCGAGCGCATGGTCGAGGAAATGGATCTCGACCTGCTGGTGCACCAGAACGCTGAGGGTCTGGCCCAGGGCGTGGGCCCGTTCACCCACGGCAGCGCCGTGCACACAGACGTGATGAAAACCCAGGCCCTGAAGCAGGCGTTGAACAAGTACGGATTCGACGCCGCCTTTGGTGGAGCCCGCCGCGACGAGGAAAAGTCCCGTGCCAAGGAGCGTGTTTACTCCTTCCGTGACAAGCACCACCGCTGGGATCCGAAGAACCAGCGTCCCGAGCTATGGAACGTCTATAACGGCAAGGTACACAAGGGCGAAAGCATCCGTGTGTTCCCACTCTCCAACTGGACGGAGCTCGACATCTGGCAATACATCTACCTGGAAAGCATCCCGATCGTGCCGCTGTACTTTGCTGCCGAGCGTCCCGTGGTCGAGTACAACGGCTCGTTGATCATGGTCGACGATGAGCGCATGCCGCTGGATGGCAAAAAGCCGGAAATGAAAATGGTCCGTTTCCGCACCCTGGGCTGTTATCCGCTCACCGGCGCGGTCGAATCTACCGCCGCGACACTGCCGGAAATCATTCAGGAAATGCTTCTGACCCGCACGTCCGAGCGTCAGGGCCGCGTGATCGATCACGATCAGGCCGGATCCATGGAAGAAAAGAAACGCCAGGGTTATTTCTAACTTCAGCTAAGCGGGGCGCTTAGCCCGGAGAGATACATGAGTCACCAATCAGAGTTAATCAGCGAAGATATCCTGGCGTACCTCGGCCAGCACGAACGCAAGGAACTGCTGCGCTTTCTTACCTGCGGTAACGTCGACGACGGCAAGAGCACGCTGATCGGGCGTTTGCTGCACGATTCCAAAATGATCTACGAAGATCACATGGAAGCCATTACCCGCGATTCGAAGAAATCCGGTACCACCGGCGAGGAAGTCGACCTGGCACTGCTGGTCGATGGCCTGCAGGCCGAGCGTGAGCAGGGCATCACCATTGATGTCGCCTACCGCTATTTCTCGACAGCCAAGCGCAAGTTCATCATCGCCGATACGCCCGGCCATGAGCAGTACACTCGCAATATGGCTACTGGCGCCTCCACCTGTGACCTGGCAATCATCCTGATCGACGCCCGTTACGGCGTGCAGACCCAGACCAAGCGGCACAGCTTTATCGCCTCGCTGCTGGGCATCAAGCATATCGTCGTCGCTGTGAACAAGATGGACCTGAAGGATTTCGACGAAGGCGTCTTCAACCAGATCTGCGACGATTACCGCGAGTTCGCCAAGGGCCTGGAAATGCTCGATGGCAACAGCGTGCATTTCGTGCCGATGTCTGCACTCAAGGGCGACAACGTCGTCAACCGCAGTGAGCGCAGCCCCTGGTATACCGGTCAGACGCTGATGGAAATCCTCGAGACCGTCGAGGTGGCGGCCGACCGCAACCTCAAGGACCTGCGTTTCCCGGTCCAACTGGTTACCCGCCCAAACCTGAACTTCCGCGGCTTTGCCGGCACACTGGCTTCCGGTGTGGTGCACAAGGGCGATGAGCTGGTAGTGCTGCCCTCGGGCAAGAGCAGCCGGGTCAAATCCATCGTGACCTTTGATGGTGAGCTGGAAAGCGCCGGCCCCGGCCAGGCTGTCACGCTGACCCTGGAAGACGAGATTGATATTTCTCGCGGCGACGTGCTTGCGCATATCGACAACCGCCCGCTGATTGGCGATCTGTTCGAAGCCAATCTGGTGTGGATGGACGACAAGCCGATGCAGCCGGGTCGCAAATACGACATCAAACGCGCCACCAGCAACAGCCCGGGCTCCTTTACCCGCATCGTGCACCGTATCGACGTCAACACGCTGGAGCAGCAGGACGCGCCTGAACTGGGCCTGAACGAGATCGGCCGTGTGGAGCTCTCGCTAGAGCGGCCGATTGCCTATGACGATTACCGTGCCAACCGTACCACCGGCTCCTTCATCGTTATCGACCGCATGACTAACGGCACTGTAGGCGCAGGCATGATCGTCGCCAAGGGTTTGCTGGGGCAGAATACCACCGGTAGCCGCCATGGCGGATTCGCCCACGTTACCGCCAGCGAGCGCGCCCAGCGCTTCGGCCAGGAACCGGTCACACTGCTTTTCACCGGCCTGTCCGGCTCGGGCAAGAGCACCCTGGCCTACGCGGTGGAGCGAAAGCTGTTCGATAGTGGTCGGGCCTGCTATGTACTGGACGGCAAGGAATTGCGTCAGGACCTGAGCAAGGGCCTGCCGCAGGATGCCGCCGGTCGTGCCGAGAACCTGCACAAGGGCGCGCGCATAGCCCGGCAGATGAATGAAGCCGGTCTGATCGCCCTGGGGGCCTTCGTTGCACCCACAGAGGAAAGTCGCGCCCAGGCCCGTTACATTCTGGGTGAGCGCTGCCTGATGGTGCATCTGGATACGCCGATGGATGTATGCCGGGAGCGTGATCCTTCAGGTCTCTACGCAGCGGATGTCGAGGGCACCATACCTGGCGTATCCTATCCCTATGAAGCACCTGCCGATGCCGATCTGGTGCTCGATACCAGCGAGCAGAATCTGGAAGCCTGCGTGGCCGAGGTGATCGAGTTGCTCAGAACCCGCAAGCTGATCTGATAAAGCCCTCCGATGAAGCCCGCAGACATCGACTTCATGCGCCTGGCCCTGGCCGAGGCGCAACTCGCCGCAGACCTGGGCGAGGTGCCGGTGGGTGCGGTGCTTGTGTATCGGGGGGAGGTGATTGGCAAAGGCTTCAATCAGCCGATCAGCAGTAACGACCCCAGCGCCCACGCCGAGATGGTTGCACTGCGCCAGGCTGCCTTGGCTCAGAATAACTACCGCCTTTCTGGCAGCACCCTCTATGTCACCCTCGAGCCCTGCACCATGTGTGCGGGCCTGCTCATCCACAGCCGTGTGTCACGTTTGGTGTTCGGGGCCAGCGAGCCCCGCGCCGGAGCCGTCGTCAGTCGCGCGCAGGTGCTGGATCAGACCTGGATGAATCACCGGATCGAGGTTGAAGGCGGGGTGTTGGCAGAAGAATGCGGAGAGGTGCTCAGGGCGTTCTTTAAAGGGCGGCGGCAGTCATAGCGGGGTGCTTCCCGCTTAAAAGTCCGGCGGCAGCTGATCCAGAATCCCCGGCGAATGATATTGCTCGGCATCAGCCTGCGCCATCTCGGCCTGGGGTTGGGTCACCCATTGCAGGATCTCGTGGTAGCGACGGATGTTCTGTACGTAATGCACCGGCTCTGCACCGCGGGCATAGCCGTAGCGGGTTTTGGTATACCACTCCTTTTTCGATAGCAGCGGCAGATGATCCTTCACGTCGATCCATCGATTCGGATCGCGACCGTTGCTGCGGGTCAGATTGCGTGCGTCATCCAGATGGCCAATGCCGACGTTATAGGCCGCCATCGCAAACCAGGTACGGTCGGGCTCGGGGATGTCGTCCGGCAGCTGATCGCGTACCCAGATAAGGTAGCGGGCGCCGCCAAAGATGCTCTGCTTGGGATCGACGCGGTTGGTCACACCGACAAACTTCGCGGTGGGCAGGGTGAGCATCATGATCCCGCGCACGCCGGTGAATGAAACAGCGTCCGGATCCCATAACGATTCCTGATAGCCCATCGCGGCCAGCAGGCGCCAGTCCAGCCCATATTGATCGCCGGCCTGGCGGAACAAGGCTTCATACCGCGGCAGGCGTTGTTGCATGTGCCGGGCAAAGCCGCGGGCACCCACGTAATCCAGCACGTCGGCATGGCCATAGAAGCGTTCGATAAGCTGATCAAGCGTGCCATCGGCGCGGATGCCGGCGAAGAAGACATCCACCGCCTGCTGCAGGCTTTCATCCTCGCCGGGGGGCAGGGCCCAGACCATGGGTTGCGGCTCGGCCAGATCAAAACCTACCCGCACCGCGGGATAAAAAGCCTGATTGACCACCAACTCGTTGGAATACACCACCGCATGGTCAATCTCATCGTCATTGACCAGACGCAGCAGATCGACCACCTCCACCCGATCGGATTCCTCGAATACCAGTTGCGGGTGCTCGGTTTGTAAATCGCGCAATTGATCAGCCAGCGTACTGCCCTTGAGCACCATGATGCGCTTGCCGTACAGATCCTCTATCTCATCGGGCTGAGGCTTGCCGCGGCGGTAGACCACCTGGGGGATCACTTCCATGTAGGGCGTCGAGAAACGCACCTGATCGGCACGCTGCGGATTGACCGTGATACCCGCCGCGCCAATGTGCGGACCGGTGGGTAGTGCCATCTGCTCGAAGAGTTCGTCCAGGGTATCTATCGTCTGCACCTCGAGCTCCAGCTGGAGGCTGTCTGCAAAGCGTTTGCTCAGCTCGTATTCCAGTCCGGTATTGCCGTGGCGATCCTGGTAGAAGGTTGTCGGCGTATTGCGCGTGGCCATGCGAACAACGCCCTGGTCGCGCATTTGCTCCAGGTGGGTAGTGGCTTGCTCGCAGCCCGACAACAGCGCCGCAACAAGGACAGTGGCCGACAGCGGCAGCAGAGTGAGTCGAGTCAATTTTGCTGGCATGGCATCAGTATATGCAAAA
>NZ_JBFGFI010000027.1:0-34450 GCF_041579695.1 Halopseudomonas sp.
ATGTAGTCATTCTGGCTGCGCGGGCCGTCACACAGCTCGCGAAACTCGAACCAGCCGACGTCCTCGCACACGCGAATGGACTTGACCGGACGATTCTCCACAGTCAGCAGATCACCCTCCACGACCTCATCGATATCTGGCACCAGGCTCTCAAAACTCCGCCGCAGGCTCAGATCCGCGCCTTCATCCAGCGGCCAATGGTAGAGCTCGGCCTGCTCCAACGCGCGCAGCCGATAATCCACGCCGTTATCCACGTTGACCACTTCAGTCTGGCTCTTCAGCAATGCAATGGCGGGCAGGAACCGCGCCCTTTGCAGCCCGTCCTTGTATAGCCCATCGGGTACGATATTGGAGGTGGCGACCAGCGTTACACCGTTCTTGAAAAGCTCTTCCATCAGCGTGCCAAGGATCATCGCATCGGTAATATCGGAGACGAAGAACTCGTCGAAACAGATAACCCGCGCCTCATCGGCAAACTGGCGTGCGATCAATGTCAGCGGATTCTTCTCGCCCTTGAGACCTTTTAGCTCCTGATGTACGCGCTGCATAAAGCGATGAAAATGCGTACGCATCTTGCGCTCGATCGGCAGCGCGTCAAAGAAGGTATCCACCAGATAGGTCTTGCCGCGACCGACACCGCCCCAGAAATAGAGTCCCTTGGCCGGCTCCGGCTGTCTGCCCAACAACCTGTCGAACAGGCTGGAGCGGGAATGCTCCGCGGCAACCAGATCATCGAAGAGACGTTGCAGGTGCCGCACGGCGTTTTCCTGCGCTGGGTCGTAAACAAAATCCGGACGCTTCAGGTCCGCCTGGTAACGATCGAGAGGCGTCATAATGCTGACCATGGGAGGGAAAAGGGGCCGGAACTGTACCCCCTGACCAGCGTATTTGGCAATTGTCCGATAGTAACCGGAAAATTTCTCACACCAACGCCTGCTCTACCGCGTCCTTCAGCTCCACCAGCCGCCCATGGAAGAAATGACCGGTCTCGGCAAAACGCACCACTTCTATGTGCTCGCGGCCCTCCAGCAGATCGAACACCGCAGCCGAAGCCACCACATCGTCGGCCTCACCCATCATCACCGTAGCCGGCGTCCTCAGAGGTAAGAGATCGGCGAAGGGCAGCCGTTCCACGGAAGGCGCAACCAGGATCAAACGCCGGGCCGGGCTGTCCAGCCGGTTGGCCGTCGCCGCAGCCACGTAGCCACCAAAGGAAAACCCCATGACCCAGAGGGCCGGCGCGGGCATTTCCTCGCGTGCCCAGTTGATGACAGCAAGGCAGTCATCAACCTCGCCGCAACCGCCGTCATGCTCGCCGCCACTGCGGCCCACCCCACGGAAATTGAACCGCACAACGCTCGCCCCCATATCGCGGGCAGCACGCATCAGGGTATGCACCACCTTGTTGGTCATGCTGCCGCCGTGCAGCGGGTGCGGGTGACAGATGACCGCCACCGCAACTGGCTGCTCGGCCTGGGTTACCAGCATTTCCAGAGGACCCGTCGGCCCTTCGATCGTCTGTCGCTCTTCAAGCTTGCCGCTCATTCACACCCCCGTGACCTTGCCTGTGAAAAACGCGTCTCTCACCTACAACAGGGCCTGTGAAGGTGACCTCGACAGGCTGGCAGTGCAGGCTAGCCCAAAGGGTACTAGCCTTGGCAGAGAAATGTCGTTACCGTTAGTACATTAGCTGATCAGGCGCTTTCGAGCCCGCCTGGCAGCCCAACGCTCAATGAGGGAAACACAGTGGAAGCAAGCGAAAACCTGTGGATTGCAGTAACCATTGCCCTGGCGGCAGGCGTCATTATTGGCATCGTGCTTACCCAGATTGCCCGGCGCGTCAGCGGCAGCTATTCGTCCGGAACGCGCGCGCAACTCGAGAATCTGCAGCTGCGCTTCGAGGAATATCAGCAGGAAGTCTCCAGCCACTTCAAGACTACCGCCAGCCTGGTTGCCCAGCTCAACCGCAGCCACCAGGAGATTCAGGAGCATCTTTGCCAGGGTGCAATGGACCTCTCGCCTGACGATATTACCCGTCAACGCCTACTGGCCGCACTGGAAGAGCCTCCGGTATCGCGCAGTCGACCCAACGGCGAGCCGCTGTTTGACAGCCTGGAGCCGCCGCGCGACTATGCGCCAAAGGGCGAGGACAGCCCCGGCACCCTGTCGGAAGACTATGGCCTCAAACGCAAGCCCTGATAGTTCCTCCGGTGGCCTGGCGGCCACCAGTCTCAACTGCGGATACCGATAAGCATGTCGGGCGCTGACTCTGATCTTTTTTTCCAACGCGCCGCAGATAATCAGGAACACCTGATCATTCGCGGCGACTGGGTACTGACGCACTATGCCGAGCTGCGAGAGCGGATAGCGCAGGACCAGACCCCGGCAATCCAGAGCGCAGATTTACGCGAACTGGGCAAACTCGACACTGCCGGCGCTCAGCTACTCGCGGAATTGCTGGGTCCCGAGCTGCTTTCCCGACTTGCCGAGCAAGATGATGGCATCGGACACAAGCAAGGCATCCTGTTGCAGCGAGTGGCCCAGACCATCGAGAAGTCACCTCCTCCCCCCGCCCCACAAGGCGTATTGATTGTCGATCTGCTGGCTCGTATCGGCGCCGCCTCTCTTGCGTTCTGGCACCACCTGGTGGACCTGCTCGGATTCACCGGCCTGGTACTGGCAAGCCTCGCGCGCAACATCCTGCGCCCGGGTAACTGGCGAGTCACCTCACTGGTGGCACAGATCGAGGTGACAGGTCTCAACGCGCTGCCGATCGTGGCGCTGTTAACCTTCATGGTCGGTGCGGTAGTGGCGTTCCTCGGCGCGACGATTCTAGAGAGCTTTGGCGCCACCATCTATACGATCGACCTGGTCGCCTTTTCCTTCCTGCGCGAATTTGGCGTGTTACTGACCGCGATCCTGCTCGCTGGACGCACAGCCAGTGCCTACACCGCACAGATCGGCTCGATGAAAGCCAACGAGGAGATCGACGCGATACGGGCGCTCGGGCTCAATCCGATCGACCTACTCGTTTTGCCCCGGGTGCTGGCGATGTTGATCGCACTGCCTATTCTCACCCTGGTTGCAATGTTCTTCGGGCTGCTCGGCGGCGCGCTGGTCTGCATGGTTTCACTCGATATCTCCCCTTCGATGTTCCTGGGCACCCTGCAGCAGAACATGGACGTGCAGCACTTCTATCTGGGCATCGCCAAGGCCCCGGTCTTTGCCTTCCTGATCGCCCTGATTGGTTGCCTGGAGGGCTTCAAGGTCAGTGGCAGCGCTCAGTCCGTCGGCGAACACACGACCTCCAGCGTGGTGCAATCCATCTTCGTGGTGATCCTTGTGGACGCCGTGGCTGCCCTGTTCTTCATGGAGATGGGCTGGTGACCGAGACGACACACGATGAACCACTAATCCGGGTGCGAGGACTGATCAACCGCTTTGGCTCCCAGACCGTGCATGAAGATCTGGACCTGGATATCCATCACGGTGAAATTCTCGGCGTCGTGGGCGGTTCCGGCAGCGGCAAGTCGGTTCTGCTGCGCTCGATTCTTGGCCTGCACCGCCCCACGGGTGGCCGCGTCGAGGTCTTTGGCGAAGACCTGCAAGCGCTCGATGCCGAGGCGCGATCCCGCCACGAACGGCGCTTCGGCGTCCTATTCCAGCAGGGTGCGCTGTTTTCGTCGATGACGGTGGCTGAAAACATCGCCTTGCCGCTGATTGAACACGGCGGCCTCAGCCGCGAAGACGCAGAGCACCTGGCGCAGATGAAGCTTGCGCTTACCGGCCTCCCGGCCAATGCCGGGGGCAAGTATCCCTCCGAGCTGTCGGGCGGGATGATCAAGCGTGCAGCGCTGGCCCGAGCACTGGCGCTGGATCCGGATATCCTGTTTCTTGACGAGCCGACGGCAGGTCTGGACCCGATCGGCGCAGCGGCGTTTGACGAGCTGATACGAACTCTGCGCGACGCGCTGGGTCTCAGTGTATTCCTGGTGACGCATGATCTGGACACGCTCTACGCGATCTGTGACAGGATAGCGGTACTTTCGCAGAAGAAGGTGCTGGTAGCCGACACGCTGGAACGTGTCGCAGCCGTGGACGATCCATGGATCCAGGACTATTTTCATGGCCCCAGAGGCCGCGCTGCGGCCAATGCGACCGAACGCAACCAACAACAGCCGGAGCATGATCGCTGATGGAAACTCGCGCCCACCACGTGCTGATTGGCCTGTTCACATTGCTCGCCGCCGGTGCAGCGATAGTCTTCGCTCTCTGGCTCGGGAGTGCTGCCACCAGCCGCGAATACAAGGATTACATCGTCGTCTTCAACGAGGCGGTGACCGGCCTGTCGCGTGGCAGCGCCGTTCAGTACAGCGGGATCAAGGTCGGCGACATCGCCTCCCTGGAGCTGGATCCCGAAGATCCTCGTCGCGTCCTTGCCCGGATCCGCGTAGGCGCGGACGTGCCGGTCAAGGAGAACACCCGCGCCCGCCTCTCCTTCACCGGCATTACCGGTAACTCGGTCATCGAACTGAGCCACGGCACACCATCGAGCCCACCGCTGACCAGCGACAACGGACCTCCGGTCATTGTCGCCAAACCTTCGCCGATCTCCTCGCTGCTGGCCGATGGCGAAGACCTGATGACCAACGTCAACCAGCTGATGTCCAGTGCCCGCAGCATCCTGTCCGACGAAAACGCAGACAGCATTGGTCGCACGCTTGCCAACGTGGAACAGGCTACCGGCAGCATCGCCGCCCAGGGGGAAAACCTGGAACAACTGCTCAGCGAGCTGACCCGCGCCAGCCAACAGGCCACTGAGACCCTGCAGCGCAGCAGCGAACTGGTCACCAGTGCTGACACCCTGCTCAACCAGCAGGGCGCCCGCACACTGAATCAGGCCGAACAGGCACTGACATCGATTGCCAGCGCCAGCGGCGCTCTGGAAACCATCCTCGAGAACAACAGCGAAGCCTTCACCAGCGGCATGCAGGGCCTGTCCCAGCTTGACCCGGCGATAAACGAGCTACGAGCCACGCTTGAGTCACTACGGTCCATTACGCGGCGCCTGGAGGACAATCCGACGCGCTTTATCCTGGGTCGCGACAGCATGAAGGAGTTCGAACCATGAGGCAGCCACGCCGTTCCATTCTGGGCATATTTGCACTGACAAGCCTGTTCTGGCTGTCAGCCTGTACCGTCTTCCCACAGGGCGAATCGCAGCGAATATATCAGTTGCCTGCCCCCAATCTGCCGCCCTCAACAATGGAGCCGTTAGCGCAATCGCTGCGTATCGACACCCCTCAGGCCGGCTCGGTGCTCAGCAGTCCGCGAATGGTGGTGAACCCGCGCGGCAATGAATTGCAGACCTACAAGGGTGCGCGCTGGTCCGATCCCGTCCCCGCCCTGTTGCGCGAGCACCTCGCCCGCGCATTCGGGCAGAGTAAGATACTCAAGGCGGTGAGCTCTGATGAGAGTTCATTCCGGGCGGATATCCACCTGAGCAGCAATTTGCGCCGCTTCCAGGTCATTTACGAAGGCTCCCAACCCTCGGCGGTAATCGAGCTGCATGCCCGGCTTATTGATCCGGTCAGCCGGGAAATCATTGCCGGGGAAACGTTCGTCGTGGAGCAAAGGCTGAAATCTGCAGAGGTACCCGGCGTGGTAGAGGGCTTCAAACTCGCCTCGGACGAACTTGCCAGCCAGTTGATCGACTGGACCCGGAGCCAGGTGGTGGATATCGTCGCGCGCTGAGAGCAGCGAGTTCAGTCCGGCGAACAAGCTGCTAGGGAGCGACTGCAAAAGGGAGGGCGGCGCAACGCTTTCGTGCACCGACTCTCGCTGGTGGCGCCGCCACCGAAGCTTGCGCTGCTGGATGGCACCATGAATGCCTGCCCGGCGGCGGCCTCACTGGCCCGTGAAACGATCAGCTCCGTGGTCGCCGGATGTCGTCGGCGACACGACCGGCATTGAAGAATGGCACTATCTGGCTACGCTGCAGATAGCCAACAAAGGCATCGGTGTATACGGGCTTGAGTGAACAGGTTACAGCGCCGGAGACGCACTCAACAGTGCCTGGAACAACAGGACTATCAGATAGCCCACCAGGATCACGAGCCCCATGAGCACCACCGCCAGCCCCCATACGAATAAGCGACTGTTGACCACTGTCTCACGCGGACTGTCCAGGTACTGATTAAGCAGCCGCACGTTCCGATTATTGGCTTTCCAGGCAAAATCAAACAGGTCGCCCACCAGCGGTATCGCGCCCACTACCGTATCCACCAGCACATTGAAGGCCATTTTCAACAGCAGGGCCTTGGGTGCGCCCATGCGCGCGGCCTCGGAAATCACCACGCTGGAGATAAGAGCCGTGATCACGTCGCCAACGCCGGGTATCAGGCCGATCAGGCTGTCGAAACCGAACCGCGCATTGAAACCGGGAACCTTGATCGAGCTGTCGAGAAACCAGGCAAGCCGTTCCAGCTTCTTTCTGGTTTTTTCCCTGCCTTTATCCTGCATATGCAGACTCTTCTCCCTGTGTGGCTTGCAATCAGGAAGTGCCGGAAGGTGCCCGGCCTACCCGATCATTCCCACTCGATTGTAGCTGGCGGCTTACTGGATATGTCGTACGTTACCCGCGACACCCCGGTAATCTCGTTGATGATGCGGTTAGACACCGTCTCCAGGAACTCATAGGGCAAATGCGCCCAGCGTGCCGTCATGAAGTCGATGGTTTCCACTGCGCGCAGCGCAATGACCCATTCATAACGACGGGCATCACCCACTACACCCACCGAGCGCACTGGCAGGAAGACCGCAAAGGCCTGGCTGGTCTTGTGGTACAGATCAGCGCGACGCAGCTCCTCGATGAAAATGTGGTCGGCACGGCGCAGAATATCGGCGTACTCCTTGCGCACTTCGGCGAGAATCCGCACGCCCAGGCCCGGACCAGGGAAAGGATGGCGGTAGACCATGTCGAAGGGCAGGCCCAGCTCCAGGCCGATCTTGCGGACCTCGTCCTTGAACAGTTCGCGCAGCGGCTCGACCAACTCGAAGGCCATATCGTCCGGCAGGCCGCCGACGTTATGGTGGGACTTGATCACATGCGCCTTGCCGTTCTTGGAGCCGGCCGATTCGATCACGTCCGGATAGATGGTGCCCTGGGCCAGGTACTTCACGCCCTGAAGCTTGGTCGCTTCCTCATCGAACACTTCGATAAAGGTGCGCCCGATGATCTTGCGCTTCTCTTCTGGATCGGTGACGCCCAGCAGCCGCGAGAGAAACTTCTCCTGGGCGTTAACCCGAATCACCTTCACGCCCATGTTCTCGGCGAACATCGCCATCACCTGCTCGCCCTCATGCAGGCGCAACAGGCCATTGTCCACAAATACACAGGTCAGCTGATCACCGATAGCCTGGTGGAGCAACGCTGCAACAACCGAAGAATCCACGCCACCGGAGAGCCCCAGCAGCACATTGGCGTCGCCCACCTGGGCACGTACATTGGCGACTGCATCCTCGACAATATTGGACGGCGTCCACAGGGCTTCGCATCCACACAGCTCGAGAATGAAGCGCGAGAGCATGCGCAGACCCTGGCGTGTATGGGTAACCTCAGGGTGGAACTGCAGACCGTAAAAATGTCGTTTCTCGTCACCCATCGCAGCGATCGGACAGCTCGGGGTACTGGCCAGGATATGGAAATCGTTCGGCAGCTCGATGACCTTGTCACCGTGGCTCATCCACACATCCAGGCTGAGCAGGCCGTCAGCATCGACGTGATCCTCGATCCCGCTCATGAAGTCGCTCTTGCCAACGACATCCACCCGCGCGTAACCGAACTCGTGCTTGTCCGAGCCCTGAACCTTGCCACCAAGCTGCTCGGCCATGGTCTGCATGCCGTAACAGATACCCAGTACCGGCACACCGAGCGTGAACACGATCTCCGGTGCGCGCGGCGAGCCCGGCAATGGCACCGACTCCGGCCCCCCGGCCAGGATTATGCCCCTGGGAGCGAAGTCGCGGATCTCGCCCTCTTCCATATCCCAGGCGCGGATTTCGCAATACACACCAATCTCGCGCACGCGCCGGGCAATCAACTGGGTGTATTGAGAACCGAAGTCCAGAATCAGGATCCGGTGGGCATGAATGTCTTGATGGACCATAGGGCAGGCTCTCTGAAGGACGTTACGCAAAAAAGTGATGTAGGAATGTGATGCGGCGACCGTCTGCGGAGATCCCTGTCGCGACATGCAAGAACGTGCCGCGACAGTAAATCATCCAGGGCTGTCGCTTAGCCAACCCGGTAGTTGGGTGCTTCCTTGGTGATCTGCACATCGTGGACGTGCGACTCACTCATACCGGCATTGGTAATACGCACAAACTGAGGTTTGGTGCGCATTTCCAGAATGTCGCGGCTGCCGGTGTAACCCATGGAGGCGCGAAGGCCACCCATCAGCTGATGGATGATCGCAGCCAGCGAGCCCTTGTATGGCACGCGGCCTTCAATCCCCTCGGGCACCAGTTTCTCGGCGCCAGCGCTGGAATCCTGGAAGTAACGATCAGATGAACCCTGGCTCCCGGACATCGCGCCCATGGACCCCATACCGCGGTATGCCTTGTAGGACCGGCCCTGGAACAACTCGACCTCGCCCGGCGCCTCTTCGGTACCGGCGAACATCGAGCCCATCATCACGACCGACGCGCCGGCAGCGATTGCCTTGGACAGGTCGCCGGAAAAACGGATGCCACCGTCGGCAATAACCGGAATATCAAAATCCTTCAGCGCGGTCGCCACATCGGCAATCGCAGAAATCTGCGGTACGCCGACACCTGCGACGATGCGTGTAGTGCAGATTGAACCCGGACCGATGCCGACCTTGACTGCGTCAGCGCCTGCCTCAGCCAGCGCGAGGGCAGCCTCGGCAGTGGCGATATTACCGCCTACAACCTGGATATCCGGATAGTTCTCCTTGACCCAGCGCACGCGGTCGAGCACACCACGGGAATGACCATGGGCGGTATCAACCACCACCACATCCACGCCGGCAGCTGCCAGCGCCGCGACGCGTTCGGGCGTTTCCACACCCGTACCTACTGCAGCGCCAACCAGTAACCGGCCCTGGTCATCCTTGGTGGCGTTGGGATAGGCGCGAGCCTTTTCGATATCCTTAACGGTCATCATGCCCTTGAGGCGGAATTCGTCGTCAACGATCAGCACTTTCTCAATCCGGTGACGGTGGAGCAATTCACGCACCGTACCGGCGCTGACACCTTCTTTCACGGTGACCAGCTGGTCCTTGCCGGTCATGACCTCGCGTACGCTGGCTCCCATACGGGTTTCGAACCGTATGTCACGCGCGGTGACAATACCGACGAGGTTGCCACCAGAGAGCACCGGAACACCGGAGATGTTGTTGACTCGGGTCAGCTCGACCAATTCACCGACAGTGGCATCTGCATCGATGGTGATCGGATCCTTGACCACGCCGGATTCGAACTTCTTCACCTTGCGTACTTCGGCAGCCTGCTGTTCGACGGTCATGTTCTTGTGGATGATCCCCATACCGCCTTCCTGAGCCATCGCGATGGCCAGACGGGCCTCGGTGACGGTATCCATGGCCGCGGAAAGCAGGGGAATATTGAGTTCGATGCGCCGGGTGAGCCGGGACTTCAGGCTGACGTCTTTCGGCATGACCTCGGAATAACCGGGCACAAGCAGAACATCGTCAAAGGTTAGGGCTTCTTGGCTTACACGTAGCATAGCAGGGCTCCCGAGCGGGAAAATGGAAGCAAGGCATTATACCTGCCACGCCCGGTACGCTCAATGAGTATCGCAGTGTCATTCAATTATTCTCTGCAGCGCCTGCGCACGCTAAGATGACCGCATGAATGATGATGCCCTGTTTCAACGCCTTACCAAAGAACGCGACGTGCTCAGCGTCAGTCAGCTCAATGCCCGTGCCCGCAGCCTGCTGGAGGATGTTTTCCCGCAGATATGGGTTGAGGGCGAACTGTCCAACCTCGCCCGCCCCTCCTCCGGCCATTTATACTTCAGCCTCAAGGACAGCAAGGCGCAAATTCGCTGCGCCTTTTTCCGCCAGCATGCCAATCGCGTGCGCATGGCGCTGAGCGATGGGCTGCAGGTGCGCGTGCGCGGCCGGGTGAGCCTGTATGAGGGACGCGGCGACTACCAGCTGATCGTCGACAGCATGGAATCGGCCGGCGACGGCGCGCTGCGCCTGGCCTTCGATGCCCTGAAAGCCAAGCTCCTCGAAGAGGGTCTGTTCGCCAGCGAACGCAAACGACCGCTGCCCGCTCACCCCAAGCGCATCGGCGTAATCACTTCCCCCAGCGGCGCGGCGGTACGGGACATCATCAGCGTATTCGGCCGCCGCGCGCCCTTTATCGAGCTCATCGTGGTCCCCACTCCCGTCCAGGGCCGGGACGCTGCGCCGCAGATAGTGCGTGCGCTTGAACTGGCCGACCGCTCAGGCTTCGACGCCCTGATCGTTGCCCGCGGCGGCGGCTCGCTGGAAGATCTCTGGCCCTTTAACGAGGAAATCGTCGCCCGCGCCCTCGCTGCCTGCCACACGCCCACGGTCAGCGCAGTGGGCCACGAAACCGACGTATCCATCTGCGATTTCATCGCCGACGTGCGCGCCCCTACCCCTTCGGCGGCAGCAGAACTGCTCAGCCCTGATCAGCAGGCCATGCTGCAGCAGGTAGAGCGCGCCCATCGCCAATTACGCCAATGCCTGCGCGATCGTCTGGCCCGCGAACACCTGCGCCTGGAGAACCTGCGCCGCCGCTTGCGCCATCCCGGCGAACGCCTGGCACAGCAGACCCAACGCCTGGATGACCTGGAAATGCGCCTCAAGCGTGGCATGCGCCAGCAACTGAACCAGGTCAGCCAACGCAGCGAAAGACTGCAGGCACGCCTGCAAGCACAACACCCAGGTCGCCACCTGGCACTGCTGCGTCAGCGCCTCGATCAACTCGACCGTCGCCTGCCCCGGGCGATAACCCAGACATTGCAACAACGCCGCCAGCGACTGGACGGCCTCGCGCAAACGCTCAACGTCGTCAGCCCACTGGCCACCTTGGGCCGCGGCTATAGCATCCTGTTCGACCAGCAAGGCAAGCCATTACGCAGCCATACCGACACCAGACCGGGCCAACGCGTCGAAGCGCAGCTCAGCGACGGCCGCCTGGCCTTGCGCGTAGAAGACAATCTGGAAGCCCCACACACCCTCCCGTTGCTGGAATAACCATGCCGTTCAAGCGCCTGATCATTCTGTTCTGCCTGGCCATATTGACTCTTCCTGCCCACGCGGAAGGCTTCATTACCCGGCTGCTCAACAAGCCGGTACCCGGCGGCGTGGCGGTAGTCACACTGCCTGAACAGTCAGAAGCCCCACGTGCGCATTACCAGGACCAGCCTCTGCTGGTCATCCGCGAAGACGGCCAGCGCTGGATCGCCATCGCCGGCATACCCCTGACCGCAAAGGCCGGTAACGAATACATCGAGCTTGCTGACGGCGAAAAGGTTGCGTTCAAGGTCACCGACCGCAAATACCCCGAACAGCATATAAAGCTGCAAAACCAGCAACACGTCACGCCCGATCCGGAGCATCTCAAACGCATCAAGCGTGAGCTCGATGAACAGATCAGCGCCTACAAGACCTTCAGCGCCCGCCAGCCCAGCAACCTGTTATTTGACCGCCCGGTGGAAGGCCGCCTGTCCAGCGCCTTCGGCCTGCGCCGCTTCTTCAACGGCGAGGAGCGCAACCCCCATTCCGGCCTGGATTTCGCCGCCCCCACCGGCACATCGATCAAAGCTCCCGCAGCCGGCCAGGTGATTCTCGTTGGAAACTACTTCTTTAACGGCAAGACCGTGTTCGTCGACCACGGCCAAGGGCTGATCAGCATGTTCTGTCACCTGTCGGCAATCGATGTGAAAGTCGGGGACGAGCTCGCCCGCGGCGAACACGTCGGCAAAGTCGGCGCCACAGGCCGCGCCACCGGACCACATCTGCACTGGAACGTCAGCCTGAATAGCACCCGCGTGGACCCCTCAATATTCATAGGCGCATTCATGCCCTGACAAATCTCGCGCCAGGACCTTCTGGACTGCGGGTAGTGACTCGTTGAGACTGCGCGAAGGTCAACATGGATTCCCGCGTTCGCGGGAATGACGGGGGCTGGGTGAGGCACGAAGGTTTCACTTTTGACCCTGGACAGCAAACCCTACCTCACACCGAAGCCTGCCAAGCGCACAGCCTGGCGGGGTGCAGAAAGTGTCTGAAACAGGGACGTTTCTGACAAGCCTCCAGGGACGGATTCACGGCGGCTTTCGGAACCCTGCCAGGCTGGGAGCGATCTGCACCAAACGACCAGCATTCACAACTGCGCAACAATCCCCCAAAATCTCGGCCTCGAAATCACAAAAACCCTATATATCGACCCCGATTAGCCATTCCTGCCAAATTTCAAAGACGCATTGCAATAAAAACAGCAACCAATTAACTTTTACTGCAACAACACCCAATTCAGTACCCGCCCGACCCACAAGGTAAAGGGCCGAAAAGGAAGCAGACCATGAGCATGCTCAAAGACCCGTCCAGCAAATATCGCGCATTCGAGCCGGTAGATATTCCCGATCGCCAATGGCCGTCGCGGACTCTTACCGAAGTACCGATCTGGTGCAGCTCCGACCTGCGTGACGGCAACCAGTCGCTGATAGAGCCCATGGACCCTGCGCGCAAGCTGAAATTCTTCCAGACCCTGGTCAAGGTCGGCGTCAAGCAGATTGAAGTTGCATTCCCATCAGCCTCCAAGGCCGACTTCGATTTTGTCCGCAGCCTGATCGACGAAGGCCATATCCCGGATGACGTCACCATCCAGGTGCTGACCCAGGCACGCGAAGACCTGATCAAACGCACTTTCGAATCCGTACGCGGCGCCAAAAAAGCCATCATTCATGTGTACAACGCAACAGCGCCCAGCTTCCGCCGCATCGTGTTCAACCAGGACAAGAAAGGCGTCGTCGACATTGCCGTCAATGCCGCCACGCTGATCAAGCAGCTTGCTGCAGAGCAGCCGGACACCCAGTGGACATTCCAGTATTCGCCAGAGATCTTCACCTCCACTGAGCTGGATTTCGCTGTCGAAGTCTGTGACGCCGTGCTCGACGTGTGGCAGCCGACGCCCGAGAACAAAGTTATCCTTAACCTGCCGGCCACGGTCGAGATTGCCACGCCCAATCATTATGCCGACCAGATCGAATGGTTCGGCCGGCATATCAGCCGCCGCGGCAGCGTGCTGATCAGCCTGCACACGCACAACGACCGCGGCACCGGCGTTGCCGCCACAGAGCTTGGCTTGCTCGCCGGCGCCGATCGGGTCGAAGGCTGCCTGTTCGGCAATGGCGAGCGCACCGGCAACGTCGATCTGGTTACCCTGGCGCTCAACCTCTACACCCAAGGCATCCATCCGCAACTGGATTTTTCCGACATCGATTCCGTACGCAAGGTCGTTGAGGAGTGTAATCAGCTCTCCGTGCACCCGCGCCATCCCTATGTCGGCGACCTGGTACATACCGCATTCTCCGGATCGCACCAGGATGCGATCCGCAAGGGCTTTGCCCAACGCAAGCCGGATACGCCGTGGGAAGTACCCTACCTGCCAATCGACCCCGATGACATCGGTCGCAGCTATGACGCGGTTATCCGGGTCAACAGCCAGTCGGGCAAGGGTGGCATCAGCTACCTGCTCGAGCAGGGTTACGGCATCAGCCTGCCGCGGCGAATGCAGATCGAGTTCAGCCAGGTCGTACAGGGCGAGACCGACCGTCTGGGCCTGGAAATGAGCGGCGTGCAGATCCATGAGTTGCTTGATCGTGAGTACATACAGGCCACCAGCCCCTATGCGCTGATCCGCCATAGACTGCAGGAGGAAAATGGCACCAGCGCGGTGGACGTGGAAGTACTCAACCAGGGCGAGACCTTGCACTGGCGTGGCCTGGGCAAAGGCCCCCTCGAAGCGCTGGTCGCCGGATTACCGGTGGCAGTCGAGATAATGGACTATCACGAACATTCCATTGGCTCGGGCACCAACGCCAAGGCCGCCGCCTACGTGGAAATCCGCCTGGATGGAGGTCGCCCGCTGCACGGGATCGGGATCGACGAGAACCTCACTACCGCCAGCTTCCGTGCGCTGTTCAGCGCATTGAACCGAGCCCTGCGACAGGCCGACGCCCAGGCCGCGTGAGGCATCAGTGGAAACGCGCCGGGCCCTGTCCGGCGCGTTTGGCATCGACCTGCCAGCAGGCCCATCGCTGCTGACACATCCAGTTAAATCGTGCCGACTTGTTAAAAGAATTGCGGCCCCCATAATACACCGCACATTCTGTACCCACCGGTCCAGACAACAAGGAGTCGTACCAGATGTCCCGATCACCCCTTCTGACGCCCGTTCGTATGGGCAGCCTCGATCTGCCTAATCGCGTAATCATGGCGCCCCTTACCCGCCAGCGCAGCAAACAGCCCGGCAATGTGCCCTACGAACTGAACGCCGCCTACTATGCCCAGCGTGCCAACGCCGGCCTGATTATCAGTGAAGCCGTGCAAATATCAGCCGAGGGTCAGGGGTACGCCTGGACGCCGGGGATTCATAGCGCAGAACAGATCGAGGGTTGGAGGAAGGTCACGCAGGCCGTACATGACGCGGATGGCCGCATTTTTTTGCAACTATGGCATGTCGGCCGCATTTCCCATCCGCTGCTGCAGCCCGACGGCGCCGCTCCAGTGGCACCCTCGGCGATTCAGGCCAAGGCCGAGTGTTACGTCCAGGAGCCCGACGGCAGCAGCCACAAGGCGCCCACTGGTATGCCACGGGCATTGAAGACCGAAGAGTTGCCCAGAATCGTGGCTGACTATGCTAAGGCGACCCGCAATGCGCTTGATGCGGATTTCGATGGCGTGGAAATACATGCAGCCAACGGCTACCTGCTCGATCAGTTCCTCTGCTCCGACAGTAACCAGCGCACCGATGCGTACGGCGGCAGCCTGGAGAATCGGGTTCGGCTGGTGCTCGAAGTGGTTGATGCGGTGATTGACGCGACCGGCGACAGTGGTCGTGTGGGCATCCGCATTTCGCCCATGGGTACGTTCAACGGTGTGGATGATGCCGACCCGCGGGAGACCTTCAGTCACCTGCTGCGCGAACTGAACAGCCGTGGTCTGGCCTATGTACACGTCAACCGCCCTGATTGGGTGGGTGGCGTTTACGAGGGCTTTGACTCCCTGCTAGAGACGCTGCGCGAACTGTATGACGGACGGATGATTATCGCTGGCGGCATGACTGCAGAATCCGGTGGCCAGGCGATCGAGGATGGCCTGGCGGACATGGTCGCTTTTGGTCGGCCCTACATTGCCAACCCGGACCTGGTCCAGCGTATCAAGACACGCACGGAATGGAACGAGATCAACCCGTCGACCCTGTATGGCGGCGCGGAAGAAGGCTACACAGACTATCCGACCATGGACCAGTCAGCGACCTGACGCGCAAACCCCGGCCTCCCACAAAAAAACCCGGCCTGTAGCCGGGTTTTTTATTGCGCAAATAGACTCCAGCCAAATCAGCTACTTCAGCGCTTGCGGTCCTTGCTCTTCTTCTCTTCTTTCTTGTGGTGGCTCATCAGCCGCCGCTTCTTGTTGACCTGGCGATCGGTCAAACCGGTCTTGCGATCGGCAAAGGGGTTCTCACCGCCCTTGTATTCAACCCGAATCGGCGTACCCGCCATGCCCAGCACCTTGCGGAAGGTATTCTCCAGATACTTGGTGTAAGACTGGGGAACGTTCTCCACCTGGTTGCCGTGAATGATGATGATCGGCGGATTGGAACCACCAAGGTGAGCGTAGCGCAGCTTGATGCGGCGACTATTGACCACCGGAGGCTGGTGATTGGCCACCGCATCCTCAAGGATCTGCGTCATGCGGTTGGTCGGCACCTTGGTCATTGCGCTGGCAAAGGCCTTGTCGACCGACTTGTAGAGCAGGCCTACGCCGCTGCCATGCAATGCAGAGATAAAATGCAGATCGGCAAACTGGGCAAAGATCAGCCGGCGTTGCAGCTCGATCTTCACATATTCCTTCTCACGCTCATCCATGCCGTCCCACTTGTTCACGGCAATCACCAGCGCGCGGCCGGCATCCAGCACGAACCCGAGCAGGTGCAGATCCTGTTCCACGACGCCTTCACGGGCATCGATCACGAAGATCACCACATTGGAGTCCTCGATCGCCTGCAGCGTCTTGATCACCGAAAACTTCTCGACCGCCTCGGATACCCTGCCACGCTTGCGTACACCCGCGGTGTCGATCAGCGTGTAGGGTTTGTCGTGGCGCTCATAGGGGATGTAGATGGTATCGCGGGTGGTACCGGCCTGGTCGAATACCACCACCCGGTCTTCACCAAGCATCCGGTTGACCAGGGTCGACTTGCCCACATTGGGTCGACCGATAACCGCAATCTTGGTACCGATCGCCTCAACGATACGCGCAGGCTTGCCCTCCTCGCCCTCGGCCAGCGGCTCCTGGGCGAGACTGCCGATACCCTCTTCACCAAACACCTGCTCGAGCATCGGATTGATATTGCGACCGTGCGCCGCCGCGATGCCGATTGGTGCACCCAGGCCGAGCTTGGAAAACTCGCCCTGAATCGAATCCTGGTCTGCGCCATCGATCTTGTTGGCAATCAGATAGGTGTGCTTGTTGCGCTTGCGCAGATGCTGAGCGATCAGCTCGTCTGCCGCGGTTCTGCCGGCCCGGGAATCGACCAGGAAAAGTACCGCGTCGGCCTCTTCGATAGCCTGCAGGGATTGTCCGGCCATAATCATGTCCAGACCCTGCTCGTCGCCGCTGATGCCTCCAGTGTCGACCAGGATATAGGGCTTGCCCTGCCATCGTGCTTCGCCGTACTGGCGATCGCGGGTGAGCCCCGCGACGTCGGCAACGATAGCGTCACGACTCTTGGTCAGACGGTTGAATAGCGTGGACTTGCCGACATTGGGCCGCCCCACGAGGGCGATTACAGGAACCATGATTACTCCGCGCACGGATGACCGTGCAATAAACGAAAACGGCCGCTGCGCCAGTTTCAGGGGCAGCGGCCGGGAAAGTATAGCTTTTTTCGGGCCTAGCGGAGCGTAAGCGCCACCAGGTCACCACTGTTGCCGTACACATAGAGCGTGTCGCCCAGCACGATTGCCGGTGCGCGTACTCCGTCACCGTCGACCCGTATGCGGCCGACCAGCCGCCCATCCGTCTGCGCAAGCAGATGCACGTAGCCATCGAAATCGGCCACCGCAATATAGCTGCTGAACGCAACGGGCGCAGTCAGCTGGCGACGCATCAGGCCGTCATTGACCCAAAGCGACTCACCGCGCGAGCGGTCCAGCGCCTGGACTCGGCCATCGGCATGGCTGACGTAAACGCTGCCAAAGCCTTCGCCGGGGCCGACCAGACTCGACGCTTTTTTCTGCCAGCGTACAGTGCCGGTATTCACATCAACGGCAGCAAGAGCGCCCTGAAAACTGGTGACATACAGCGTTTCGTCGACCAGCAGCAATTGGCCGTCGATATCGACCATCCGCTCCAGTTCGGTGCGGCCCTGCGGTTGCGCTACGCGCGCCTCCATGATCGGCAGTCCGGTATCTGCCGCCAGGCCTACCACGCGACCGCTGGACAGACCGGCGAATACCCGACCCTGTGCAATCAATGGCGCGCTGTGACCGCGCAGGGTAAGGACCGGCACGCTGGACTCGTAGATCCAGCGCTGCGACCCGTCACTGATATCCAGTGCGGTAACCTTGTCGTCGAGGGTCTGCACTACCACCACGTCGCCATTGGTCCGCGGTGGAGCCAGCACTTCACTGGATACCTGGGCGCGCCACATTTCGCTGCCATCGGTCTCGTCGAGCACAATGACTTCGCCATCCAGCGTACCGATCATTACCCGACCACCACCGGTTCCCACAGCACCGGAAACCCGCTCCTTGAGCTTGACTTGCCAGGTCACGTCACCGGTTTCACGGTCCATTGCCACAACACGGCCACGGGCGTCAGCCGCATACAGCGTCAGGCCGTCAAGCGATGGCATCAACTGGTTGTACAGCTTGCCCTGGCCGGCACCGATGTTGCGCTTCCAGGTACGCTCCAGCTCCACTTCGGAAGTGAAATCCTGCAGCTCTGCCGGGGCGAGTTCTTTCTTGCCTGAACCACTGCAGCCTGCAACCAGCAGCGCCGCCAGGGTAATGGCCAAATACGGGAACTTCAGGTTCACTAGGCTTCCTCCGCCAGATCATCGAGCTTCAACTGTAACTGCGGACGCGCCTGGGGATCTTCGAGCGCCGTGAGGGCAGCCTGATAGGCTGACCGCGCCTCGGACTCTCGGTCTAGAGCGAGCAGCAGGTCGCCGCGGATTTCTTCGCGGCTGGCCAGCAATGCGCCGGACACTTCGCCCGTCAGCACATCGAGCCCTTCTTCGGCCCGATCCTGCGCGGCCAATACCCGGGCCAGACGCTGGCGGGCAACTTCCTCGAGCACCGGATCACCGGCGTCGGCAACCAGTTCGCTCAGCAACTGTTCGGCGGCCGGCAGATCCTCTGCCTCCACCGCCAGGCGAGCCTGCATCATTGCGGCAAACTGCGCATAGCGCGTGCCACTGTACTGTTCACGGATCTGCTCGGCCAGTTCCGCGCCGCGGGCACGATCCTCGGTTCCATCGCCTGCAAGAACTGCTTCGAGCATAGACTGGTAAAGTGCCGATGCTTCGGCTGCCTTGCCGTCCTGATAATTATTCCAGCCCTGCCAGCCGAATACGCCAGCCAGCGCAATCACCACGCCGGTCAGTAAGGGAACGCCGTGTTTCTTCCAGAGTTCCTTGATCTTTTCTACCTGTTCTTCTTCTGTCTCGTACGTCACCCCAGACTCCTTGCCTGATCAAAGCGGATATTTGCGCTCACAACACTTGTTTTAGACGCGCTGGCAATTCATGCCAGCCGATATTTTCCTGCTGCTCATCACTGCGCAGCGGTTTCAGGCCTATCAGCTCCGCTGCCGCCTCGTCTTCGCCCAGAATCAGCGCGAAGAGCGCGCCTGACTTGTCCGCCTTCTTGAACTGGCTCTTGAAGCTGCCGCCGCCACAATGCACGACCAGGCGCAGACCCGGCAAGGCGTCACGCAGCTGTTCGGCCAGCCGGAAACCGGCTAGCGCAGCTGCTTCGCCTTGCGTGACAAGGTACAAATCTACTTGGCGGGACAGTTCAGCCGGCACGCGACCCAGTGTCTGGATCAACAGCAACAGGCGCTCGATACCCATGGCGAAGCCCACTGCCGGAGCGGGCTTGCCACCCAATTGCTCGACCAGACCATCGTAACGCCCACCAGCGCAAACTGTCCCCTGGGCGCCAAGCTTGTCAGTCACCCATTCGAACACTGTCAGCCCGTAATAGTCCAGCCCGCGCACCAAACGCGGGTTGATCACGTAGGGTACTCCCGCTGCGTCCAGCAGGGCGCGCAATCCGTCAAAGTGATTGCGGGCATCCTCATTGAGGAAGTCGGCCAGACGCGGCGCATCGGCCAGCAATGCCTGCGTCGCCGGATTCTTGCTGTCCAGCACCCGCAAGGGGTTGCTTTCCAACCGGCGCTGGCTGTCTTCATCCAACTGGTCGAAACGCTCGCGCAGATACGTGACCAGCTCCCCACGATAACGCGCGCGGTCCTCGCTGCTGCCCAGGCTGTTGAGCTCCAGCGTGACAGCATCCTGCAGGCCAAGCTGCTTCCACAAACGCCAGCTGAGCAATATCAGCTCGGCGTCAATATCCGGACCGGCGATATTGAATGTCTCCACTCCGATCTGGTTGAACTGACGGTAGCGGCCCTTTTGCGGGCGCTCGTGGCGGAACATCGGCCCGGCATACCAGACCTTCTGGCTCATTCCGCTGCCCAGCAGTCCGTGCTCCAGCATTGCCCGTACGCACCCGGCAGTACCTTCGGGGCGCAGGGTCAGAGAATCGCCGTTGCGATCGGCGAAGGTATACATCTCTTTCTCGACAATATCCGTCACCTCACCAATCGAACGCTTGAACAGCTCGGTGGGCTCGACGATCGGCATACGCATCTGCTGGTAACCGTAACCGGTCAGCAGGTCTGCCACTGTTCTTTCGAAATACTGCCAGAGCGCACTGTCGGCGGGCAGGACATCGTTCATGCCGCGCACGGCTTGCAGGGTCTTCAATGCATCTTTCCTTTATCAGCCACGGGCGATGGTGTTGGCATCCAGCGCCTGTTTGGCAGCAATCTTGTCACGAATGAGTTTTTCCAATGTATCGACCAAATGAACGTTGTCGACCTTCTGATCCGGCGTTCCGCCGACGTAGATCAGGTTATTCGGAGAGCCACCGGTAAGGCCGATGTCGGCCTCTTTCGCCTCGCCCGGGCCGTTGACCACGCAACCTATGACGGCCACATCCAGCGGCACCACTACGTCTTCGAGGCGCGCCTCGAGTTCGTTCATGGTCTTGATTACGTCGAAGTTCTGCCGTGAGCAGCTCGGGCAGGCAATAAAGTTGATGCCGCGCGAGCGCAAGTGCAGCGATTTCAACAGGTCGAAGCCAACCTTGATCTCTTCGACCGGGTCCGCCGCCAGGGAAATGCGGATGGTATCGCCGATCCCCTCGGCCAGCAGCATGCCCAGACCGACGGCCGATTTCACAGTGCCCGAGCGCAGCGCACCCGCTTCGGTGATGCCCAGATGCAGCGGCTGCTCTATCTGCGCTGCAAGCAACCGATAGGCACCGACCGCCATGAACACATCGGATGCCTTGACGCTGACCTTGAAATCCTGAAAATCCAGCTTGTCGAGATAATCGACGTGGCGCAGCGCCGAATCGACCAGGGCCTGGGGCGTCGGCTCGCCGTATTTTTTCTGCAAGTCCTTTTCCAGCGAACCGGCGTTCACGCCGATGCGGATCGGGATGCCATTGTGGCGCGCAGCGTCGACCACTGCGCGGACGCGATCCTCGCGTCCGATATTGCCCGGATTGATGCGCAGACAGTCCACGCCCAGATCGGCCACACGTAACGCTATCTTGTAGTCGAAATGAATGTCGGCAACCAACGGCAGGCTGACCTGCTTACGGATCTCGCCGAACGCATCGGCGGCCTCCATGCTTGGCACCGAGACCCTGACGATGTCTGCTCCGACCGCCTGCAACTGGTTGATCTGGGCCACCGTGGCAGCCACGTCGCAGGTTTCGGTATTGGTCATGCTCTGCACCGAAATAGGCGCATCACCGCCAACCAGTACCGAGCCCACGCGGATCTGCCGGGAGACTCTGCGTTTAATGGGGGATTCGTGGTGCATCGCGTTACTCCTTCAGCCCAGACGCAGGCGAACAACGCCCGAGTCGCGGACGCCTTGCGTATTCACCGACTCGCCGTTGAAGGCAATTTGCGAGACCGCTTCAACCGCGCCGATAACCACGTCGAAGGGGCCCTGGTGATCGATGGCAAGTGACTGCCCAGCCTGCATCAGGGCGCTGTGCAGCGTTTCACCGCCGGGCGTGGTCACCTGCACCCAGCAATCGCCGGTGAACTGCATCCGCAATCCGCTGACCGAAGCAACAGACTGATCAGCAGCTTCCGTCGTGGCGGCCTGAGAAGGCGCTGTCTCCCCTTCAGGCGCCACTGGCTGTATGCCGGCGTCTTCAGCGGAAAGCTCTGTCTGCTCTGGAGTCAGAAGCGCCTGTTGCTCTTCAGCTGATGCAGCGGCCACCTCAGCGTCTGTCGCCGGGAGCACCAGGCCGGGCAATGCCAGGACAGTTTCCTCTGGCAATTCAGGGTCTGCAGCAAAGTCTTCCGGCAGGGCCATGGCGTCCACTTCAACTTCGTCGAGAACCTGACTCGCTATGCTGGAAATGTCCTCGTTCGCAGGCGCTGGCTGGCTGTCGTACCACCAGAGCAAAAGCGAGGCGAAAATGGCCAGGGCGACTACTACCGTAGTCCAGGTCAGCAGCGTGCTACCTGTGCGGCCCGGCCGGCCCATTTTGTCGATCCCGCTGACCTGGCGCTCGCGCACCTCGATACCCCGGGATCTGTCGTATTCGAGTACCAACCGATTGGCATCCAGCCCCAGAAGGCGTGCATAGCTGCGCACGTAGCCGCGTGCGAAGGTATCGCCGGGCAACTGGTCGAAGCGCCCGGCTTCCAGGTGGGCAAGGATCTTTTCCGGCAGGCGCAGGCTGGTAGCGGCCTCGCCGGCACTCAGGCCCTTTGCTTCCCGGCCGGCCTGCAGAGTGGCGCCCGGATGGGGCATGCGCCCATCATCTTGTCGAAGCTCGACGTTCGGCGGCATTGCATCTCGCTGCTCTGTACTCATGATTGGTCTGATGCCTTCATTGCTTGCGCTTCCGGACTTGCGGGGTAGAGGCGGCGCAGCTGCAACGCGTAGCTTGCAGCCCGGTTATGATCTTCAAACCGCCGTGCCAGTTGAATGCCCAGCCAGAGGCTGTCGGCATTCTGTCCGGAAATCTGGGTGAAACTGCGATAGTAGTCCCATGCCGGAACGTAATTCTGTTCATTAAACTCGATCCTGGCCATCTCCAGCAAAGCCAGGGGCTGGCGGCTGTTGAGCCGCAACGCCCGTTCGAAACTCGCTTTGGCCTGCTCCGGCTGATCCATACGCTGGTATGTCAGTCCGATATTTTCAAAAACTCTCGACCGCTCGCCATAGAGCGTGTCCCGGGCTGCTTTCTCGAAGTAGCTCAGGGCTTCCTGATAGCGCTCCTCACTGAGCAGAAATACGCCGTAATTGTTCAGAATCCGCGGATTGTCCGGCGCGCTAGCCAGAGCATCCTGGTAATGCTTCTCAGCCGACGCTGTTTCGCCTTCCTGCTGAAACACCATGGCCAGGGCCAGGTGCGCTGCGGCAGAGCGCGGGTCTAGCTTCAATGCTTCGCTCAGGGGCGCCTTGGCGCTTTCGGTCTCACCCTCCTGCAAATACCCCAGGCCCAGCTGGATGTAGGCGTCCCTTCCGGCGTCCGGATCAGGCTTGCTCTTTTGCGGCTGGTCGCTGGTGGTTACACAGCCGGTAAGCGCCAGGGCTGTGAGCAATGTTGCCGCGATCATCATTCTGTTCATCACACTCGATCCTCGCTTGGATGGCTTACCGGTCCACGCTGGAAGGCTGCTGTGCTGCGGGCAACCCGTCAACCGGCAATTCTCTCAGAGCGATGTAGCGTTCGCTGCGGCGGGTACGATCCATGACCTGTCCGACCAGCTGGCCGCAAGCGGCATCAATGTCCTCGCCCCGCGTAGTGCGCACGGTAACGTTGTAGCCAGCCTTGTGCAGCATATCCTGAAAGCGGCGGATACTGTTGTTACTCGGCCGCTCATAGCCCGAATGGGGAAACGGGTTGAAGGGTATGAGGTTGATCTTGCAGGGCGTTTCGCGCAGCAATTCAATCATCTCTTCGGCATGCTCGGGCTGATCATTGATGTCCTTTAGCATGGTGTACTCGATGGTCAGCACGCGCTTCTCGCCCAGCCCCGCCATATAGCGGTTGCAGGCAGGCAGCAACACCTCGAGCGGGTACTTCTTGTTCAGCGGCACCAACTGGTTGCGCAGCGCATTGTTCGGTGCGTGCAGCGACAACGCGAGTGCAACATCAGTAAGCGTGCCCAGCTTCTCGATCATCGGCACCACGCCGGAGGTCGATAGCGTGACCTTGCGCTTGGATATCCCGTAGCCCAGATCATCCATCATCAGCAGCATGGCATCGAGCACGTTGTCGAAGTTCAACAACGGCTCCCCCATCCCCATCATTACCACGTTGGTAATCGCACGATCAGTCTTGGCCGGAATACTGCCAAACGATTTGTTGGCGACCCACACCTGACCGATGATCTCGGCCACGGTCAGATCGCTATTGAATCCCTGCTTGCCGGTAGAGCAGAAACTGCAGTCCAGCGCACACCCCGCCTGGGACGAGACACACAGGGTGCCGCGACCATTCTGCGGGATATAGACCGTCTCCACGCAGCTGCCGGAGGCCACGCGCACAACCCACTTGCGCGTACCATCGGTGGAGATGTCTTCGCTGACTACTTCCGGCGGACGAATCTCGGCAACTGCTGCAAGCTTTTCACGCAGGGCCTTGCTGACATTCGTCATGTCATCGAAATTGTCGACACCCAGGTGATGGATCCACTTCATTACCTGTCCGGCACGGAAGCGCTTTTCCCCGAGGCTCTCGAAGAAGGCTTCCATTTTCGGCTGGGTCAGACCCAACAGATTTACTTTGCCGTTGACGCTGTTAGTGGCAGTCACATCATCACCCTGGTGTCGAAGAAACGGTTTCAGCCGCGCGGGCAAAGATCGGTTTCAGCAAAGAAATAGCCAATCTCGCGTGCAGCAGAAGTAGTGGAATCCGAACCGTGTACCGCGTTGGCATCGATAGATTCAGCGAAATCGGCGCGGATGGTACCTGCGTCGGCTTCCTTGGGGTTGGTAGCGCCCATCAGCTCGCGGTTCTTCAGTACGGCGCCTTCACCTTCCAGCACCTGCACGACAACCGGACCAGAGGTCATGAAGCCAACCAGATCCTTGAAGAAAGGGCGCGCGCTGTGCTCAGCGTAGAAGCCTTCTGCGTCTGACTGGGACAGCTGAACCATCTTGGCAGCGACAACGCTCAGACCGGCCTTCTCGAAACGGCTGATGATCTGACCCACGACATTCTTGGCAACGGCGTCGGGCTTGATGATGGACAGGGTACGTTCTACGGCCATGGAAAACACTCCAGAAAATATAAAGATGAATTGAGAAGTAATACGGAATTGTTAACCCGCGGATTATACGCAGGTTAGAGGGAAATACATACCGGCCAGCGGATTCACTGGTCCGGATCAGGCAGCCAGCCGCCTCAGCCGCCCTGGCGTAACCGTGGCACTACCGTACAGAGAACCTGCGCCGCACGCGTCACTTCATCGTCGGTGGTGAAACGGCCCAACGAAATCCGTAGCGAAGCCTGCGCCAGGTCATTCGACATCCCCAACCCGCGCAGGACGTAGGATGGCTCGACCGAGGCAGAAGTACAGGCTGATCCCGAGGACAGAGCCAGATCTTTTAGCGCCAGCAGCAGCAACTCACCATCAACGCCGGCAAAGGCAAGATTCAGATTATGCGGCACACGCTGCTCACGACTCCCGTTAAGGAACACATCCGGAAGGCCGGCCAGCCCGGCCAACAGCAGGTCCCGCAGCCCGGTGATGCGCCGGTTTTCTTTCTCCATCAGCGCGCCGGCCAGCGCAAAGGATTCACCCATACCGACAATCTGGTGGGTTGGCAACGTACCCGAGCGCATACCACGCTCGTGTCCACCCCCATGAATCAGCGCTTCGAGACGCAGCGCCGGATCGCGCCGCACATACAGCGCGCCAATCCCCTTGGGGCCGTAGGTCTTGTGCGCGCAGAAGGACATAAGGTCGACCGGCAGCTGATGCAGATCAATCGGCAGCTTGCCGGTGGACTGTGCCGCGTCCACATGCATCAGCGCCCCGCCGCCATGCGCTACGGCACCGAGGGCGGCGATATCGTTGATCGTGCCGATCTCGTTGTTTACGTGCATCAGAGAAACCAGCACCGTGTCTTCGCGCATCGCCTGCTGCAACTGGGCGGCGGTAATCACGCCCTCTGTACCGGGGCTGAGCCAGGTCACTTCGAAGCCTTCGCGCTCGAGCTGGTGAAAACTGTCCAGCACCGCCTTGTGTTCGATCTGTGAGGTAATCAGGTGTCGACCGCGTTCGGCGCGACTGTGCGCGGCGCCCTTGATCGCCAGGTTGTCGGACTCGGTCGCACCGGAAGTCCAGACAATCTCCCGCGGGTCGGCACCGACCAGATCAGCCACCTGGCGGCGCGCCAGCTCGACTGCCTCCTCGGCCTTCCAGCCGTATATGTGCGAGCGCGAGGCCGGGTTGGCGAAATTACCGTCCATGGTCAGACACGCCATCATCTTGTCGGCGACCCGGGGGTCAACTGGCGTAGTGGCTGCGTAGTCCAGATAGATCGGCAACATCAATGTGTCCTATGAGCGGTCGGTCTTGCCGGCCTCGGCGGATTTACTTTCGACGCTATCGACTTCAGCCTTGAGCAGATCGAAGTCCTTGCCACCCAGCGCAGGCAGCTCCTTGGCGCAATAATCGCTGCCCAGCTCGCCCAAAGCCTGGCACATGCCCTCCAGACGATTGTCCACCGCCTGCATGTGATCGAGCATCTGGCCGATGGCACGGGCGACCGGGTCGGGCATATCTCGGGTCACGCCATAGGCATCAAAGCCCAGCTTTTCCGCCATCGCCTGACGCTTGGCGCTCTGCTCATCGACCTCTTGCGCCGACTCCTTGAGAATGACACGGCCGGGAATTCCCACTGCCGTCGCGCCCGCAGGCACCGCTTTGGTGACGACCGCGTTGGAGCCGATCTTCGCACCCGCACCGACGGTGAAGGGGCCGAGCACCTTCGCACCGGCACCCACTACCACACCCGCTTCCAGAGTCGGATGACGCTTGCCCTTGTCCCAACTGGTGCCGCCCAGGGTCACCCCCTGATAGAGCGTCACGTCGTCGCCGATTTCTGCCGTCTCGCCAATGACCACACCCATACCATGATCAATGAAAAACCGTCGGCCCAGCTTTGCCCCGGGGTGGATCTCGATCCCGGTCGCCCAGCGCGCGAAGTTCGACACCATGCGCGCAAACAAGTGGGCATTGCGCATCCAGAGCGCATGGGCCAGGCGATGCAGCCAGATAGCATGCAGCCCGGGATAGCAGAACAGTACCTCGACGGTGCTGCGGGCTGCCGGGTCCCGGTGGAACACACTGGCGATATCTTCCTTCATGCGCTTGAACATGTTTAACGTCTCCGCTCGCCGGCCGCTTTCACGCCGACAGCTTTCTGTGTTTCGGTCAGGATACCGCGCAGGATGTTCATTTCCATCCGGTTGATCCGGATTCGCCCGTATAGGCGACGCAAACGGGGCATCAGTTGCCTTGGTTTCTGCGGGTCAAGGAAGCCGATTTCAACCAGCACCTGCTGCAAATGCGAAAAATACTGCTCCATCTCGTCCGCGGTAGTCGGTATCTCATTCTGCGTGGCGGTGGTTTCGACCTTCTGCATGTGCGTCGGCTGACTCTGGCGCTTGAGCACCAGCATGCGCAGCTCATAGGCCAGCACCTGCACCGCGGCTGCCAGATTCAGTGAACTGAACTCCGGATTCGACGGGATATGCACATGAAACTGGCAGCGCTGCAACTCGTCACTGGTCAGGCCGGAATCCTCGCGACCAAATACCAGGGCGACCTGTGCATCCGGCAGCTCGGCTATCTGATCGAGCACCTTCTCCGCCGCCTCGCGCGGGTCCACCACCGGCCAGGGGATACGCCGGTCGCGGGCACTGGTACCCATCACCAGCACGCAGTCAGCAATCGCCTCCTCGAGAGTGGGGACGATTACGGCACCCTCCAGCACATCGTCGGCGCCCGCGCCGCGGGCAGCCGCGTTGGGATCGGGGAAACGCTGCGGATCCACCAGTACCAGCCGGGTAAGACCCATATTCTTCATTGCGCGGGCTGCGCCGCCGATATTGCCGGGATGACTGGTATTGACCAGGACCACTCGAACATTGTCCAGCACGGAAGGACTCCACAACGGTTGCGCCGGTTGGCGAGGAACCGCCCATCTTACAAAAGCCAGCACACAAAGGCCATGATGCATTCATGTTGGCAGGCTTATCTGGTACAATTTCCGGCTCTTTAAAACCCCCTAAGCAGAGACATCCGTATGCAGCCCATGTTGAACATCGCCCTGCGCGCAGCACGCAGTGCAGGAGAACTGATCTATCGCTCCGTGGAGCGGCTTGACGTTCTGACCGTCAACGAGAAAGAGGCCAACGACTACGTCAGCGAAGTTGACCGGGCTGCCGAACAGACCATCATCGGCCATCTGCGCAAGGCCTACCCGAACCACGGCATCCATGCCGAAGAATCCGGCTTTCAGCCGGGCCAGGGCGACGGTGCGGACATTGTCTGGATCATCGACCCGCTGGACGGCACGACCAACTTCCTGCGCGGCATTCCGCACTATGCCGTGAGTATTGCCTGCCGCATCAAGGGCCGCATCGAGCATGCCGTTGTGCTGGACCCGGTCCGTCAGGAAGAGTTCACCGCCAGCCGTGGCCGCGGTGCGTCGCTCAATGGCAAACGCCTGCGCGTGACCTCGCGCAAGACCCTGGACGGCGCCTTGCTCGGCACTGGCTTCCCGTTCCGGCAGAACCAGATGGAATCGTTGGATAACTACCTGGGCATGTTCCGCAGCCTGGTCGGTCAGACCGCCGGCATCCGCCGCTGTGGCGCCGCGAGCCTGGACTTGGCCTACGTAGCCGCCGGCCGCTATGACGCTTTCTGGGAAGCAGGCCTGGCCGAGTGGGACATGGCAGCGGGCACCTTGCTGATCCAGGAGGCCGGCGGATTGGTCAGCGATTTCACTGGTGATCACCACTTCCTCGAGAAGGGCCATATCGTCGCCGGCAATCCGAAATGCTTCAAGGCCGTGCTCACCGCTATTCAGCCACACCTGGCGCCGGGCATGAAGCGTTAAGCGATCAAAACCCCAAGACATAAAAAACCCGGCTGATCAGCCGGGTTTTTTTATGCGTCAAAACAAAGAACTCAAGGCCGATCGTCGACCTCTTCTTCGATCTCCGGCGGGATCAGATCCTCGCGGGTGAGGTTCATCGTCATCAGCAAACCGTTGGCTACATAGATCGAGGAGTAGGTACCGATACCCACACCGATGATCAATGCCAGCGCAAAGCCCTGGATGTTCTCGCCGCCGAAGAAATACAGCGCGAAGAGCACCAGCAAGGTCGATGCCGACGTGGCCAACGTCCGGGCCAGGGTCTGCGTAGTCGACACGTTGATGATCTCTTCCAGATCGGCATTACGCATCATGCGCAAGTTCTCGCGCACCCGGTCAAACACCACGATCGTATCGTTCAGGGAATAGCCGATCACCGCGAGCAACGCCGCCAGCACGGTCAAATCAAACGACAAGCCGAAGAAGGAGAAGATACCCAAGGTGAAGATCACGTCGTGCACCAGCGCGACAATCGAGGCCACGGCGAACTTCATCTGGAACCGCAGGGAGACGTAGAGCAGGATGCCGCCCATCGCCAGCAACATGCCCAGACCGCCCTGGTCGCGCAGCTCCTCACCCACCTGCGGACCGATGAACTCGATGCGCTTGAGGGTAACGTCACTGCCATCCTCGTTCTGGATGATCTCTGCGATCCGGCTGCCCAGATCAGGATCGTCACTGGCCAGACGGATCAGCACATCAGTCGATGCACCGAAGTTCTGCACCACTGCATCGTCATAACCTGCAGCGCGCAGAGTCGTGCGAATCTCGGGCAGGTCTGCTGCGGACTGGTACTGCAGTTCAACCAGGGCACCGCCGGTGAAGTCGAGCCCCAGATTGAGCTGCTTGATCGCCAGACTGGCAATGGAGCCGATCATGAGAATAATGGCGACCGCGAAGAAGAGCTTGCGCAGCCCCATGAAATTGATGGTTTTACTGGTAATCATGACGCGCTCCTCACAGCCACAGCTTCTTGATGTCACGCCCACCAATGGTCAGGTTGACCATCGCCCGGGTGACCATGATGGCGCTGAACATCGAGGTAAGAATGCCCAGCGAGAGCGTTACCGCAAAGCCCTTGATCGGACCTGAACCCATCGCAAACAGAATCACACCCACCAGCAGGGTGGTCAGACTGCCGTCGATGATCGCCGAAAATGCCTTGTCGAAGCCTTCGTGGATCGCCCGCTGAGCAGACACGCCACCGGCTATCTCCTCCTTGATCCGCGAAAAGATCAGCACGTTCGCATCGACCGCCATACCCAGGGTCAGCACAATACCAGCGATACCCGGCAGCGTCAGCGTTGCACCCAATAGCGACATCAATGCCAGCAGCAGCACCAGGTTGAAGCTCAATGCGATACCGGCGAACACACCGAATGCCTTGTACAGCACCAGAATGAAGATCAGCACCAGCACGAAGCCGGCCTGAGTTGCGGACACACCCTTGGCGATATTCTCCGCGCCCAGACTCGGCCCTACGGTACGCTCCTCGACGAAGTACATCGGCGCAGCCAACCCGCCAGCACGCAACAGCAGCGCCAGCTCCGAGGCTTCGGCCGGCGAATCCAGACCGGTGATGCGGAACTGATTACCCAGCGTGCTCTGAATGGTCGCCAGGCTGATAATGCTCTTCTCTTCGACGAAGGCCGGCACTTCGACCTCGACCATTTCTCCGTCGACTTCCTGCTGGACCTCACGACTGATCTGGCGCTGCTCGATGAAGATCACCGCCATACCGCGCCCGATATTGTTGCGCGTGGCGCGAGTCATCATGTCTCCACCAGGACCGTCGAGGCGGATATTGACCTGAGGCTGGCCGTTCTCGTCGTAATTGGACTGCGCATCAGTGACCTGGTCACCGGTGAGAATAATGCTGCGCTCGACATCGGCCGGCGGCCGCTTGTCACCACGGAAGTCGAAGGTCTCGACGGTGGCACGGGGCGCGTCAGGCTCGGCTGCCAGACGGAACTCGAGGTTGGCGGTCTTGCCCAGAATGCGCTTGGCCTCGGCGGTATCCTGCACGCCGGGCAGCTCGACCACGATGCGGTTGGCGCCCTGGCGCTGAACCAGCGGCTCAGCCACGCCCAGCTCGTTCACCCGGTTACGCACGGTCGTCAGGTTCTGGCGTACCGAATAATCACGAATCTCGGCCATTTCCGTTTCGGTCAGCTCCAGACGCAACACCTCCAACTCTTCACGGCTGACCGTGATCATCTGGAACTGGTTGTAGTCGGCGCCGATCAGCCGCTGCGCCTCGCTTAGCGCCTCGCTATCAGTGAAGCCAAACTGCAGCACATTGCCCTGGCTGGGCATGCTGCGGTAACGCACGCGCTCACCGCGCAGCAGATTACGTATCTCGCTCTCATAGACATTGACCCGCGCCTCGATGGCCTTGTCCATGTCCACTTCCAGCAGAAAGTGCACACCACCGGACAGGTCCAGACCCAACTTCATCGGACCGGCGCCGATATTCTTCAACCATTGCGGTGTGGTTGGCGCCAGGTTCTGCGCCACGATGAATTGTTGACCCAGGGTGCTGCGCACAATGTCCTGAGCTGCTAGCTGATCAGCACGATCAACCAGGCGCACCAGTCCGGAGCGATCCATGTCGCCCAGCTGGGTGCCTTTGGTCTCGATGCCGGCTTCCTGCAGCGCAGACGCGATGCGGTCCAGCTCGCGTTGCTGAATTGTCTGCCCAGTCTGGGCGCTGGAGATCTGAATCGCCGGATCATCCGGATACAGATTGGGCAATGCGTAGATCACGCCGAGCACCAGCACGGCGACGATCAGCAGGTATTTCCAGAGGGGATAACGGTTGAGCATATCGGAGCCCGATAACAATCCGGGCGCCAAAAGGCGCCCGGAATAAGGTGGTAGGTGGCAATCAGATCGCTTTCAGCGTGCCCTTGGGCAGCGCAGCAACAACAGCGCCCTTCTGGAACTTCAGTTCCTGGCCATCGCCCACTTCCAGCACGATGAACTCGTCAGTCACCTTCTTTACCTTGCCGAGGATTCCGCCGCCGGTCACAACCTCATCACCAACGCCGAGGCCGCCGATCAGGTTCTTGTGTTCCTTGGCGCGCTTGGCCTGGGGACGCCAGATCATCAGATAGAAAATGACCAGGAAACCGACCAGAAAAATCCACTCGAAACCACCACCCATAGGGGATGCTGCTCCAGCTTCCTGGGCCATCGCGGCAGGTATGAAAAAGCTCATGTGACACTCCTGTAGTATTTACTCGAAAGAAAGATCAAGGGCGCTTCCAGAGCGCTTTTCAGGCTTCCAGGGGAGGTACCGGCAAGCCAATCCGAGCGTAGAAGTCGTCCACAAAGGCGCTCAATGTACCTGTTTGGATGGCACCGCGCAAACCGCTCATCAGGCGCTGATAGTAGCGCAGATTGTGAATGGTATTGAGCATGCTACCGAGCATTTCATCGCACTTGTCCAGATGGTGCAGATATCCGCGGGAAAAGTTCTGACAGGTATAGCAGTCGCAGGTCGGATCCAGCGTCGAAGAATCATGCTTGTGCACCGCATTGCGAATCTTGATCACCCCGGCGTCTACGAACAGATAGCCATTGCGTGCGTTGCGCGTGGGCATCACGCAGTCGAACATGTCGACACCGCGACGCACGCCTTCAACCAGATCCTGCGGCTTGCCGACGCCCATGAGATAACGCGGCTTGTCAGCCGGCATATGCTGAGGGAGGAAATCCAGCACCTTGATCATCTCTTCCTTCGGTTCGCCCACGGAAAGACCGCCGATTGCCAGGCCATCGAAGCCGATCTCGTTCAACCCTTCCAGCGACCGCAGGCGCAGTTCCTCGTGCATGCCGCCCTGCACAATACCGAACAGCGCAGAGGGATTGTCGCCGTGCGCGTCCTTCGAGCGTTTCGCCCAACGCAGGGACAGCTCCATCGAGCGGCGCGCCGTATCCACATCGGCCGGATAAGGGGTGCACTCATCGAAGATCATCACGATATCGGAGCCCAGATCCCGCTGAACCTGCATGGATTCTTCCGGCCCCATGAACACCTTGGCGCCATCCACCGGGGAAGAGAAATACACGCCCTCCTCCTTGATCTTGCGCATCGCGCCGAGACTGAACACCTGGAACCCGCCGGAGTCGGTCAGGATCGGGCCCTGCCACTGCATGAAGTCGTGCAGATCGCCGTGCGCCTTGATCACCTCGGTACCCGGCCTCAGCCAAAGATGGAAGGTATTGCCCAGGATCATCTGCGCGCCGATCGCCTCGACGTCACGCGGCAGCATGCCCTTGACCGTACCGTAGGTGCCCACGGGCATGAAAGCCGGGGTATCTACTACGCCGCGGGGGAAACTCAACCGGCCACGACGTGCTCGGCCGTCGGTGGCCAGCAACTCAAAATTCATGTGACTCATGCTGCATCCTCGGGACCGCTAGCGGCCGGATTGCGGGTGATGAACATCGCATCACCGTAACTGAAAAAGCGGTACCGCTCGTCCACTGCAGCCTGATAGGCCGCCATGGTCTGCGCATAACCGGCGAAGGCGGACACCAGCATAAGCAGAGTCGACTCGGGCAGATGGAAGTTGGTGACCAACGCATCCACCAAGTGAAACGGGCGACCGGGGTAAATAAAAATATCGGTGTCTCCACTGAACGGCTTCAGCTCGCCGTCACGAGCTGCGGTTTCCAGCGAACGAACACTGGTCGTGCCCACTGCGATCACTCGACCGCCGCGCGCCTTGCAGGCCTTGACCGCTTCGACCACATCCGCGCTCACTTCCAGCCACTCGCTGTGCATCTGGTGGTCTTCGATGCGCTCCACGCGCACCGGCTGGAAGGTACCGGCGCCCACGTGCAGGGTCACCTCGGCGCGCTGCACGCCCATGTCGGCAATTGCCTGCAGCATTTCCTGATCAAAGTGCAGGCCGGCGGTAGGAGCAGCGACCGCGCCAGCCTTCTGCGCATAAACCGTCTGGTAGCGCTCGCGGTCTGCGGGCTCATCGGTGCGGTCGATATAGGGCGGCAACGGCATGTGCCCGACCCGATCCAGCAGTGCCAGCACATCCTCGTCGAAGGCCAGTTCGAACAGCGCATCGTGCCGCGCCACCATGACCGCCACTGCGCCACCGTCGGTAATAATCCGCGTTCCGGTCTTCGGCGACTTGCTGGCACGCACATGCGCCAGCACCCTCCGCGCATCCAGTACCCGCTCGACCAGAATCTCGAGCTGCCCGCCGGTCTCCTTGCGGCCGAACAATCGCGCAGGAATCACTCGCGTATTGTTGAAGACCATCAGATCACCGGGGCGCAAGTATTCCAGCAGATCGACGAAATGACGATGGCTGACCTCGCCGCTTGGCCCGTCCAGGCACAAGAGCCGGCTCGCACGCCGTTCCGACAAGGGGTGGTGAGCGATGAGACTGTCAGGCAGCTCGAAATGAAAGTCACTAAGACGCATGCTGGCGGGGATCCGGAAGAAGGTAAAATGGCCGCGTATGATAGCCGAAACCCGGGGCACGGGCCAAAGAAAGCGCATTTATCACGCGTCCCGGCATTGACCACCACGCCAAGGGATTCGTATACTCCGCGCCGTCTGTAGTAAAGCGCAGGCCTCGATGGCGGAATTGGTAGACGCGGCGGATTCAAAATCCGTTTCTGGTGACAGAGTGGGAGTTCGATTCTCCCTCGAGGCACCATCTGA
>NZ_JBFGFI010000028.1:0-33458 GCF_041579695.1 Halopseudomonas sp.
CTGGGCAAGACCACCGGCTGGATCCACCGCGCCGGGCTCAAGAGCCGAGAGGTAAAGATGCTCAATTCGGTGCAGTACCTGAAGATCGACGACGAGGGCCTGCACGTGAGCATTGCCGAGGGTGAACCGCAGGTGCTGGCGGTGGATAACATTGTGATTTGCGCCGGCCAGGATCCCCTGCGTGAATTGCAGGCGGGGCTGGAATCAGCCGGTAAGCCAGTGCATCTGGTAGGGGGCGCAGATGTGGCCGCCGAGCTGGACGCCAAGCGGGCGATTGACCAGGGTTCTCGCCTGGCTGCTGCCATCTGAGCTGACAAGGGTGCGGCTCAGGCCGCGCCCTTGCCTGCGCATGTACTGCCAAATTCGTCACAATCTTCGGTAGCATTTCCCCGGCTGTTCCGCCATCAAGTGCAATCTTCGCGAAAAAAGCGCAAAGTCGTATTATCTGGCTTTATGAGCTATACAAGCTGAAGGGGCGGCACGGAGATACCCATGAACACCACGCATAAACCGTTGTTGACGGAAGCGGTCCTGTTTTTTTCCGAACGCGGGATTGCCAAGCAGATGCTCTATCCCGAATTCGAGGCTCTGCTCGACGGTATGGTGTCGACGCCGGAATTTGCCGACGAGACCATCGAAGCGGTATTCGTGCAGATCAACAGCCGTCTGCACGTGCGTGCTGCGGTATTTTTTACCCTGGATTTTGACCTCGACGGTAATATCAGTCCGCTATGGAATATGCCCCTGCGCACGCTGGCAGAGAAGGCCGGGCGCGGGCCGGATATGGGTGGCGGGCCGATCCGGTTGGCCTGTCTGGGTTTTTGCAACGACAGCCGGTTCAAGCCCAACCTGTGGAAGCCGGCCCAGCGGGCGGGTAAATCCGACCTGTTGACGGTCAAGGAAGCCGTTACGCGTAATACCCTGGGTATTCTGGGCGAAGACCGCGAGGCGCTGGGGGTAATCCAGCCTGAGCATTTGCAGATGGCAGCAGAAGACGCCTGGTATGGTGGTGGTAGCACGATAAGTCCGCAGGCCGGCGCAGGGCAGGCTTCGCCGGAGATAGTTGGCAGTCGCGACCAGGCGGCTGTCGTTCTTGCCGCGCAGCAGCAGGCAGCCTACAAGGAGCAGATAGGCGACCTGAAAAGGCAGCTGGATGAACTGCGCCAGCTCCGCGAGGTCGAACTCGCTGCAGAACGGCAGCGGCATCAGGATCATCTGTCGATAGTCCAGGGAGAGCTGCTCGACATCAAGAACGAGCTTGCCCTGCAGCAGAAGATCAATATCACCCTCAAACGTGATCTGAGCAAAGCTCAGAATCGTTCGTCAAGCGACGCCGACTGAAGTCGCACGAGTCCTCCCGAGTCCCCCGGACACCTCCTTTTACCACAGCGCATTTGCCAGCGCCCGGCTGGCTGCGGATAATCACCGCCTGACCGAAAAAAACGGCATGACAGTGAGGTGGTATGGATCAGTTTCGCAACATCGGTTTGATCGGGCGGCTGGGTAGCGGCAGGGTGCTTGACACTCTTAAGCGCCTCAAGCGCTTCCTGGTCGACAGTGGCCATACCGTGATTCTCGAAGACGCAGTCGCAGACCTGTTGCCCGGCCATGAGCTGCAGGTCTGCTCGCGGAAGATGATGGGCGAGATTTGTGACCTGGTTATCGTTGTCGGTGGCGACGGTAGCCTGCTCGGCGCAGCCAGGGCCTTGTGCCGCTACAATGTGCCGGTGCTTGGCGTAAACCGTGGTGGGCTGGGCTTTCTGACTGATATTTCACCCGATGAGCTGGAAATGCGTGTCGGTGAGGTCCTGGCCGGACGCTACATGGTGGAAAGCCGCTTTCTGCTGGATGCGTTCGTGCGGCGTGACGATGAGCAGCTGGGCACCAGTGAAGCCCTGAATGATGTCGTGCTTCACCCGGGCAAGTCGGCGCGGATGATCGAGTTCGAGCTGTATGTCGATGGTCAGTTTGTCTACAGCCAGAAGTCCGACGGTCTGATCGTCGCCACACCTACCGGCTCGACTGCCTACGCACTGTCTGCCGGCGGCCCGATCATGCATCCCAAGCTGGATGCCATGGTGCTGGTGCCGATGTTTCCGCATACCCTGTCGAGCAGGCCTATCGTGGTCGATGCCGGTAGCGAACTGAAGATCGTCATCTCCAAGCAGAGTGGTATCTACCCGCAGATCAGCTGCGATGGCCAGGTGCATATCGCCTGCGCGCCGGGCGATTCGATCACTATTCGCAAGAAGCCGCAGAAGCTGCGCCTGATCCATCCACTGGATCACAACTTCTATGCAATCTGTCGCAGCAAGCTCGGCTGGAGTAGCAGGTTAACTGATCAATGACCCAGACTGGCAGACACGACGGACCCGGCTACGATGTCATTGGCGACATCCACGGCTGCGCGCGAACGCTCGAGCAATTGCTGGAGAACATGGGCTATGCCTCGCAGCAGGGCGTCTGGCGGCATCCGCAGCGCCAGGCTCTGTTCCTCGGCGACATCATTGATCGCGGGCCGCGCATTCGCGAGTCGCTGCATCTGGTTCACGACATGGTGGAAGCTGGTAGCGCGCAATGCATCATGGGCAATCACGAAATCAATGCGCTGGCCTGGACCACTCCGGCACCGGCTGGCAGCAGCAGGCAGTTCATTCGCGAACATACCGAACGCAGTCACCGGCAACTGGCGGCCACGCTGGAGCAGATGGCCGCGTGGCCGGACGAATGGGAATATTTCCTGGAGTGGTTCTATCAGTTGCCGTTGTTTCTGGACCTGGGTGAGATCAGACTGGTGCATGCGTGCTGGGACGAAAGCCTGATCAAGCCGTTCGCCGCGCAGTACCCGGACGGACGTATTGACCGGGAGTTTCTCGAGTCAGCCGCCGAACATGGCAGCTTTGCCTCCCAGGTGCTCGAGCGCCTGCTGCGTGGCAGCGAGATGCGTCTGCCGCACGGGGGGACCATGGTCAGTAAGGATGGTCTGGTCAGGCATACCTTCCGCACCAAATTCTGGGAGGAAGAGCCGCAGACTTACGGCGATCTGGTATTCCAGCCTGACGCATTGCCCGAAGAGGTCGCCAGCCGGCCGCTGACCGACAGTCAGAAGGCCGAATTGCTGATCTATGGCAGCGACCAGCCGATTCTGTTCGTGGGGCACTACTGGCAGCAGGGCGATCCCCATCCGATCCGGCCCAATCTTGCCTGCCTGGATTACAGCGCGGTGAAATACGGCAAGCTGGTCGCCTATCGCTGGGATGGTGAACAGCGTCTGCAGCGCAACAATTTTGTCTGGGTGGACGTACCCAGGCTGGCGTGACCGGCCCTGCCGGCACAAGCACACTGAAGAGGTATTGATGTTCCGCGCATTGCATTGCCCGCTGGAGGAGGACCTTTCCGGCTTCACCCGTTATTTGCGCAGCCAGGGAGTAGTGCACCGCGTTACCGAAGAAGGCAACCAGCAGGTGGTCTGGACGGCGGATGAAGCGGGCGCGAGCATTGCCCAGCATCTATATGTCGAGGGCGTGCCTGACAGCGTAGAGGCGCGGCCGGCCGCTCCGACGCGTCGTCCGTCGGAGAATGCGGGCTGGGCCCGGATGGCCAAGCGTATACCGCTGACTCTCGGGGTATTGTTGATTACCGGTGTGGTAGCCTTGTTGACCGGGATGGGTAGCCAGCCCGAGAGTGTGGTGATGTTCACTTTCGTGCCCCCGGAAAACGCCCAGTACATGGCCAATGAGGTTGACCTTGGCCAATGGTGGCGGCTGATTACGCCAATCTTCCTGCATTTCGGATTGATGCACCTGGCTTTCAACGCCCTCTGGTACTGGGAGCTGGGACGGCGTATCGAGCTGCGTTCCGGCTCGTTATGGCTGCTGGGCCTGACGCTACTGTTCGGGCTGGTATCCAATAGCGTGCAGTGGCTGTTCACCGGTCACCCGTTTTTTGGCGGTCTTTCCGGTGTGCTGTACGGGCTTCTGGGTTACTGCTGGATTTACCAGATGCTGGCGCCCAATGTGCATTTTGATCTGCCCAAGGGCGTGGTGGTGTTGATGCTGGTCTGGCTGGTGCTATGTCTTTCGGGGCTGGTGACGCTGCTCGGATTTGGCGCGATAGCCAACGCCGCGCACGTCAGTGGACTGCTGATTGGCTGCGCGGCGGGACTGGTGGCCGGTGGAGCCCAGCGAATGGGTTTGTCGAGATAATGTTTTCCGGAGAAATGTGATGACGACCTTCGTCGAGATGTTGCGCAATATCACCCCCGAGGTATATGCCAGCCTGAAACAGGCGGTGGAAATCGGCAAATGGCCTGATGGCCGGAAACTGACCGGTGAGCAGAAGGAGCTTTGCATGCAGGCGATGATCGGCTGGGAGCTGGAAAACCTGCCTGAGGAAGAGCGCACCGGCTATATGGGTGCACAACACTGCAAGTCCGAGGAGAAAACCATCCCGAATATTCTGTTTTCCACCAAATCGGATACCTTGCATTGATTCAGCCGATCAACATCGAGGGCGGTATCAGCAAGCTGGTGACCGAGCTGGACGCGCCGGTGCGTTACCGTCTCCCGGTTGGTGAACAGCTGTTGCCGCTCAACGAGTGGTTGGGCCGCACCGTGCGCCTGCAGGCGCTCGGACAGATTCATTGCAGTCACTGCGGGCGGCGCACGAAGAAGAGCTACAGCCAGGGTTTCTGTTATCCCTGCATGATCAAGCTGGCGCGCTGCGATACCTGCATCATGAGCCCGGAAAAATGTCATTACGATCAGGGCACCTGCCGCGAACCCGCCTGGGGCGAACAGTTCTGCATGACCGATCACATCGTCTATCTGGCCAACTCTTCCGGGCTCAAGGTCGGCATCACCCGCGCCAACCAGATCCCGACCCGCTGGATCGATCAGGGCGCCAGTCAGGCGTTGCCGATTCTGCGCGTGGCGACCCGTCAGCAATCGGGTCTGGTGGAAGATCTGCTGCGCGCGCAGGTAGGTGACAAGACCAACTGGCGCGCGCTGCTGCGCGGGGAGCCCGAGCCGGTCGATATGCTCGCTGCGCGTGACCGTCTGCTCGATGGTGCGCAGCAGGGTATCCTCGAGCTGCAGGCGCGTTTCGGACTGCAGGCGATCCAGCCGCTTGACGCCGAGGTGGTGGACATTACCTACCCGGTGCTCGAGTACAGTCCCAAGCCCCAGTCAGCCAACCTGGACAAGCAGCCGCTGCTGGAAGGCACATTGCTGGGCATCAAGGGCCAGTACCTTATGCTCGATAGCGGCGTCATCAATATTCGTAAATATACGTCCTACACACTGTCCGTCAGTGTGTCCTGAGGAGTGCAGCATGCGTACCGAACAACCGAAGACGATTTATCTCAAGGACTACCGCCAGCCCGACTACTGGATAGACGAAACGCATCTGACATTCGAGCTGTTCGAGGATCATGCACTCGTTCACAGCCGGCTGAGCGTCAAACATAACGCACAGCATGACGCGCAATCGCTGCCGCCGCTGGTGCTTGATGGCCAGTTGCTGGAGCTGGTCAGCGTGGCGCTGGATGACCGGCAACTGGCATCCACGGACTACCAGGTGGATGAAGACACCCTCACCGTGCAGCCGCCCGCCGCCCAGTTTGAAGTGGCGATTACCACGCGCATCGAGCCCCAGCACAATACCGCGCTCGAGGGCTTGTACCAGTCCGGTAAGATGTTCTGCACCCAGTGTGAGGCCGAAGGCTTTCGCAAGATCACCTATTATCTCGACCGTCCGGACGTGATGAGCCGTTTTACTACCACGGTGATCGCGTCGAAGGAATATCCGATCCTGCTCTCCAACGGCAACCCGGTCGCCAGCGGCGAAGAACAAAACAACCGTCACTGGGTCACCTGGGAAGACCCCTTTCCCAAGCCGGCCTACCTGTTTGCGTTGGTTGCCGGTGATCTGTGCCTGATCCAGGACAGCTTCACCACGATGAGCGGACGCGAGATTGATCTGCGCATATACGTCGAGGCGGAGAACAAAGAGCAGTGCGGCCACGCAATGGACAGTCTCAAGCGCTCGATGCGCTGGGACGAGGAGGTCTATGGCCGCGAGTATGATCTGGACATCTTCATGATCGTCGCGGTCAACGATTTCAATATGGGCGCGATGGAAAACAAGGGGCTGAACATCTTCAACTCCAGCTGCGTTCTGGCTCACCCCGATACCGCCACAGACATGGCGTTCCAGCGGGTCGAGGCAGTGGTGGCGCATGAGTATTTCCATAACTGGTCGGGCAACCGGGTGACCTGTCGCGACTGGTTCCAACTGTCGCTGAAGGAGGGCTTCACGGTATTCCGTGATTCGCAGTTCTCCGCCGACATGAACTCGCCCACCGTCAGCCGCATTGAGAACGTGAGCTTCCTGCGGGCCAACCAGTTTGCCGAAGATGCCGGTCCGATGGCTCATCCGGTGCGTCCGGATTCGTTCATCGAGATCACCAACTTCTACACACTGACGGTGTACGAGAAGGGCGCCGAAGTGGTGCGCATGTTGCACACGCTTCTGGGGGAGAAGGGCTTCCGCCAGGGATCGGATCTGTATTTCGAGCGCCATGACGGCCAGGCGGTGACCTGTGATGATTTCATCAAAGCGATGGAAGATGCCAATGACACGGACCTGGGCCAGTTCAAGCGCTGGTACAGCCAGGCCGGCACGCCGCGGTTGGCGATAGAGGGTCGCTATGATGCAGCTAATGCGACCTTCAGTCTGCTGTGCCGACAGAGCTGTCCGCCCACCCCGGGACAGAGCGAGAAACTGCCGCAGGTGATTCCGCTGCGCATGGCGCTGCTCGACAGTCAGGGTAAGGAGCTGCCGTTGCAGCTTGAGGGCGAGACCGCACCCGTGGGCACCGAGCGTGTGCTCGCAGTTACCGAAGCGGAGCAGGTCTTCACCTTTACCGGTCTGAGCGAAGAGCCACTACCGTCACTGCTGCGCGGATTCTCTGCCCCGGTGAAGATGACTTACCCGTACAGCCGCGACGACCGGGTGTTTCTGGCGAAGAACGATCCGGATGGTTTCAACCGCTGGGAAGCGGGCCAGGCGCTGGCACTGGAAATGCTCCAGGGCATGGTCGGCATCCACCGCGCCGGACGCCCGTTGTTGCTCGATCAGCGCTTGCGCGATGTATTTCATACCCTGTTGACCGACAGCGAACTGGATCCGGCGATGGTGGCCGAGATGCTCAGGCTGCCGTCGGAAGCCTATATGGTCGAAGTGTCGGATGTGGCCGACGTGGATGCGATCCACCACGTGCGCGAGTGGGTACGCAGTGAGCTGGCCAACACCCTGGCCGACGTCATGTGGCCGTTGTACGGCAAGCTGGACGATGCTGCAGCCTACAGTCCGGATGCCGCGGCGATGGCCCGGCGCAGCCTGAAGAACACGCTGCTGTCCTATCTGATGCTGACCGGCTCGCAACAGGCCGTGGATGCCTGTGTGCGCCAGTACGTGGAGGCGAACAACATGACCGATCGCCAGGCGGCCCTTGTCTGCCTGGTCAATTCCGACTTCGAGAAACAGAAGCAGGCGGCCCTGGCCGACTTTGCCGAGCGCTGGCAGGATTATCCGCTGGTGATGGACCAGTGGTTCAGCGTGCAGGCGGCTGCTGCTTTGCCCGGTGGGCTGGAACGGGTGCAGGCGCTGCTTGAGCATCCCTCGTTCAGCATGCGCAACCCGAACAAGATCCGTGCATTGATTGGTGCCTTTGCCAACCAGAATCTGGTCAACTTCCACGCTGCCGATGGCGCCGGCTACCGTTTCCTGGCCGAGCGTATCCTCCAGCTGGATCCGCTCAACCCGCAGGTAGCTGCGCGCCTGCTCACGCCGCTGACGCGCTGGCGCAAGTACGATCCGGCCCGTCAGGAGCTGCTCAAGGCCGAGTTGTCGCGGATCATGGCGGCCGAGAGTCTCTCGCCCGACGTTTATGAAGTCGTCAGCAAATCGCTCGTTTGAGGGGCGAAAAGGGACGGAAATAGTGCTTTTTCAAGGCCCATGGATGGGCGTCAGGGTCCTGGGGGCCGCTCTGGAACAGGCCTGTGCGGCATTTTTTCTCTGGTTCACAAAAGATAACTTGCAAGAGTTAGTGAAGTCGGTGAAAGCGCTGTAATATCATGGCGTCCGTCGTGTGACCGTGACATCAAATAAGAATAAAGGGGTAGATGTATGGGGGCGTCCGTCGCGAACCTTCGCGCGTTTGATCCAGTTTCAATCCAGTCAGAAGCAGGTCGCCTGTCGACTTTGTTCTCCATGCTGCGTGCCGCCGGAAAATGCAATCCTTCCGGGTCTGTCCATGTTTGACCTAGAAACGCTGCCCCTTACAGGCGGGCAGGAAAAACTGCTGCCTGATCTAACAATAAATGCCAGATGGCTTGTCTGCCGGGAGAATCGGGATGTCGAATAACGATCACGAAGCCGAAACCTTTATGGAACGGCTGGTGTTCAACAACCGTCTTATGGTTGTTGCGCTCTTTACCATAATTACCATCATTCTTGGCTATCAGGCCCTGCAGATCCGTCCTGATACCAGCTTTGCCAAGATGATTCCTCTGCAGCACCCCTATATCGTCAACATGGTCGAACACCAGGACGACCTGTCGAACCTGGGTAACTCCATTCGTATCGCAGTGGCGATCGAAGATGGCGATATCTTCACCACCGAGTACATGGAAACCCTCAAGCGCATTAACGACGAGGTGTTTTTCCTGCCCGGCGTCGACCGTTCCGGTCTGCGTTCGCTGTGGACCCCCAACGTGCGCTGGACCGAAGTGACCGAATACGGTTTTGATGGTGGCCCGGTTGCCAGCCATCCGGCTTATCTGGATGAGCAGTCACTCGATGATTTGCGTATCAACGTACTCAAGTCCGGCGAGATCGGCCGTCTGGTGGCAAACAACTTCAAATCGACCATTATTGAAGTGCCGTTGCAGGAGTTCTACCCCAATCCGGAGAACCAGTCCGAATTGCTGCGTATGGACTACGGTCTGTTCTCCCAGCAGCTCGAGGAGAAAATCCGTAACCAGTTCGAGGAAGAAAATCCGAATATCAGCATCCACATGGTCGGCTTCGCCAAGAAGGTGGGTGATCTGATCGAAGGTCTGGGCGCGGTGGTGATGTTCTTTGGTCTTGCACTGCTGATCACCTTCGTACTGCTGTACTGGTTTACCTGGTGTATCCGCAGCACCATTTCGGTTCTGATTACTACACTGATTGCAGTGGTCTGGCAGTTGGGCCTGATCTATTCACTTGGCTTCGGACTGGACCCCTATTCGATGCTGGTGCCGTTCCTGATCTTCGCTATAGGCATTTCCCACGGGGTACAAAAGATCAACGGTATCGCGTTGCAGTCGGGTGAGGCGGACAATGCCCTGATCGCCGCCCGGCGTACCTTCCGTCAGCTTTTCCTGCCCGGCATGATCGCGATTCTGGCCGATGCGGTGGGTTTCATCACGCTGCTGGTTATCGATATCGGCGTGATCCACGAGCTGGCCATCGGCGCCTCGGTGGGCGTGGGCGTTATCGTCTTCACCAACCTTATTATGTTGCCGGTAACCATTTCCTACCTGGGCATCAGCAAGAAGGCCATCGAACGCAGTAAGCGTGATGCTGTTCGCGAACATCCCTTCTGGCGCGCCATGTCCTATACCGCCCATCCGAAGGTGGCGCCGTTCCTGGTCATCGTCGCTTTGGTGGGGGGTACTGGTGCCTTCTTTTACCAGAAAGCCAACCTGCAGGTAGGCGACCTTGATCCGGGTGCACCTGAACTGCGTCCCGATTCGCGCTACAACCTGGATAACGACTTCATTATCTCCAATTACTCGACCAGTTCCGACGTGCTGGTGGTTATGGTCGAAACCCCGCCTGAAATGTGTTCGGCCTACGAAACCATGGAAGCGATTGATCAGCTCGAATGGCACATGGCCAACTTGCCGGGCGTTCAGTCAGCAGTATCGCTGGTGACCGTTGCCAAGCAGGTACTGATGGGTAACAACGAGGGCAACCTCAAGTGGCAGACCCTCTCGCGTAACCAGGATAACCTGAATAACGCAATCAGCCGGGCTCCGGAAGGCATGTTTAACAACTCCTGCTCGCTGGCCCCGGTGATGGTGTTCCTCAACGACCACAAGGCTGAAACGCTGAAAACGGCTACCGAGGGTGTCGAGGAGTTTGCCGCCGAGTACAACACCGAAGATATGAAGTTCCTGCTCGCCGCCGGTAACGCCGGTATCGAAGCGGCCACCAACGACGAGATTGCCAGTTCGGAACTGATGATCCTGCTGCTGGTATACGTCTGGGTGGGTGTCATGTGCTACTTCACCTTCCGCTCGCTTGCCGCCACTATCTGCGTCGTGCTGCCGCTGGTACTGACCTCGGTACTGGGTAACGCGCTGATGGCCTATCTGGGGATTGGTATGAAGGTCGCGACCCTCCCGGTTATTGCGCTGGGTGTGGGCGTAGGCGTCGACTACGGTATTTATGTATACAGCCGTCTGGAGACATTCCTGCGAGCCGGCATGCCGCTCCAGGAAGCCTATTACGAGACTCTTCGCTCCACAGGTAAAGCTGTCCTGTTCACCGGTCTGTGTCTCGCAATCGGTGTGGCGACCTGGGTATTCTCGGCGATCAAGTTCCAGGCTGACATGGGGCTGATGCTGACCTTCATGTTCCTGGTGAACATGATCGGTGCGCTGCTGCTGTTGCCGGCTCTGGCCCGATTCCTGATCAATCCGGCCAAGATTGCCGCGTCAACCCCGAGCAAGATAAAGCACTGAGTATGGCCAGGCTCCCGGCTTTGCGCCGGGAGCACTGCCCGTCGACAGGTTTTGACGATCTGCCTCAGGCAGGATCGATCAGCTTCATGATTGACGAGCGATAACCCAGGCCGGTTGGCACGCACTGTCGAAGGCCGTTACTATCAATAGACCGCTCCTAAGCGGTCGCCCTGCCTGTTTTCAACGACAGGTACCTATAAGAACAAGGGGAATGGTGTATGCGTGAGCCCATCCAACGGCACAGTCTGATCGCAGGCATGACCTGCCATGTGTCCGGCAAGAGCCGCAAGCTTTCTTTATCCGGCCAGATCTTTTCTGCGCTGGGATTGTCCATCGCGCTGGCGTGCGCGCCAGTAGCCATCGCCCAGGCTCAGGACAGCATCGCTGCTGAGGCCAAGCCAGCGGTCATGTCCGACATGTCTAATGAAGTATTGCTGCTGGATGTCGAGCAGGCCGGCGATCGGCTGGTCGCTGTAGGCAGCCGCGGTCACATCGTTTACTCCGATGACATGGGTGCGAGCTGGACCCAGGCTCCATCGCCCACGCGTCAGATGCTGACTTCAGTCGATTTCGTCGACGCTCAGAATGGTTGGGCCGTCGGTCACGACTCTTTGATACTGCATACCAGTGATGGCGGCGAGACCTGGAAAATTCAGTATCGCGATCCGGCTCTGGAAGAGTCGCGTGACGAACAGGCCGGTGGCCTGCTCGAGCGCCCTCTGATGGACGTCTGGTTCCGTGATACCAACACCGGTTTTGCCGTCGGCGCCTACGGTCTGTTCCTGCGCACTGACGACGGTGGGCAGAATTGGGAAGAATTGCCTGACCTGATCGACAATGAGTTCGGCTTTCATTACAACGCTATGACGGCGGTGAAGGATACTGGCCTGTTCCTGGTCGGCGAGATGGGCACGATGTATCGCTCCACCGACTTCGGTGACACCTGGGAAACCATTCAGGACCTGCCTTATGACGGTTCCTTGTTTGGCACGGCGGGCACCGGTCGCGCTAACGAAGTTCTGATCTGGGGTCTGCGCGGCAACATGTACCGCTCGAGCGATTTCGGCGACAGCTGGAAACAGATCCGTTTGGAAACCCCGGATGGCGACGAGCTGCAAGCAACCTTGTCCAGTGGCCAGCTGTCTGAAGATGGCAAGCTTGTCGTTGTCGGCGTCGGTGGTGTCGTGGTCATCAGCGAGGATAATGGCCGCACCTTTGACGTCCAGGTTCGCGCCGATCGCGTGGCGCTGGCTACAGCAGCGATCCTGCCTAATGGCGACCTGCTGTTGATTGGCCAGCGAGGAGCGGTCAAGGCCGGCCCCGCTGGCATGAAAGGCGTTGAAAAAAATTCCTCCGCAACCCTGATAGAGACTCCCTGATCGGCAACAACCGATGCAATGAACTAGGGAGCCAGGAGAAAACTGGATGTCCAAAAATCATCAGGAGACCGCTCCCTTCGTGGAGCGGTTGGTCTTCAAGAACCGGCTGGTAGTCCTACTGATCTTTGCCATCGTGACTGTGCTGCTGGGGTACCAGGCAGCACAGGTCAGACCGGAGACCAGTTTCGAGAAGATGATTCCTCTCGAGCATCCCTACATTGTCAACATGATCGAGCACCAGAACGATCTGGCCAACCTCGGTAATTCTATCCGCATTGCAGTTGCCATCGAAGATGGCGATATCTTCACTACCGAGTACATGGAAACCCTCAAGCGCATCAACGACGAGGTGTTTTTTCTGCCCGGCGTCGACCGCTCCAACCTTCGCTCGCTCTGGACCCCCAACGTACGCTGGACCGAGGTAACCGAATACGGTTTCGATGGCGGCCCGGTAGCAAACAGACCGGCCTACCTGACCGAGCAGGACCTTGATGAGCTGCGCGCAAACGTGCTCAAGTCTGGCGAAATCGGTCGTCTGGTAGCGAACAATTTCAAGTCGACCATCATTGAGGTGCCGCTCCAGGAGTTCTATCCGAATCCTGAGAACCAGAGCGAGCTGCTGCGCCTTGATTACGGCGATTTTTCACGCAAGCTGGAAAGCAAGGTCCGCTCTGAGTTTCAGGCGGAGAACCCGAATATCAGTATCCACATCGTTGGCTTTGCCAAAAAAGTGGGTGATCTGATCGAGGGCATCATCAAGGTGGTGATGTTCTTTGGTGCGGCACTGCTGATTACCTTCGTGCTACTGATGATTTTTACGCGCTGCCTGAAGAGTTCGGTGACAACGCTTGTCTGTTCGGTGATTGCGGTTATCTGGCAGCTCGGGCTGTTGCGCTCGCTGGGTTTTGGTCTGGATCCATACTCAATCCTGGTGCCGTTTCTGGTGTTTGCCATCGGCATTTCCCATGGCGTGCAGATCATCAACGGTATGGCGATCGAATACAGTAATTCCAGTGATGCCAGTACCGCCGCGCGGCGTGCGTTCCGGGCGCTCTATGTTCCCGGCATCGTGGCGCTGATTTCCGACGCAGTGGGCTTCGTCACACTGTTACTGATCGAGATCGAAGTGATTCGCGAGTTGGGTATTGCAGCGTCGGTCGGCGTCGGCGTGATCATCCTGACCAACCTGATCCTGTTGCCGGTACTGATGTCCTACATTGGCATCAGTGATCGTGCCGTGGAGCGTAACCGCGATATGGCTTCGCGTCCGCAGAAGCTCTGGCTGACGGTGGCGAAGTTTTCACACCCCAAGGTGGCGCCAGTGTCCATCTTGCTGGCGATCCTTGCGTTCGCTTTCGGCATATACCACGGCCAGAACGTCAAGATTGGTGACCTGGATCCCGGCGCGCCGGAGCTGCGTTCCGACTCACGCTACAACCTGGACAATGCTTTCATCATCAATAACTACTCGACCAGCTCGGATGTGCTGGTGGTGATGGTCAGTACGCCTGACGAGATGTGTTCGGCCTACGAGACGATGGAGGCCATCAACCAGCTGGAATGGCGCATGGCCAACCTTGATGGGGTGCAGTCGGCAGTCTCGATGGTGACTGTGGCCAAACAGGTGATCATGGGTAACAACGAGGGTAACCTGAAATGGCAGACGCTCTCGCGCAACCAGGACAACCTGAACAATGCCATCAGCCGCGCACCGACCGGCCTGTTCAACTCGTCCTGCTCACTGGCACCGGTCATGCTGTATCTCGAGGACCACAAGGCGGAAACCCTGTCACGGGTGACTGCGGCGGTCGAAGAGTTTGCTGCCGAATACAACACCGACACGCTGGAATTCAAGCTGGCTGCTGGTAACGCGGGGATTGAGGCCGCCACCAATGTGGTAATCGAGAAGTCCCAGTGGAAGATGCTGCTGACGGTCTATGCAGTGGTGATCTTCATGTGCCTGATTACCTTCCGGTCGATTCGGGCGGTGCTGTGTATCATCATTCCGCTGGCCCTTACATCGGTTCTGGCCAATGCGCTGATGGCTTTCCTGGGGATCGGCGTGAAGGTGGCGACGTTGCCGGTGATCGCGCTGGGTGTGGGTATTGGTGTGGATTACGGGATCTATATCTACAGCCGCCTGGAGACCTACCTGCGCCAGGGCCTGCCGCTTGAGGAAGCCTACTATGAAACACTGAAGACCACGGGCAAGGCGGTGACCTTTACCGGTATTACCCTGGCGATCGGTGTGGCGACCTGGATATTCTCGGCCATCAAGTTCCAGGCCGATATGGGCATTTTGCTCACCTTCATGTTCCTCTGGAACATGTTCGGGGCGCTCTGGCTATTGCCGGCGCTGGCCCGCTTCCTGATCAGGCCCGAGAAGCTTCGGGATGCCTGATTAGCGCAATAAAAAACGCCCCGTCAGGGGCGTTTTTTATGCGGCTTCATACCTTTGGATACAGGCTTTCGAGTACCGGCTCGCCCGGTTCTGTCTGGCGCTTGCGGCTCTGTACCACCATGCGCACGGCGCGCCATAGCGGCTTGCCGCGCCAGTGGTGCTCGGCCTGCCCGAACAAGCAGGCGTTGAGTTCGTCCAGTGCCTCGGCGAGCTCGGGGTGCTGGTGGGTAAGACCGATAAGACCCTCGCTGTCCTGTTGCCGCGCCCAGGTTTCCAGCGCCTTGCGTGCTTCGCCTGGCTGGTTGCTGCGACACGCGCTCTGCAGATCGTTGAGCGGATTATCCTGAACCTCCTCATCGAAGATTTCTTCGTCCTGGTAGGGGTGCTGCAGGCTTTCCAGCATGCGGCGCATCCGCCAGAGCAGGCCGAGGCAGATTGCCAGGGCCAGGCCCAGCAAAGCCGTGGCCAATTGCCAGGGCCAAAGGGGTGCGGTGACAAAGGGTTCTTCGCTCGCTTCCACTGCGGTGGGCGTGGAAGCGGCAATGAAGCTCTGGCTGCTCATTACCTTCAGGGTGAGGGCATCCAGCTGTGCCTCCTGCAGCTCGTCCCTGGCAGTGTCCCACCAGTAAAGCTGCAGGGCCGGAAGCACGAATGTCCCGGCCTGCTGCACCAGCAATGCCGCGCTGTCTTGGCGCAGGCCCCGTATGCCATCGTCAACTACCTGGCTCTCGAGCTTCGGTTGGTCGGTGTACTGCCGCAGTCCGGCTATGGTTTCACCGCCCAGGCTGCTCAGCTCGGGGAGCTGGCTGGCATTGAGCCCTTGAGCCTGGACGGTGAGCGTGCGGGTCAAGGATTCGCCCGTGAGCAGGTCCAGGTTTGGATCAGGCTGCCAGGTCTGCGACAGGGTGACGTCGGTCGCCGGCAGCCATGGAGCGCCTGGCGGATACTCAGGCGGTATAGGACGCACCTGCAGGACGATGCCCGGAGAGCGGACCTGCACCAGTCGACCCCGTGCCAGCGGGCTGTCGGCTGTGCGTGAGGGCATAGTGGTGGCGGTAAAAAGCTGGGAAGGCACTTCGAGCTCGCCACTACGCTGGGGAAAGATGGCATAGCGGATCTCGATTACCCCGTGGCGAATGCCGTTGATCAGTTTCTCGTAGTTGCGTGGCGGGCCCAGGCTCTCGACCCGGGCATCCGCTATGTCCAGTCCGGTCAGGGTCGAATCGTCATACAGCGATAGTGAGTGGTAGACGCGCAGGGTCAGCAGCACCTGGGCCTGAACGTAGGGCGTCTCGGTATCCACTTCGGCATCAATGAATACTGGTGCCATCTGCGCGGTATTGTCGCGCGCTGCCTCGCTGGCGGTCAGGACATGCAGACTGACCGGCGCACTGCTCAATGTGTCGACGCTTAGCGGCGGAATGACGACATAGCCGGTGCGCCGGGGGAGCAGGTTGATGACCCAGCGGGTGACCGGCTGGGTTCTGCCATCAAGCTGACTCACCAGACTGAGCTGGCGGCTGTCACGGATCTCGAAATGTTCTTCCAGTGCAGCGAGGTCGGGCCGGCTGAACCGATTCGCGGCCGGGGTTTCCAGAGTCAGCTCCAGGGTTTCACCCTCTATAAGCCGGGTTTTGTCGACGCTGGCCTCGAGTGCGGCAAGGGCAGGCACTGGCAAAGCCAGGACGCAAAGCCAAAGCAATAGTCTGATCATTGGGAGCGTTCTTCCAGTTGCTGTAATCGTTGGTAGAGGAATTTGCGGCGCAGCAGTTCGGCGGGGTTGTCCGGTACCTCGCGCAGCCATTGTTGCAGCGCTGCCTGTTGTTCGGAATCCAGGGTGCCCGGTAGCGTGTCCGTGGGCTCCGGCGGGCCAGCCAGAGGGTCTGGCGGTGGGCTTTGCTGAACCACAGGGGCGGCGGGGGACTTTCCACCCTCGGTAACGGGCGTATCAGAGCCGGTGCCTCCGCCAGACAGGGCCTCTGACGGCTTATCGGACTCGGTTGCTGCCGGATCTACCGGCGAGATCGCTGCGGGTAGGTCGGGGCTGGCTGTTTCATCCTGCTGGTCGGAACGGGGAGAGGAGTTCCGGTCGGGCAGGGCCTCGCTAGCGGTGTCTTCGGTTGCATTGCCGTTTGCGGCTTCTTTGTCACCGGCCTCACCCTCGGCGGCGTCAGGTTCCTCTTCAGCTGCCTGCCGCTCCCGTTCCTCCAGCAATGCCTCGATGCGGCTGCGGTTATGCCGGGCAGCGGCATGGTCAGGGGCACGGGTGAGCGTCTGTTCATAGGCCTCGAGTGCATCCTCGAGTTCGCCACTCATGGCCAGCGCGGTGCCATGGTCGAAATGATGCTGTGGGTTATCCGGATCCAGCTGCAGCAGGCGCTGATAGGCTGCGGCCGCACCGGCGTAATCGCCGGCCTGATACAGGGCCCAGGCAATCCAGTGTGGATCCTCGAAGCGCTCGGCTGCAGCTGCCGGCTGCTCCCGGGCAAGCAGCTCGGCGGCCTGTTGATCGGGACGTTGCCACAGATCACGCCAGGGCGTATCGGCCTTCGCAATGGTCGGCAGCAACATTGCACACAGCAGTAGCCCAAGCCAACCGCGGCGGGCGCCGAGGGCAGCCAGTGGCAGTAGTAGCAGGATCAGCCAGTGCCCCTGATCGCTGCGGCCGGGCGAGCGGTTCGGATCGTTGACGCCGCTCAAAGCCAGCGGCCGCAACAGGCTCAGCAGGTCGCTATCGTCGCGGGTGATGTCGTGGTAGCCCGCGCCGGTGCGCCTGGCAATGGTCGCCAGTGCCTGGTTGTCCAGTCGGGGCAGCAGGATGCGACCCTTCTCGTCGCGCATGAAGCCGCCTTCGGGCAGGGCCACAGGGGCGCCTTCGGCAGTACCCGCACCAAGTATCGACAGTTGCTGTCCAAGCCTGCTTGCAGCTTCGCCAAGTTCCTTCAATTGCTCTGCCCCGACACTACCGGTAATCAGCAGGATCTGGGTGGTTTCGGGGGGCAGCGGCGCGATCATCTGCTCGGCCATTTGCAGTGCGCTGCCTGGATCCGAGCCGCTCAGCGGCATGATGCCCGGGCTGAGACCTGCAAGGAGATTGAGCAGGGTCGACTGATCGGTGCTGAGCGGCGTGACGCGGTGGGCACTGCCGGCAAAGGCGACCAAGGCAACCTGGCTGTCGCTGCGCATCTGCAACAGATCGCGAATCTTCAGTCGCGCCCGCTCAAGCCGTGTCGGAACCAGATCATTGGCCAGCATGCTGTGCGACAGATCCAGTACTATCACCAGGGCAGACTGGTTCTGACGCATCACCGGCGGCTCACCTTCCCAGACCGGTCCGCTCAACGCGATAATCGTCAGCAACCAGGCGGCGCCCAGCAGCATGAAGCGGCCGGCGTGATCGCTGCCGGGCTGGCGCTGGAGCAGAGCTGTGCGCATTACCGCGGGCAGCAGGTTATGCCAGGGTGAATAATGATTGATGCGGCGGTAAAGCAGCCAGCAGAGCGCAGCGCCGGGAATTAGCAGGAGCAGCCAGAACGGCCGCGCGAGCGTCAGGCCGCCGAACAGTTCAATTTGCATGACGCCTCCGGTAGACGGCAACACTGGCAATCAGCAGGCTGAGCAGCAACGCCAGCCCCAGTGGCCAAGGATACAGGGGACGGGCATGTCGGCGTGGTCCGCTATCGCGCAGCGCGGGCTCGAGCATGTCGATACGTTGGTATATGGCTTTGATGTCCTCGCCGTTGCGCGCACGGAAGTATTCTCCGCCGGTAGCCAGGGCCACATCGACCAGAGTGCCTTCATCAAGGTCAGTCGACGGATCCTGGATCCCCGATAAGCGTGATTGACCAGCATCTGCGCCGACGCCAATGGTGAAAATGCGAATGCCTTCACTGGCCGCATAGCGGGCTGCGCGGAGCGGGTTAACCTGACCTGCGGTATTGGCGCCGTCGGTTATCAGCACCAGTACCCGGCTCCGCGCCGGCTCTTCTGCGAGCCTCTTGATCGCCAGTCCAATCGCGTCACCGATGGCGGTTTCGCGTCCGGCCAGACCGACAAAGGCTTCCTGTACCAATTGCTCCAGGGTCACCAGGTCATGGGTCAACGGAGCCTGTACATAGGCACTGGAACCAAACAGGATGAGGCCGAGGCGGTCGCCCTCGCGCTCGGCAATGAAGTTCGACACCAGTCGCTTGACTATGGCGATGCGTGGCACCTGCTCGTCATCAAGCAGCATGTCCTGATATTCCATGCTGCCGGAAAGATCGACGGCGAGCATCATGTCGCGGCCACTGATACTGATCGGCAGCGGATCGCCCAGCCATTGCGGCCGACAGGCGGCCAGGATCAGCAGTAGCCAGACGAACACGAAGGGCCAGCGCCGACGGGCGGCGGCTCGTTGCGAAGTGGTGTCCTGCAATTGCTCGAGACGGGGCAGAAAGCTGACCTGGAGTGCCGTGCTCGGCAGCGCAGCGCCGGGCAGCAGCCAGCGCATGAGCCAGGGCAGGGGCAGGAGCAGAAGGGCCGCCGGCCAGTGCAGCTCAAACATGGTTGTGCCTCAGCCAGCGGCGCAGTTCACGCAGCAGGGCGCGGCGCTGTTCGCGGGTCAGATTGGGCGTCTGCCGGTAGAGGTCTGCCGCCAGGGGTTCCAGACAGCTTCGCTGCGGTCGCGGATAACCGTTGCACAGGTATTCCAGCCATTGTTCACCGAACAGGCGGCTGGGCGCGACTTCGCCGCGGCGGATCAACAGACGTTTGAGCAGGCTATTGATCTCGCTGAGCCATTGCTGGTCGGGCAGGTCTGCGGGGATATCCTTGAGCGCCTGTCCGGTGCGGCGTCGCCGTGCCCCGAGACGCTTCCAGCGCAGTGCCAGCCAGGGGAGGGCAAGGCCCATGATCAGTGCCAGCGCGAGCAGGATCCACCAGCCGGGTGCGGGAGGCCACCAGGGCACCGGCTCGGGTGCGACCGGGTGGATCAGTGATTGAAAAAGCGCGTCGTTCACGTTCTGCCCCGCCTGTTCTGCGCACTGAGCATGGTGCCGATCTGCGCCTCGGCGCTGCTGCCGGTATGCAGGCTGAAGAGGGAGCAGCCCAGCCGGCGGGCGAGGTGCTGCCAGGCCGTTTGTTGAGCTGTAAACTGCGCCGCATAGGCCTCGCGTACGGATGTGTCGCGGGCATTGACGCTGATACGATCGCCGTTCTGGGTGAAATCCAGTTGATCCGCAGCGGGCAAATCGGCATCCAGCGCGTCGTAAAGGGGCAGCAGAACCAGGTCGTTGTGGGCTGCAAGGGGGCCCAGCAATGACTGATTCAACTGGTCTACCGCACTGTGATCGCAGATCACGTAGAGAATGCTACCGGGGCGTACTACCTCACGGGTGTGGCGCAGGGCCTGGTTGAGCAGCTCCCGACCATTATCGGCAGGCGAATCCGCCGGTGGGTGCAAACTGTGATTGGCTTCGATCAGCAGGTGAAAGAGCCGCAGCAATGACTGGCGGTTACGCTGCGGTCGTACCTCGTGGCACTCTTTGCCGAATACCAGCCCGCCCACGCGGTCATTATGAGCCAGCGCGGTCCAGGCGATCAGGCCGCAGGCCCGTGCTGCGAGCACCGACTTGAAGCACAGCCGGCTGCCGAAAAATAGCCGGTTGCTCTGTTCGCAGACAATAAAGACCGGGCGTTCGCGCTCTTCGGTGAAGACCTTGGTATGCACCTTGCCGGTACGCGCGGTGACGCGCCAGTCGATGCTGCGGATGTCGTCCCCGGGTTGGTAGGAGCGCACCTGATCGAAGTCCACACCGCGGCCGCGCAGCCGTGAATATTGCCGGCCAAGTTGTCGGCTGGCCTGCATCGGTCCGCGAAACAGCGGCATGCGCTGACATTGATGACGGGTTTCCAGCAGGTTCTCGAGGCTGACGAACAGGCGTTGGTCCAGCGATTCGTCGCGGCGCGGATGCAGGTCGGTCACGGTCATACCACAGCGACGGATTCGACCAGCAGGTTGATTGCCCGGTCGGCATCGATTCCCGCGGCCTCGGCTTCGAAACTGAGGATCAGCCGGTGGCGCAACACGTCGTGAACGATCGCCTGGACGTCTTCCGGACTGACGAAGTCGCGACCGGCCAGCCACGCATGCGCCCTCGCGCAGCGGTCCAGCGCAATGGTACCGCGCGGGCTTGCGCCCAACTCGATCCATTCGGCCAGTTGCGCGTTGTACAGTTCCGGGCGCCGGGTGGCCATGATCAACTGGATCAGGTATTCCTCCACGGCATCGGCCATGAACAGGCCTAGCACTTCCTGTCGCGCGGCGAGGATACTCGCCTGACTGATGCGCTGTCCGATACGCGCACTGCCCCCCTGAGCTTCACCGCGGGCAAGGTGCAGGATCTGCCGCTCCAGCGCGGCATCCGGAAAACCGATGCGCACATGCATCAGGAAGCGGTCCAGTTGGGCTTCGGGCAAGGGGTAGGTTCCTTCCTGCTCGATCGGGTTCTGCGTCGCCATGACCATGAATAGCTCGGGCAGCGGGTAGGTTTCACGGCCTATGCTCACCTGCCGCTCGGCCATCGCCTCAAGCAGGGCCGACTGCACCTTGGCGGGGGCCCGGTTAATTTCGTCGGCGAGCACCAGGTGATGAAATATCGGACCTTGCTGAAAGCTGAAGCTGGCGGTTTCCGGCCGGTATATCTCGGTGCCGGTAATATCTGCCGGGAGCAGGTCCGGGGTGAACTGGATTCGGTGGAAATCAGCTTCTATTGCTTCCGACAGCGCCTTGATTGCCTTTGTCTTGGCCAGGCCCGGTGCGCCTTCCACCAGCACATGACCGCCGGCCAGCAGGCTGATGAGCATACGGTCGACCAGCTGTTCCTGACCAAAGATCTGCTGGCCCATCCAGGTGCGCAGATCCATCAGTGATTGGTGATGCGTCATGAGAGTGTTTTCCATCCTGGTCTTGTCCATCCCGACCCTGCCCATCAAATTGTCACTGTGGTGACACACCATGGTCTAGACTGTTGATATTCGAAATCGCGGGTCCGCCAGGATACCGCGTCTCATATCTGTTACACACCGCAAGACCCTGTAAGCGTCTGCCTTGCAGGTTTATCTGGAGGCAGCATGGCATTTATCATGGCCAGCAGTAGAGAAGAATTCCTCAGTATATTGCAAGAGCGTTTGGAGAAACTCGTTCAGCCGGCCGAAAAGGACGCTCTTATCCAGTTCAGCGGACAGTTTTTTGGCATTGTGCCGCTGGAGGAATTGTTGGCCCGGCACGACACCGACCTCCTTGGCTGCACGCTGTCCTACTGGCGTTTCCTGCAACACTACGATGGTCAGGACGAGAAGCTCAGAGTATTCAATCCTGACACCCAGCAGCACGGGTGGCAATCTACTCATTCGGTGGTGGAAATCCTCCACGCCGACTCTCCCTTTCTGGTTGACTCCGTGCGCATGGAGCTGAATCGCCAGGGCTATGCGATTCATACCCTGCAAAACAGCGTGCTGGCGGTAAGGCGCGATGAAAACGGTGAGCTGGAGACCGTGCTGCCGCCACGTAGCAGCGAAGCAGGGGTGCAGCACGAGTCGATGATGTACATAGAGATCGACCGCTGCGGCAGCGCCGCCGAACTCAAGCGCCTGGCCAAGTCGCTGCAGGAAGTGTTGAGCCATGTCCGGGCTGCGGTAGCCGATTTTGCTCCGATGCGACAGCAGGCCGAATCGTTGATCGAGGCGTTGAAAGGCAAGCCGTTCGAGTTTTTCGCGCTCGAGGAGCGCCAGGAGTGCGAGGCCTTTCTGGGCTGGTTGCTGGAAGACCATTTTACCTTTCTTGGCTACGAGCGCTTCAACATCCAGGAGGGTCTGAAAGAGCAGCGCCTGGGTATCCAGCCAGAACACAGCCTTGGCGTGCTGGCCCTCAATCCGCGGGATGAATCCCTGATCGGATTGCCCGAGAAGGTCATCGACTACTTGCGCGCGCCCGTTCTGCTTTCCTTCGCCAAGGCCTCACGGTCGAGCAAGGTGCATCGTCCGGCCTACCCGGACTACGTGTCCATACGCGAAGTGGACAGTCAGGGCGAGGTGATTGCCGAGCATCGCTTCATGGGCCTGTATACCTCGCGGGTCTATTCGGGGACGGTCGAGCGCATCCCCCACCTGCGCCAGAAAGTCGCGGCGGTGCGCGAAGCCTCGGGGTTTACCGCCCACAGCCACCTGGGCAAGGAATTGGATCAGGCGCTGCAGGTGCTGCCGCGCGATGACCTGTTCCAGATGTCCGAAGCGGAATTGCGCGACACCGCCTTGAGTATCGTGCAGATACAGGAACGTAACCATATTCGCGTATTTCTGCGCAGTGGCAACTACGGGCGATTCTACTATTGCCTGGTATACGTGCCACGCGAGATCTACAACACCGAAATCCGGCTGAAAATACAGGCCGTACTGATGGAGCGGCTGCAGGCCAGCGATTGCGAATTCTGGACCTATTTTTCCGAGTCGGTGCTGGCTCGAACGCAGTTCATCCTCAGCGTGGATCCGAAACAGGATCTTGTCGTCGATCCGGTGAAAATCGAACAGGACATCATCCGCGTCTGTCGCGACTGGAACGACGACTTCAGCGATCGGCTGAACGAAAGTCTTGGCGAAGCCACTGCCACCGCGGTACTCGAAGACTTTACCGAGGGTTTTCCCGCCGGGTATGCGGAACGCTTTACCGCGGCCAGCGGAGTGGTGGACATCGAACACATCCTGTCGCTGACGACAGAGCGTCCGCTGGCCATGAGTTTCTATCAGCCGCTGTCACAGAAGCCGGGGGTGCTGCATTGCAAGATCTATCATCTGGGCGAACCCTTGCCGCTGTCGGATGTCCTGCCGATCCTGGAAAATCTGGGCCTGCGGGTGATGGGCGAGTTTCCGTTCCTGTTCAGGCGCCGTGACGGACAGGAGTTCTGGATTCACGATTTCGAGTTTACCTTTGCGCTGGACCGCGAGCTGGATATCCACGAGGTCAACGAACTGTTTCGTGATGCCTTCGAGCAGACCTGGCGAGGCCTCGCCGAGAACGACGGCTTCAACCGTCTGGTGCTGCTGGCACGCATGCCCTGGCGCGACGTAGCACTGTTGCGAGCCTACGCCCGGTATCTCAAGCAGATCCGGCTCGGCTTCGAGCTGCCCTACATTGCCAGCACCCTGGTGGGACATGCCGACATTGCCCGCGAGCTGGTGCGTCTGTTCAAGACCCGTTTCTACCTTGCCCGCAAACTGTCGGCAGATGATCTCGGGGATATGCAGCAGCGACTAGAGCAGGCCATCCTGGGCGCGCTGGATGATGTGGCGGTGCTCAACGAGGACCGGATTCTGCGCCGCTACCTTGAGCTGATCAAGGCGACCCTGCGCACCAACTTCTACCAGAATGACAATCAGGGCAATCCCCGCGAGTACTTCAGTCTGAAGCTCGATCCACGCGCGATTGCCGAGCTGCCGTTGCCCAAGCCGATGTTCGAGATATTTGTCTATTCACCGCGGTTCGAGGGCGTTCACCTGCGCGGCGGCAAGGTTGCCCGTGGCGGTCTGCGCTGGTCCGATCGCGAGGAAGACTATCGCACCGAGGTGCTTGGTCTGGTCAAGGCGCAGCAGGTCAAGAACGCAGTAATCGTACCTGTGGGCGCCAAGGGTGGTTTCGTTCCCCGCCGTCTGCCGGTGGGAGGAACCCGTGATGAGGTCCAGCAGGAAGCTATTGCCTGCTACAAACTCTTTATCCGCGGTCTGCTGGATCTGACCGATAATCTGGTGGAAGGCGAGGTAGTGCCCCCGGACCAGGTCGTGCGGCATGACGAAGACGATCCCTATATGGTGGTTGCCGCGGACAAGGGGACCGCCACTTTCTCCGATATCGCCAACGGGATCGCTGCTGACTACAATTTCTGGCTGGGGGATGCGTTCGCCTCTGGCGGGTCAGCCGGCTACGATCACAAGAAGATGGGCATCACCGCCAAGGGCGCCTGGGTATCGGTGCAGCGTCACTTCCGCGAGCTGGGTGTGAATATCCAGACCGAGCCGGTGACCGTGCTGGGCATCGGCGATATGGCCGGAGATGTGTTCGGCAACGGCATGCTTTTGTCACGCAGCCTGAAGCTGGTGGCGGCGTTCAACCATCAGCATATCTTCATTGATCCGGATCCGGATCCGGAAGTCAGTTTCGAGGAGCGTCAGCGCCTGTTTGATTTGCCGCGTTCCAGCTGGACTGACTACAACAGCAAGTTGATTTCGGCCGGTGGCGGCATATTCGAACGCAGCCTCAAGCAGATCACCCTGACCCCGCAGATGCGCGAGTTGTTTGCCATCGAGGCAGAGAAATTGACTCCCAACGAGTTCATTCACAACCTGCTCAAGGCGCCGGTGGACATGATCTGGAACGGGGGTATCGGCACCTATGTGAAAAGCTCGACTGAAACGCATATCGACGTGGGCGACAAGGCCAATGACATCCTGCGCGTTGACGGCCGTGATCTGCGTTGCCGGGTCATAGGCGAGGGCGGCAACCTGGGCATGACCCAGCTGGGCAGGGTAGAGTTCTGCCTCAATGGGGGAGCCGTGAATACCGACTTCATAGACAATGCCGGGGGCGTCGATTGCTCCGACCATGAGGTCAATATCAAGATTCTGCTCAACGAAGTCGTCGAAGCGGGAGACATGACCGGTAAGCAGCGTGACAAGCTGCTCGCCAGCATGACCGAGGATGTTTCTGCGTTGGTGCTTGCGAACAATTACAAGCAGACCCAGGCGATCAGCCTGGCCCAGCGGCAGGCGGTCAAGGCGATGACCGAATACCGCCGCTACATCAGCCAGATGGAAAGCAGCGGCAAGCTCAGCCGCTCGCTGGAATTCATTCCCGAGGACGATCAGCTGGCCGAGCGGTCTGCCCGCGGCCTGGGTCTGACCCGACCCGAGCTGTCGATTCTGATTTCCTATTCCAAGGCCGACCTCAAGGAAAGCCTGGTGGGCTCGGATGTGCCTGAAGATGCTTATCTGGCGCGCGAGCTTGGTACCGCCTTTCCCGACGTGCTGGAAAAGAAATATCCCGATGCACTCAACGCTCACCGTCTGCGCCGCGAGATCATCTCCACCCAGTTGGCCAACGATCTGGTCAACCACATGGGTATTACCTTCCTGCGTCGCCTGCAGCAGTCAACCGGATCGCCACCCAGCGAACTGGCCCGCGGCTATGTGGTAGCGCGTGACGTGTTCAGGCTCCAGACGCATTTCGCCTCCATCGAAGCTCTCGATTACCAGGTGCCGGCCGAAGTCCAGCTGGAACTGATGGACGACCTGATGCGCCTCGGACGCAGAGCGACGCGCTGGTTTGTGCGCAACCGCCGCAGTGACCTGGCGCCGGAACGCGAGGTCGCGCACTTCGCACCCCGGGTGGAAGCGCTGGCGGAGCAGTTCGATAGCCTGCTCGAGGGGCCGGTGCGTGGTCAGTGGCAGGCCCGTTTCGAAGCCTATGCGAGCGCGGGCGTGCCGGAACCGATTGCGCGTCTGGTCGCCGGGACCACCCATTTCTTCACCCTGCTGGGGATTATCGAGGCGGCCGATATGACTGGCCAGCCCGAGCAACGGGTTGCCCAGGTCTATTTCGCCCTGGGCAGCGAGCTTCGCCTGCCGTGGTTCGGACAACAGATCAATGGCCTGCCGGTGGACAATCATTGGCAAGCGCTGGCACGCGAGAGCTATCGTGACGACCTGGATGCGCAGGCCCGTGCGATGACGGTTTCGGTGTTGCAGGCTTGCGACGACGGTTCGAGTCCCGAGGATCTGGTGAAGAGCTGGCTGGCGAGTAATCCGCTGATGGTCAAGCGCTGGCGCCGGATGTTGTCGGATCTAAAGAGTGCCAGTGGCGGGGATTATCCGATGATAGCGGTGGCCATGCGCGAGTTGCTGGACCTTGCGCAAGCGTCCCGTCATGCGGTCAACTAGGGGTTTGCAATACACCCCTTTACGAGGAACTCTGATTGACTGCAGAGCAGCAACTGGTAGTGGATATAGCGCTCCCCGCCGAGCGCTATCTTGCCTGGTACCGTGGTCAGGCCGGTCGGGTGCTGATGCACAGCCGTGATGGCCGGCGCGTCAGCCTGCCGGCACACCATTTGCGTCCGTTTCTCACCCACGAAGGGGTCTACGGCAGTTTCATCATGCGTTTTACCGGGGAGGGCAAGCTGATCTCGCTGCAGCGTATCGTCCAATAGATGCCGCTGTGGCGCTCAAGCCCGCGCCGAACAGGTATACTGTGCGGATGAAAAGTCATCCACAAGGCTCCGATCCATGTATTCCATGCTGCGTTCTCTGCTCTTTCGCCTGCCCGCCGAAACCTCCCACGATCTGACACTGGACCTGCTCGGTGCAGCCGGGCGGCTCGGTCTGGCAGACAAGTTGATCAGGCCGCGGGCGCCGCAGCCAGTGCAGGTGATGGGGTTGACCTTCGACAACCCGGTAGGTCTGGCTGCGGGATTGGACAAGAACGGGCTGGCGGTAGACGGACTCGCGGCGATGGGTTTTGGTTTCCTTGAGGTGGGTACGGTGACGCCGAGGCCGCAACCGGGTAACCCGAAGCCGCGGATGTTCCGCCTGCCGGAGCAGAACGCGATCATTAACCGAATGGGGTTCAATAACCTGGGCGTCGATGCGCTGCTGCAGCGTCTGGACTCGGTGCGCTACAGCGGTGTGCTGGGCGTGAATATCGGCAAGAACGCGGTCACCCCGGTGGATCGCGCAGTGGACGACTACCTTTATTGCCTGCGCAAGGTCTATAGCCGGGCGAGCTATATCACAGTCAATTTGTCATCCCCCAACACGCCTGGCCTGCGCACCCTGCAATACGGCGATACGCTCAAGCGTCTGCTGGAGAGTATCAAGCAGTGTCAGGGCGAGCTGACCGCCCAATATGGCCAGTATGTGCCCATCGCAATCAAGATTGCGCCCGACGTTCTGCCGGAAGACCTGGCGCTGATTGCCGGTGTGTTGGTGGATGAAGGGATGGACGCGGTCATCGCCACCAATACAACACTGGAGCGCACTGCCGTTATTGGTCTGGACCATGCCGAGGAGACCGGTGGTCTGTCCGGCGGGCCGCTGACCGATGTGTCGACCGAGGTAATTCGCCTGTTGGCGGGTGAGCTGAAAGGTCGGATACCGATTATCGGCGTTGGCGGAATCATCAGCGGGAAGGATGCTGCGGACAAGATGGAGGCCGGCGCCAGTCTGGTGCAGCTGTACAGCGGCTTTATCTATCGTGGACCCGAGCTGGTAGGTGAGTGCATGGATGCGATCGCGGCGCTGGAGAAGTAGAGGACTGCTTTCCCGGGGATCCGGCCTTCGCATTGCGAAGGCCGGTGGGGCCCCGAAAGGCCCGGCGCTTTAGGGAAGCGCCATGGGAAAAAATGTACTGTGGGAATTCAACCTACTGCATGCATTTCATTCAGGCGATGGACGCCGGAAATGCCGGTGAAGCCGGCCCAGTGATCTGCTCGGCCTTCACGCCAGCCATTGATCCAGTTCTGGCGTGTCGTAGCACTGTTGAACGGACAGGAGTCCTGGGACTTGCCGTGCACACCGTTCTGATAACCGCGTAGAAACGCTCGTTCCATCTGGTCACGCTTGAGTCTTCTCATACAGTAGAGCCCTCATCTGGTAGAACAAACCGGCCTGCAATGGTGCAGCGGCGGCGGTGACATGGCAGGCAGGTTCCTGCCACTACGGAGGGAAATCGATCATCCGATCCGACCTCCCGAGAGGTTTGCCCGTTCTCGAGTCCTGTCCTGTTGTACCCTATAGGTATTGGGCGCCCAAAGATCGATTTGTCATATTCGCGTAACCCTTTAGTGGTCTGCGCGCTAAAAACGTTAACGTAAAAAACACAATGTCGTGGAAATCAAACAGATGCATGAAAGCCTTGAATTTTTTGTTACCTGCCCGAAAGGCATCGAGGGATTGCTGCTCGACGAGCTGAACGCCCTGGGAGCCGAGAATGCGCGGGAAACCGTCGCTGGCGTCAGTATCAACGGCAACCTGGAGCTCGGTTATCGCATCTGTTTGTGGTCACGACTGGCCAACCGCGTACTGCTGGTACTCAACCGTTTCGCTGTGGCGGACGCGCAAGGCCTGTACGACGGTGTGGCGGCGGTTGACTGGGCTGCGCACATGCCGGTGGAGGCCACCCTGAGTGTGGACTTTGGCGGCATATTGCCGGGCGTCGACAATACCCACTTTGGCGCACTGAAGGTCAAGGATGCGATAGTCGATCGCCTGCGACAGCCGGATGGAACTCGCCCCGGCGTGGACCGCCAGAATCCCGACCTGCGCATCAACGTGCATTGCCGCAGCGGCGAAGCGCAGCTTGCCATCGATCTGTCCGGTCACAGCCTGCACCAGCGCGGTTACCGCCTGCAGCAGGGCGCGGCACCGCTGAAGGAAAACCTGGCGGCGGCGATTCTGATCCGCGCTGGCTGGCCGCAACTGGTGGCCAGCGGCGGGGCGCTGGCCGATCCGATGTGCGGCTCGGGTACCTTCCTGGTCGAAGCGGCGATGATGGCGACTGATATGGCGCCCAATCTGCAGCGCGAACAGTTCGGTTTCAGCCGCTGGCTGCAGCATCAGCCGCTGATCTGGGATGCGTTGCATGCCCAGGCCAGGACGCGCGCCGAAACCGGTCTCGCCCGTGACCCGCTGTGGATCCGTGGCTATGAAGCGGACCCGCGTCTGCTGCAGCCGTTGCGCAACAACATCCAGCGAGCCGGCCTGAGCAACTGGGTCAAGGTCTATCAGGGCGAGCTGGCGACCTTCGAACCGCATCCGGATCGTGGGCAGACGGGACTGATTGTCTGCAACCCACCCTACGGCGAGCGTCTGGGCGAAGAGGCCAGCCTGGTGTATCTGTATCAGAAGCTCGGCGAAGTGCTGCGTGAGCGCTGTACCGGCTGGCAAGCGGCGATCTTCACCGGCAATCCGGACCTGGGCAAGCGCATGGGTATCCGCAGTCACAAGCAGTATTCGCTGTTCAATGGCGCCCTGCCATGCAAATTGCTGATGATGGATCTGCAGCCCGAGCGTTATGTGACCGGTGCGAGCGGCAATGTCAGGTCTGCGGAGCTGGTTGCGAAGCAGCCAACGAGCCCGCAGACTTCTGGCTCGGCTCCTGCCCCTGTTGCCGAGTCGACCGGCACGGCGCGTCTGAGCGAATCGGCGCAGATGTTTGCCAACCGCCTGAAGAAGAACCTGAAAAACCTCGGTAAATGGGCGCGTCAGCAAAATATTACCTGCTACCGGGTATACGATGCGGACATGCCGGAGTTCGCCGTGGCCATCGATCTTTACGACGGCTGGGCACATGTGCAGGAATACCAGGCCCCCGAGACCATCAGTGAAGAGAAAGCGCGCAGTCGTCTGCAGGACGTGCTGGTTGCTCTGCCGGACGTGCTCGGCATCCCGGCCAGCCATGTGGTGCTGAAGCAGCGCCTGCGCCAGAGCGGGAGCAAGCAGTACCAGCGCATGGATCGCAAGGGCGAGTTTCTTACCGTGCAGGAAGGGCAGGTCAAGCTGCTGGTCAATCTGACCGATTACCTAGATACCGGTGTCTTCCTGGACCACCGACCGCTGCGCCTAAAACTGGCCGCCGAGGCCCGTGGCAAGCGTTTCCTCAACCTGTTCTGTTACACCGCGAGCGCCACAGTGCACGCAGCGGTCGGTGGCGCCCGCAGCACTACCAGCGTGGATCTGTCGAAAACCTACCTGGACTGGGCGCGGCGCAATCTTTCGCTGAACGGTCTCTCGGACCTGCACCAGCTGGTGCACGCAGATGTAATGCAATGGCTGGAAGATGACCGGGGCGAATACGACCTGATCTTCATCGACCCGCCGACCTTCTCCAACTCCAAGCGGCTGGAGGATGTCTTTGACGTGCAACGTGACCACGTGCGTCTGATCGAGATGGCCATGGCCCGACTGGCGCCGGGCGGCACGGTGTATTTCTCCAATAACTTCCGGCGGTTCCGGCTGGACCGGGAGTTAGAGGAAAAGTATCAGGTCACTGACATCTCCGCGCAGACGCTGGATAAGGATTTCCAGCGCAATACGCGGATTCACCGCACCTGGTGTATCACCAGGCGTGGCTGAGGCCGGTCGGTCTACCGATTGGTGGCAATGTCGGTAGGCGCCCGGCGGTAGACGTCGGTCAGAACCCGGTCCAGCGCTTCGCGACTGGCGCCGGCAGCCGGGTGGTTGACGATCGCTGCTACCGCCCAGCTCTGACCGTTGGCATCCCGGGTGATGCCGGCGATGGCGCGGACACTGCGCAGGGAGCCGGTCTTGATGTGTGCCTGGCCGGCTACCGAGGTGTTGCGCAGGCGCCGACGCATGGTGCCATCCATCGCAGCCAGTGGCAGTGAAGCGATGAATTCGGCGGAGTAGGGGCTCTTCCACGCCTGCTGCAGCAACATCGCCATATCCCGGGCCGTCATGCGCTCGATCCTGGACAGCCCCGAACCGTTCTCCATGATCAGTGCGGTCGGCTGGATGCCTTTGCTGCCGAGCCATTGGTTGATACTGCGTACAGCCGATCGCTGGTCATCGAGGTCGGCGGGGCTGCGGGTTTCACGGCCAATGGTCAGGAACAGTTGCCGGGCCATGGTGTTGTTGCTGAACTTGTTGATGTCACGGATGACCGTCACCAGGTCGGGCGAGTCGCTGTAGGCCAGCTGGCGTGCTTTGCCGGGGGGCTGTCCGACTCGGGTTGTGCCACGGATGGCGCCGCCCATATCGCGCCACAGGGTGCGCAACATGCTGCCGGTGTATGTCGGGGCGTCCAACGCCGACATGTAGCGCTGTACCGAGCAACCCTGATGCAGCGCGCCGACCAGGGTAATGGTCGCGCTCGAACCGTTGTCCTCTATGCCGTAGGTCACGTTGGGCCAGGGGCAGGAATTGACCGGGGCCAGTAGCCGGAGCTGGTTATTGATCGTGACTTCCGGCAAAGCCGGCTCCAGATGGATGCGTACGCCATTGCTTTCGCCATAACTGCTCAGTACCAGCAGCTTAAGGTTGGTCAGCAGCGGGTCTGGCTCAACCAGAAAGGGCTTGCTTGGATCATTACCATCGTCCGGGAAGGGCACCGCGTCTGCCGGTAGGCGAATATCCGCCGGCTGCAGGACCAGATCGCCTGCCACTTCGCGTACGCCAGCCGCCCGCAAGTCCCGCAGCAAGGTCCACATCCGCTCTATGGTCATCTTCGGATCGCCGCTGGTGCGGAAGATCAGGTCGCCTTCGAGCACGCCGTTGCTGATGGGGCCGGTGCCGAGCAACTCACTACGCCAGCTGTAGGTGGGGCCAAGCAGCTCCAGGGCTGCGTAGGTAGTCACCAGCTTCATGGTTGAAGCCGGGTTGACGATCTTGTCGGCATTGACGAACTGGGCCATACCCTGGCCTTCCAGTGGTATGGCTGCTATAGACATCGCGTCGTTTGGCAGCTTCGCAGCATCCAGGGATTGCTTGACCGTAGATGGCAGGGTGCCGGAGTCGGCCGCCCATACTGATGTGGCAAGGGTGAGCATGGCAGTGGTAGAAACAAGATGGCGAAGGAAGGATCGCATGATCTGCTGGGTACTCCGGGGTCAGCTGGCAAACTCGATGCGCAAGCGCCGCGTCTGGTTTTGTTGTGTCTGCTGGCATAATGGCGTAATCGTGCGCTGCCGCCAAGGGGCGCGCCGGAATATCGGCAAACTGCCGATGGAAGGCTGTGTTTAGTAGCTGCTGGCCATCTGGACGGTCGGTAGCCGGAAGAATTGCCTTGCAGTGGCACTGGTGTGCAGCGACAGCTGTTCCAGCGATTCATTACGGCAATGCGCCAGCGTAGAGGCTACCTCGGGAATGAAAGCAGGCTCGTTGCGACCCCTTTTTGGCTTGGGTCGCAGGGTGCGAGGCACCAGCCAGGGTGCGTCGGTCTCGATCATCAGGCGGCCAGCCGGAATGTTGCCCACCAGCGCATGCAGGTGGCTGCCACGCCGCTCATCACAGATCCAGCCGGTAATACCGATATGCAGGTCCATATCCAGATAGGGATAGAGCGCTTCACGGTCCGCGGTAAAGCAATGCACTACGGCTGCAGGCAGCCTGTCGCGGTAGTCGCGCAGAACGTCGATAAGCACGGAGCTGGCATCGCGCTCATGCAGAAACACCGGTAGTTCGAGTTCGACGGCAAGCTCGAGCTGTGCTTCCAGTGCCTTTATCTGCTGCGGGCGGGGCGAGAAGTCCCGGTTGTAATCCAGGCCGCACTCGCCAATGGCTCTGACGCAGTCAGCCCTGGCAAGCACGCGCAGTTCCGCGGCCAGTTCGTCGTTCCACTGGCTGGCCTGATGCGGATGTAGCCCGGCAGTGCAGAACAGACGTTCGGGATTTTCAGAGCAGATTGCCTGTACCTGACGGCTGACCGCCAACGATGTAGCGGTCAGCACCATCTGGCTGATACCGGCCTGCCAGGCCCGCTCGAGTACCGCCTCACGATCACTGTCGAAGGCGGAGTCGGTCAGGTTGACGCCGATATCAATCCATTCCGGCACGAGAGTTACTTCGTCGGACGGGGCTTGGCAGTACGTGGCTTGCTGGCGAAGTCCTTGCGCGGACGCGGACGCGTCGGCGGCTCGGACTCCCCGGCTGGCAGAGGCCATGCGCGGATCTGCAACGTGACCCCGTTGATCTCGACCAAGGCCAGTTTCGCCAGAGTGGCTTCGCTGAGCTCCGGCAGATAGACACCGCTATGCTCATTGAACAGCTTGATGTGTCCGATCTGCTGGCGCTGCAGGCCGCCGTGACGGCACAGGGCATCGACCAGCGGCTTGGGCATAA
>NZ_JBFGFI010000029.1:0-33273 GCF_041579695.1 Halopseudomonas sp.
GCGGTCGAAGCGCTGGCAGATCTGCATGCCAGTCCGGCGGATTTTTCCCTCTATCTCTGGGGCGCCCCCGGCAGTGGCCGCTCTCATCTGTTGCAGGCAGCCTGCCATCAGATGGTCGAGGCTGGCGGTCTGGCCATGTATTTGCCGCTGGCAGAGGTGATCGAACATGGTCCCTCTTTGCTCGAGGGAATGGAGGAAGTAGACCTGCTGTGTCTTGACGAACTGGATGCGCTGGTTGGACAAGCTCGGTGGCAGGAGACGCTGTTTCATCTCTACAACAGACTGCGCGAGCAGGGTGGGCGGCTGCTGCTGAGTGCCGGTGCGCCGCCGCGGAATATGGCATTCGACCTTGCTGATCTAACCTCGCGCCTGGGTTGGGGGCTGGTTTTTCAGATGCAGCCGCTGGACGATCAAAGCAAACAGGAGGTGCTCAAGCTGCGGGCGGAGGGCCGCGGGTTGCAGCTTACTGACGAGGTCGCGCGTTACATGCTCAATCGTGGTGCCCGCGGTATGGGCGAACTCTTTGCCGCGCTGGAAAAGCTTGATCAGGCGTCGCTGCAAGCCCAGCACCGGCTGACGATTCCCTTCGTCAAGCGGGTTATGGGCTGGTAGCCGTCTGGTCTGCTTCGCGTACCCGCTTGGCCTGAAACCCCCAGCGCACGTAACCCATTGCCGCAATGAAATACAGCAGACTGAAGCCGACCAGTAGTGCTCCGTAGGTCAGTCGCCCTGGCTGAAAGCACACCAGTACCCCATAGATGAAGTACAGGTTGATGGCGAAGCACAGCCATGCATGGGCGCGCACGTTGCCGATCAGAATGCCTGGCAGGAATATCAGCAGAGGTATCAGTAGTGTACCGATGATTACCAACGGGTTGGCACCATGCAGGTTGGCAAAAAGCGCATTGTAGACCAGCAGAACGAGCATCACGCCGAGGTAGCCGATCAGGGAAAGAATCCTGGTAATGGACAGCCGTGGCTCGAGGTAATCCAGTGATGGGAGGGGTTTTTCAGCTTTCGACATGTGCGGCTCCGGCGTGCAGCTGGCGGGTGAGGGCGGCTACGCGCTGCCCCAGGGCTCGGCAGAGCGCCGATTCCTGCGGATCCAGTGCGCGCGCACCATCTGTGCCGGCATGGTGGCTGGCGCCATAGGGGGTGCCGCCGCCGCGGGTTTCGGTAAGTTCGGGGTTCGTGTAGGGCAGGCCGACCAGCAGCATCCCGTGATGCAGCAGTGGTAACTGCATCGACAGCAGCGTGCTCTCCTGCCCGCCGTGCAGGCTGGCGGTTGAGGTGAATACCGCTGCAGGCTTGTCTGCCAGGGTTCCGGCCAGCCACAGGCTGCTGGTGCCATCGATGAAATACTTCAGTGGAGCGGCCATATTGCCGAAGCGGGTCGGGCTGCCAAGGATCAACGCAGAGCAGTTACGCAGATCATCCTCGGTGCAGTACACCGGACCGCTGGCAGGCACAGGCGGGCTGCTCGCCCTAGTCTCGGGCGAAACCTCCGGTATCGTCCGCACCCGTGCTTCGAGCCCGGTGCGCTCGACACCCTCGGCTATCAGCCGAGCCATCTTGGCGGTAGCTCCATGGCGGCTGTAAAACAGCACCAGAACATAGGGAAGAGTCTGGCTCATGGGTACAGCTCCAGAACCTTCTCCGCTGGCCGGGCCAGAACCGCCTTGCCGTGCCGAACCACGATCGGACGCTCAATTAGCCTGGGATAGTCGGCAAGTGCCTGTACCAGTTGCGCTTCGCTGAGGTCGGGGTTATCCAGGTTCAGTTCCTTGTAGGTATCTTCCTGCTTGCGCATCAGATCCCGTGCGCTCATATCCAGCATGGTGAGCAATTCACTGATCGATGCGTTATCCAGCGGAGTCTTGATGTAATCGATTATTTCCGGGGCCTCGCCCTGCTCTTCCAGCAAAGCCAGGGCCTGGCGGGACTTTGAGCAGCGGGGGTTGTGATAGATGCGTGCGACGGACATGGGGGTCTCCGTTCCTGTCAGCGGGGCGGGTGGCTTATGCCGTGTATGCCGTTTATTCTAAGCGTTAATCCTTCTGGCTGTCAGAGTATATTGATGCAGCAAAGACTCAACCTGTTACTGCATTTTTGTCGTTACCTGTTTCGACGATTCAGTGAAGACAACTGTGTCAAGAATGCCGCCGCGCTTACCTATACCACGCTCTTTGCCGTGGTGCCGGTGATGACGGTGAGTTACGCGATGCTCGCGGCGATCCCGGCTTTCGATCAGGTGGGCAGCCAGGTTGAGGATTTCATCTTCAGCAATTTCGTGCCCTCCACCGGTGACACGCTGCGTCAGTACCTCAGCGAGTTTTCCGATCAGGCACGGCAACTTACCGGAGTGGGCGTGGCGTTGCTGCTGATTACGGCATTGCTGATGATGCTGAACATAGAGCGTGCGTTCAATGCGATCTGGCGTATCCGGCAGCCCAGACGAGGTGTATCCAGTTTTCTGCTTTACTGGGCAGTGCTGAGCCTGGGACCGCTGCTGCTGGGTGCGGGGTTTGTCGTCAGTACGTACCTGACATCACTGAATTTCTTCGGCACGGGTGCCGCTGTCGATACTGTTACTCGATTGCTGCTCGGCTGGGTTCCGCTGCTACTGAGTATCGCTGCCTTCACGCTGGTCTACGTCGCAGTGCCCAATACCCGGGTGCCATTGCGCCACGGTCTGGCGGGTGGCGTTCTGGTCGCGCTGTTGTTCGAAGGTGCCAAGGCCTCCTTTGCGCTATATGTAGCGCTGTTTCCGGGTTATCAGCTGATCTACGGTGCCTTTGCCGCGTTCCCGCTGTTTCTGCTGTGGATCTATGTCAGCTGGCTGATCATTCTGTTTGGTGCCGAGCTGGTGGCCAATCTGGGTAACAGTAATGCCTGGCAGCGACCAGTCCTGCCGCGACTGCTCAGCATGCTTGGCCTGCTGCAGGTGTTCCTGCAGGCGCACAAGCGCGGTGATGTAGTGGATCTGGGGGGGGTTAACAACGCGGGGTGGATCATGCATGAAGAGCTCTGGCTGGAACAAACGGGGTGGCTGGAGACTGAGAACATAATTATACGGGCGCAGCACGGTGGTTATGTGCTCAGTCGCGACCTCGACCAGATGGAACTTGCTGATCTGTTTGCCCGTATGCCCTGGCCAGTTCCAACCACCGCCGAACTGCCGTCGCGTCTGCATTCGACGGCTCCCTGGTATCCGTCACTATTGGAGGCATTGAACCGGCTCGAAGGCCAGCGTCGGGAGATCCTGGGCGGTAGCGTCAAGGACTGGTTGGGCACAGATCCAGCAGCAGACAAACGAACACTCCCGGCTGCCGACAGGGTCACTGTATGAGCCACTTCTACGCGACGTCTCTGGCGCTGCTGACTTTGATTTTGACCGGTTGTGGCCAGCCGCAATGGACGGATCACAGGGGCGAGATGGTGAGCCAGTCCGACCTGGAAAATCGCTGGGTGGTGGTCAATTACTGGGCCGAGTGGTGCGCGCCCTGCCGCGAGGAGCTCCCCGAGTTGAACGCTCTGGCCCGGGTGTCGGATGACCTACTGGTACTCGGCATCCATTTTGATGGCTATCAGGGTGAGGAGCTATACAGGCTGAGCGAGCAGATGGATATTCGTTTTCCGGTGGTTGGCCATGATTTTGCCGAGGCCCATGGCTTGGCACTGCCGCAGATCCTGCCGACTACCTACATAATCGACCCGCAGGGAGATCTGGCTCACAGCCTGCAGGGGCCTCAGACCGAACAGCAGCTATTGGCCCTGATGGCCCTTGAAGGAGAAGAAAATGACTAGTCTAAGCGTGCAGGGGTTCGTTCGGGGTCGTGTTCAGGGGGTGGGTTTTCGTCAGGCGACGGTACAGCAGGCGACGGCTCTGGGGCTTGATGGCTGGGTCAGAAACTGCCCTGATGGCTCGGTGGAGGTGATGTTGTGCGGCACGCAGGCAGATGTCGAGGCCATGGCACACTGGTTGCGCGAGGGGCCGGATGCGGCGCAGGTCGACTCTGTCGATCTGCACGCCTGTGTCTGGCAGGACATTGCCGGATTCGTTCAGCTCTGAACCGCCGACGTCATTCATTGACGTACCAGTAGCTGTACCAGTAGTCGATTACCCGGTCGGGATATCTCTGACTGCCCAGGCTGCCATTGTAGCGGGCCAGGCCTCGACGCAAATTGCCCTTTTCCCGGTCGAGATAGTATTTGAGAATGGTGCAGCCGTAGCGCAGGTTGGTCGCCAGGTCGATCAGGTTGTCCTCGGGGCGGCCCAGTTCGTGCTTCCAGAACGGCATGACCTGCATCACCCCCTGAGCTCCTGCATTGGACAGGGCGTAGCGATCAAACAGACTCTCGGCATGGATCAGGGCCAGTACCAGGTCGGGCTTGAGACCGGCCCTGCTGGAGGCCTGGTGAACCAGGCGCAGAAACTCAAGTCGTTCCTGTTCCTCAGGCAGATAAGGTCTCATGCGTGCCGACATGTCGACGAGCCAGACCTCGGCGTCGAAACGATCGCCGAAGCTGCTTGAGCGCGCCACCGTTTCCATCAGCAGCGCCTTGAGTTGCTGGTCGACTTCTCCGCTAGCCTGAGCCTGCGTCGGGCTGGCCAGTACCAGCCCGCTCACCAGTACCAAAGCCGCTATGCGGGTCACGATCCCTGTGTATTTTGCCATCTCAGGGTCGGCTATTGATTTCAAGCGCCTGGATGAATTCACCCTGTAAAATGGGATCGCCGGTAGTCAGCAGAATCAACATGTTCTCCAGCTGATTCGACTCGACGTCCAGACCCAGTTCGGCAAGGCGATGCACTCGGTATGCCCACTGGTCGACATCGTCTTCTTCAAGATTGTCATATATCAGTGAGACGGCCTCATGCAGCTTGCCGCGCAGATCCCGCCCTATCAGCAGATTGACTTCGCCGCGCACGGTCTGATCTGCCTGGGCGCAGAGTTGGATGACGCGCAGATTCTGGTAGTCGAGGTCGAGAAAGCCATCGTTAAGCAGGTTGAGCTGCACGTGCCCGTCCTGATCGGTATGCAGGGTTGTCTGGAAATTACCCGCTACCACCACTATCGGTTTTTCGGCCCACGGCAGGCTGTGATATTCGTCCCGCGCGTCCAGCAGATTGCCCTGCTGATCAAGATAATTTACTCGGTAAAACAGCTGCTCGGTGACACGTACATTGCGCTGCGGCAGTGACATGACGGCAGAGTCACCGATATCAATCTGAATAGTATGGCTGATCAGTTCACGATCAATGCGGTCACGGCTCAACTCCGGCTGGGTTGATTGATTGGCGCAACCAGCCAGCAACAGGCTGGCCAGCGCTGCGATCAACCGCAAATTCGGCTTGGCATGCTTGCAGGCACTGTGCAGGGGCCACGATCGTGGTGACAGGATGTACATACCGTTACTCTTCCCGGCTATTTCCGATGTTCTGCATCAGGAACGCAAGAATGTCCCCGACCTTGATGTTGCGCGGCTCGCTGTCCCTGCGATATTTGTATTCGACCTGGCCCTCATCCAGTCCGCGGTCGCCGATCACAACCCGGTGTGGGATGCCGATCAGGTCCATATCGGCAAATTTCACGCCGGGGCTGACCTTCTTGTCGCGATCGTCCAGCAATACATCGATTCCGGCGCTTCGCAATGCGCTATACAGGCGTTCCGTCTCTGCCTTGACGTTCTCGGAAACTTCCATCTTCAGCGGCACCAGGGCGACCTGAAAAGGTGCCAAAGCGTCCGGCCAAATAATGCCGCGCTGGTCGTGATTCTGTTCGATCGTGGCGGCGACGACGCGCGAAACCCCGATACCATAACAGCCCATGCTCAGGGTGCTGGCCTTGCCCTGCTCATTGAGCACGGTGCAGTTCATTGCTTCGCTGTACTTGCGGCCCAGCTGGAATATATGGCCAACCTCGATGCCGCGCTTGATGACGAGGGTGCCCTGGCCATCGGGGCTGGCATCGCCTTCGACCACATTGCGCAAATCGGCTACTTCATCGTATTTCGCGTCGCGTTCCCAGTTCACTCCGGTGAAGTGGTTGCCATCCTGATTCGCGCCACAGACGAAGTCCGCCAGGTGCGAGGCCTCGTAGTCGGCAATGACCTTGATAGCAAGGCCGACGGGGCCTATTGAACCCGGCCGACAGCCCGTGGCCTGTTGGATCTGCGCCTCGCTGGCAAAGGTCAGTGGCGAATGGATTGCCGGATGTCTTTCGGCCTTGATTTCGTTGAGTTCGTGATCACCGCGCAGAATAAGCGCAACCATCGGGTGCTGCTTGCTCTCGCCGGCTTCACCCAGAACGACCAGGGTCTTTACGGTTTGACTGGCTGGTAGGCCGAGAAATTCGCATACCGCATCGATGGTGAATTTGCCGGGGGTTTCGACCAGGGTCTTTTCGGCGCTCGCAGTGGGTCGCTCGCCCTGGGGCGGCAGAGCGGTCGCCTTTTCCATGTTGGCGGCATAGGTGCCGGTATCCGAGAATACAATTGCATCCTCCCCGGAGTCTGCCAGCACATGGAATTCATGAGAGCCTTCGCCGCCGATAGAGCCGTTATCAGCTACTACCGGGCGGAAATTCAGGCCCAGGCGCGTGAAAATATTGCAGTAGGCCTGATACATGCCCTCGTAAGTTTGCTCCAGCGAGCTTTGGTCCAAGTGGAACGAATACGCGTCCTTCATGACAAACTCGCGTGCCCGCATCAGGCCGAAGCGCGGCCGGATCTCATCACGGAACTTGGTCTGGATCTGGTACATGTTCAGCGGCAACTGCTTGTAGCTGCTGATTTCAGTGCGGGCGAGGTCGGTGATGACTTCCTCATGGGTCGGCCCCACACAGAATTCACGGTCGTGGCGATCCTTCAGGCGCAGCAGTTCGGGACCGTATTGCTCCCAGCGTCCGGACTCCTGCCAGAGTTCGGCTGGCTGGATGGCTGGCATCAGGATTTCCAGTGCCCCGGCGTTGTTCATCTCCTCACGGACGACGGTCTCGACCTTGCGCAGTACCCGTAAACCCATCGGTAGCCAGGTGTAGAGGCCGGACGCGATCTTGCGGATCATCCCGGCGCGCAGCATCAACTGATGACTGATCACGGTGGCGTCAGCGGGTGTTTCCTTGAGCGTGGAGATCAGATATTGGCTGGTGCGCATGGGGCATGGATCCTGGGGCGGTTTGAGCAATGGGCGTATTGTACGTTTGTGGCCTGTTGGCGTATAGACCACGCAAGCGGAGGTGATTTCCCCACAGGCATAAAAAAACCCGGCCGAAGCCGGGTTTTCTGTTTCTTACCGCTGGATGCTTAGAGCAGATCCCAGGTGTAGGAAACGATCAGGCGGTTTTCGTCAACGTCGCCACCATCAAGGGTGTCATCCTGACGGATAGTCGCGTTGCGCCACAGAACGTTAACGCCTTCCAGTGCACCTTGCTGAACGGTGTAGCTGATGTTGGTGTCACGCTCCCAGCGGCTGTCGCGTACGGCAGGAGCCGCATCGATGTTGTCGCTGGTGATGTAGCGGGTCATGAAGGCCAGACCGGGAATGCCCAGGCCGGCGAAATCATAATCGTAACGGGCCTGGTAGGAACGCTCGTCCTTGGCATTGAAGTCAAGGTATTGAACCGAGTTGGCCAGGAAGATCCCGCCATCAAAGTAGGCAAAACCTGCATCACCACCCATGCGTTGGTACGCGACGCCGAAAGCATGATGGCCTGCACCCAGGGTCAGTGCCAGTGAGGTGGCATCATTGTCGAAATCGGAGCCAGGAGCACTTTCGTCCGAAGTCTTGTAATGAGCCAGGTCAGTAACCAGCGACATGTCATTGGCCAGGGCCAGATTGTAAGTGCCGCCCAGGAAGTGACGCTTCCACAGGTTTTCAGCATCGGAAGTGTAGAGGCTGGCGCTCAGGTCGTTGGAGAACGCGTAGGTGCCGCCCAGATAAGTCACTTTTTCGTTCGGAATGAACGCGCCATCCACTTCGGATGAATCATTCATTTCGCCACGGTCATTCATGCGGCCGGCTTCAACGAACAGGCCATCGATGGACTCGTTGGTGATGCTGTAACCGTTGTAGTGGTTCGGCAGAAGGCGAGCGTCGTCGTAGGCAATGACCGGGTTGGACGGCAGGTGTACGCCATAACGCAGGATCGTGTCCTGAACGATGTGGGCTTTTACTGCGCCACGGATCTCTGAATAGTTACTTGGGCCGGTATCACCGAAGGAGCTTGGCAGCAGGCCAGTGCCTGCATCTTCCTGCTCGCTGTCAAGCTTGATGCCGAGCATTGCAATGGTGTCGAAACCCAGGCCGATCGGGCCGCGGGAATAGCCGGACTCGAAGTTCAGTACGAAGCCGGTAGCAGTTTCTTCGCGCTTGCTCTGGGTTACGCCAGGGCTACGGAAATCACGGCTGAAATATACGGTACGGTTGCTGAGGGTAGCCGAAGAGCTTTCGATGAAGCCTTCGTTGTTTTCTACAGCAGCGGTGGCCTGTGATACGAGCAGCCCATTGCCCATGGCAACAGCCAACGCGATGGAACTCCACTTGATAGCGTTTTTCATTTATTGCTCCTTCAGTTTTTTTGACTATCTATGGTCACGGGATCCGCAACCAATCATCTTTGTTATTATCACTACAGATTAAAGCATCAAAAGATTAAATGTAAAAGATAAGGATTAAAAACACGCCCTTATGGCTTTCATCTATAATTTTGACGGCTATCTCAGACGCTAATTGGTGTATTTGGCGGCGCCAGCGTAAACCAAAAAACAGAGTTTTATGTGATTCACATCACAGATGTCTCAGGCTGAGACGCCGTGATTTCGCGGATACTACCCTTAAATTCCCTCGAAGAGAAGGTGACATGTTCAATCTGCACCCGCAATTGGCGAATGACTGTATAGATGTAGGCGATTTCCCCTTGAGCAAATTGTTGCTTATGAACGATTACCAGTATCCGTGGTGCATCCTTGTTCCTCGGGTAGAAGGCATTACCGAGGTGTTTCAGCTCGAAGAAACGGACCAGCAGCGTCTCTGGGCTGAATCCGCGCTCTTGAGTCGCCTGCTCAGTCAGGAGTTTGCCGCGGACAAGATGAATATCGCGGCCCTGGGCAACGTGGTGAGCCAGTTGCACGTGCACCACGTTGTCCGTTACCACGCTGATGCGGCATGGCCGGCGCCAGTATGGGGGCGATTGCCGGCAAAGGCCCATTCTGCAGTGCAATTGCGCGAGCGCTTGCAGCGTCTGCGTGAAATGCTGCCCCCCGATTTTGATTTTGCGGAGCAATTGTGATGAGCGAGCTGGAAGACAGAGTTGCTGACCTTGAGATAAGGCTGGTATTTCAGGACGATACCATTCAGTCCCTGAGCGAGACCGTGGCAGCGCAGCAGATGGAGATGGAGAAGCTGCGCAGGGCGGTCGAGGTGCTGGCCAGAAGACAGGCTGACTTGGCCAGCTCCCTGCCCGGCGGCAGCGACGATGACCAACCACCGCCACATTACTGAAGGTCGCACTGGTCATTGTTGACTGATAGCTGCGATCAATCGCCGCGGTGGCACCTGCGGGGCTTCCGGTCGGGCACTTGCTCGAAGCCCCCGACCAGATTCTCTTGCCTAGAGAATGACGACGTCTTCCGCCTGCAATCCTTTTTCACGCCGGGCGACGACGAATTCAACCCGCTGGCCTTCTTCCAGTGCTCGATGGCCCTCACCGCGTATCGCGCGAAAATGGACGAAGACATCATCGCCCTGGTCCCTGGAGATGAAGCCGAAGCCCTTATTGGTATTGAACCATTTGACGGTTCCGGCTTCGCGGTCGGACTGGCGGCCTGGAAGACTGAATGACAGCTGTTGTATCTGTCCCGCCAGACTCATAACGGTTGCAATGCAGACCGCACCTATGGTCAGCCCTATCGCGTAGATGGCCAGGCCATCCGGGGCGGGCAGCCAGAGCCCAGCCAGCAGAACCAGTGCAGCCGCCAGAACGATGACTGAAACGAGGACGCTGACACCGCGACGCGAAGGAGTATCGCTACGCTGCCGGCTGTTGAACTGTTGCAAATTGAGCAGGCCAAGGAACAGTACCAGAATGCCCATGAAGTCGATTGGACCGCTCTGGGTAAAGAAAGGTAGCGCAATTATGAGGCCAAAAATCAGTGCGGCGAGGCCGATAATAAGATGCAGATAACGAAGCGTATTCAAGAATTTCACCCTGGATGCTATGACAATTTATAGTGGAAAGTGCTTATACCCGGCAGTAGCAGACGATAGCTGGGGCGCGCACTGTAACCTGAAAGTGTCAGAGGCTCAAAGCTGGAGGTGTTCGGGGGGGGCACGTAGGGAGTTGAATACATGCGCTGGCGAACAGGGATCGCCCGCCAGCGTTGAATTGTTGTGCGATGTGCTATTACTTCTCCAGAAGGCTACGCAGCATCCATGCGGTTTTCTCATGAACCTGCATGCGCTGGGTCAGAAGATCAGCGGTGGGCTCATCATGGGTCTTGTCGCAGATGGGGAAGCATTCCCGCGCGGTGCGAACGCATGCTTCGTGACCCTCAACCATCAGGCGGACCATATCAAGAGCTTCTGGCACGCCTTCCTCTTCCTTGATACTGCTCAGTTCGACAAACTGCTTGTAGGTGCCGGGGGCCGGGAAGCCCAGGGTGCGGATTCGCTCGGCAATGTCATCCACGGCCTCTGCCAGTTCCATATAGTGGGTTTCGAACATCATGTGCAGGGTCTGGAACATCGGACCTTTGACGTTCCAGTGGAAGTTGTGGGTCTTCAGGTAGAGCGTATAGGTATCTGCCAGCAGGTGGGACAGGCCTTCGGCTATCTTTTCGCGATCATTTTCTTTGATGCCAATATCGATTTTCATCATGACTCCTGCTGAGTGATGGTTGATTTGTCGTCCAGTATAGACGCTTGCGCGCAACCTGCCGGGTTCTGGATCAATTTGTCGAAACTGAATATTGCAGCCATGCCGCGGTTTAAACTGAGCCCAAAGGTAGCCACAGGCAGGGAGGGGCGCAATTGCCCCGGAGGTTCTCGCCGACAGGGCCATCTTTCGGGTATATTATGGCGCTTTTCTACGTGTGCGACCTCGCGAGGGCCCTCAGGCCTTCCCGCGGCTGCCCGATCTCTATGACAGGAATACCACAACATGATGCGTACCCACTATTGCGGCCAGTTGAATGAATCGCTGGCGGATCAGGAAGTCACCCTTTGCGGCTGGGTTCACCGGCGTCGCGATCACGGTGGCGTGATATTCCTGGATATACGCGATCGTGAGGGCCTGGCCCAGGTGGTCTTTGACCCGGATCGTGAAGAAACCTTTGCGCTGGCCGATCGTGTGCGTAGCGAGTATGTCGTCAGGGTGACCGGCAAGGTCCGGGCCCGCCCGGCAGGCGCAGTCAACCCGAACATGGCCTCGGGTGCGATAGAGGTGCTCGGCTACGAGCTGGAAGTGCTCAATCAGGCCGAGACGCCGCCGTTCCCGTTGGACGAATATTCCGATGTGGGCGAGGAAACCCGCCTGCGCTATCGCTTCATCGATCTGCGTCGCCCGGAAATGGCCGCCAAGCTGAAGTTGCGCTCACGCATTACCAGCAGTGTGCGCCGCTTTCTTGATGACAACGGTTTTCTTGATGTGGAAACGCCGATCCTGACCCGCGCTACGCCAGAAGGCGCCCGCGATTATCTGGTGCCCAGCCGGACCCACCCGGGCACCTTCTTCGCGCTGCCGCAGTCCCCGCAGTTGTTCAAACAGCTGCTGATGGTGTCCGGGTTTGATCGCTACTACCAGATTGCCAAATGCTTTCGCGACGAAGACCTGCGCGCCGACCGGCAGCCGGAATTCACCCAGATCGATATCGAAACCAGCTTTATGGACGAAAAGGATATCGTTGGCCTGACTGAGAGCATGATCCGTCAGCTGTTCCAGGAAGTACTGGATGTGGATCTGGGCGAATTCCCACACATGACCTTCGAAGAGGCCATGCGCCGCTACGGCTCCGACAAGCCGGACCTGCGCAACCCGCTGGAGCTGGTGGATGTGGCCGACCAGCTGGGCGAAGTGGACTTCAAGGTGTTCAGCGGCCCGGCCAATGATCCCAAGGGCCGTGTTGCTGCGCTGCGTGTACCTGGCGGGGCGAGCATGCCGCGCAAGCAAATCGATGATTACACCAAGTTTGTCGGCATCTACGGTGCGAAAGGTCTGGCCTATATCAAGGTCAACGAGCGCGCCAAGGGCGTCGAAGGCCTGCAATCGCCGATCGTTAAATTCATTCCCGAGGGGAACCTCGAGGTGATTCTGGATCGCGTAGGCGCGGTCGATGGCGACATCGTATTCTTCGGCGCGGACAAGGCCAGGGTCGTATCCGAGGCTCTGGGCGCGCTACGTATCAAGCTGGGGCATGATCTGGAGCTGTTGACCTGCGAATGGGCTCCAATGTGGGTAGTCGATTTCCCGATGTTCGAAGAGGATGACGACGGTAGTCTGAGTGCGCTGCATCATCCGTTCACCGCGCCCAAGTGCAGCCCGGAAGAACTGGCGGCGAATCCGGCCGCGGCGCTGTCGCGGGCCTATGACATGGTGCTCAACGGCACCGAGCTGGGTGGCGGGTCGATCCGTATCCATCGCAAGGAAATGCAACAGGCGGTGTTTGATATTCTGGGGATCAGTGCCGAAGAGCAGCAGGAGAAATTCGGTTTCCTGCTTGATGCGCTGAAGTACGGTGCGCCACCGCATGGCGGCCTGGCGTTCGGGCTGGACCGTCTGGTCATGCTGATCACCGGCGCTCAGTCGATCCGCGAAGTGATTGCTTTCCCGAAAACCCAGAGCGCTGCCTGCGTGATGACACAGGCCCCGGGAGTGGTGGACAACAAGGCACTGCGCGAGCTGCATATTCGCCTGCGCGAGCAGCCCAAGGTCGAGTAATCCAGTCGTAGAGGGGCAGAGCCGTTTATGGCCGGACATTCCAAATGGGCCAATATCAAGCACCGCAAGGCGGCACAGGATGCCAAGCGGGGCAAGGTATTCAACAAGCTCATCCGCGAGCTGACGGTGGCTGCCAAGCTCGGCGGTCCCGAGCCGGCAGATAATCCGCGGCTGCGTGCAGCCGTGGACAAGTCGCTGACCGCCAATATGACCCGCGACACCATCGACCGGGCAATCGCGCGGGGCGCAGGCAGCACTGATGCCGACAACGTCGAGGAGCTGACCTACGAGGGTTATGGTCCCGGTGGGGTGGCGGTGCTGGTCGAAGTGATGACAGATAATCGCAACCGGACAGTAAGTGAGGTGCGTCATGCATTCAACAAATGCGGTGGCAACCTCGGTACCGATGGTTCGGTGGCCTACCTGTTCGAGCGGCGCGGCCAGATCAGCTATGGTTCGGAGTCCGATGAGGACGCTCTGATCGAGGCGTCGCTTGAGGCGGGCGCAGAGGACGTCATCAGCAATAATGATGGCTCGGTCGACGTGTTTACCACGTTCGAGGGCTTCGCCGCGGTGCGTGATCAGCTCGATGAGGCCGGCTTCGCCCGGGAAGGGGCAGATATCAGCATGATTCCGGCCACGACGGTCTCGCTGGATCTGGAAGGTGCCGAAAGCATCATTCGTCTGGTCGACATGCTTGAGGACCTGGACGACGTGCAGAATGTCTACAGCAATGCCGACATACCCGATGAGGTCATGGAACAGCTCGCCTAGACTCTTGCCAGTCTGCAGCAGGGAGGCCGATGCCTCCCTTTTTCATAGTCACTATCTTTTCTCGAAAGCCCTGGTGGATATGGCACACTAGACGCCATTCACATGGCGGGAATAACAACCCATGGCCCTGATATTGGGGATAGATCCAGGTTCGCGCACCACCGGTTACGGCATCGTCCGCGAACACGCCGGCAAGTGCGAATATGTCACCTCCGGCTGCATACGGCTGGGAGACGGACCGTTACCCGGTCGACTGAAACTGATATTCGAAGGGCTGAGTGAACTGATCGGCAGGCACGAGCCACAGATACTCAGCATCGAGCAGGTTTTTCTGGCGCGCAATCCCGATTCCGCACTCAAACTTGGTCAGGCCCGTGGCGCGGCGATAGTTGCCGCAGTGCATTCGGGCATGGAAGTGCATGAATACACGGCCCGCCAGATCAAGCAGTCCGTAGTCGGTACCGGCGCAGCGGACAAGACACAGGTGCAGCACATGGTCACCCAGTTGCTCGGGCTGTCCGGTACGCCCCAGGCCGATGCGGCTGACGCTTTGGCGGCGGCATTGTGTCACGCCCATTCCGTCGCATTGAATATGCAGCTGGGAGGTGGTCTGCTCGGCCTGCGCAGCGGTCGCGTGCGCCACCGATAGCCTCTTACAAGAGAATTGCTTCAATGATTGGACGATTGACCGGTGTGCTGCTGGAAAAGCAGCCGCCACACATCATTCTCGACGTGCAGGGGGTCGGCTATGAGCTCGATGCGCCGATGAGTACGTTCTACAAGCTGCCTGCGCTGGGCCAGTCGGTCACCTTGCATACGCACATGGTGGTGCGTGAGGATGCGCAGCTCTTGTACGCTTTCGGCGAGAAGCGCGAGCGCGAGCTTTTCCGCGAGCTGATCCGGCTCAATGGCGTCGGACCCAAGCTGGCGCTGGCTCTTATGTCGGGTCTGGAGGTGGACGAGCTGATTCGTGCCGTTCAGGCGCAGGATACTAGTGCGCTGGTGCGCGTACCGGGGGTAGGAAAGAAGACTGCCGAGCGCTTGCTGATCGAGCTGCGTGACCGCTTCAAAGCATGGGAAGCCTTGCCTGGAGCGTTCAAGCCGTTGGCGGGCGAGGGCGGCAATGCGGTGCCGGTATCGCAGAGCAGCGATGCGGTCAGCGCGCTGATTGCGCTCGGATACAAGCCGCAGGAAGCCAGTCGCGCGGTTGCCGCGATAGAAGAGGATGGCATGAGCAGCGAGGAGTTGATTCGTCGCGCGCTCAAGGGCATCGTTTGATTTTCTGCATTCAACGCACGGGACATCCATGCTGGAAGAAGACCGCTTGATCGCTGCCGCGCCGCGGCAGCAGGAAGATGTTATCGACCGGGCGATCCGCCCCTACCGTCTGGCCGACTATATCGGCCAGCCGAGCGTGCGTGAGCAGATGGAGCTGTTCATCAAGGCCGCCAAGGGGCGGGGCGAGGCGCTCGACCATGTGCTTATCTTTGGTCCACCGGGTCTGGGCAAGACCACGCTGGCTAACATCATTGCCCAGGAAATGGGCGTCAAGATCAAGAGCACTTCTGGTCCGGTACTCGAACGGGCAGGGGACCTGGCCGCCATGCTGACGAATCTCGAGGCGGGGGATGTCCTGTTTGTCGACGAAATTCACCGTCTCTCACCGGTAGTCGAAGAGATCCTCTATCCGGCAATGGAAGACTACCAGCTGGATATCATGATCGGCGAAGGACCAGCTGCGCGCTCAATCAAGCTCGATCTTCCCCCTTTCACCTTGGTGGGCGCCACCACACGGGCCGGGATGCTGACCAACCCACTGCGTGATCGCTTCGGCATCACCCAGCGCCTGGAATTCTATGGTGTCGACGACCTGGCAACCATTGTTGCGCGGTCGGCGTTGATACTTGGCTTGCAGATCGATTCCCTGGGTGCCCTCGAGATCGCCCGTCGCTCACGTGGCACACCGCGGATTGCCAATCGGTTGCTGCGTCGTGTCCGCGATTTTGCCGAGGTCCGTGGCACCGGCAACATCTCGGTCAGCGTTGCCGATCAGGCACTGAACCTGCTGGATATCGACGCCAGGGGGTTCGATCATATGGATCGGCGCCTGTTGCTGGCGATGATCGACAATTTCGATGGTGGTCCGGTGGGTATCGACAGTCTTGCCGCAGCCATCAGTGAAGAACGGCATACCATTGAAGATGTGCTCGAACCCTTTCTGATCCAGCAGGGTTTTATTACCAGAACGCCACGTGGGCGCATGCTGACTCGCCACGCCTACGCACATTTCGGTCTTGATCTGCCGGGGCGGATGACGCAGCCTAACTCCGATCTGTTCGCGCCGGGCGATGATCCTGACGCGAACCGATAAAATATTTTCGATATCGGTTGGGAAAGACTATGCAAATCTCACGGTTGGCTCTACATTATGCGCGCTGACTATTCCGGACTGCCGTTCGCGCTGAGAGTCCGAGTTTACTTTGAAGATACCGATGCCGGCGGCATCGTTTATTACGTCAACTACCTCAAGTTCATGGAGCGTGCGCGAACCGAATTGGTCCGCTCCCTGGGGTTTGACCAAAGTGTCCTGCAGGCTGAAAACATCATTTTTGTTGTGCACTCGGTGACCGCCCGTTATCACGCGCCCGCGCGGCTGGATGACGAGCTGGAAGTCAGTGTCGAGGTGCTGGAGCTCAAGCGTGCCAGCATCCGGTTCCGTCAGCAGGTCCGGCTGGTTGGCGGGAGCATGTTGTGCGAGGGGGAGGTACTGGTTGCGTGCGTCAGCGCTGACCGCTATAAGCCCAGAGGAATTCCGTCTGCCCTGAACGAGGCGTTCAGGGCCAGGCAGGTAACAGATAGCAAGACCGAGCGAGGAGAGGTAACGCGTGCAAGCTGATCAAATGTCGATGTGGCACCTGATTTCCACAGCCAGCGTACTGGTACAGCTGGTAATGCTGATTCTGGTGGCGGCGTCTATTGTGTCCTGGGTGATGATTTTCCAGCGCAGCTCCTTTATCCGTTCGGCAAAAGCGGCGCTGGATGATTTTGAAGACCGTTTCTGGTCGGGGATTGACCTGTCCAAGCTGTATCGCCAGGTGACCGGCAATCCGGACAGCAATTCCGGGCTGGAACAGATATTTCGCGCCGGTTTCAAGGAGTTCTCGAGGATGCGCCAGCAAGCCGGAGTCGATCCGGATGCGGTGATGGACGCGGTGCAGCGCTCCATGCGCGTGGCGATTTCCAAGGAGGAGGAAAAGCTGGATCAGCACCTGCCTTTCCTTGCCACGGTCGGCTCGACCAGTCCCTATATCGGCCTGTTTGGTACCGTCTGGGGCATCATGAATTCTTTCCGCGGTCTGGCGACTGCGCAGCAGGCAACCCTGGCCACGGTGGCTCCGGGTATTGCCGAAGCATTGATCGCGACCGCGATCGGTCTGTTTGCAGCGATCCCGGCGGTCATTGCCTACAATCGCTTCTCGGCCCGTTCGGAAACCCTGATCAGTCGTTACTACACTTTTGCCGACGAGTTCTCGAGCATCCTGCATCGTCGCGTTCACGCTGGCAACGAAGAGTAAACGGGAGTCTATATGCAGGTGCAAGGCAGACGCCGGAAACGCAAACCCGTTGCAGAGATGAACGTCGTTCCCTATATCGACGTGATGCTTGTGCTGCTGGTGATTTTCATGGTGACCGCTCCGATGCTCAATCAGGGCGTAAAGGTTGATCTGCCCCAGGTGGCGAGCGAAGTGCTGCCTTCGGACAGCAATCAGCAGGTGCTGACCCTGTCGGTGCTTGCCGATGGAACCTATTACTGGAATCTGGGCGAGACTGTGGATACGGAAACCCAGACAGATAGCGCCATTTCCCTTGAAGAGATGTCCTCAGGGGTGACCAAGATCATCAGTGCCCGCCCCGACACGCTGGTGTACATCCGCGGTGACCAGGAAGCGAACTACGGCCTGGTGGTCACTGCGATGGCAACCCTGCAGCAGGCGGGCGTACCCAACGTCGGACTGATCACCGAGGCGCCGTGAACATTCGCGAACCGCGGCAGGCGGAAGCCGGCAATTACATGGCATCGGTGCTCAAGGCGCTAGCCGTGCACCTGGCTGTCGTACTTTTGCTGTTTGTCTCTTTCAGCAGCGCTCCAGAGTTCGAGCCGGCAAAGCCGATCGTTCAGGCAACACTGGTGCAATTGAATTCCAAGAGTCCGGCGCAGACGCAGACGGATCAGCGCATAGCTGGAGAAGCAGCACGCACTGCTGCCCAGCGCCATGAGGCTGAAGAGCTCAAGCGCGACCAGCAGAAACAGGAACAGGCCGAAGCAGCGGCTGCCTCTGCCAGGGCGCAGGAGCAAGCCGCGGAAGCCGCGGCGGCGCAGCAACGCGAAGAACAGCAAAAGGCCGCGACTGCAGCAACACAGGAAAAACAGCAAAAGGCCGCGGCTGCAGCAACACAGGAAAAACAGCAAGAGGCGGCCAAGCAGCTCGAAGCAGCCAAGCAGGCGGAGGCCGAGGCCCAGCGTAAAGCGGATGCCGCGCGCAAGCTGGCAGCCGAAGAGGCCGCAAAAAAGGCGGCGGCTGAGGCGGCAAGGAAGAAGACAGCTGAAGAAGCGGCAAAGAAACAGGCCGCCGAGCAGGCACAGAGCAAGGCGGCCGAAGAGGCCAAGCGCAAGGCAGCCGCGGCCAAGGCCGAAGCGGAAAAAGCAGCGCAGCAGAAGCGCGCACAGGAGGAAGCGCGGGCCAAAGCGCTCGCCGACCTGCTTGCCGACGAGACCCAGTATCAGCAGGCGCAGGCCGATCTGTCAGGTGATGAAGTCGCGGCCAGCTACGATGATCTGATTCGGCGCTACGTCAGTGAACAATGGAGGCGTCCTCCTTCCGCCCGAAATGGTATGGTGGTCGACGTTGTGATCAGTATGCTGCCTACCGGCCAGATCACTGATGCTGTAGTCGTGCGGACCAGCGGCGATCCGGGTTTCGACCAGTCGGCAGTGCAGGCCGTCCGAAACGTGGGCCGTATTCCGGAAATGCAGCAGTTGTCACGTGAAAAACCGGCGACTTTTGATAGCCTGTATCGCAAACGTACTTTGCGCTTCAAACCAGAGGACCTGTCATTCTGATGAAAATGTTGAAGATCTGGCTAACCGCTCTCGCCTTGTTGGTGGTGGCGCAGAACCTATTTGCCCAAGGCGCAATCGAAATTACCCGTGGCTCCGACAAGGCGTCTCCCATAGCGGTCGTTCCATTCGGCTGGCAGGGCAGTACGCCGCTGCCGGAAGACATGGCCGAGATTGTCGCCAACGATTTGCGCAACAGCGGCATGTTTGCCCCTTTCGATCGCCGCAACATGCTGAGTACGCCTACCCAGGCCAGCCAGATCTTCCCGCGCGACTGGCGGATTCTCGGTGTCGAATATGTTATCGCCGGTCAAATCAGCCAGGATTCCGGTGCAGATCAGTACCAGTTGCAGTTCAGTCTGTATAGCGTGATCCGTGAAGAAGTGATGTTGACACGTACCGTCAGCGGCACTCGTAGCCAGCTGCGTGATATGGCGCATCACCTGAGCGATCTGGTGTTCGAAGAAATTACCGGGATTAAAGGCGCCTTTAACACCAAGCTTCTGTACGTTGCCGCGGAGCGTTTTTCCGCAGATAACACCCGGTTTACGCTGCAACGCTCCGATTACGACGGCGCCCGAGAGGTGACGCTGCTGCAGTCTCGCGAGCCTATCCTGACGCCATCCTATGCTCCGGATGGACAGCGCATCGCTTATGTGTCATTTGAGTCGCGACGTCCGGAAATTTATGTACACTATATCCAGACCGGTCGGCGCGAACGCATTACCAGTTTCGAGGGGCTCAATGGCGCTCCTTCCTGGTCGCCTAACGGCGAGCGTCTGGCGTTCGTGCTGTCACGCGACGGCAATCCCGAAATCTACGTGATGGAGCTGGCCACCAAGCAATTGCGCCGCATCACTAACCATTTCGCCATCGATACCGAGCCGGACTGGATGGACGACGACACCATTGTGTTTACTTCTGATCGTGGTGGCAAACCACAGATCTACAAACAGAATATCAATACCGGCGGGACCGAGCGGCTGACCTTTGTCGGCAACTACAACGCCAATGCCAAACTCTCGGCTGACGGCCGCACCATGGTCATGGTGCACCGTCAAGAGGGTAACCGCAATTTTCAGATTGCCATCCAGGACCTGGAGCGCGGCAATCTGAGAGTTTTAACAGAAACATCATTGGATGAGTCACCTACTGTTGCTCCCAATGGCGTCATGTTAATTTATGCCACCCGTCAACAGGGACGGGGCGTACTCATGCTGGTGTCTACCAATGGCCGTGCGAGGTCGGTAATTCCGACCAAATTCACGGATCTGCGAGTGCCCTCATGGTCCCCATACCTGCCCTAGGGTGTAAAAACATTAAAACATGTGGGGTTTTCCAGGAGTCTTATGATGCAAGTAATTAAATTTGGCAAGTTCGCTGCACTGGTTGTAGCTTTGGGCGTTATCGTTGGTTGTTCCTCCAAGGGTGGCGACACCGGTGGCACTGGCGCGGTTGATCCGAACGCCGGCGCCGGTTACACCACGCCTGCTTCAACTGGCGATGGCATGTCCAGCGAAGAAGCCGCGCTGCGTGCGGTAACCACCTTCTACTTCGAACTCGACAGTGCCGAGCTGAAGCCAGAAGCCAAGCGTGCTCTTGATGTGCATGCCAAGGACCTGCGCGCTTCTGGTAATCGCGTAGTTCTGGAAGGTCACACTGACGAGCGCGGTTCGCGTGAGTACAACATGGCTCTGGGCGAGCGTCGTGCCGCTGCCGTTCAGCGTTACCTGGCTGGCCAGGGCGTTTCTCCTTCACAGCTGGAGCTGGTCTCCTACGGTGAAGAGAAGGCGGCTGCCATGGGTTCCGATGAGGAAGCCTATGCCCAGAACCGTCGTGTAGAACTGCGTAAGTAAGAGGTCATATGAAAGGTTACAGGGGTTTAACAGCGGTCCTGCTGCTATTGCCATTGGTGGCAATGGCTCAGGTTCCGGTCATTGACGGCAGCGCGGGCGGTGCCCGTGGTAGTCAGTCGTCGACCCCTGCAACCGTACAGGCCCAGGCTGGCTCCTCGATCGAGGGCCAGCTCATGCAGGAGGTTTACCAGCTGCAACAGGAAGTCGCCATGTTGCGCGGCAGACTGGAAGAGCAGGAATACCGGCTCAAGCAGATGGAAGAGGAACAGCTGGCCCGGTACCAGGATATTGATCGCAGGTTGTCCGCTGGCGCTGCTGCGCCAAAGGTGCCAAGTAAAGAGCGGGCGCAGGTTGATAACCGGGACATTCCCTCCAGCGATCAGCAGAGCGGGGGTGAAAACGAATCAACAGCAAAATTACCAGGCAATACCGGTACGGCCGAGGTCGATCCGGAGCGTGAAAAACTGATGTACGATGCGGCCTTTGATCTGGTCAAGGCGCGAGATTTCGAAAAGGCGATTCAGGCATTCAGTGCCTTCGTCAGAAAGTTCCCGAACAGCGAATATGCCGGGAATGCTCAATATTGGCTGGGTGAGATTCACCTGGTCGAATCTGATCTGGATTCTGCAGGCCGTGCTTTTGCCAGGGTGGTCAGCGAATATCCGGGTCATCGCAAGGAAGCCGATGCGCTCTACAAGCTCGCCGACGTTGAGCGTCGACTGGGTAATCGGGAGAAAGCCATCGAGCTCTATCAGGAAGTGCTCTCCAGACACCCGAATACGTCGGCCGCCCAGTTGGCCCGGCGCGATCTGGACAGCCTGAGTTAAAAGCCGGGAATGCAGGAGATTGATCCGTGCGGCCATAGTGCCGCTGGGAGCCTGCATTTTGCCCATCTGTCGGCTAAACTACCCGCCTTTCATTCTACGGTTATCAAGCTCACGCCTGTTTTGTAAGGCAAGCGACAACCCTTGTGGGCCTCTGCCTGTTCAGCAGTCCAGCCCTGGATACCATTCATGTCAATTGATCCAAGCTGCTCACTCCGGATTACGGAGATATTCTATTCCATCCAGGGCGAAAGTCGCACCATGGGGCTACCCACGGTTTTCGTACGTCTGACTGGCTGCCCCTTGCGTTGCCAGTATTGCGACACTGCCTATGCCTTTACCGGGGGGGAGGTTCGCAGCCTCGAAGATATAATTGCACAGGTAGCCAGTTATTCACCCCGGTATATCTGCGTGACTGGTGGTGAGCCGCTTGCTCAACCCAATTGCATACCGTTGCTCGCTGCACTATGCGATGCGGGCTATCAGGTATCGCTTGAAACCAGTGGTGCTCTGGATGTCTCGGCAGTCGATACCCGGGTCAGCCGCGTGGTGGATCTGAAGACGCCCGGGTCTGCCGAGATGAGCCGCAACCTGTATGCGAATATCGCGATACTGGGCAGGCAGGACCAGGTAAAGTTCGTGCTGTGTAGCAGGGAAGACTACGACTGGGCGCGATTCAAGCTGGACGAATACGCATTGTCTGAGCGGGTGGGTGAGGTGCTTTTCTCACCGAGCCACGGACAGCTGAGCCCGCGGCAGTTGGCAGACTGGATTGTCGAGGATAACCTGCCGGTCCGCTTTCAGATGCAGTTGCATAAATATCTGTGGAACGACGAACCCGGACACTGACATGACAGAGACGAAAAAGGCGGTAGTGCTGCTTTCAGGCGGCCTCGATTCGGCAACGGTTTTGGCGATGGCCCAGGCCGAAGGGTATCACTGCCACACGCTCAGCTTTGATTACGGGCAGCGTCACCGGGCAGAGCTGGATGCGGCTGCCCGGCTGGCTGCATCAGCCCGGGTAGCGGCGCACAAGGTGATCACGCTGGATATGGACGGCATCGGCGGCTCGGCATTGACCGACGCTGCGATCGATGTGCCCGAGACGCTGCAGCAGGGCATCCCCATTACTTACGTGCCAGCCCGCAATACTGTTTTCCTGTCACTGGCCCTGGGATGGGCCGAGGTGCTCGAGGCGACGGATATCTTCATCGGCGTGAATGCGGTGGACTACTCCGGTTATCCCGATTGCCGGCCGGCTTTCATTGATGCTTTCGAGCATGTGGCCAATCTGGCAACCCGGGCTGGAGTCGAAGGCTCGGGATTCCGGATCAGAGCGCCACTGCAGGACATGAGCAAGGCTCAGATCATTGAGGCCGGCACACGGCTTGGGGTTGATTACAGTCTGACTGTTTCCTGTTACCAGGCAGATAGCCGCGGCCTAGCCTGTGGTCTGTGTGACAGTTGTCGATTACGGGCGGCGGGTTTCGCGGCGGCCAGTATTGCGGATCCCACGCTTTATGCAAAAACTTAAAAAAAACTTGAGTTTATCTGATAAATCAGTACTATAGCGCGCGTTCCGGGTCGTTAGCTCAGCTGGTAGAGCAGTTGGCTTTTAACCAATTGGTCGTAGGTTCGAATCCTACACGACCCACCATTTTTTCCTTCTCCAGCCTGTTTCGGTCTACTCGATCAGGTATTCTGCAGCACTTATTTATCCCCCTTTTGTGTCAGCTCAATCCTTGAACCTCCACCCGGCTACATAGTCCAAATTCTGGCGTGTGGGATGACGGCCGTCGTCAGTTCCACCACGAATGCTATTTACCGGATGGAGGAAGATATGACTTCTGAAGATATGACTTCTAACGCATCGAAAGAAACGATCGGCGTGCTCAATGATCTGATCGAAACTTGTAAGGACGGAGAGAAGGGCTTCAAGGTGTGCGCTGATGATGTAAAGCGTCCAGAGCTCAAGGCGTTGCTCAGTGACCATGCGATAGAGTGTGGCGAGTCGGCCGAGGAGCTGAAGGCTATCGTAAAACGTCTGGGTGGGGATCCGGAGGACAACACCAGCCTGGCCGGTGACCTGCATCGTCGCTGGGTGGATCTGAAATCGATGATCTTGGGCAAGGACGAGAAAGCGATTCTCAATGAGTGCGAGCGAGGCGAGGACGTAGCCAAGAAAAGTTACAAGGACGCGCTCGAAAAGGATCTGCCAGCTGACGTCCGTCAGGTAGTCGAGCGCCAATACCAGGGCGTGCTGCGAAATCATGATCAAATCAAGGCGCTGCGTGACGCCGAGCGTGCCCGAAGCTGATCGACAACCCGTATTGACCAGTGGCGCGCGCGCTGGCGAGTGATCCCGCGGCCACGTCAGTTCCGCTCAGGTCTGAGCAGCTGTACCTCGGCTTCGTTGCCATACACTGCCCAGCCGATCATCGTAGCTCCGATATAGACACAGATTGCCGGAATAAGTGGGCCGAGCAACATCAGGGGTAAGAATCCCCATGGATGGCGATCCAGATGCCCTCGGATATCAACCCAGGCAGAGCCCGGCGCCTTGGCCAGTCGTGGTAGGGCCGCGAACATGGCAAACTCCTCGTGTTTATGTGATCTCTCCTGTACCTCTCGACCGGTAGGCTGTTGTTAAGTTCCGTTTTGAGCTATCAGGAACGCCGCATGGGCGCCGGGGCAGGGCGATTTCACACGGCGTCGCCGTGGTATAATTTCTCCATTGAAACGATCAAAGGATCTTCCACATGTCACAGATTCCAGAGCGGGTATTGGTCCAGGCGCACCTGGCCGCCAAGCAGGTGGCGCCGCTCAGCCCGGCGGAAGAAGCCGATTACAAACAGCGTATTCGCGAAGCTCTGAAGGCGCGTGACGCCGTGTTGGTAGCGCATTACTACACTGATCCGGTCATTCAGGCGCTTGCCGAGGAAACCGGCGGTTGTGTGTCCGACTCCCTCGAGATGGCGCGTTTTGGCAAGGAGCATCCGGCCAGTACGCTGGTGGTAGCCGGTGTACGGTTCATGGGCGAGACATCAAAAATCCTCAGCCCTGAAAAGCAGGTGCTGATGCCGACCCTGGAGGCGACCTGCTCTCTGGATATCGGTTGCCCGATTGAGGAGTTTTCCGCCTTTTGCGATCAGCATCCGGACCGTACCGTGGTGGTCTATGCCAATACCTCGGCAGCGGTGAAGGCGCGGGCGGACTGGGTGGTGACCTCCAGCTGTGCGCTGGAGATTGTCAGCCATCTGATGGACAAGGGTGAGAAAATCATCTGGGCTCCTGACCAGCATCTGGGTAACTACATCCAACGTGAGACTGGTGCTGACATGCTGCTCTGGGAGGGTTCCTGCATCGTCCACGAGGAGTTCAAGGCCAAGGCGCTACTGGACCTGAAAGCGGTGTATCCGGATGCGGCAGTTCTGGTCCATCCCGAGTCGCCCATGCCTGTCGTCGAGTTGGCCGATGTGGTGGGCTCGACCAGTCAACTGATCAAGGCAACACAGACGCTGCCCAACGAGACCTTCATCGTGGCCACTGATCGGGGGATCTTTTACAAGATGCAACAGGGGGCGCCGGGCAAGCTTCTGATCGAAGCACCGACTGCTGGAAGCGGCGCTACATGCCGCAGCTGTGCCCATTGCCCCTGGATGGCGATGAATACCCTACCCACGCTGTTGCAAAGCCTGGAGCAGGGAAGTAATGAAATTCATGTGCCCGCGCATTTGATCCCCCGCGCGGTAAAGCCGCTGGAGCGAATGCTCGAATTCACCCGCAATGCGCGAATCAATGCGCCTGGGAATGCCTGATCACAGGTTTTCGATAATTGCACGCTGTTCGATCAGGTACTCCTGTCTGGCCTGGATGCGCGCGCGCCGGACATAGTCGTCCCCCGCTCGCATGGCTGCCAGGTCGAGCTGTTCGGCCGCTTGGTCCAGATCGCCGGCAAGCATGAAATATTCCGCCCGGGCAGTGTGCACGCCAATAATGTTGCCTGCCAAGCCGCGTATTTCTGCGGCCAGGTACCAGACGTCCGGATCGCTGTCGCGCTGGCTGGCGAGCCGGTTGATCACCTGCTCCGCATCAGCGTAGCGCCGGGCGCGCAGCAGGATGTCAGCCTTGGCTTCCTGTAATGGATAGTTATCAGGATTGACCTGCAGTAGTCGGTCAACACGAGCGAGCGCCTGATCCAGATCGCCGCGGTTGATATCCAGTTCCGCTGCAGCGAGATTGACGGCCACATTGCCCTGCTGAGCCGCGAGAAGGGGTTCGAGCACCCCGACTGCTTCGTCGTGCTGGCCGCCAAGGGTCAACGCCAGCGCCAGGCCGTAGCGGGCCGCGGCATGGTCGCCTTCATGTTCGTCGAGCAGTATGCGAAAGCGCTGCGCTGCAAGCCCCGGGCTCTGTTCATGGCGCAGCTGCACCCTGGCGCGCATCATCTGATATTCGACACTGTCGCGTTGCCCACCATTTTTCAGCTGCTCGGCGCGATTACGTGAGTCGGAAATGCGCGACTGAGTCACCGGGTGGGTCAGCAGGAATTCCGGCGGTGTGCGGTTGAAGCGACCCATCTGCGCCAGTCGTTCGAACATGTCGGGCATCGCTTCGGGATCGTAGCCGGCGCGTTCCAGGTTGATCAAGCCGATCCGGTCCGCTTCCTGCTCATTCTGGCGCGAGAAACGTCGCTGTTCCTGAATAGCGGCCGCCTGGGTAGACGCCAGTGCTGCAATGCCGGCATCACCGCCGCCGGCGGCTGCGAGAATCACTCCGGCCAGCATTGCGGTCATCATCGGTATGCGCATGCGTTCCTGCTGTTCAAGATTCCGGGCGAAGTGGCGCTGGGATAGGTGAGCCAGCTCATGGGCCATCACCGATGCAAACTCGGCCTCGGTGTAGGCGTTAAGAAATAAACCTCCATTTACGCCTACCACGCCTCCAGGGGCTGCAAAGGCGTTAAGCTCGGGACTGTCAATCAGCACGAAGGCCAGGCGCCGGTCGGCCAGCTGGCTGGTTTCAACCAGGCTGTAGACATGACCTTCGATAAAGTCCTTGAGCAGGGGGTCGTCCATCGTGGGGACCGCCCCGCGCAGCATCGACAGCCAGGCCCGACCCAGTTGGTGCTCCTGCCGGGCGGACATGATCGACGAGCTGGTATCACCCAGCGACGGCAGGTTGTAGTCTGCGTGGGCCAACGGCGGCGCGGCAACGCTGACAACCAGGGCGAGCATCAGGCCCCGGAGGACCGCAGCATTGAGTCGTTTGATGGGTAGTGCGTTGGTGGAATGCATGATCACCTGCGTATCCGGTTGGATAGGGTTGTCTGCCATCGACCCCTCAGGGGCTATACTGTAGCACTTGTTAATCAGGAGCCACTGCATGCCTGTCGATACTCCGGCGTTGACCGCTGACCATATGCTAGATGCCCGCGGGCTGAGCTGCCCATTACCCCTGCTCAAGGCCAAGCAGGCACTGAATGCGATGGTGGCAGGACAGATACTGCACGTAGTGGCTACGGATGCCGGTTCGCAGAGAGATTTCCAGCGTTTTTGCGAGCTTGCAGGCCACGTGTTGCTGGAGTCATCCTGTCTGGACAGCGAGTTTCATTATTGGTTGCGCAAGGAGTGAGATCAACAGGCATGTTCAAGGTATTTCGTAACTGGGCGCATCGCTATTTCTCGGATGAAGAGGCGGTGGTGCTCGCAGTCCTGCTTGCGCTGGGTTTCGCGATCATCATCAGCTTTGGTGGCAGTCTGGCGCCGCTCTTGACCGGCATAGTGCTCGCCTATCTGTTGCAGGGAATGGTCACTCGCCTGAGAAACTGGGGAGTACCCCAGGCGCTCGCGGTGTGGCTGGTATTCCTGCTATTTCTCGGTGCGCTGGCGGCTCTTCTGGGTATCGTGGTGCCGCTGGTGTGGCGCCAGGTGATCAATCTGTTCAACGAGTTGCCACGAATGCTGGTGCAGTGGCAGGCGCAGCTGGCTCACCTGCCCGAGCAGTACCCGTCGCTGATATCCTCGGGGCAAATCGACCGGATCGTGGCATCAATAAACGGGGAGCTTGGCCAGTTGGGGCAATGGTTGCTGTCGCAGTCCCTGGCGGGCCTGCCGATGCTCCTGACGATCCTTGTCTACCTGGTGCTGGTGCCTATTCTGGTATTTTTCTTTCTGATGGACAGCGAGAAGATCGTTGCCTGGCTGGTAGGCCGGCTGCCCCGCGAACGGCGGCTGATGAATGAAGTGTGGACGGAAATGAATCAGCAGATCGCTAACTACATTCGCGGCAAGGCAGTGGAAATACTGATTGTGGGTGTGATCAGCTATGTTTGTTTTGCGATCCTCGGTCTCAACTATGCCGCGCTGCTGGCGGTTATGGTCGGGTTATCGGTACTCGTGCCCTATATCGGCGCTACCATCGCGACCATTCCCGTGGCGCTCATCGGTCTGTTCCAGTGGGGGCTGGGCAACGAGTTCATGGTACTAATGATCGTTTATGCGGTCATTCAGGCGCTGGACGGCAATGTGCTGGTGCCAATCCTGTTCTCCGAGGCGGTCAATCTGCATCCGGTAGCGATCATCGCTGCCGTGCTGATTTTCGGCGGATTGTGGGGCTTCTGGGGGATATTCTTCGCGATCCCGCTGGCAACGCTGTTCAAGGCAGTGCTCAATGCCTGGCCGGGAGATCAGGAGCCACACCCCGAGGTCACGGTCGAAGCTCCCTAGGCACTTGCCCCCTCGGTAGTCAGCCGTTGAGTTGCTGAGCTGCGGCGAGTACCTCGGCAACATGGCCCTTGACCTTCACCTTGCGCCATTCTCCGCGCAGCACACCTTCGGCATCGATCAGGAAGGTGCTGCGTTCTATTCCCTCGTATTCCTTGCCATACATTTGTTTAAGCTTGATCACATCGAACAGGCGGCAAAGGCTCTCGTCCGCATCGCAGATCAGTTCGAACGGAAAGCCTTGCTTGCTGCGAAAATTCTCGTGGGTACGCAGACTGTCGCGCGATGCGCCGAACACGCGCGTATTGGCTGCCAGAAAATCTCCGTGCTGGTCGCGAAAATCCTGCCCCTCTGTGGTGCAGCCTGGCGTGTTGTCCTTGGGGTAGAAATACAGCACGAACTGCTGGCCGCGAAGCTGGTCGGAGTCGACGGTCACGCCGCTGGTGGCCGGGGCGGAAAAAACAGGTATCGGTTGGTCCAGTTCAACAGGCATGCCGGTAGGCTCCTTTTTCGTTGTGCGCGGGGGTTGTTCGGGGCGAGTCCGTTCAGTGTACTGGACGCCAGGGCTCGATTACCGCATCCAGGTTGAGCTCGTCACAGAAATCCAGAAACTGCTCGCGCAGCCAGCTCAGCTGGGTCTTCGCCGGAATGGCAATGGTCAGCGTCATGTTCAGCATGGCGGTCCCGGTATGCTGGGCAAGATAGGTGAAGCTGAACAGCTCTTCGATATCTATTTCCAACTGCTGGAAAAAGGTACACAGCTCCCCGCACAGCTCCGGACGCTGGGCTGCGGTGACGAATACGTTGTAGGGCAGTGCCTGCGGACGTTCGTCCAGTGTAGTGCTGCGGCTCATGGACAGGGTGAAATGCTCGCGGCGGGCTACCGTGAGGAGCAGTGTCTCAAGGCGGGCCAGCGCGTCCCAGTTGCCGCTGACCTGCAGCAGCAATGCAGTGCAGGTACCATGGCGGCTCATGCGGCTACTGACAATCAGGCAGCGCTGCTCCATGCACAGCCGGGTAAAGGTAGTGACCAGCGCAGTGGTCTGGCCTCCCAGGGCATTGATGACCAGAAACTGTTCCTTCTGTGGAGCGGGGGTCGACATGGTGTTCCTCAAAAGCTGATTTACGACCTGCTGCACAGGCAACGAGAAGTCGTCAGGGTCATTATTGTCGCGCGCTCGGGCCATTGGATCAATGTCCTGTTGCTCGGGCTCGATCGGGTGTTTGTCTTCCGTTGAGTGATCGCGCCAGGAGTAGTGTCCGGCGCCGAATTGTGTGTGGCTTCCCTTGTGCTGGCAGCACGGCGAAAGTACCATTGCGGGTCAATGTTTCAACTGGAGCAGTTGCATGATTTCAGGCAGCCTGGTGGCGCTGGCAACACCAATGGATTCGCGGGGCGGGCTGGACTGGCAGGCTCTGGAGCGCCTGATCGACTTTCATCTTGAGAACGGCACCGACGGCATCGTTGCTGTGGGTACCACGGGTGAGTCGGCTACGCTTGATATGTCCGAGCACAAGGAAGCCATTCGCCGCGTCGTCGACCAGGTCGCCGGCCGTATTCCGGTGATCGCCGGAACGGGTGCCAACTCCACCCGCGAAGCTGTTGAGCTGACAGAATCGGCCCGCAGTGTCGGCGCCGATGCCTGTCTGCTGGTAACGCCCTATTACAACAAGCCTACCCAGGAAGGCCTGTATCAGCATTTCAGGTTTATTGCCGAGGCAGTGGCGATACCTCAGATTCTTTATAACGTGCCCGGCCGCACGGCCTGCGATATGTTGCCGGAAACGGTCGAGCGTCTGGCTGATATCAGCAACATCATCGGCATCAAGGAAGCGACCGGCGATCTGCAGCGTGCCCGCGAACTGATCGACCGGGTAGGCGCCCGGATGGCGATCTATTCAGGCGACGATCCCACCGCAGTCGAGCTGATCCTGATGGGCGGCAAGGGCAATGTCTCGGTTACTGCCAACGTCGCGCCCCAGGCCATGCACGATCTCTGCTCGGCCGCACTGGATGGCAATGCCGATCTTGCGCGGCAACTGAACGAATCGCTGATGCCGCTGCACAAGGCGCTGTTTATCGAATCCAATCCGATTCCGGTGAAATGGGCACTGCACGAGATGGGCCTGATGGTCGACGCACTGCGTCTCCCATTGACCTCTCTCAGCCCCCGCTGTCACGAAACGGTCCGTGCCGCCTTGCGCGAATGCGGCGTCCTGTGAGCCCGTCTCGAACCATGTATACCAAGGAACTGTTTATGAAGCCTGTACTGGGTGCTCTATCGCTCGCTCTGCTCGCTGGTCTGAGTGGCTGTGGTTATCTGGCTGGTGAAGATGGCTATTTCCGGGATCGTGGGTCGGACTATCAGGGTGTCGTCATCGAGCCGAGAATTGATATTCCCGAGGGCGTCGAGAGCAAGCCACTGGGCGACCTCCTGCCTGTTCCGGGGCAGTCTGTAGCCGAAGCCAGCGGCGAGAAATTCAAGCTGCCGCGTCCGCAGCCGATGATCGTCAGTGCCGATGCGGCCGAGTTCTCGTTGCAGCAAAATGGTTCGGTACGCTGGGTGCAGGCGCAGCGCAGCGCCAGCGACACCTGGCCACTGGTCCGCCAGTTCTGGAACGATTACCAGGTGCCAGTTGCCAGCGAGACGCCGAGCCTGGGTCAGTTGCAGACAGGCTGGGTAGCCTTCGATCTGCAGAGCAACAATCCATTGCTGCGCCGCATTCTGCCGGCAATCGGTGAGGGGCGTTCAGTTGAAGGCCGGGAGCATCGCTTCCGCCTGCGTGTCGAGCCTGGAGTGCAGGGCGACAGCAGTGAAATCTACGTGACGCATATGTCTCGCAGTCAGGGCGGAAGCCGCACCGACTGGCCGGAGAATTCTGACAATGCCAACCTTGAGCGTGCCGTGCTGGCAGAGCTCGAGACCTATCTGAACCAGTCGCGCAGTGGAGCTTCGATTACCTCGCTGATGGCGGCGCAGGCAGGCCCACGCGCCACGCTGGCGCGCGATGGCGCAGGCAATCCGGTGCTCACGCTGCAGAGTGATTTCAACCGGGCATGGTCGGCGATAGGGCAGGCGCTGAGCCAGGCTGATATACGCATCGCCGATCTCAATCGCAGCGCCGGCGTGTACTACATCGATCTGGCGCAGGCAGCCAGTCAGCAGAAAGAGCCGGGTTTCTTCGGCCGATTGTTCGGCCGCGACGAGACCCCGGACGAAGATCGAGCGCAGCGCACCGAGGTTCGACTCACCGCTGTTGGCGGAAATGTGCAGGTCACCGTGGACGAGAGCATTGATACCGCAGCAGACCCCCGCGTAGCGGTCGATGTGCTCGAGCGTATCCAGGCCAACCTGAATTGATCGAACGGATATAACCTATGCGGTATTGCTCGCTGGGCAGTGGCAGTCGTGGCAATGCCACGGTTGTCGAGTCCGGCCAGACACGTCTGTTGATCGACTGCGGGTTCAGTCTGCGTGCAACCGAACAGAGGCTGGCTCAGGCGGGCCTGAGTGCGCGCCAATTGAGCGCCATCCTGGTCACCCATGAGCATTCCGATCATGTCAAAGGTGTCGAGCGGCTCGCCCTGCGTTACCAGCTTCCTGTTTACATGACGCACGGCACCCTGCATGCGTTGCGCGATTTCCAGGTGCCGGTCGAGGTGATCCGGTTGGACGAGGCTTTTACCATCGGGGAGCTGCATGTAGAGCCGGTAGCCGTGCCGCATGACGCACGCGAGCCCTGCCAGTACATTTTCGACAGCGGACAGCACCGCTTCGGCATTCTGACCGATACCGGCACCATCACTCCGTGGATCATCGAACGTTATCGCGGTCTGGACGGTCTCTTTCTCGAGGCCAACTACGACCCGCACATGCTCGCAAATGGTCCTTATCCGCCGAGCCTGCGGGCGCGTGTTGGGGGTGACCTAGGGCATTTGAGCAATCAGCAGGCCGCGGGTCTGCTTGCAGCGATGGATCGCTCATCGCTTTGCCATGTGGCGATTGCGCATATAAGCGAGAAGAACAACCGGCCGGAGCTGGCACTGGATGAATTACACTGCGCGCTTGCCGGGTGGTCGGGTGAATTGCACCTGGCCGAACAGAACCAGGGGCTGCCCTGGCAGAACATAACGGGTATGCCCCAACCACTTTTCGCGCACAGCGGGAGCCGATAATGGAAAAACGTACAGAACTCTATCGCGGCAAGGCCAAATCGGTATTCACTACCGATGACCCGGATCGCCTGATTCTGCTGTTTCGCAATGATACTTCCGCCTTTGATGGCAAGAAAATCGAGCAGCTGGACCGCAAGGGCATGGTTAACAACCGCTTCAATGCATTCATCATGCAGAAGCTGGAGGAGGCCGGTATTCCGACCCAGTTTGACGCGCTGCTGTCCGACACCGAAGTGCTGGTCAAAAAGCTCGACATGATTCCGGTCGAATGTGTGGTGCGAAACCACGCCGCCGGCAGTCTGGTAAAGCGGCTGGGCATCGAAGAGGGCCAGGCGCTGACGCCACCGACCTTTGAACTGTTTCTGAAGGACGATGCCAAGGGCGACCCCTTCATCAACGAATCCCACGTCGTCACCTTCGGCTGGGCAACCGCAGACCAGCTCAAGCGGATGCAGGAGCTGACGCTGCAAGTGAACAGTATCCTTACCCGACTGTTTGACGAAGCCGGGTTGATCCTGGTGGACTTCAAACTCGAATTCGGTGTGTTCAACGGCGAGATCGTGCTGGGTGACGAATTCAGCCCGGACGGCTGCCGCCTATGGGACAAGGCTACCGGCAAGAAGATGGACAAGGACCGCTTTCGTCAGGGTCTGGGAGGTGTGATCGAAGCCTATGAAGAAGTAGCGCAGCGTCTGGGAGTAGAGCTCGGCTGACAGCTTAGCTGACCCCTTCCGCCGCATCAGGCAAAGCTGTTATGATGCGCGCCGACTGGAGAGTTGCCGGAGTGGTCGAACGGGACGGATTCGAAATCCGTTGAACTGGTAACAGTTCCCAGGGTTCGAATCCCTGACTCTCCGCCA